>JAGASI010000063.1 GCA_017621845.1 Muribaculaceae bacterium
AATAACGCACTGACGCAAAGAATATTACCTTCGCCTTCGCATCTCTCGGGTGCTTTTTGGTG
Organism: Muribaculaceae bacterium; assembly: GCA_017621845.1. Taxonomy (GTDB): domain Bacteria; phylum Bacteroidota; class Bacteroidia; order Bacteroidales; family Muribaculaceae; genus CAG-873. The sequence continues at coordinate 63 of JAGASI010000063.1, forward strand.
TTCGTTTCGGTTACGTGGCTACGGCCACGCGCCCTCAACTCACGCCAAAAATCCCTCCGAGATATGCGACCTCAGCGTTTACATTTATCATGGGACAGGCTCTAATACCCGTGTACTGTAACTCCCGTGGCTTCTTCTATGCGACGGGCAAGCGCTGTCAGCTCGTCGGGCGAGACGCGGGTGAGGGTGTGATCGGGGGTGGGACGGTCCAGGGAGTAAATCATGATTGACCCCGGATTAATTGCGCGGTAGGCCTCACACAGGGCTTCTACCTCATCATCGACAGTGTTGTCAAGATGTGGCGAGCGGACAAACATGGTCTGGATGATACACCTCTTGCCAAATTGTTTAAGCATTTCAACGATACGTCCGGGAGTGAGCGTCGGGTCACACGGACGGTCAAGGGCCTTGAATGTCGACTCAATAGCCGAGTCAAGCTTGACGATATTGTTGTCGACGCGTTTCAGCGCACTCACGACTTTCGGGTCATGACACCTCGTTGAGTTGGTAAGTACCGACACCTTGGCGTGGGGATAATATTTGTCTCTAAGGGCGATGACATCATCGACTATGTCTCCAAATTGGGGATGGATAGTGGGCTCGCCATTGCCCGAAAAGGTTATGACATCAAGCCCCATGCCATCACCGCGCATTGTGACAAGGGTGTCTTCAAGTTGTTGCCTTACCTCGGCACGAGGTGTAAGACCACCGGTGCCGGGTCCCTGGGAATTAAAGCCTGCCTCACAGTACAGGCAGTCAAAGGTACATATCTTACCATCGTTAGGGGTCAGATTGACTCCTAACGATGTCCCCAGGCGCCGACTGTGTATCGGCCCGAAGATTGTGTCATGAAATAATACGCGTTGCATAGGTGGTTTTATTGGTTTAATGCACGATTATATATCGGTAAGCGGTTGATGTAGTGTGACGGCTAATTTAGCCGGCGAGTGAACAGGCGTGTGGCCTGGGATGCAATCAACCCGGTGACTGCTACTGTTGCCATGACAACGAGGACATCCCACGGGGCAACTCTCACGGGGTAGTAGTCGATGGTCAGGGACTCGGCGTCAGCCGACAGCTTAAGTATGTGTCCCCACTGCTGGAGGAGGCTCAGGCCAATACCCGCGATGATGCCAATGACGCCTCCGATAGACGTTATCAGCCAGCCCTCGATGATAAACACGCGACGAACGAGGGAGCGTGGGGACCCCATGTCTCGTAGGGTTTTCATATTGTCTCGTTTTTCGATTACTAACAATGACAATGTCGATACTATGTTAAACAGTGCGATCACCAGAATAAAGATGAGCATCATAAAGGTCACCCACTTTTCAATCTTTATCATCTTGAACGCCTCGGCGTGTTTCTCAAGGGCATTTTTGACCACATATCGACTGTCATTGCCAAGGCGTGTGTCTATGGCTCGAGCGACTTCTTCAGGGTCGGCGTCATCGTCAAGGTATATGGCGATATCCGAGGCCTCGGTATAGTAGTCGAGCAACTCACGGGCGGTCTCCAGGGGCAACAGTATGTAGTCAGTGTCATACTCGGGTTGAGATACTGAAAAGATGCCACTGACAGCCACTGTTGTGCCGATAAAGGCCGCTGAGGGATTGGCGGGATTTATGCGTCCGACACGCCGTGGTACATAGAGATGCAGTGCATCGGGGTCGGTGACGGCAAGTCCTTGTTTGAGGTTGTTGGCGACACCTACCGATATCACGGCGACGGGCATACCTGAGGTGGTATGGGTGGCATACCGGCCTTGGATGATGGCCGAGTCGATGCCGGCATAGCGCTCATAGCCTTCGGGAACGCCCCTGAATTGTATGGGGGTCTGAGTCGTCGGGGTCGTCATCAAGGCTCTACCGCTCAGTGTGGGAAGTGCGGCACTGACACCGGGCACTTCTGACAGGACTGCGGCCAACGAGTCACCGTCTGATATCACACGATTGTCTTGACGGCTCACATGTATGTCGGGGTCAAGAATGGCAAGATGGCTCGCCGACAGGTCGCTGAAACCATTAAAAATACTGAGCACCACTATCATAGCCATGGTCGAGACGGCAACACCCGCGATTGACACGCGGGTGATGACATTGACGGCTCCGTGTGACTTGGGAGAACGTAAATAACGGTAGGCGATTTTTAAGGATAACATCAAGTGTAGTGAGTGGTGACGAGTGAGTAGTGGGCTTCGATGCTTCGATGCTTCGATGCTTCGATATATCGGTGTTTATTGCTCGAGCAGTCGGTCGATATTTTCGATATAGTCCAGTGAGTCGTCAAGATAGAATTGCAACTCGGGGGTCTTTCTTAGCTGAAATCTTACTTTCCCGGCCAACTCATATCGTATTGTCTTGGCCGACTTACGTATGTTCTCTATGATTTCAGCGCCTTTCTCTGAGGGAAAGATTGACAGGTAGGCTTTGGCCACTGACAGGTCGGGTGACACTCTTACTGTGCTCACTGATACCAATGTGCCATGTGTGCGGGCAGTCTGTTGGCGGAAGATTTCGCTCAGCTCTTTCTGGATGAGCCGTGATATTTTGGCTTGTCTTGTTGATTCCATTATCGTTGGATTGTAGGTTATTAAATCAATTATATGTATAACACTCTGTCGCGGTCAATCGTTTACTCGAGGCGCTGCATAATCGTCAGTCCGTCACGGACAGGAAGGATTACTTTGCTCAGACGTTTGTCCCGGGCAACGCGGTCGTTAAACTCGGCTATGGCGCGTGATTGGGCGTCATGCAGTGAGTCGCTGTCAAGAATTTTATTGTCCCACAGGGTGTTGTCGGCGAGGATGAATCCACCGGCGGGAACGCGGTCGATGACCATATCGAGATATTGGTTGTATAGCCGCTTGTTGGCGTCTATAAAGACCATATCCCACCGACCCTCGATATGAGGGAGCACCATGGTGGCGTCTCCGATATGGAGCCTGATGTCGTTGCCTCGGGGATGGGCGCTGAAAGTCGCGTTGAGCTCATCCTCCATCTCGTCATCAATCTCAATCGTGTCAATGGTGGCCCCGGGGGGCATACCCTCGGCCATACACAGGGTCGAGTAACCGGTATAGGTACCCAGCTCAAGGATGTGTGAGGGGGCAATCATTGACGTGAGCATCCTCAGCAGCCGCCCCTGGACATGTCCCGAGCACATCCTGGGATACAGATGCCTCAGATGGGTCTGTCGGTAGAGCCTTGTCAGGTATTCGGGCTCGGGGTCTATATGGTCGGCTATGTAGTCTTCAAGTGTTGTCATTGTATGTCAGCAGGTGGATAAGTGACAGATGGTCATGTCGATGGCTGTCATCGGCGTCGGTCATCACGTAGGGTGGCTGAATTGCCTGTGGACTGTTGCTTGCCACCGCCAAATGAGAATTTGTTCTTAGAGCCGTGACCGCGGTTGGTGCCGTTGATGGGTTCGCCCCATTCGTCAAGTTCTTCGTCCTCATCGGTGACGTCGGGGTCTTTCTGACCTTTCTTCAGCTTGGGCTTGTTTTTCTTTATGGCACCCGGCTTCTGTTGGTCGAGGGGGATGGTATAGATGTCCCATGTCAGCTCGTTGTCCCAGTTGGCGCGCAGGTCAATCTTTTTGTTATAGTAGGCGACTTCCTCGGGCTGTAGCTTAAGGTCAATCGAGCCGGTGTCCCACTCGCCGTTATTGTTTGCGTCAATAAATACACGGGCATAGTAGGTGCCCGGAGTCACGAGCTCTAATGTAGCTATACCTGTGGCATCGGCACGTGCAGTGCGCACGGGCTGGTCCGAGCCGTTGAGCAGCTCAAGTATCATCGGCATCGTGTCGGGACGCACCGGTGAGAGCGTAAACCTCAGGTTGGCATAGTCTTCAATCTTCTTGACCGTAAACTCATGCTTGAATGGCTTATTGACAGCACCGTAGATGTCTGAAATCGCCGCCGAGTCAATCATGAGCCGATATTTGGCGCCGGGAGCCCAGTCTCGGTATATGTTGCGTGTGGTAAGAGGTTTGGGCATAGCCGGTGAGACCGGGGGTAATGTAAGGGTGGTCCACACTGTATCAACAAGTTCCTCGAGGTGCAGCATCGTGGTATCAACCGAGAGTATCGGGCGCGGTGTCTCGAGGACGAGGGGTTGCTTCAGCTCATGGGAAGTCGCCGAGCGGGCTACGATATTGAAAATCATGGCCTCGGCTGCCGCTATGGAGTCGGCCTTGGCCTGTTTTACAGGGTCTTTGTCGACTTTTTTCTTAGGCTCGCGCCAAGCCATGAGCAGGGTGTCGGTATGAAGCCGGGGAATACCAACAGAGTCGGGCAACATATATCCCACCGACACTTTCAGTGAGTCGGTTTCATAGACTTGGCGGTCGTTGATCCACATTGTCACTGAGTCACATCGTGAATTGGAGCTGATAAGAGCCCATTCTCCGGCCGGAAGACTTTTATTATCCTTGACAAGGTTGATGACCGGTAACGAGTCTCCGCGGGCACCCATCACCAGGTCGAGACGACGCCGGTCGGGACGCTTGTAGTCCTTGACATACTGGGGCTTGTAGTCCTCGTTGAACCATGTCAGTAGTAGGTCGGCGGGGGAGTAGACGGTAGTCTCGCGCATGAATGTCGAGTCGGTGCCGTCGGGACGTATGATGGTGTCGGTGACCATCTGCCGGCTTGCCGAAGGCTCTACCACGAGGTCATAAAATGCCACGTCCTCCGAGCGGTCCCAGAGGTTGTCGCGGTTGACATCGTTGATGGCATAGACGCGGTAGCGGCCGGGTTTGAGGTTGCGGACAGTGAACTGACCTAATTGATTGGTGCGGGCAATGCGTTGGAATGGTACCTTGGTCAGCGCCGTGTCCGAGAGGTTGTCGGTGACGGCCACGGTCATGCCCTGAGCGGGCTCGAGGGTGCGACCCTCGAAGACCATGCCCGAGATACGCAGTGTGTCCAGCTCACCGCCGGTCGAGAAGTCGATGGCAAAGCCGTCTATGATATTGCCTTCGTTAAGGTCCTTGATAGCATCGGCAAAGTCGAGAGTATAAGTCGTGTTGGGGAGTAACGTGTCGCGCAAGTCAACCGTCACGCGTTTACCCTGGGCTCTCACCACGGGAGTTGTCTTCATCACGGGCGAGATGATGACCTTGTTGAAGGCATCATCAAGCTCGACATTCTCGTCAAAGGTGAGCTCAATCTTGGTAGGAGTGACATTCAGCTCTCCGGGCACGGGGGTTGACTTGATGAACACCGGCGGATTATAGTCACGCGGACCGCCCTCGGGACGTCCCATAGAGGCACAAGCCGCCACCAGACACCCCAGGAGTGTCATCATCACCCATTTTATAGTATCATTAGCTTTCACGCCACAAAAATACTAAATATTCCCGACACACACGCCAAAAATCCCTCCGAGATATGCGACCTCAGCGTTAACATTTATCATGGGACAGCTCTTATTTCAGGGATGGGTTGATGGTCAGGGTTTGGACGGGGGAGATGGGGTCGTTGGTGATGATGGAGATGGGGATGGGTTGGGGTTGGGGGGCGTTCAGTTGTAGGGTTAGGGTGGCCGATTTGCCTCGTTTTACCTGTCGTCGGTCGAGGGATATTTCTATGCCAGGCATCATGGTGTAGACGCGGTGGATGGTGAGCGTTGAATGTCCATCGTTGGTGATGGAGACAGTGGCACGTCGGTCATGGAAGTCGTCGGGTGATAGGGTGTCGTTGGAGATGCGAGCCACGGGTGCTTTTTTATAGTCATCGGCGCTCAGGCGCGAGAAGTCGTCCTCGAGGGTGACAATGACGGGGAGAGCATAAGTGGAGTCGTTGCCGACAGAGAAGTATACCGAGTCAACTACCAGGCCATACAGGTCGGTGTGGTCGGGGGTGATGAAGAAGTTGAAAGATACTCTCTCGCCGGGAGCTACGCGTCGTGGAGCCGGAGTGACTTCGAGCCACTTGGCCCGAGTTGTAACCACCGGGACGATTGTATCGGCCGAGCGGTTGTATCCGTCGATGAATACCGATCGGATGTGGTGTTTTTTGGCCGTACCCAGCAGTGCGGCAAATGTAGCCAGTTTCAGGTCTCCCATGTTGTTGGGATATCGGTTGGCGATGGTGTTGGCGTCGCCAATGACCACGCCTTTGACGGTGAGCTTGGTTGTCGCCGGCGAGGTGTTGGTCTCGACAGTGATTTTTTTGCTGAACCGTCCGGGACGTCCGGCGGGGTCATAGGCAACGGTTATAGCGGCGGTGTCGCCGGGGGCCAAAGGCTCCTGGTCATACTTGGGGCGTGTGCACCCACACGAGGCAGTGGCACGGATGACAACCAGTGGCTCGTCGCCGGTGTTGACATAGCGGAATTGGCATGAGACAGCCCCCATCGACTCGTCAAATGCTCCAAAGTCGTGGATTGTCTCAAGCCAGGTGATGGACGGGGCGGCGTGTAGAGTGATGGTCACGCCTAAAAGTATCAGCAGGGTGATGAATGTCTGTTTCATAATGGTAATATATCAGTTCAAAGTTAACAATTAATGAGATAAAGCGGTTGTTAAAGATGGTTAATGGGCGATTGAGGTGAGTATTGGAGGTTGTCCACATTTCTTTATAAACAACCTCTTATTCTCCAGGGTTGGGCACGTGAGGTGATAGAAGATATTGTCGGGTCTTGGGGCGGTTCTTGGTTAGCGACGTACAGAGCCATGGCGCGGGTCATCAGTATATCGTCGTGCTTGGGATAAGGAGCGCTGTAACTGCCGTTAGGGAGGCAAATGTAGGAGGCGAACTCGTTGCAGGCTTCGTTGTCGCGCTCGATATAATAGGGAATGTCGAGATAAGAAAGGTCGGCGCAAGGCAGGGAACTTACACTCCAGTCGCTCCCGGAAGTGCCGGCGGTGCGGACAGCGCGTATCAGGAGGTCGATCATGTGGGCTTTGGTGGAACGGTTGGTGTGGAGGCCCGGTCGTGGGATGGTAGAGTCGGAGGCGGGGCGGTAGTAGAGGTTGGGGTATTGACGGGCGAGAGTGTCGAGGACGCCGGCACCGCTGAGGGACTCGTCGGCAGTCTCAAGGGTGTTGGACTCGACGACGAGCAGAGCTTCGTTGTAGGTGGTGGCCACACGCATTGCGAGTTCGCCCAGGAGGTCGTGGTCGATATGTCCGCGCCATTGGGCGCAGACGGTCATTGGAGGCTGACGGTCGAGGACAGCGACTACCGAGTAGTCGGAGCGGGCCGAGCGACCGCCGATGTCGACGGTGACGATATATTCATGGCCAGAGGATGGCGTTGCCCACACCATGAGTCCCGGTTCGTTCTCGTCTTCACGTGGAGTCAGGCATTTGCTACGCATGGCTTGGATATCCTCGGCACGGAAGACGTTGGCTCCCGAGTTGACAAAAGCCTCGGTGGGGGTTGTCGGAAATTCGGCATGCATGGCGTCGGGCGTCGGGAATTCCTTTAGCTTGGCCCGATACCAGGCAATCTGCTCGAGGTCCAGTCCATGGTTGTACCAGAGGTCACGCTCATAGTCGGTGAGTGTTTCCCATAGTTGCCGTCCCTCGTCCTCGGTAATTGCTTGGGCGTACATGTCGATGCGATACCAGGGAACAAAGACGGGCGTCTTGTCCCCCTTGCCGGCGACACAACGTTGCCACTCGTCGTGGAAGTAGTTGCCCGTGCCGTTGGCGGTAGACTCGAGAGCCACGAGAGTCATGGGCGTGAGACCTACGGTTCCGTTGACAGTGCGCATATAGTCGGCGGGCGACTTGGCGGGAGTCGAGGGCCAGAAGGCGACTTCCGAGAGGTGGGCGAGAGCAATGTCAGAGCCACGCAATGCTTCCTGGCACTCGGCCGAAGACACGGTGACACGACATCCGCGGCCGGTGATGGTGCGTATATTGGTTGATCGTTCAAAAGGGCGGAAAGCCCGAGCCTCGCCTTCCCCTTGCCACAGGTCGGGAGGATAGCTGTCAAGCATTGTAGAGTACATGCCGAGGATAGACTTGGAAGTGTCCTTGACATGGGCACAGATGAGCGAGTGGATGTTTGTGGCGAGGCATGTCTGAATCCAGGCCATATACATCTGGACGAGAGTCGAGCCACCCCATTGTCTTGCTTTGAGGAGTATCAGGCGCATGGGTTTGCCGGCCAGTCGCTGACTCTCAAGGATGTCGGTGACGTGTCGTTGGGCGCGGTTGAGGAAAAAAGGGATGTATCGGCCGGTGAGTTTGTCGCGTATGGTGACACAGCGTGCACACCAGAACTCAAAGTCATGTCTGCACCTGAGTTTTTCCCAATGGGTCATAGATTGGGAGGCGGTGGAGAACTCGGGGTCGTTGTACATCGAGCGAGGAATCATGAAAGTACCGCCGCCGGGAGAGGTGATGGTGACTTGGACTCGTGGCTGAGGCATGACGTCGGTGAGGTCATCAAATGGTAGGTCATCGCGCAGGCCTTTGATGGGGTCATAGTCCTGCATGGCTTGCCTGGCGAGCAGTCGTCGGCGATGCTCGGCCCAGGGGAAAGGGAGTTTCATAAGTATCAGGTGTTAGATAATTAATATAGGTATTGGCGCGAGGTGGAGTGGTTTATGCTTCCGGGGGGCTTAGGCGGAGGTCGGGGGCGGCTTCGGCGTCGATGGAGAGGTGTATTGAGGGATGGCGGGTGGAGTAGATAGGTATGGGTATGGGATGGTGGACCGGACCGTGGATTGACAGGCGAGTCATGGGTGCACGACGGGAGGTAAGGTAGTCACGCGCAATGGTGATGGTGCCGTCAATAACTGAGGCGTCGATAGGTAGAGCGTAGGTAGTAGCGAGTGATGGGCATAGAGAGGAAAGGCTGTTGGTGGCACGGCTTGACCCTTGTTTGTCCGGGGGGAGAGAGATTGAGGCTTGCCAGATGATGTGGGTTGAGCCGGCAGGTCGTCCCCGAGACAGTAGGATGAGGCAGCCGGCCGAGTCACGCGTGATGATGTGTCCCATCTCGCTGAGCCATACGTTGGGGTTGACGGTGTCGGTCTGGTAGTATTGCATCTTCATGTCGGGAAGAAAGTTGAGAGAGTATTGGTCGGCGGCAGCGGTGGTGAGGCATCGGTGCCGGTCATCCCATCCTATTGTCTGTGCGTCGGCAATCCAGGGGATTACCACCGAGGCCCGGCCGCCTGAGATGGCCAGAATGTAATTGTCGGCCAGAACGTATGACGCGTCGGGGCCGACACACACTCGTGCCGGGTCAGAGACAGGCCAAGTACTCAAGAGGTTGAGACGTATGCGCCGTCCCGAGCTGTCCACCGAGACGTCATATATGCCCATGGGAGTCATGGCGTACAGTCTCGTGGTGTCAAAGTTGGAGAGGCGGTTGGTGTTTAATGCCGGGGTCATAGCCACTGCCGGCGCGTCGATACGGGCGATTGCTACCGGAGAAAATGGGTCGTCGATAGACGCCGTCACGAGGTAGTCGCTGAAGTCGATAGACTGAGGAGGAGGCAGGTCGGGCAACGAAGTCTCGTCGGCGGGGGAGCCCGGAGAATCCCTGAGAGAAGCGTCCAGATAGCTTGAGAAAGAGCTGTCGGGTGAAGATGATAGCCGTCGATGCCAGGTGAGAGTACGACCGTCGTCGAGTTCCACGACAATGGTTATAGCCGAGGCGCCCGGGAGCGGATAGGTTATGAGAGGTCCTAAGGCCACCGGAGCGAAGTCGTCACCCTCGCCTTGCCAGTATACACCCGAGTGACCGTCATCCAAAGAGACCATAGCTCGTGCCCGCCAGCGCTGATGTTCAAAGGCGGTAGCATAGCATAGTGGCGAGTATCCGTTAAAGAGAGAAGCCCGGACTTTGCTCCATACCACTACCGGGGCGCGGGCAAAAGCGGTGTCGGCAGTCAAGACGTGGGGCGGGCGCAGAGGAGCCAGCATCAGTCGGGAGCGGTCGATGGGCGCGGTGAGCAAAGTGGCGATGTCGTCCTTGAGTGTGAGGGGAGAGTAGACAAACATAGGGTGAGTGCCAAGAGAATATTTGAAAGGCCGGCAACGAGAGACCATGAGCGAGTCGAGTCGGTCAAGGACGCGTTGGACAGTGTCGTCGGCCGACTGTGGACGGTCGGTGGCGACAGAGTAGCCCCGGCGTGCGGGCACGACTTTAAGCCAATCCTTGCCCGGGGTGCGGTCGATGCTGATGATATGGGGGCCGCCGATATTGACACCTCCGAGCAGAGGCGAGAGCCAGAGTGTCACGGTGACTTCGTCGGCATATACATCATGGGGTAGAGGGTCGGTGATGATGACTTCGGGCCGGTAGGATGGTACAGAGACGGTGGCTGACGAGAAAGAGTGTCGGTCCTCGCTGTCAAAGGCGATTACCGTGTCAGAGGCGTCACCGGGAGGAGTCAGCAGTACGGGCGGTGAGGTGAAAAGGAGTCGTCCGTCGGGGAATGTGAGCGTAACGTAGGCGATGACAGGGGCGGTGAGGACGCCGTCGGCATGGGCGCGGTTGTATATATCGGTGTAAGCCCGGTCGATGGGCGAGAGTATTTTCTGACGCACGGTGGCAGTGGCAATGGATGTCGAGGTCAATGGCTCGCCCATGTCGGGGAGATTGATGGTGGCGTTGTAGGTGTCGGCGCTCTTGGCTCGGACAATGATGGGGATGTCGGGGTAGAGTTGCCTGAAATTGTGCCATCGTCCGTCGGGATCACGCGCGACACACCACGGGCCGTCCTCGGTCATTACAATCAGTCGATGCTCAACAAAGAAATGGGAGCAAGGCGCGCCGGGGAGTTGTCCCAACGACACTTCAACAACATTGTCCTCATAAATCTCGAGTGCAAAAACGTCAAGGTCCTTATAGATGATTACGATGGGTGGCTCTTGGCTGTAAACAGCGAGGGGCGAGAAATCGTCAAATCGTCCGAGGCGCAGAGGGTTGTCAGCGACGGAGAGATGAAGGCCGTCGGTGGAGGGACGCAGGTTGAGGCAAGTGTCAACGACGATGTCCCGCGGGGCGTTGCCCGTAGATAGGAGGTGTTTCATAATAGGTAATAGATTAAGATAGGTTGGTATTAGATGGCACAAAGGTAATAATAAATTTCCAATATACCAAATTAAAATTTGGTATATTGGAAATTGAGGGGCGAGGACTCGAGAAATCGAAGTCTCGAAGCAACGAAGCAACGAAGCAACGAAGCATCGAGATGTCGAGGAGTCGAGATGTCGAGGCAGCGGGGTTGGTTAAAAAAAACAGCCCGGCGCGGTGGCGTCGGGCTGTTGGAGAGGGTATGGAGAGGGTGTGTTATCTGACGAGAACCTTGGAGGCTTGAGATCCTTGTCGGCGGATGTACAAGCCTGGAGTCAGGTTGTCGGCGTCAACGGCACGTCCCTGGAGGTCAAAGAAGAAAACCGGGGCGTCGGTGTCGTTGTCACCGAGGATTTGGTTGACAGAGGTTACTTCGCTTTCCAATTCGGGTTCGCCACTGAAGACACGTCTTACGACGATGTTGTGAACGACAGGGGTGACATCGGTGTTTTCACGGGCGGCGACGCGAGCGGTCTCGGGTGTAGAGGCCACGCGTTGTCCGCCACCTACCGAGTAGACGGGATAATGGGCATATATGGTGTATTCATACTCGGGACGTGCTGAGGTTTTTTGGGCTGTGTGGACATAAACCGGGAGTTTGCCGAGAACAAGAGCGCGTTCAGACCAGTCGTTGAACCAAGCAGGTTCAAAGCCGGTGAGACAGAAGTCTCCACCCCAGCTCTCAGGAATGGGGATGTGGTGGTATAAGGGTTGAGGCACTTCGTTGCCGGTCTCGTCTTTGACAGAGACATTAAATCCGGGATAAACGGCAATTTTGGCATCGTCAACGTCACCCTCGCCGGTGTAGTCGTGGTTTATGGCGTTGCCCTCGTTGTCGAATATGTATCCATGGAATTTGACGGTGCGCATGATTAAGGCTTTGTAACCTTGGTCGGCGCTGTAACCAATCTTCATTCTCATAGACTGGTCGGCATCGGTGATAGGATTGGGACGAACAAAGTAGGGTTGGAAGTTGGGCTCGTATTCAAATGTAGCCGACTTCTCGCCGGTGGTAAGCTCACCCTTGTTGATGGTGTAGTTGACGGTTACGACATATTTGTCATGAACAGTCTCGATGCCGTCAAGGTTGAGATGTCCGATATAGGGGATGTTGGTGAGGTGGTGAACGAGAAGGTCTTTGCCATCCTTAGCTGAGAGACCGGACATACCGCTGACGGGGAGGTTGTTGATGGTAGCGGAGTTGATAGTGAGGACACACTCGCTGTCAAAGTATCGGTGAGTGATGTTGATGTCGGCCGAGATGTTGTTTATACGCGAGAATGTGATAGGGTTATTCTCGGTAGAGCCATATACTTTGTTGTATAAAAGATTCTTGTCGACACCGAGTGACTCGGCGTTATGTCGTCCGGACATTTTGGCCACGTGGCGGTTGGTGAGTTCGACGGTGATTGAGGGGTAAAGGATAGTGAGGTCGCCGGTGTTGCGGTTGACGAGAACGGTTACAAATTCGGTGTTTTCCTCGGCTTTCCAGGGTTGGGTGTTGTCTGAGGTCTCGCCTTCATAGTAGTTGTAGGGAAGAGCAATCTTAGAGAGGTCTGATGTGTTGTCGGTATATTTGCTCAAGAGGTTGGTGGCAAACTGGTCACCGGTCTGGGTAGAGACACGGAAGCCGTCGGTCGGATAGTACATGGAGTGGATATAGAGACCTTCGATGACATTACCATTGACGTCCATGGCTTTTTGCATTTCGACGGCGTTGTTGTAGTCAGAGCCTTCGGGGGCGATATATAGCGAGCCGGAGAAGTCGGGCTTACGTATCAGTCTCATCTGCCATTGGCCGGGTTCGCCGGGTTTTTCGCGCAGTTGGAGACGATACTCGATGCCATTTTCGAGAGTGTTCTCGAGGATGTAGAAGTTACGGTCGTTGTCTTCGGTCTGGATGTATAGAGCGTTGTCTGTCCAGACGCCGTAGGGCAGTTCCAGGTCTTTTTTATACCACTGTATGCCGTATAGATCGGTGAATGTGAATTCCCATCCTTTCTGGTTGGCATCGCGGTTGAGAGCCGAAGCGGGACCGGCGGTGAAGTCGTAGTACCAAATATCGGTATTCGGGTCATAGGTGAGTTGGGGGCCTAAAGAGATATTCAATCCGGCTTTATTGCCCTCGACACCTACCCAAGCGCCGTTGTTGAGGTTGGAGTGGATACGCAGGCCGTTTTCATGCTGTCCCCAGGGATAGTTGGTGTTTTCGGGGAAGATGCCTATGAATGAGTGTTCGGCGTCGCCTTCATGGTATGCCTTGATGATGACGCGGTATTTTTCACCGAGGGTGAGGCCGGTGAACTTGTTCCAATAGCCTTGTTGATCCTTGCCTTCAGTGATAAAGTTGTCAAATTTGTAAAGAGGGTATTCGGTGTTGTTGTCAAATATGACACCGGCGTCGTTCTTGGTGTAGAAATCAATATCGCGGGCGTTTGCGCGGAAAGATGCGATAAAGAGGTTGAGTCCCTCGGGATTGGTTTTCTCGTCCCATTTGTCAAACTCAAATTTGACTTCTTCGAATGGTTGGTTGGTGTCGGCATCGTTGCGCATCCACAGCGATATTTTGTTGCCGAATGGGTACCAACCCTCTGTGTCTTGTTTGAAGGATGTGTCGAGGGTATTGGTGTCGGCGTTGTATTTCAGTGTAACGTTCTGGAGAGCGTTTATGGCTTTCCAGTTATTTCCGCTTGCTTGGAAATATTTTTTGGCCTCGTCAGAGAGGTTTAGATTCTCGATAAAGATACCATCTTTTTTGAGTTTGAAGTCATTGGTGTCGAAGGATTCAAATGTTATGGTATATATGTTGTTGTCGGCGTCATATTCAAATGAGTCTCCGTTGCCCCAAGACCAGTTATCGCCGGTAATCGTTATGTTGTGCTTGACGGTGGCTTTGGATCCGTCGATGTTAAGTTTGTCCTCAGTGCGATTATAGGTTAATGTGAGGTCGGTGTAATTGCCGCTCGCTAAACAATAATTGTTAAGACCATCATCTGTAAAGGAAACGTAATTGGCTAACGTTCCGGTGGGGGTGGGGGCACACCAATGATCTTGGTCATTTTCGTAGTAATGGATTTTGAATGCTTTCCCGGCCTCCAATGAGGAAAGTTTAAGGGTGTAGGTGATACCGTCGGTTGAAGAGAACTTATATGTAGCGTTTTCTCCCCACTCGGTCATGTCGCCTAGCAGGTAAACATCCGGCCAGGCCATTGCGCTAATTGACATCAGACACGCCAATAGCGTCAAGTAAATTTTTTTCATGATTTGGTTGGTGGTTTAGAAGTTATTGTTGTTATACTGAATTAACGTGATAGTGCCAATATCGGCTAAATGATGATTGGTGATGGGCACAACGAGGGAATGAGGGCCCAAAAAGTAATCCTGCAAGTGATGGTTAAGGCTATTTTACAATCAGTTATATAGCTATAGGTATTGGGGATGCAAAGGTAATAATTAACTATATGAAACAGGGGTAGTATTAGGATATTTTAAGTTAAAAATATCTAAATAGAATAAAAAGTTGTCGAGATAGGGCATGGAGGAGGGGAATGTGGTGGCTGGAGGGGATAACTTATCATAATTAACATGGTCTCTACCACAACTCGGGCCTCCGGCCCTCGCTTAAAAAGATACCCGTTAACGTCCCCCGGCTTCAGGACTCTGTCCCTGCACCGGGGTTAATCACAATGCGACGCTCCGCGCCTGGGAGGGAGAGGGGTTAAAAACGCCCGGGAGGGAGGGGAGAGAGGGGGGGATAAAAAGAAGCTCGGCGCGTGGGCGTCGAGCTTCTTTTTATAATGGGGTTAATCGAGGGGATTAGCCGTTGATTTTAACCATTGTGGCGATGAGGTCGAGAACCTTGTTGGAGTAGCCGATCTCGTTGTCATACCAAGAAACAACTTTAACGAAGTTGGGGGTGAGGTAAACACCGGCGTTGGCGTCAAAGATAGAAGTGCGGGTGTCGCCGAGGAAGTCAGAAGAAACGACAGCGTCTTCGGTGTAACCGAGCACGCCGTTGAGCTCGCCGGCAGCAGCTTCTTTCATAGCGGCGCAGATGTCTTCTTTAGAAGCGGGTTTCTCGAGGTTTACGGTAAGGTCAACAACAGAAACGTCGAGGGTGGGGACACGCATTGAGATACCGGTGAGTTTACCGTTGAGCTCGGGGATAACTTTACCAACTGCTTTAGCGGCGCCTGTAGAAGAGGGGATGATGTTGCCTGAAGCGGCACGTCCACCACGCCAGTCTTTCATAGAGGGACCGTCAACTGTTTTCTGAGTAGCGGTGGTAGAGTGAACGGTAGTCATGAGGCCGTTAACGATGCCAAACTTGTCGTTGAGGACTTTGGCGATGGGGGCGAGGCAGTTGGTGGTGCAAGAAGCGTTTGAAACAAACTGAGTGCCTTTGACATAAGAGTCGGCGTTAACGCCACAAACAAACATGGGGGTGTCGTCCTTTGAGGGGGCAGACATTACGACATATTTAGCACCGGCTTCGATGTGAGCCTGAGCTTTTTCTTTGGTCAGGAAGAGGCCAGTAGATTCAACTACATATTCGGCACCGACAGCGGCCCAGTTGATTTCTTTGGGGTCGCGGCAAGCGGTGACGCGGATTTCCTTGCCATTGACGATGAGGATGTTTTTGTCGAGGTCATAGTCGACGGTGCCGTCAAATTGACCGTGCATTGTGTCATATTTGAGCATGTATGCCATGTAGTCAACGGGGAGAAGGTCGTTGATGGCAACAACCTCGATGTCATTACGTTTGGTAGAGGCGCGGAATACGAAGCGGCCGATGCGGCCAAATCCATTAATACCAATTTTAGTCATAATTGTGTAAGTTTTATTGGGTTAATTTATTGTGTTATAATAAAATGCGATTAGTATAGACGAGAGATGCCCTTTTAGCGCCACAAAATTAATATAATTAGTCGGGTGATGCAAATAAATTAAAGATAAATTTCCTTAATTAAGGATAAGTGGGGGAGGGGAGATTGAATTTAATCGAGAGAAGTCGAGCCAATCGGTTTAGTCGAGAGGCTCTTACTTTTTTGGAGGGACGGGGTCGTAACCTGATCCCCCCCAGGGGTTGCATCGTAGTAATCGGCGGATGGCGAGGTATGAGCCACGGAAGGGGCCGTGGATGCGTAGGGCGTCGAGGGCGTATTGGCTACAGGTGGGGGTGAATCGGCATGAGGGGGGCAAGAGGGGGGATATGCATGCGCGATAGAAGTGGATGGGTAGAGAGAGGATGTAGGAGATGGGGGACATTGTTATGGGGGGGGTAAAAGCATCGAAGCATCGAAGCATCGAAGTCTCGAAGCATCGGGGGGTCGGTCGGGGCGTCGGGATGGTTAGTTGTTGAGGGCTTGGGAGAGGATTTTGGTGATGGCTCGTTGGAGTCGGGGGAATGGGAGAGGGGTGGCGGCGACGTATATGAGGATTAGGTCGATGGGTGGGGATGTGGGGCGTTGTGCGCCGGCGACGGGTGGGGGGAATGGGCGGGAGAGACGGTAGGCTTCGCGTATGCGCCGGCGTATTGTTACACGGTCGACGGCGTGTCGGATGCGGCGTTTGGGTACCGATATTAGAAATCTCACGGGGGCGTCGTTGAGCCGTCGGGTGTTTATGCGCCAGATGGCTTTGATCGGGAAGGCCAACATAGAGTGGACGTCGCTATCGTCGTGGGCGTTGAATAGAGAGGCGATGGCGATGTCTCCTACAAGTTTTTCTTTCTTATATAGTCGGTGGGACAAGGATAGGAAGTGGTTAGTGGGAAATTTTTAGTCGATAGGGACGGGTTGGCCGATTGATGTCGATTTCTTGAGGCGTCGAATTGTCGGGGGGTGGTTACTTTTTTTTGTTGTTTTTGAGGAAGAGTTCTATAGCGGCGGTCATAGACGGAGCTTGAGGAGAAGGGGCCTCGATGTCGAGACGCAGGCCGGCGTCTCGGACGGCGCGAGCAGTGTTTGCTCCAAGAGAGGCGATGACGATGTCGCCTTGGTTCCAGTCGGGGAAGTTTTTGGTCAGCGACTCGATACCTTGGGGAGAGAAGAATACCAGCATGTCGTAGTCAAACGGCTCGTCGGGCGTGAAGTCGTTGGAGACGGTGCGGTACATTACGGCACGAGTGTACTTGATTTTGAGGTCGTCGAGAGCTTTGGTATCGGCGGGGTTGCTGATATCAGAGACCGGGAGGAGGTAGTTTTCTTTTTTGTGTTTGGAGATGAGGGGTATCAGGTCGGCGAGTTTACCGGTCTGGGCGGAGAAGATTTTGCGTTTGCGGAATATGATGTATTTCTGCAGGTATAGAGCTATAGACTCGGTGGTGCAGAAATATTTCATAGTCTCGGGGATTGAGATACGGCTTTCTTCGCACAGGCGGAAAAAGTTGTCGACCGCGGTTTTGGCAGTAAATATGACGGCCGAGAAGTCGGCCATGTTGATTTTCTGTTGGCGGAATTCACGAGAAGGGAGACCCTCGACTTTGATGAACGGGCGGAAAATCATTTCGACGCCATATTCGCGGGCGATATCAAAGTATGGAGATTTTTCCGATGTGGGGCGAGGTTGAGATATGAGAATTTTTTTGACATTCACGACTTAAAAAATCTTGTATATCTGTAGGTTAATAAAAGAAAAAGCGGGAAAGTGCCGGGAGGTATAGATTAAGAAGCCAGCATCGGCGACCTTGCGATATACTGAGCAACACTATATAATAATGCAAGGGGTGTTATTTCCAGGGCGCAAAGGTACAAAAAAAAGTCGAGAATGGATGGTAAACCAGAGTAAAAAATTCTAAAGCCCTTGAAAATGAATATTATATGGGCCAATAACCAGATAGCGGCTCCCCATAGGACGGCGCTCCCGGCCAGGTCGGGGTAGAAGACGGCGATAGCGGCGGGGATTGCGAGACCAAATCCGGCGAATACCTGAGCGGCGTTGAAGCCTCTAAGCCACAGAGATGTGGTGATTGGTTGGCCGAAGGTGTATCCGACAGTGCGGTAGGCCGATAGGGAGAACAGGTAGTAGGCGAGCCACATCAGAGAGTAGACGATAGTGCGTGGGAAAGACCATGAAATATCGCTGCCCTGTGCCCACAGGAGGCGGAAGTGGCATTGGGTGAGGAGGGCGAGGAATATAATGAGTTGGATATAGAAAACGGCGACCATTCGCGACTCGGCGGGTGTTCGCTTGGTGTATTGTCGGCGACGCCGTCTGACGCTCCAGAGGTCGCGCCAAAGCGAGCCGAAGAGTTTGCGTGAGTGCTTGAAAGTGATTGAGAGGATTATGAAGAGGATTATGAACATAGAGATGATGCCCGGGTTGTCGGCGGCGACTTGAGGTCGTGGCAAGGGTTGTATACCTGAGTGCCATGCCGGGGGAGTCGGGCGTTGTGGGGCATGCTTGGATAGGGTAGAGGTGGCCGTTGCCGGCAGAGAGTCAATGCGGGCGATGGAGTCGTTGGCGAGGTTGTCGGCGGTGGCCGATGCCGACGAGTCGGCGTCGGTGTGGACCGGCACGTCGGGCCGGGAGGTCTCGTCGGCAGGGGATACCGGTGGGTGTCCCGAGGCGAGAGCTTCGGCGGGGTTGATATGGGGCGCGGATGCGGTGGTATTATGTTCTAAAGAGTCGCCGGTCATTTTGGGTTTTGGAGGGAGATTATATCCACAGCCTCGTCGGGCGTTGAGGCGAGAGAGAATAGCGAGTTATAAGCATATATGAATCCTTGCTCCCGGGCATGATTCATCATTGATACCAGTGGGTCATAGTAGTGGAGCGTGTTCAGCAAGACGGCGGGGTGGGTGTAGATGCCAAGTTTACGCCATGTCATAATTTCGAGTATCTCTTCAAAAGTGCCCACACCACCGGGGAGGGCGATGACACCTGACGAGAGGTCGGCCATTGTCTGTTTGCGATGGTGCATACCGTTGGTGACAATGGTTTGTGACAGGCCTTTGTGCCCCCATCCGCGGTCGTGCATGAAGTCGGGTATTACGCCGATGGCGATACCGCCGGCGTCAAGTGCGCCGTCGTTGACGGCACCCATAAGTCCTGAAGCGCCGCCGCCGTTGACAAGTGCATATCCGGCACGGGCGATGGCGGCCCCGAGGTCACGAGCGGCCTCGATGTATCGGGGGTCGAGGTCGGGGTGAGAGGCGGCGTAGACGGTGATTGCTTTTATTTTATCAGTGGCGAGAGACAACGTGTCGTGGTGTTTAATGTAGGTGGTGGGTTGGATCAGTATTGTTCAGAGGCATTTGGGAAGTCGCCGGTCTTGACATCGTCGATGTAGTGGGAGACGGCTTGGTTGATGTGTGTGGCCAGGTCGTCATATCGGCGTAGGAACTTGGGGGAGAAACCTTGGTTGATGCCTAACATGTCGTGCATAACCAGGACTTGTCCGTCGACGCCACCGCCGGCACCGATGCCGATTACCGGGATTGAGACCTCGGCGGCAACGCGTGAAGCGAGCTCGGCAGGGATTTTCTCCAGGACCAGGGCAAAGCAGCCGATTTGTTCGAGCATGTGAGCATCGGCGATGAGTTTGGCAGCCTCGGCCTCGCCTTTGGCTCTGACGGCATAAGTGCCAAACTTGTTGATAGACTGGGGAGTGAGTCCCAGGTGACCCATTACAGGGATTCCGGCCGAAAGGATGCGCTCGATAGACTCCCTTATCTCGGCGCCGCCTTCCATCTTGACGGCTTCGGCGTGAGATTCCTTCATGATGCGTATGGCCGAAGCGAGGGCCTCCTTGGAGTTGCCTTGGTAAGAGCCGAAAGGCATGTCACAGACGACCAGCGCGCGGCGTACGCCCTTGATGACGCTCTTGGCATGGTATATCATCTGGTCGAGGGTGATGGGCAGGGTGGTGACATTTCCGGCCATGACGTTGGATGCCGAGTCACCCACGAGGATGACGTCGATGCCGGCCTGGTCGATAAGTGTCGCCATTGAGTAGTCATATGCGGTGAGCATGGCGATTTTCTCGCCGCGTTGTTTCATTTCGCTGAGGCGCATGGTGGTGACCTTGCGCTTGTCGTCGGTCGTGTTTGTTGACATAGCTTTATATAATAAAATATGTGTGGAGCGCGAGGCTCGTCGGTTTAGGCGACAAAGGTACAAAAAAAATGGGAATTGGGTCGGTCGGCCTGATAAAATCCCGGAGACGAAGTTATGAAGCCTGAAGCATTGAAGCATTGATGAGTCGAAGTCGGACAAGGGAGGGGTTGTCGGAGGCAGGGGGGGGCGTTGACTGAAAAGTTGGAAAAAAAGTCGTATGGGCTTTGGTTGTTATTAAAAAAAAATTACACTAGTGTCTCTTAAAAAGTGTTAATCAAATTCGAGGTCAAGAGTTGGATGGCAATTTGCTATTTGGATTGGCTCTGGTTCCGGAGTCAGCAAGTCCTTGATATGCTCCTTTACAAGCAAGGAGCTGCCGATGATTCT
>JAGASI010000064.1 GCA_017621845.1 Muribaculaceae bacterium
TAATGCCTTTGATACGTTTGTTGCCATCTATTCCTTTTTGCGATTGCGGCAAACCGCACCTTGAGCTTTGACTATCAATTATTGCCACGTGAGGATTACGGCGTTGTTTTCCTTTGAGCCGTTCCCTGCGGTCACTGAGCAATTTTTTGAGAATTCTGCTGAACCAACTGCTTTCACTTATGCCCCTGAAATAGTGGTAAACGCTTTTCCATTTTCCATAACGCAATGGCAACATTCGCCATTGATTCCCACTCTTCAATATGAATATCACACCTTGCAATTTCTTGATATTAAGTCTGATGTCATATTATTTGCAATAATTTTTAAGCCATCTCTTTTGCCTGGAGTTAAGAAGAGAGTATGATTTCATAAATAAATAACGCACTGACGCAAAGAATATTACCTTCGCCTTCGCATCTATCGGGTGCTTTTTGGTGTTCGTTTCGGTTACGTGGCTACGGCCACGCGCCCTCAACTCACGCCAAAAATCCCTCCGAGATATGCGACCTCAGCGTTAACATATATCATGGGACAGGCTCTAAGAGTAAGATTTCAACTTAGAGCCCGGTGCATAGCCTCAGCGGCATGGCGACCGTCACCCATTGCCAGGATTACGGTAGCTCCACCACGCACGATATCCCCTCCGGCATATAAGGTCGCTATCGAGGATTGCAGATCATCGTTTACTTCGATAGTTCCACGCTTGGAGACATTAAGTCCCGATATTGAATTGGGTACTATCGGATTGGGCGACACCCCTATTGACACAATCACCTCGTCGACCGGCACCTCGACAATTGCGCCGGGAACAGGTTGGGGACTGCGGCGTCCCGAAGCATCCGGCTCGCCCAACTCCATCTTCTGAAGCAACATGGACGTTACCTCACCGCGCTCATTACCACGGTAAGCCACGGGATTATGGAGTGTCATGAACTCCACACCCTCCTGTGTGGCATGATGTATTTCTTCGGCACGTGCAGGCATTTCTTCTTTACCTCGACGATACACAATTATAGCTCGTTCAGCCCCCATTCTCAAGGCTGTGCGTACAGAGTCCATCGCCGTATTACCACCACCGATGACTGCCAC
Source organism: Muribaculaceae bacterium (assembly GCA_017621845.1). Lineage (GTDB taxonomy): Bacteria > Bacteroidota > Bacteroidia > Bacteroidales > Muribaculaceae > CAG-873. Next base: position 1,090 of record JAGASI010000064.1, read on the forward strand.
CACCTTACCACGACGCACCGGAGTTGCATAACCCGGACGCCCGGCGCCCATAAGGTTGACACGAGTCAGGAACTCATTGGATGACATAACTCCAATAAGATTTTCACCTTCGATACCCATAAATCGTGGCAATCCGGCTCCGGATGCCACGAATACGCCGACATATCCGTCCTCGACCAGTTGGTCATAACTGATGGTCTTACCTATCACTACATCCTTGACAAAGGTCACTCCGGACTCTTCAAGCATTTCAATCTCGCGATCCACAATATCATTAGGGAGACGAAACTCGGGTATGCCATATTTCAACACACCACCAATCTGATGCAATGCCTCAAAAACAGTGACTTGATAACCTCGGGCAATCATTGAACCGGCAAACGAAAGTCCGGCCGGCCCCGACCCTACCACTGCAATTTTTTTACCATTGGAGGGAGCTTTCTCCACCTCCACCTTGGAAGCATGGTCAGCGGCATAACGCTCGAGCCATCCTATACCCACCGGAGCGCGGTGCATCTTGTTATATATACATTTGCTCTCACACTGACGCTCCTGGGGACACACGCGACCACACACCGCCGGTAATGCGCTGGTGAGTCTTAGCACCCTTGACGCCCCATTAATGTCGCCACGTTGTATATTCTTGACAAACGAGGGTATATCTATCCCCACAGGACACCCCGTGACACATCCCGGATTAGGACAGTCGAGACATCGTGTAGCCTCTCCAAGAGCCTGTTCAAGAGTCAACCCCTGAGCCACTTCTTCGTTACATGTAACACGGTAGGCGGGGTCAAGCTCATTCATTGTTGCACGCGGCAATGCCGTGCGCTGTGCTGCCGGCATTGCATCTCTCAGCTCCCGGCGCCATGTTGCATCACGTGATGTCAACTCGCTTATATCTCGCTTTTTATCTAATTCCATAGTTATTGATTTTTAGGAGCATCATAAGCTCTCATACGCGAGAGCATCTGATCAAAATCTACCTCATGGGCGTCAAACTCGGGTCCGTCGACACACACAAACTTGGTTTTGCCTCCAACAGTCACACGACAAGCGCCACACATTCCGGTACCGTCAACCATGATAGTGTTTAACGAACATACTGTGGGTATTTCATACTTCTTGGTCAATAGTGACACAAATTTCATCATCACCGCCGGACCTATGGTTACTACCATATTGACCTTCTCGCGATTTATCACTGTCTCTATGCCATTGGTCACAAGTCCCTTGGTACCGGCCGAACCGTCATCTGTCATGATGACCACCTCATCGGAATACTCCGCAACCTGATCTTGAAGAATAATGAGATCTTTATTTCGGGCCGCCAATATACTTATAACCTTATTCCCGGCTTCTTTCATCGCCTTGATAATAGGCAACATAGGAGCCACGCCAACACCACCGCCGGCACATATCACCGTGCCATATTTTTCAATATGGGTAGCGTGGCCCAACGGACCCACCACATCGGTAAAACTATCTCCAACCTCGAGGGCACAAATCTCTCGGGTGCTGAAGCCCACAGCCTGTACCACAAGTGTAATAGTACCACGCCGGACATCGGCATCGGCTATTGTCAATGGAATACGCTCACCTTTATCTCCAAGGCGCACAATCACAAAGTGGCCCGCACGACGCGACTTGGCAATCATCGGTGCCTCAACCTCGAGGCGTACTACCTTGGGGCTGAAATATTCTTTTTCTACTATCTCAAACATTTCGATATTTTTTGCACGGCAAAATTACACTTTTTAGTTGAGTCAAGAAAATTCATTTTAGGCTCAACCTCTCGGCAAGGATTTTATCGTAATAGTCATATAACCCTTGGCGCACAATTTCGGTAGACCATTTACTTATAATATGTTCGCGCGCGCGAGATGCCATCAGAACACGTTTCTTGCCGTTGTCAGTCAACTCCAGCATGGCGCCGAGCAACGCCTCGCTGTCGCGTGGCTTTATTATCATGCCATTATACTCGTTTTCAATAATCTCACGCGACCCGTTGATATCGGTGACAATCGCCGGCAGTCCCATCGCGCCGGCCTCAAGTACCACATTTGGAAAGCCTTCTCGATAAGACGGAAACGCCAACACATCGGCCGACAACAACCATGGCCTGACATCCTCCTGACGTCCCACAACCTCAATCCCATCATCGTTGGCCATCTTCTCGAGGGTATCGGTGGACAATGGGTCAAGATCTGGCTCCTGCTGTCCCACCAGTACCAGTCGTGTCTCGGGACGCATCTTGTGGAGTCGGCCAAATGCCTCTACCAATTCGTTGATACCCTTGTCTCCCACCAGCCGGCCAACAAATATAAATGTCACCTTATCATGATGCTTAAGTGGCTCGGCAACTTGGATGACATCTGCCCGCCCCGGATCATAATGTCGTTTATCAATGCCACGAACATTTCCGTTTGCAATGATTGTCAAATCTTTACGTGTTATTCCTTGCCTCACCATATCATCGCGCACACCTCGACCCTCGGGGTTAAGATGGGTGGCACAACTACACAATATCCTATCGGTAATAATCAATATACGACGTTTAAATCCTTTTGTCGTCGGCCATATCAGACCGGTGAATGTATGCACTCTCACAGGCACACCGGCCATACGGGCAGCCATCATACTCAGCAACCCGGCTTTTGGAGTCATCGAATGTACCATATCGGGGCGCTCCTTCTTAAACAACCGCCATAACCGCCAAAGGGATTTCAAATCTTTGAAAGGGGATATATGACGCTCCATAGCCACCGCTCTCACCTCAACGCCTTCTCGCTCGCCAAGCGCTTTGAGTCGATCGCCGGGCGAAGACACTGCCACTACTTCATACTTCTCTGATAACGCTTTTAATACACCGTTACAGAATGTATATAACGATGCCGGGACAGTTGACACCCTGACTATCTTAAGTTTTTTCCGAGTGGTGTTATTATATTTCATGCTTTTCCAACTACTTAAGTTATCTCATCAACAAAATTATAAAATTTTTATAACAAGCCCATAATTGATTGCAATTTTAGAGTGTGTTTCAGTGGTTGTTTTAAAACTCATCTCCGGTTAAGACACCACGCTGACTACAAGACACTCCTGAATTATTACTATTAATTTTTTCTTTTTTTAAAACCTTATTACTTCCATCATTGTTAGATAGATACAAAACTGCAAAAACATTAACACTCATACAGAGTTTAAAATAAAGCAAATTAACGTTTTAACATAATTTTATTTAAAAAATTTTTACAGTTAACATTATAGCTATACCTTTGTCCACAGATTTTTAAACGTTATCAACAATTAATAATGAAAAAGACTATTATTTTAGCTACACTGGCACTGGGTGCCATGTCAGCCTCAGCTCAAGGTCTTGAGCAACCTAAGTTCTTTGACAATTGGTCAATAGGTCTTGACGGCGGTGTTACAACCCCCTTGACCCACCACGCTTTCTTTGGTTCAATGCGTGGCTTGGTTGGCCTCCATGTTGACAAACAGATTACTCCCGCATTTAAACTTGGCGTAGAAGGTCAATTTGGCGTAAATACTTCAAGCTGGAAAAATCGCACACACAGCACCACAGCCTTTGATGACTCTTATGTTGGAACATACGGCGCTGTTGACCTGATGAACTTCTTCGGCGGATACAAAGAAGAAGGATATCCATTCTCTATTGAGGCTGTAGCCGGTGCAGGATGGGGTCACACATACGTCAACGAAGGCAACGGCAAGGATAACAACTTCTTTGCTACCAAAGCCGGTCTTAACTTCAACTTCAATGTAAGCAAGAAACTCACCATCGCCATCAAGCCCTACGTGCTCTGGAACATGACCGGCGCTCCCCAAGCCGCTCAGACATCTTGCAGCTACAACGCCAACCGCGCCACATTCAACCTCCAGGCCGGTCTTACATACCACTTCGGCGAAGGCTTCAAGACTGTTCGTCCCTACAATCAGGCCGAAATTGACGCTCTCAACGGTCAGATCAACGACCTTCGCTCTCAGCTCGACGCTTGCAACGCCAACGCCAACGCTTGGCAGAACAAAGCCGAAGGACTTGCAAACGAGCTCGCTGCCTGCATGAACCGCAAACCCGAAGTTGTTAAAGAAGTAAGCAACAACCTCAACTCTGTACGATTTGTATTCTTCCGCATCGGTTCTGCCGTCATCACCGCCGACCAAATGCCAAACGTCGAAATGATTGCTTCTTACCTCAAGAACCACAAAGACTCTAAGGTAGTTGTCAAGGGCTATGCTTCTCAGGACGGCAACCTCGACTTCAACGTCAAGCTCGCCAAAAACCGTGCCGAGGCTGTTAAGAACGCCCTCGTCAAGAAATACAAAATCGCCGCTGACCGCATCACCGCTGAAGGCGAAGGCATCGGACACATGTTCACCGAAGAGTCTTGGAACCGCGTTTCTATCTGCACTATTGAGGACGCCAAATAAACAAGACCCAAATAGCGACTAACATAAAACACACTAAATAGCGAGGTCGGCTTCCATCTGGAAGCCGACCTCTATTTATTCCCATCTGTCTCAGCACTAACATCCGCGGGCTGACCTTAATAGCTATAGATTTACACTTGCTCATTTAGTTGACTTTAGCTAATTTTGCACTATAATTCAAGTCCATGACTTAAATACAGCATGACTATCAACCATCATCATCAATTCAACTCATGAAAACATTCAAAATTCTGCTCAGCACCATTTTGACCTCAATGCTTGGCTTCACCTCTCTTGCCAACCCCCAACAACCTATCGTCACCACCTCGGCTTACACTTGGCATGGCGACACAATCATTCAAGGCCAATTCCGAGCATGGGCTCCTACCGACACCTCGATTATATCGACCTACAGCGCACAGCCCGGCTATTTCATGCCTATCGACAAGTCTTGGACCAAAAAAAACGACCTCTCGCCTTATCCGATTCTCCACACCAACAACCGACTTCACACTGCCATCTACAACATGGGCCTCGATGAAATGATTAACAACATCGAGCCCGACACAACCCTGCGCACCGGCAAAGAATGGGCCGGTGTCTGGACCCGCGACGTCAGCTACTCGATACTACTGTCCATGGCCTACCTACAACCCCAGGCAGCCATGATTTCTCTTCGCCACAAAGTCAACGCCCAAGGCCAAATTATCCAAGACACCGGTAGTGGAGGCGCATGGCCTGTCAGTTCTGACCGACTCGTCTGGGCTCTTGCCGCTTACGAGATATACAAGGTTACCGGAGACCGACAATGGCTCAAATACATATACCCGATAATCCGCGACTCATTTGAACGCGACTTTCGCGTCACATATACCCCTGACAACCTCGTCAAGGGCGAGACCTCTTTTATCGATTGGCGCGAACAGAGCTATCCCCGGTGGATGCAGACCGCCGACATATATAACTCCGAAGCCATGAGCACCAACATCGTACACGCCGCCGGCCTCAATATACTCTCCAAAATAGCCAGCGAACTCGGCGACAAAACGGCTGCACAAAAATATGCCGGCCAAGCCACCAAGCTCACCAAAGCCATCAACGACAACTTCTGGATGAACAACGAGGGATATTATGCCATGTACCGCTATGGACGCGACAACAATATACTCAATCCTCGTGCCGAAACCCTCGGTGAGTCTCTCGCCATACTCTATGATGTAGCTGACAGTACACGTGCAGCCTCAATTACATCCAATGTCCCCGTCACCCCGTATGGCCCCGGTATCTTCTTTCCTCAGATTGCCGACATGCGCCCCTACCATAACAACGCCCTTTGGCCCTTTGTCGCTTCATTCTGGGCTTTAGCTAATGCCAAAGCAGGAAACGCCCAAGGAACACTCCAGGCCATCGGCTCGGTATTCCGCCCTGCAGCATTGTTTGCTACCAATAAAGAAAATTTTGTACTCGACAACGGCGATATCGCCACCGAGCTAAACTCGTCCAACATGCTATGGTCTCTGGCCGGTAACCTCGGCATCACCTACCGCATCTTATTCGGCATCCAATTTGAACCTGACGGCATCAGATTTGCTCCATTCGTCCCTAAAGAAATGGCCGCCGAACGTTCCCTCACCAACTTTAAATATCGTGGCGCCGACCTCTCAATCACCGTCCAAGGTTATGGCAACAAGATTGCTTCCATGACAATCAACGGCAAGACTGCCAAGGAAAACTTCCTACCCGCCAAAAAACTCAAGGGCCATCAAGACATCATTATCACCATGGCCAACAATGACATCCCCGAGATGAAAGTCAACAACATCAACAACATCAAGGCTCCTCTGACTCCCATAACCCGATGGGAACATGACCCAATCCTTGCTGTCACCGGTGTCCCTTATAACAACACCATCGTCTGGAACCCCGTGGAATATGCTACCGGCTACTATGTCCTGCGCAACGGTCGTGTCGTTGCCCACACCAATGCCACAAGCTACCAGGCAACAATTCCAGGTGAATACATGGTCATGTCTATCAACTCCGACGGGATAACATCATTTGCCTCTGAGCCACTATCCAACACTTGGATGACAACTGTCGAAATGCCCGGCGAAACGACCAAGGCCGTGTCTGACGAGATATCTTATCCAATCCCTGAATTGTTTAGCGGTTGGCACGGCAACGGTTTTGTCGAGACCGACCATAAGTCAGACCCCATAGCTCTCAAGATAAATATCCCCGAAGACGGCAAATATGCAATATACACCGTATATGCCAACGGTAACGGTCCGGTCAATACCGAGAATAAATGCGCTGTCCGCTCTCTGTCAATCGACGGCAACGATGTCGGCACCCTCGTCATGCCCCACCGCGGCGTCAGCAACTGGAGCGACTGGGGTAACTCCAACCACGTGGTCACATACCTCAAACAAGGACAACACACTCTATCCATTTCGCTTGAAGACCACGACGAGAACATGAACCTACACACCAACCATGCTCTAATTGACCGAATTGTAATCCAACAGGTAGGACACGCCTACTAATTATAAGTGACCGACAGTACCTACATATGACAAAGTACTGATACTCGACTTTAAACCTCGCGTAAATTCAATCGTCTAAACAATAATAACTCTACAAACAATACTAAAACTACAATGAAAAAATTTTTATCCTTATTTGCACTTATAGCGCTGGTATGCTGTGCCGCCACCGCTGCTGTACCCATCACCAAAGTTGACAAAATCGCGCCCACCGACGAGGTATTCATGGACATGGCAGTTACTGCCGCCAAAAAAGCAGTTTCGGGTGGCCAAGCTCCCTGTGGTGCCGTAATCATTCTCAATGGCGCCTGGCGCGCTACCGGTACTCCCTCGGGAACAACCACCGCCGAACAGAATGCCGCCGCAAAGTCTCGTCTCCAATCGCTGACAAATGCCACCGTATATACCACCGTCGAGCCCACAACCGAAGCATACATGGACCTGTGCCGTCTCGGTGCCGACGCTGTATTCTTTGTTGTCGGCCGCGACAATGCCGTCAAAATGGGCATATACCCTGCCGACGCATACGACGATGCCAAAATCCCCGCCGACTTCAAGACAATACCTCTCAAACAGATGCCATACGACGAAGCTACCGAGCTGGTCATCAAATACAAGAAATAATTGCTTAAAATAGCCATAATCACATCGACACGCGCCGACTGGGGCCTGCTCAGTCGGCCCGCTGTCGCTTTACAGAACCGTGAGGACGTCCATCTCACTGTTCTGGCAACTAACATGCACCTGTTGCCCGAGCATGGACACACTATCGACGAGATACGCCGAGACGGTATCCGTGACATCATCCCCGTTGACATGAACGTTCAAGGTGATGACGATGTCAGCCGGGCCCGGGCCATGGGACTCTGCCTGGACGCCATGGCATGCACATTAGGTCAACTGCGACCCGACCGCGTGGTCATACTCGGCGACCGTTATGAAATATTAGCCGCCGCCTCGGCTGCCGCTATGCTCTCAATACCTATCATACATCTTCACGGTGGCGAAATATCAGAAGGTGCCATTGACAACGCCATGCGGCACGCCATCACCAAACTCGCCTCCCTCCATCTGGTCTCCACCGAAGACCATCGCCAACGGGTCATCCAGATGGGCGAAGACCCATCGTGTGTCATAAACACCGGTGCTATAGGCGTTGCCAACGCCCTCGAGGTCCCGCTTATGTCGCGTGACGAAATCACCAAGTCGTTAGGAGGCTTCACGCTCGACCCCGACCACACTTTTATGGTCACATACCACCCGACTACACTTGATCGCGGGGCCTCGGTAGAACATCGTTTTGCCGCTCTACTCCAAGCCCTTGACCGACACCCCGAATATAACATCATAATCACCGGGGCAAATAACGATGCCGGTGGAAAAGTCATCGCCGACATGACTGCACGTTGGCAAGCCCGCCATCCCGAGCGCGTGATGAGCGTCCAATCCTTAGGAATGAAACGTTATCTCTCGACACTGAGGCACATTACAGCCGTCATCGGCAATTCTTCAAGTGGCATCATAGAAGTTCCCTCAATGGGAATACCAACCGTAGACATCGGCTCCCGCCAAAGAGGACGCACTGCCGCCGACTCCATTATCCACTGTGGTGAGGCGGTCGACGACATCGACCGAGCTATTACTATTGCCATCTCGCCCGAGACCCGCCGTAACGCAAGACTCACCGACAACCCATATTACCGCCCCGGCACTCTCCATAATATTGTCGAAGCTATTGTAAACCGATGCCCCACTTCAACTGTTAAAAAATTTAATGATATAAAATTTTGAACCTGACAACATACATAATACCCGCCGAACACTCTCTACGTGACGCCTTAAAAAAACTCAATACCCTGTCAGGCGGCTCCATGACTCTATTTGTCACCGATGGCGACTCAATCATAGGCACTCTCACCGACGGCGATATAAGACGCGCCCTTATCTCCGGCGCTTCCCTCAACGACCAAGCAGGCTCGGCAGCTTTCTCCGCTTTTAAATATATCACCACTACCAACCCCGATGTCAAGACACTCAAGGGACTTCGCGCCCGAGGTATAACCATGGTTCCCGTCATTGACGCCAACCATCATCTGGTCGACATCATCGACTTGAGCATTACACACACGCGACTCCCGCTCTCGGCAATACTAATGGCCGGTGGCAAAGGCGAACGACTCAGACCACTGACACTCTCCACCCCCAAGCCTCTGCTCGAAATTGACGGTAAACCAATCATAGACTACAACATTGAAGCCCTTGCCTCATGTGGCATCAATGATATAACAGTGACAGTAAACTACCTGGCTGAAAAAATCCAAGAGCACTTCTCATCTCCCGTGGCCGGCGTCCGGGTCAAGACTGTGCGCGAGACAATGCCATTAGGCACCATCGGCTCGGCTGCACTTATAAATCATCGCCCGGGCGCAAGCTCAATAGTGATGAACAGCGACCTGCTCACCACAATCTCATTTGAAGACATGTACCTCAGACACCGCGACCTTGATGCCGACATCACCATCGCTGTCATTCCCTATCAAGTCTCGGTACCTTTTGCCATCCTTGACATCGATGGACACGACGTCAAGGGTATCCAAGAAAAGCCCTCTTACTCCTACTATGCCAACGCCGGCATATACATCTTTAACAACGACCTGCTCGCCTCACTCCCCACAGACCGGCGCACCGATGCCACCGACCTCATCGAACAAGCCATTGACTCGGGAAGACGTGTAGTATACTTCCCCATAAACGGCTCATGGATTGATGTAGGCTCACCGACCGACTTCCGACAAGCCGCCGAACTGATGAAACATTACCGCAATTTCTCGGCCAACCACTAAACCTTACACCCTGACAAGGCATTATAATTAAGAATAACTAACAACTACACACATAATGGCTGACTCCAACTTTATAGACTATGTCAAAATCCTTTGTCGCTCAGGCAAGGGAGGCGCCGGATCCCGGCATTTCTATCGCGCAAAATACGTTCCCAAAGGCGGTCCCGACGGTGGTGACGGCGGTCGTGGCGGCCACATCATCCTACGTGGCAACAAAAACATGTGGACACTGTTGCCACTCAAATACCGCCGACACATCTTTGCCGGCAACGGACAGAGCGGTTCGGGCGGCCGGTCATTTGGCAAAGACGGTGACGACGTCATAGTTGACGTTCCCTGCGGAACTGTAGTCTTTGACGCCGATACCGGCGAATACATAACCGAAGTAAAGGAAGACGGCCAAGACGTATACCTCCTGCGTGGCGGTCGCGGCGGTCTGGGCAACTGGCACTTTGCCACATCCACCAACCGTACACCACGATACGCCCAGCCCGGCGAACCTGCCATCGAAAAATCAGTCATCCTCGAGCTCAAGCTCCTGGCCGACGTAGGCCTCGTCGGTTTTCCCAATGCCGGCAAGTCAACACTACTGTCAGCACTGTCATCCGCCCGGCCCAAAATTGCCGACTATCCCTTCACCACGATGGAACCCCAGCTCGGCATCGTCTCATATCGCGACAACCGCTCCTTTGTCATGGCCGATATCCCCGGTATTATAGAAGGTGCCAGCGAGGGCAAAGGACTTGGCCTTAGATTTCTACGCCACATCGAGCGCAACGCCGTACTCCTGTTCCTCGTCCCCGCCGATGCCGACGACATCACCAACCAATACAACATACTGCTCCGTGAACTCGAACAATTCAATCCCCAGCTCATGGACAAACACCGCATCCTGGCCATATCCAAGTCCGACATGCTCGATGACGAGCTCATGGAAGAAATTGCTGTCACACTCCCCGAGGACATCCCCCACGTGTTCATCTCGGCCGTGACAGGACAAGGCCTCACCGAACTCAAAGACACCCTCTGGCGTGCCATCACCGATGACAGCAACCGTCTCGCCACCCCCGACATCGTCCACCGCCCACTTGACGGACACCACCGCGTGCGCGAAGAAGACAACTTCATCTTCCAATACGAGCCCACCCAGGACGAGCTTGCCGACGAGGCCGAAGACCTCCAACAAATCTCACCCGACGCCTGGGGCGAAGACATCGACTGGGACGACGCCGAGTACGACGTCCCCGACCTCGACAACCCCAACAAAAACCGATAACACTCCCTACACCATAATATAACGGTCGAGCAATCATCTTGCCCGACCGTTATATTACAATACCCAGTATTAACGTTTCTTTTCTATCATAGCCATTATTCCCTTCATTACCGGCCGGACAACACTACAGGTCGTTTCTCGTGAAAATTCACTAAATTTGTAACTTGTTTCGGGGTTTCGTGACTTCTGAGCTTCGATACTACGAGCTATCGGGGCTTCAAGTTCGGGGCTTCGATACTATTTGTTTTAATTTATATTCTTCCCACTTTATGGGCCATAATATCAATATCACTAACAACTGCTCTTACATGGGGCTCGACAGCTGGATATTAGCTAATATTATCCAACTGGCGACATACGATTTCTGCCGTAAATTTTTAAACAAGGCAAATGACCCGTGTGGACGCTTGTTTGACCAAATGACTCAGGCAGCACGCTCGGGCCAAGCCTATATCGCCGAAGGATCGGCACGGCGTCAGACTTCTTCAGAGACTGAAATGAAATTATTAGACGTTGCTCGTGCAAGCCTCAATGAATTGGCCGGTGATTACATGTTTATACTAATGAGTCGTGGTGAAGCGGCCTGGACGAAGTCTGATCCCAATTTCGTCAACATCAACTCTTTTAAACTATTGCCTCATCACTATGGCGAGAACTATCTCCATGATGTAATGGAATATATTATCGTGCAAAAATCACGTCTATCCCCATGGCTTAAAACCGATGACATTAATTTAGCAGCAAATTCATTGCTCGTCCTTTGTCATCGTGCCATCAGGATGCTTGAAAAACAGATTGCCTCATCTTTTAATCGCTTTAAACAACAAGGCGGTTTTACTGAAAACCTTACCAAAGCACGTATCGAATTAAAGCAATCAGAAGCAAAAGACAATAAAGCTCCTCTATGTCCGACATGTGGAGCCACAATGGTCGAGAGAGTTATTAAACGCGGTTCTAAACAAGGCACCATATTTTGGGGCTGTAGCAATTATCCTAAATGTCAGGGCACTCGGGAGATATAACTTTACTAAAACAAGGTCTCGGGACTTCGATGCTTAGATGTTTCGACGCTTCGATGTTTCGAGATGTCGAGATGTCGGGACGTCGGGGCTTCGGGGTGTCGAGGGTGATTTTTACTCTGGTGTTTTTAATGACATTTTTTACCGGACCGGCTATGGGTCCTGAAGTTGATACGCTCGACGAGGTGGTGGTGCAGGGGCGACGGCGCGTGCCTCCGCTGACACCGTCCATGACCCTGTCGGGCGAGGCTCTCAAACGATTCAACAGCAACACGGTGGCCGATGCGCTAAGATATTTCTCAGGCGTACAGATTAAAGACTATGGCGGCGTGGGTGGTGTCAAGACTGTCAACGTGCGCTCAATGGGCACCAATCACACCGGCGTCGTGTATGACGGCATAGAGCTGTCCAATGCCCAGAACGGACAGATTGACCTTGGTCAATACTCACTGGATAATATCGAGGCGCTGTCGGTATATAACGGTGACCGTAGCGATCTGCTGATGCCGGCCCGGCAGTTTGGCTCAGCAGCGACAGTTTACATGACCTCACGCCGCCCCGACCTTGATGACCGTAACTATCGCGTGAGAGCATCGGTCAAGGGTGGCTCTTTCGGCACATTCAACCCGGCGATTTCGGCCGACATAAGACTATCACAACGGTTTACACTTTCGGCCTCAGCTGAATGGCTGTATGCCACGGGTAAATATAAATTTCGCTATCGACGCCTCAACCAGGACAACACCGTGGCCTACGACACCACCGCCACCCGCCATAACGGTGACATCAACGCTCTGCGCGCCGAGGTCGACTTGAACGGCTCAATTGGTAAAAACGCTTCATGGCATACCAAGGTATATCACTACAACTCAGAGCGTGGCATACCCGGAGCCGTGGTCAACAACGTGTGGTTCCGTGGCGAGCGCCTTTGGGACAACAACACCTTTGCCCAAAGCAATGTCAAATGGCAACAAGGCCGTTACAGTGCCATGGTAAATGCCAAATATGCTTTCTACCAGACTCACTATATAAATAAAGACGAGCGGGTTCTCCCGGTAGACAATCTATACCGCCAGCAAGAAGTCTATGTCTCAGCCTCAGGACAGATGTATCTCACCTCATGGTGGAAAGTAGCAGCCGCCTACGACTTCCAATGGAATTCGATGACCGCCGACCTGTATGACTTCTGCAACCCATGGCGGGCATCCAACTATGGCGCCGTGTCTACCGCTGTCAATGCCGCCGGGTTTAGTGCACGTGCCTCAGCGCTTATCAACTATGTCTACGACCGACAACGTGCCCGCGACTTAGCCACCGACCGCTGGGCATTCACCCCGGCCATCTACCTCTCTTATACGCCACAGAGATTTAAAAATCTGACTGCTCGAGCTTTCTTCAAACAGTCCTACCGCATGCCTACATTCAATGACCTGTTCTATACCGATATCGGCAATGCCTCGCTCTCGCCCGAGCGTGTCTCCCAGTATAACATCGGATTGAATTATGAATCTCGACGTCACGGGCATCTTCTGTCAGGACTTGCTTTTTCGGCCGATGCATATTATAACTATGTCAAAGACAAAATTGTAGCCTATCCCAAAGGCCAACAATTCCGTTGGACAATGCTCAATCTTGGCAAGGTAGACATACGTGGCTTAGACGTCTCAGCTTCGGCTACACTCTCACCAACACGCGATATGGACCTTACCCTCCGCGCCACATATACCTATCAGCGTGCCATTGATATCACCAATCAGTCCGACCCTTATTATCGCGACATGATACCTTACATCCCTCGCCACTCAGGATCGGCCATCGCCAACATATCCTGGCGCGACTGGGGACTCAATTATAGTTTTATATATGTCGGCGAACGTTATTCCCAACAAGAGAACATTCCTGTCAACTATATAGGTCCATGGTACACGAGCGACCTGTCGCTGTCCTATGATTTCAGCCTGTGGCGCATAAAATGGCGTGCCATGCTCCAAGTCAATAATATATTGGACCAAGCCTATGACGTCATTGCCGGCTACCCCATGCCCGGCATAAACTTTAAAGGTGGCCTAACATTGGAATTTTGAAAAGCCTCAACAGATGAAAACACCATATATCATACTATTACTACTCACGACCCTACTTCTGGGAGCCTGCCGCGAAGATGTTTATGTCGTGCCGGCCGACTTTACCCAAGTGTGCCCGCCATCATCGGCCGACGATCCAGTCACCACCATGTACCTCATCAACGAGGGCAACATGGGCTCAAACAAAGCCTCGATTGACATGCTCGACTACCACACCGGAGTGTACTGGCGCAACCTCTACGCCACGCGTAACCCATCGGTTGTCAAGGAACTCGGCGATGTAGCCAACGACGCCAAGATTTATGGGAGTCGTCTTTATGTCACCATCAACTGCTCACATAAAGTCGAAGTCATGGATGCCCACACCCTACGTCGCATAGGTCAGATTGACATTCCCAATTGCCGTTATCTGGCTTTCCACGATGGGCACGCCTATGTATCTTCATACGTCAGCACTATCATCGGTGATGCCGACGCACCATTAGGAGAAGTCTGTGAGGTTGATACGGCGACCCTCACCATCACGCGTCGCGTCTCCGTGGGTTACCAACCCGAGGAAATGGCCATACTCGACGGACGACTATACGTTGCCAACTCGGGCGGATACCGCCCCCCAAAATATGATAATACTGTCTCGGTAATTGACCTTGAGACAATGACACGCGAGCGCGACATAGAGGTAGACATCAATCTATTCCGTCTACGCGCCGACTCCCACGGTACACTGTGGGTAACATCGCGGGGTGACCACAAGTCTCGGCCCGGCTCTCTATACCGTCTTGAACAACTGTCGCCTCAAGCCCCCATGCAAGTCACTGACCGCTATGACATCCCTGTCTCAGACATGGCCTTCCGTGGGGACTCACTGATATACATCGCATCACAGTGGAACGACATTTCAGCCACTTCATCAGCCGCATACGGGATTATCAGTACCTCCACCGGACGCATTATAGCCAACGATCTTGGCAACCCCGCGGTCACGGCCGCCATTGTCCACCCCTACTGTATCGCCGTCCATCCCTATACCGGTGACATATACCTCACCGACGCACGCAACTATGTCTCATCAGGGACACTATACTGCCTTGACCCATACGGCAACCTACGTTGGCGCACACTCACCGGTGACATACCTGCCGCAATAGCATTTCTTTACCACTGACCCTGACAAGTGAAAAAAATCATCCTGCTCATAATCCTGGGTTTTATCGCCATAGCTCTACTCGGCCTTACAATATCCCTTCAGCAAAATACCCTCATCGAATGGTGGAAACCATTGGCTGTAGCTGTAATACCGGCTACAATCTTAGGACTGTCATTCGCCGAAATATCAAGCCGCATCTCCGGTTGGTCAAACCGGACACTTAACATCATTGCCAGCGCGACATTCTGGTTAATTGCCGCATTGGGATGTTTCTATGCCCTCAATTTCTTCGGCTCTGATACAGACAGCACCATCGACTGCCACGCCCGGGTCATAAACAAATATACCGAAGAACATTACCGTCCACGCCGTATTTCACGCTACACTACTGTCCGGGGCCAAAAATACCGCGTATACTACATAAACCTACGGCTCCCTGACGGCAAAAATAAAAAATTGGAAATCACAGCCACGCAATACATCAAAATCCGTAAAGGCAAATCCATCACACTAAAAATACAGAATGGCCTTTTCGGCATCCCCATAATAAAAAAAACAGTTTTACCGGAACTCCATGGATAATTTTGTTCCCGGCCTTATCTTTTGTACCTTTGTATCAACAAGATAACCTTGCCCATGTCAGTCTCAATCCGTAACCACAATATCGACCTCATCAAATTTGTGGCGATGCTTGCCGTTATCGCTGCACATACATGTTATCCCGGCAAATACCAACTCTCGGGATGCTCGACACTTATCTATGACGCATCCTCACCAGCCATCCTCCTGTTTATAATGGCCAGTGGTTATCTCCTTTTGGGCCGACAAGACGCCTCCTATAGATATTCACTTGCCAAATGTATGAAAATCATCCGTATAGTTGTTATATGGACCATAATTCTTACACTTCCAACTACCATTACCGCCGAGCTCACCGGATGGCATGTCAATCTTAAAATCGTTATATCCCAGTGCTTTATAGATTGTACGTTAGGCTTACTTGGATTAAATCGATTCTATTTCTGGTACTTTGGTGCCATGATTTTCATTTTCCTTCTGTATCCCCTGCTAAACAAAGTATATAACAACCCGAGACAATTCAAAATCCTTATGTCCGGACTATTAATCCTCCAGACAATCATATTTACCGTACAATTTATATTAGTCCTCACCGATATCACGACCTATCCCTTAGAGTATTATATTCCTCAGTCATTGAGGATATGGAACTGGGTATTCTATTTTTGTCTCGGAGGCTTGTTTAAAAAGCCCGATTTAATAAGATTACCTGCCAGGTTATTCTCTTTTCTGGGCTTATCTATATGCATGATTATCGCAATTGGATCATTATGGATGACCCAAGATTTTTTTCACTGTCCCAATTTTGAATTTTATTACTCTTCAATCTTTATAATTTTATACACGACATCAACCTTCGGGTATCTCCTGAAAGTCAATATCATTTACCCCAAAATCATCGATAACGCGGCTCAACTATTTCTGCCGGTATATCTTCTACAATACTGGGTTATAGGGCTCATCGAAAACACGGTCCCAATACAATCCTTCGGCAAATTAGCGCCACCGGTTGTATGGTTAATGGCTGTCATCCTGACCGTCACTCTATCCTACATCCTGATGAAAATACCACTCGTCAAAAAAATCACCCATTTTTAAATCGCAGTCCAGCCGCCATCGGCAGCTATTATTTGTCCGGTAATATATTTAGCACCTTCTGATACAAGAAATACACACAGCGGCGCTATGTCATCAGGATTTCCCATGCGCTTCATTGGACAGCGATGATTGTAATTTCTGACAAACTCTTCTCGTTGATGGTCCCATATACCTCCGGGACAAACACAATTGACCCTGACATTATCTTTCCCCAAGTAGGAGGCAAGATATCTTGTAAAATTGATAATTCCTCCTTTTACGGCACAATATTCTACCGGAGACGTTCCACCGTAATCTTCATATATCGTAAAATCATTACCGACGATACCATAAATCGAGCCAAAGTTGACAATCGATCCTGACTTCTGCTCAACCATCACCTTGGCAATTTGTTGGTCAAGATAGAACACCGAATTAAGCTGCATGTTTATATTTTCAGCCCAATGTTCATACGGGTCATCTTCAAAGTGATATTTTCCCCAATCTTTGGTGTGAGGATATGCCGAATTAATCATTCCGTCAATCCTGCCATATTTCTCGAGGGTAAATTTTATTAATTCTTCTATCGACGTGTTATCAAGGAGGTTGAGCTTAAATGTATCTTTGTCATAGTCTGTCTCACAGCTTATATCGGCGTCAATCACTGTCACGCCTGCATTTTTAAGCTCTTTTACTATTTCTTTACCGATAAGCCCGCGACCGCCGGCCACAATAACTATTTTATTTTCAAGATTCCACATAATATTTTTATTGTAACGCAATTTTCAACACATTAAAAGCATCAGTCACATCATTAAACGACTTGCAACCATTATTCACCACCTGCCTTATAAAATATTCCATTTGTAACCTATAAGTCATAGCGATAGTCGTCTCGTCAGAAAAGATTACATTACCACGACTGTCTTTTATAGAGTTGGATGACAAGTCGACTTCCCATGTATCTTCATCAAACACAATTTCCATAGTGCGCTTATAATCACGACGATAATAATTCAATACCACATTAGCACAGAAATTGTTATACCCCAACAGATAGTTGGCATAATCAACAGCCTTTATGCCCAACGATGATTGACTCTTCATTGTAGCCCTCACCATGTCAGGCATCCCAAAAAGCCAATAAGCATAATCCAACTCGTGTATCAAGTCAAGGTGTACACCGCCACCAAGCTCCGGTATGGCACTATAGCACTTTTTATAGTCGGTAGCAGGCCGCCAATCGGGTAAATATGACCCACAATATATATTCACTTCATTAATGCGTGACCTTAATCCCGATTGTTCATCATCAAGTTGACATTTTAAATATCTAAGACATCCAAGAAATCTTAAATTGCACGCCACATAAGTTGGCAATCCAGACTTTATAATACGTTCCAACGTCGTTACTGAAGACAATGATTGGAACAACGGTTTTTCAATGAACAAAGGGCAACCTATACCGATAGCCCTTTCCAGCACTTCAGCATGAAGAGAGGTCGGATTGGAAATTAACACAAAGTCAGGCTGAATTGCCTCCGCTTCACCCCAATCATATACATCTTCAACCAAATCAATATGCCTTGAGTTGCGGGAGCTACGTAATGCGTATATATCCACTCCTTCTTCAATCTGCCGGAGTGCCGCAATATGTTTTTGAGCAATCGAGCCTAAGCCCACTATCAAAACCTTCATTGTCAGAGTATAATTCGTTTAGTATCAACCAGATAAGATAAATAGTCATAGTCTGAAGGCTCATCCAGGTCAAAACACACATGGTTCATGACAAATATCAGCGATTTATCTGTAACCGCCCGTGGATGCTCCTGCTCAAATATCGAACGACGATAGACATATATCGACGCATTCATATCATAAACCTTGGGAGCACTCTGTCGAGTTGTATATTTGCCTCCAAGCACGACATTATAATATCCCTCATCGTTCATCTGCACCATATTGAAGTAAGGATTGCGGGCACAGGGATTTACCGAAAAAATTGTCAATGCCTCGGGGTTCTCTTCCATGATTTTGACACACTGTTCGATATCATCGAGAGTACGTATTGGTGAAGTGACATCAAGATCCAGAACCATGTCATAACGCTTACCATAACATTTTTCAGACCATAGCAACGCATCTTTAATCGCATCCGGCTTACCACACGTGTCATTGGCCAGATAGTCGGGACGTACATACTCGGTATCCAATCCACAACCACGTGCTACCTCACGTATCTTCTCAGAGTCGGTCGACAGCACCAGCTCTCCACCGTGTCGCTCGATATAAGCCTTGGCCGCCTTGATAGTATAATAAATCAGCGGATGTCCGCCTACCTGTTTAATATTCTTGCCGGGAATTCCCTTGGACCCGCCTCGGGCACATATAGTTATCAATAAATTCATAGTCAGTCAAAATTCAGAAGTTTTTGGACCATCTAAATTACCACAATATCCCTACTCCACCAAATATAACAACCAATTTCTCACGCATTTTTCATCATCCCTCATCATCCCTCATCTCTCATGGCTACAACAACAAGTAAAAATAGTTAAATGGCAACTAAATATGGGAATTTATTATTAGATTTGCGTTAGGAAACGTCACCTATAGGCTAACAAAACTCATAACACAGCACATGAAGACAACAGATAAGGCTTCCAAAGCCACTAAGTCACCCAAAAGCACTAAGTCTACTACCGGCACACACGTTGCCAAGGCAACCATGTCAGGAAGTGCCATAAAGAAAACTCGCGCCATCAAGCCCCAGGTATTGAATATCATCAAAAATGACCCGTGGCTCGAGCCGTATGCCGACGCCATCACCGGTAGACATAATGACTATTTATCCAAAAAAGCCGACCTGTGCTCAGCCTCCGGCACGCTTGATGAGTTTGCCAATGCCCACCGCTACTTTGGATTGCATCGCCTTGACGACGGTCGATGGGTATTCCGCGAATGGGCCCCAAATGCCACCGATATTACCCTGTCAGGTACCTTCAATGATTGGAAACGCAATGACAAGAACTACATGCTCACTCCCAAGGATAACGGCGTGTGGGAGGGCATATTCCCTGCCGATGCCTTACATCATGGCGACCTGTATAAAATGATTGTATGCTGGGACGGTGGCGAGGGTGAACGTATCCCTGCCTACGCCACACGTGTGGTACAGGACGATGTCACCAAAATATTCTCGGCTCAAGTATGGGCACCAGAGACCTCCTACCAATGGGAGAACGACAAGTTCACCCCTGACACCAAGCCATTGCTCATTTATGAATGTCATATAGGTATGGCTCAGGACCGCGAGGGAGTTGGAACATACGCCGAATTCCGCGATAATATCCTTCCTCGCGTGGCAGCCGACGGCTATAACGCCATACAGATTATGGCCATTCAGGAACACCCCTACTATGGATCTTTTGGTTACCATGTCTCGAGTTTCTATGCCGCCTCGAGCCGTTTTGGAACTCCCGAAGACCTAAAGTCGCTCATCGACCGCGCCCACGCCCTTGGTGTAGCTGTCATCATGGATATTGTTCATTCCCACGCCGTCAAGAACGAGGTTGAAGGTCTCGGACGCCTTGACGGCTCTTATAACCAGTACTTCTATGGTGACGGCCGACGTGAACATCCGGCATGGGATTCACTATGCTTTGACTACGGCAAGAATGAGGTGTTGCACTTCCTGCTCTCCAACTGCAAATACTGGTTGGAAGAATACCGTTTTGACGGTTTCAGGTTTGACGGCGTGACTTCGATGCTATATTATAATCATGGTCTCGGTCAAGCCTTTGGTGGCTATGGTGACTACTATAACGGTGGCCAAGACACCAATGCTATCACCTACCTGACCCTTGCCAACCGCCTGATACACGATGTCAATCCCCACGCCATCACCATCGCCGAAGAGATGAGCGGCATGCCCGGTCTGGCAATGCCTGTCGAGGACGGAGGCATCGGATTTGACTACCGCATGGCTATGGGAGTCCCCGACTATTGGATCAAGACCCTAAAGGAAAAGAAAGACGAGGACTGGCACCCAACTTCTATATTCTGGGAGCTTACCAACCGACGTGCCGACGAGAAAACAATATCATACGTCGAGAGTCATGACCAGGCTCTTGTTGGCGACAAGACCATAATCTTCCGTCTCATCGATGACCACATGTACTGGCACATGATGATGGGTGACGATGACGCCGTGGTGGCCCGTGGCCTGGCTCTGCACAAAATGATACGCCTGGTGACAGCCGCTACAATCAACGGTGGTTACCTCAACTTCATGGGCAACGAGTGGGGACATCCCGAGTGGATTGATTTCCCGCGCGAGGGCAACGGCTGGAGCTACAAATATGCCCGCCGACAATGGAATCTCGTGGACAATCCCAACTTGAAATACCACCTGTTGGGTGAGTTTGACGAAGAAATGATCCACACCATCTCCAAAGTTTACAACTTCCAGGCGCTGCCTGTACGTAAACTATGGGAACATGACGGTGACCAAGTACTGGCCTTCATGCGTGGCGACTTGGTATTTGTATTCAACTTCTCGCCCACCAACAGCTACACCGGCTATGGCATCCTGACCCCTCCGGGTAAATACAAAACCGTGTTCACCACCGACGAACCCCGCTTTGGCGGTTATAACAACGCTCCAGCCGGCGTCGACCACCTCACCATCCACGACAAGCTATATGCCCCAGCCGGCGTCGAGTGGCTCAAGCTATACCTTCCCGCACGCACAGCCATCGTCCTGAAAAAATCTCGTCGCTAAACTACGACGACACAGACTCAGAACACAAACAAATACCGTATCGACGGCTATACTTGGCGCGTCAGCACAAATCGGTCACCATCAAATATGAAGTCAATCATATCCATGGCGGCAAGGCGTGTGACGGCGTCCTCGACACTGCGCATCGAGGCATGTATCTCACGTGCAAGCTGTTCGATACTCATGGCTCGGTCGGTTAGTGTGTCAAGTATGGATGTTACAAAATCATCGGCACTGTAATATAACGGTTCGTAGCCGGGGTTATCCCTCAGCCGCCAGGCCTCGACCATCAAGGGATGGGCGGTGATGTTCTCGTCTTTAACCCTGTAATATGCCTTGGTGACTCCCCCTCCCTCGTCAACCATCACGGGACGATGGGTGGCCCGCTGTATTTCGGCACATATCACAATTACTCCATAATCTACATTATAGGCCTTGAAGTCGACATGACAAGCCGGATGACAATACATACTCGCCGCCTGTTCCACGACATAGATATCTTCCTCGTTGCGCACTCCGGCAATCACACCGTTATCCTTGACTCCTATAAGAAGACGTCCTCCCGAATTATTGGCAAATGCCGACACCGACCGGGCTATCTTACGGGCATCATTAATCAGGTACTTGAAGTCCTGGTTTACATGTTCGCCCTGCTCGACAAGACGCTGTATATAATAACGGCCTCTTACAGCCTTGACGTCCTTCATTACTCGGGATATGTGAGATGTCCGGGAGTAATATCTTTAAGGGTGCTGTCAATATAGCGTTTTGCCGCCCGGCGGGCTCCCTCAAGGTCATTGAAGGTATAGTTGCCACAGTCGCGGGCTGTAGCACCGGGAATTTCGCCATCAAATCCGGCGATAAACTCCATCATCTCCAACATCACAGGGGCAACGTCTTTTGATTCAAGATGTCCCTTGACGATAAAATAATTACCTGTACAGCACCCCATCGGGCCCCAATATATTGTCAGCCCGGCCCATACCGGATGGTTACGCAACCACGTGGCGGCCAGATGCTCGATAGTGTGCAATACCTTAGGGTCAAGGGCCGGTTCGCGATTGGGAGCGGTCATGCGTATATCAAAGGTTGTCAACTCGTCACCCGAGGGGGTGACATCACGGCGTGAAACATACACGCCGGGCTCAAGCATGAGATGGTTGATAGTAAAACTGGGTATTTTTTTCATAGTAGCACGAGATATAGTCTATTTTTAGATGCAAATTATAGACCGGCCAATAATATGTTCAATGTTTCAAATGTGTGACGTGGAGCATCCTCCCAGAAATTTTCATACTGGGCGATATTGTCAGCGGCACCGGGCGTATCACTGATAACCCTTAGGCACAGGAATGGAACATTTTTTAAATAGCACACCTGGGCAATAGCACCCGACTCCATATCTACAGCCATGGCTTCGGGATAAAGCTCGAGAATACGCTCCACATCCTCGGGATGACTGACAAATATGTCCCCCGATGCAACAAGACCACGCTTGATATCGCCAAGGCCAAGCTTCTCTACCGAGGTATCATCAAGGGGGCATACAAATGTCGGGGGGCAATCGGCCGCCTGGCCCGGCTCAGTGCCCGGCCCACACCACACATCATGATATGCGACTTCCGACGCCAGCACCACATCAAGAACCCCGGCGCCATGACCGGTACCGCCGGCTACACCGGTATTGATTATCAGACGAGGATGGAAATTCTCAATCAGTGTCATGGTTTTGATAGCCGCGTTGACCTTACCTATACCACACTTTACAGCTATGACGTCATGACGTCCAAGACTTCCCGTGTGAAAAACGGTATCATTAATAGTAGTCTTTGACTCATTTTTTATCATGGGGAGCAATAACGACATCTCCTTGTCCATGGCTACAATTATTCCTATCTTCATATCCTAATTAATTTATTATTCACAAAGGTAACTAAATTTATTGACTTTGTTGTAAATTTGTGATGCGACAACATGATATAGCTATATAGCCCAATGAAAATAATAATCGCAAGTGACTCATTCAAGGGCTCGCTGACCTCACCGGAAGCCGGCGAAGCAATGTCGCGTGGATTTAGACAAGCCGACCCGACAGCACAAATACGTGTAATAAGTATCGGTGATGGTGGCGAGGGAACACTTTATTCCCTTACCCACAACAATAATTATGAGATGATTGACATCGAGACTGTCAACGCAGTCGGCATCCCTATCGTGTCCCAATATGGACTGTCCAGGGACGGTAAAACCGCAATCATCGAATTGGCAACAGCTTGTGGGTTAGCCCGATTGAAGGAAACGGCCCCCATGACCTCCTCAACTTTAGGGACCGGCATTATGGTAGCCGATGCCATCAAGCGTGGCGCCACAACCGTCTATGTGGCACTCGGCGGCAGCGCGTCTACCGATGGTGGCATGGGATTGCTCACAGCCCTTGGCTACCGCTTTTATGACATCGATGACAAGCTTCTCTATCCTATGGGGCAGTCGTTGTCAAGTGTTAGTCGTATTGATGGGAGCAATGTTCTGGCAGGCTTATCCAAGGTAACACTTATCGGTGCGTGCGACGTAACCAACATAAGCATCGGACAACAAGGTGCGGCCGCAGTATTCGGACCTCAGAAAGGAGCTACTCCTCGACAGGTTGCCATGCTCGACAATGGCATGAGAAATTACCTCAGCGTGTTACAGAACTTCTTTGGTTGCCGAGTCCAAGACCATCCTCGCACAGGAGCTGCCGGCGCTACCGGCGCGGCTTTAAAAGCCATGGGGGCCAAGCTGATATCGGGTGCCGAAATGTGCATCGAGTCTACAGAAATCGAGCACCTACTCACCGATGCCGACCTGCTCGTGACCGGTGAGGGCCAAGCCGACGCCCAATCTCTGATGGGCAAAATCACAGGGATTCTTCTCCAATATGCACATCGCAAGCATGTTCCCTCATGGATTGTAGCCGCACGCATAAAAGACCGCCAACTACTACTCGACGCCGGTTTCCAACGCGTAATCCAAATGGCTTCCCCGTCTTTAGACCCAAGGGTCACAATGATTTCGGCCGTGGCTGAACACTGCCTTGCCAAGGCTTGTCAACAAGAATTGAAAAAACTTGAACACATTACTTCGATTTAACGTTTAATCTACAGATTGACTACACTACACTTCTCAAACTAATATAAAATAACAATGGACTTTATTACTGAAGACAAACTCGTGATTATCGGCGCTGCCGGTATGATTGGTTCCAACATGGCCCAGACAGCGGCTATGATGAAACTCACCCCTAACATCTGCCTCTATGACACCTATGCCCCCGGCTTGGAAGGCGTCGCTGAGGAAATTGCCCACTGTGGCTTTGATGGTCTTAATCTCACATACACTTCTGATATTGCCGAGGCTCTCAAGGGTGCCAAATATATTGTTTCGTCGGGAGGTGCCGCCCGCAAAGCCGGCATGACCCGTGAAGACCTGCTCAAAGGTAACGCTCAGATTGCTGAACAACTTGGCAAAGACATCAAGACCTATTGTCCCGATGTCAAGCACGTGGTTATCATTTTTAACCCCGCCGACATTACCGGTCTTGTAACATTGATTTATTCGGGGCTGAAACCCTCTCAGGTCTCGACCTTGGCCGCTCTTGACAGCACACGTCTGCGCAATGAGCTCGCCAAATACTTCCACATCTCACCCGACCAAATCAAGAACACCCGCACCTATGGCGGCCACGGCGAGCAGATGGCTGTATTTGCCTCTACCACCACTGTTGCCGGTCAACCCCTATCCGAGATTATAGGCACTGATGCTCTTCCTCTACAGGAATGGAACGAGATGAAACAACGCGTCATTCAGGGTGGCAAGAATATCATCGACCTGCGTGGCCGTTCTTCATTCCAGTCCCCCGCCTATCTTTCTATCGAAATGATTGGCGCCACCATGGGAGGCAAGCCTTTCAACTGGCCTGTAGGTACCTATGTCAACAACGGCACCTATAACCACATCATGATGGCTATGGAGACAACTCTCGACAAAAACGGAGTCACCGTACACCCCGTAGGCGGTACCGAACTCGAGCGCAAAGAACTCGACCAAAGCTACCACCACCTGTGCCACCTCCGTGACGAGGTCATCTCACTGGGCATCATCCCCCCCATCAAAGACTGGGCTACCCTCAACCCCAACCTCGGCTAATCACAGCTAATAGCATACAGTAACAGCGAACAGTAACCAGACTATAACAGTTTGTTTACTGTTCGCTGTTTTGATGATATAATGGGTACGGTCCACCCTAAATTATCAGGCCGTATCTACAGTCAATCAGTTCAGCATACATTATATATTGCTAAGACTGTACTTCTATTTTAGCCACATTATTACACATACCCTACACTTGTATTATTTGGGGGGCATCGGATAAGCGTGGTTGTTAATTGTTCGTTGCCCGCTTTCTTCTGTTCGCTATTTACCGGTGATGATGGTGCGGATGTCGGCAAGTTTGTTTAGGGCCTCCATGGGAGTCAGGTTATTTATGTCCAGACCGACTATAGTGTCTCTCACCTGAGACAGGACAGGATCATCGAGTTGGAAGAAACTCAATTGCATACCACCTGCCGGCACTTCTCCACTCGTTTCATCACCTCCTTGTCCTACAGCCAAGGCCGCGGCACGACGTCCTTGTTCAAGCTGATGGAGAATGTCATCGGCACGGCTGACTATCGCCAACGGCATACCTGCGAGACGTGCCACATGGATACCAAAGCTATGCTCCGACCCTCCACGCTCGAGACGTCTCAGGAATACCACCTTGCCATCTATCTCCTTGACCGAGACATGATAGTTGTGAATACGCTCAAACGTCTGTTCCATCTCATTAAGCTCGTGATAGTGGGTAGCAAACAATGTCTTGGGGCGTAACCGTGATTGATGGATATGCTCGACAATAGCACGAGCGATGGATATGCCATCATATGTCGAAGTGCCACGACCAAGCTCGTCAAAAAGTATCAATGACCGTTGGCTGAAGTTGTTAATAATTGAGGCGGCCTCATTCATCTCTACCATAAACGTCGACTCGCCCAATGATATATTATCGCTGGCACCGACACGGGTAAAAATTTTATCTATCACACCTATATGGGCACTATCCGCGGCCACAAACGACCCCATCTGGGCCATGATAACATTCAAGGCGGTCTGTCTCAGCAACGCCGATTTACCCGACATATTGGGTCCGGTAATCATCATTATCTGGCAAGAGTCATTCTCGAGAGTAACCGTATTGGAGATATAAGGCTCACCCTCGGGCAGTCGTTTTTCGATAACCGGGTGACGGGCCTCGGTGAGTTGCAACTCCAACGAGTCATCAACTACAGGACGGGCATATCGGTTACGGGCCGCAGCCATTGTCAATGACAACAGGCAGTCAAGATTGGCAATCAATGTACTGTCGGCCTGCATTGCGGCAATATAGCGTGCCAAGGCCGCCACCAAGTCGTTGAACAGCGAACACTCCAGGGATTCTATCTTGTCCTGGGCTCCCAAGATTTTTTCTTCATATTCTTTAAGTTCGGGAGTAATATAACGCTCGGCGTTAGTCAATGTCTGTTTCCTGATCCATTGCTCGGGCACCTTGTCCTTATGGGTATTGGTGACCTCGATGTAATACCCAAACACATTATTAAATCCTATCTTAAGTGATGAAATGCCGGTAGCGGCAATCTCGCGTTGACGCATACCCTCGAGATACTTTTTCCCCGAGCCGGCAATGTCACGCAGTTGGTCGAGCGATGGATTTACTCCACGGGCGATAACATCGCCTCCCCCCGGCTTGTTGGGCGCGTTATCGTTAATCTCTCGTGAAATACGAGAGGCAATAGTGTCACAGGGATTAATCTGCTCACCAACAGCGCGCAACTCGGCCAAATCTGATCCAAGACACAGAGCCTTGATAGGCTGTAATGCCTCGAGGGCATATCTGATCTGCACCACTTCGCGAGGTGTCACTCTCATTGTCGCCACCTTGGACACAAGTCGCTGCAAATCGCCGATACGTGTTAATAGTTCGCCCAATTTTTCACGGGCCCCTGTGTCTCGGAAGAAATATTCCACCACATTTAGGCGTGAATTAATCTCGGCAACATCCTTCAACGGCATCAGTATCCATTGGGAAAGCATACGCGCGCCCATCGGCGTGACTGTATGGTCAAGGACCTGCAAGAGGCTCATGCCATCTTCACTCAACGGATGCACCAACTCGAGGTTGCGTATCGTGAAGCGGTCGAGACGTACATGGCGGTCACCATCGATAGGGGTAAGTTTGTTGATATGTGAGGTGTGGGTATGGACCGTGATGTCAAGGTAAGCCAGCGCAGCACCGGCGGCCACAATCCCCGGGGAGTGTCGATTGATGCCAAACCCCTTGAGCGACGAAGTTCCAAACTGTTTGAGTAGCCTCTCCATGGCGGCGTCATGGGTGAAAATCCAGTCTTCGAGCTCAAACGTCAAGTAATGTCCGGTAAGCATCTCCTCGATGCGACGTTTGCTTCCTCGTTCTATAAGCAATTCTTTAGGAGCTAACGTTGAAAGCAGTTTATCAACATAGTCAAGGTTACCGTCAGCCACTAAAAATTCACCGGTCGAGATATCCAGGAACGCGACTCCATAGTTATCCTTGGACGCCGGATGTATTGCCGCGAGATAATTATTTTCGCGGCGGTCGAGTACATTATCGCTCATGGCCACACCGGGCGTCACCAATTCGGTAATATCACGCTTTACAAGGCCCTTGGCAAGCTTTGGATCCTCGAGTTGTTCACAGATGGCCACACGACGCCCGGCACGCACCAGCTTGGGAAGATAGGTATCCAGGGCGTGATGGGGAAACCCGGCCAGCTCAACATATGCCGCCGCTCCATTGGCGCGACGGGTCAACGTTATACCGAGAATTTCTGACGCCGCCAAGGCATCATCACTGAAGGTCTCATAGAAGTCGCCGACTCTGAACAACAGTATTGCATCGGGATGTTTCTTTTTCATCTCGATATATTGCTTCATCAACGGTGTCTCTGCTATTTTTTTTGCCACTTGGGATAGAATTTTAAGGTGTTAAGTTGTTAGGCCTATGCCGATGGGAGTGTAGTAATTGTGTTCAATATGTCGAGGGCCTCAGTTACTGTTTTCACATTGGCGATAGCAAAGGAGCGACGCTCGCCGTTCTCTCTTACCTGGACCCGACGGGAGTTAAGTTGCAAGTATGTGACTATGCGGCCAAAGGCCTTGGACTGGTAATAGGCCTTGTTCTCTTGTCCGACAAAGTAGATGAGCATCTTGCCTTGTTTGAGGACTAACTTTTCGAGACCGAGACGACGGGCATTTTTTCTCAAGCGCGGTATCAACAGCAATTGGGCTGTTACCTCGGGGATAGGTCCAAAACGGTCAATCAGGTTTTTCTCAAACGCCTTGAGAGCATCTTCGCGCTCAAGGGAATCGAGCTCGCGATAAAGAGCTATACGTTCACTCTGTCCGGGAACATAGTCGGCAGGTAACAATAGTTCGAGATCGGTCTCGACAATTGTATCGGCAACAAACTCCTGGGCATCCACGCCTTCTTCGACAGCCGGGGTCGACACATCATCGGTAGCGGTAGCAAGTTGAGGGAATTCTTCAGTGCGCAACTCCACCATGGCCTCTTTGAGTATTTTCTGATAGGTCTCGTAGCCCAGGTCGGCGATAAAACCGCTCTGTTCGGCTCCGAGAAGATTTCCTGCACCACGTATGTCAAGATCCTGCATGGCGATATGTATACCCGAGCCGAGGTCCGAGAAACTCTCGATTGCCTGGAGGCGGCGTCGCGCCTCAGGTGTAAGCGTTGCTTCGGCCGGTATCATCAGGTAACAGAAAGCTTTGCGTGAGGATCGTCCTACACGGCCTCTGAGTTGGTGTAGCTCACTGAGGCCAAAGTTCTGGGCATTGTTGATGATTATCGTGTTAACATTTGGCATATCTATACCACTCTCGACAATAGTTGTCGCCAGCAACACGTCATAGTCGTGGTTGACAAAGTCGACAATGGATTTTTCCAGACGCTCGGGTGGCATCTGACCATGAGCCACGATGGTGCGGGCATCAGGGATGAGTCGCTTGACCATTGCTTCGAGACGTGCCAGCCCTTCGATACGGTTATTGATGATGAAAACCTGGCCATTGCGAGAAAGTTCAAATGACACGGCTTCAAGCATCAGCTCGTCGGTGAGCATCGATACCGATGTGACGATGGGATAGCGGTTGGGAGGTGGCGTAGTGATTGCCGAGAGATCTCGGGCTCCCATAAGTGAGAACTGGAGGGTGCGAGGTATAGGCGTGGCCGATAATGTCAACGTATCTACCGAGGTTTTAACCTGTTTGAGTTTTTCCTTGACCGCGACACCAAACTTCTGTTCCTCGTCAATAATCAACAGGCCTAAATCTTTAAACTTCACTGTCTTACCAATGAGTTTATGAGTACCGATTATGATGTCTATCTTTCCATCGGCGAGATCGGCGAGTATGGCCTTGACCTCCTTGGCTGATCGGGCACGTGAAATATATTCTACCCTGACAGGAAAGTCTTTAAGTCGACGGGTGAAGGTCTGGTAATGTTGATAGGCAAGTACAGTGGTTGGCACCAGTACTGCAGTCTGTTTGCCATCAACGGCAGCCTTGAAGGCAGCACGCACCGCGATCTCGGTTTTACCAAAGCCGACATCGCCACAGATAAGACGATCCATAGGCTTGGAAGACTCCATGTCAGCCTTTACAGCGCGTGTGGCTGTCAACTGGTCGGGAGTATCTTCGTATATAAATGAGGCCTCGAGCTCGTGTTGCAGATAAGAGTCGGGAGCAAAAGCATGTCCGGCCTGCTCCTTACGCGTGGCATAGAGCTTGATAAGGTCTCGGGCTATATCCTTGAGCTTGGACTTGGCTCGTTCCTTGACACGGTTCCAGGCTCCGGTGCCGAGTTTGTTTATACGTGGAGGAGCACCATCCTGACCGCGATACTTTGATAATTTGTGCAGGGCATGTATTGATACAAACACAATGTCATCATTCTGGTAGATGAGTTTTATCATCTCCTGGGTGTGTCCGTTGACATTTGTGCGCAACAATCCCGCAAATTTACCTACGCCGTGATCGATATGGACTATATAGTCACCCGGCTCGATTGATGATAACTCCTTGAGTGACATGGCGAGCTTTCCCGAGCGGGCACGGTCACTCCTGAGGGTATATTTATGGAAACGGTCAAATATCTGGTGGTCGGTGAAGACACATGTCTTGGTGGCACGGTCGACAAAGCCCTCGTGGAGTGTGGCATCGACAGCGGTAAATTCTATTTTGTCGCCACGGTCGGCAAAAATGGCGCGCAAACGTTCTATCTGACGGTCGCTGTCGCTCAGAATGTAGATTTTATAGCCCTCACCGATAAATTTAGTAAAAGAGTCAGCGATGAGGTCAAAATTCTTATGGTATATAGCCTGAGGTGTACATTTAAAATCTGTCTTGGCCTTAGTTACATTATCTTCAAGCCTGTCATCGGCACCAGCCGTGAACACCAGTCTGGCCAACGTTTCATATCGCGAAGCAAAAGCCTCGGCATCAACAGTCTCGGCATCTATATCGGCAACACTCATGCCGTCCTCGACAGCTGCAATAGTCGCTGATGTAGCCAATCCCTCGGTGGTGACGGTCAATACACGTCCACATGGGTCTATACCTCGGCGCACCGCTATCAAGGTATCGTCGGGGACTAAATCCAGGAGCGACAGACGTCCATCGGCCCGACGTGTAATATCAGCAGCTATAGTAACACTCTCGTGACGTGTGTCAGACAATTGGGTCTCTACGTCAAATGTCCTGATTGAGTCAATATCATCGCCAAAAAAATCGACACGCAACGGCGTCTCGGAGCTATAGCCAAAGATATCTACTATCGAGCCACGCACTGCAAACTGACCCGGTTCATAAACATAGTCTACCTGAACAAAACCACCGTTTCTGAGACGGTCAACAACTGCTCGTTGCTCTACAGTCTCACCGACTGTCAACGTCAGAGTGTAACGTGACATATCCTCACGCGAAGCCACACGCTCGGCCAATGCCTCGGGCCAAGTAACTATATACTTCAACGGAGTGTCGGGGGTACTCAGCGAGGTGAGCGTCTCGGTGCGTAAGATACGTGAGGGCTCATCAACCTGTCCATATTTCAAAGCTCGTCTAAATCCCGACGGGAAATATGCTACGGCCGCATCACCTAACAAGCGGCTAAGATCATGATATATATATCCGGCATCATCGCCATCGACCGCTATCACCACAACCGGTGAGCGGTGGTCAATCATCGCCAACATCATGGCCGCCGACGAGCCGGCCAACGATGTTACCATGGAGCGTGGCGATGCCAGCAAACGTTTTAGTGATGTCACACGGGATGATGACCCAAAGCGTTTGAGCAACTGTGAGAGTGTCGTAGGCTTGGCGGTCATTTCCCGGTACCTTTCTTGTCTTTACCCGATTTTTTCTTGTTTGATGCCGACTTCTTAGCTTTAGCATTGTTTGCCGGGCCTTGGAGCATGGTATTGTAGCGTCCGGGGCTGTTCAGGATATGCTTGGCGACCTGAATTGTCGAGTCGCTGTCAAGCAGACGCCTGATCTGGTCAGCCTCGCTAAAGTAACGCTGACCTATGGCGCGATTGATCTCTTGTTTAATATCGTCATGACGGATTTTAAGGTCACGCTTCAGGTCGGGCTTGAGCATCGACGACAACACCTTAATCTGGGCTTCTACCGAGTCGGTCAGATAGCCTTCGAGACGGGCTGCATCCCTCAGATATTTGATACCTGCATCATAGGGCAACTCATAGTTGAACTTTACCGAATCAATCCCGGATACAAACTCTTCAAACATCTCGTCAGAGACCTTCCATTTCATTGGATCGGGAACCGCCTCATGGGTATTGGCATAACGGTTGGCATAGTTGTTAATCCAATCATCGGCCAAGAGTTTATACATCAATCTTGACATTTCGGGAGTCTTGACTACCGAGTCGGGAGTGATACCGCCACCGTCACGCACCGGACGTCCGGCCGCCGTATAGAACACCGTCGTGAGAGAGTCCGGTATACGTTCCGACGCATTATCGGTACTCTTATGAGAATAATTGATAGCCTGAATAAGGCGTCCCGACGGAATATAATAACGCCCGGTGGTCACTTTCATCAGACCGTCGTATGGCATAGGGCGTACATTCTGGACGAGACCCTTACCGTAGGAACGCTCACCGATAACGACTGCACGATCAAGATCCTGGAGAGCCCCGGAAAGAATTTCGGCCGACGATGCTGTACCGCCATCAATAAGCACTGCCATAGGCATCTCAGTGGTAATCGGATGATTGGTAGTCTTGTAAGTCTTATTGTTGCCTTTATCGCGGTATCTCACCTCGACGACATTGGTCCCCTTGGGGACAAAGTCACCAACAATACGCACAGCGCCCTCAAGGATACCGCCACCGTTTTCTCTCAAATCGAGTACCAGTGACTTTACCTCAGTCTTGGCGATAAGTGAACGCACAGCCTCGGCAACCTTATCAGCAGTATGCTCGTTGAAGGTAGAGATATTGACATACCCCACACCGTCACCTATATAACCATAATAGGGGACAGGGTCAATTTTGATTGTACCTCGGATGATTGTGATGGTCTTAAGGGAGTCTTTTACATAGGGACGGCGTATATCGAGCTTCACCTCAGTACCGGGTTGTCCCTTGAGCTTGGCACTTACTTCTTTAATATCAACGTCACCGGTAACTTTTTCACCATTGATTGCCAATAAAATATCACCGTGGCGCACTCCGGCCCGACGTGCCGGCGAGTCCCAACGAGGCTCTACCAGAACAACCACCGAGTCACGCTTACTGATCACCGATCCTATGCCGGCATACTCTCCCGACGAGACTGACAGAATCTCTTCCTGTTCTTCCGGTGAATAATATTCGGTATATGGGTCGGCCTGGGACAGCATGGCATCTATGGCCGTGCGCATCGCCTGATTTCCGTCAAGAGTATCGATATAATTCAGTATCAACTCCTTATATACCTGATTGAAAGTCGAGAGATTTCGAGATATATCTGACTTGCCACTGCGCGACACTGCCGATACACTCGTCAACAACACCGTTGCGGATAATACCGTGTATAGTAATTTTTTCATCTTATATCTATTTGAAAAACATGTACGCGAAGTTACACATTATCAAACAAAACACAAAATAAAAGGTTGCCTGAAACTTATGATAGAGTCAAACTACAGAGTCATACTACAACAATAAATTACCGACCTAAACACGGCTCTTTCATTTAAAATTTAAATAAGCGCATAATACCCTTACCCGATTCATTTCGAGTCAGGTAAATCTTTATGAGCTGTATGTTAGTTATTTATCTTTGGTTTGAAAGATAAAAATTCATTATTTTTGTGATAAA
>JAGASI010000065.1 GCA_017621845.1 Muribaculaceae bacterium
CGGCTGTCCGATAAAATGACTACTTTTACCCATGGTTATTGATATTTTTGACAAACCAAAATAACCAAATCGGGCTGACTCATGCAAATGGAATCAGCCCTAATCTTTAATCACTTCAAAAAGTTTTATCGGACAGCAATATAATTTTTTGGGGCAAAATCCGGGGTTGCTTGATGGAGCAATACGATATCAAAAGGGATTAAGTGATTTTGCCAATGATATATATACGATATATGGATTGAGACTGTCCGGAGTATTTGCCTATGATGAAAACCGAAGAATATTATAACCAGCAGGCTTGTTACACGGCTTCGCCTTGCAGCACATCCAACCGTTACCTCCCCGACGGCACTTTGCTGAGCCGTAATTTCCGCACCAAGCGCATCGACACACATATCAAGGTCGACCAGAACGGTGACACCATCGTCAAGAACACCCGCCGGGACTACGTGACGAGCCATTTATACATGGGTTCGTTTGAGAGGGTCAACGGCCTGGAAAGCTTTTACCGCGTACACACTCCGGCTGGCTATTGGGACAGCCGCATACAGTACCATCATTGGTATCTTACCGACCGCCTGGGCTCTACAGTGGCCGTCATCGAGGAGTCCGGCAAACTACTCCAACGCAACGGATACTTCCCCTCGGGCACTCCCTATCTGCTCCCCTCGGACGACACACCCATCCCGTTAGGCGGTCAAGCTCCTACTCTGGGCAAAGCCACCGACCGCCTCCACATCGGCAACCGATACCTCTCTCACGTTGGCCTCAACTGGCATGACAACACCGCTCGCATGCACGACCCACTGCTCATGCGCTTCACCTCCCCCGACCCCCTCGCCTCCAAATATCCCGACCTTTCCCCCTGGGCACACACCGCCGCCAACCCCGTAAATGCTATCGACCCAAGTGGGTTATATGTTATTGCTGACCAATGGTTTCAGGACGGAATAAGAGACGGATTATCAACGATAGAGAATAATTATGTCGAATTTGATATGAACGGTAATTTAAATAATGAATTATTGAATCAATGTCAAAGTAATTCAGCTTGTTTTTTAGCATTAAAAGAATTGGCTAACAGTGAATTACTTTTTATTTCAAAAGGAGCCTCTACATGTATTGTAAATGGTATTGAAAAGGAATTTAAATCCTCTTACAAAGAAGGCCTAATTGGTCAGGTTCTTGCTCCGGGATGTTACTTTGCTCCATCACCAGATGAAAACGTTTATGTTTACACAAGTAATAAATTATCATCAATTAATCGTGCGTTGAATATAGCACATGAAATGTATAGTCATGCATTTTTATTCCTAAAAAGCCTTACTAATCCTAATATCAATCCTTGGCATGACAAAGGTGCTATGGTAACAAATATTATCTATCCAGAAGATGGAAGTGAGCCAGAAGTTATAATCAATTGGAGTGCTGAACGAAACTCCAACTTAGATTATCAGATAAAATCAACTCAAAAAGATGCTCTAAAAAATTACGTAAACAAAATTCTAAATTCTCCTGCAAAATTATGGTGAAAAATAAATATCTTCTGCCTCTAGTTCTACTTCTAATCCTTTTTTCTATTATCCAATCTCCTTATATGAATGGATTCTCAAAAGGGTCTGAAAATAGCATAAAACATATTGACACCATACATTTAGGCAATAATTATATAATCTTACGGGGATTGAAAGATTCATTTATATTCTATAAAAAAATGAACGATACAAATCTCGATACACCTCTTCTTCTTATATTACCACAAATAAAAAAAACAATAAAATTAAAAATGACACATCTATCAAAAGATTCTCCTATAATACTTATATGTGATATGACTAGTATTAATTCTATAACTATCCCTGGAATATATACTAATAAGGATTTATATACAATAAAAAAAAGCAATAGTAAATATGATTTGACACGGAAGTCCTTTAAATATGGAATTGAAATCATTGCTCAAAATATTTCAGCAAAAGACACTTCTAAATTTCACAAAATA
This sequence comes from Muribaculaceae bacterium, assembly GCA_017621845.1. GTDB lineage: Bacteria > Bacteroidota > Bacteroidia > Bacteroidales > Muribaculaceae > CAG-873. The sequence goes on from JAGASI010000065.1 coordinate 2,003, forward strand.
ATTATGCAAATTGATATATTACGCAACCAACCATACAGAGTTGATTCTATTGCTAAACTCAAGAATATCACATGCACCAATCAACGACATTAATAAAATCAGTATGAATTTGCTATCTGCGAATAAGACACGTGTTATAATTGAAGTTGGTAATAAAGCATATTTTCTTGATAAAAACAATAATTATACCGAATATTCCTTTGGAGATAAAGACGATATCGATTATGTAGAACCAACTGATTTTACAACTACTCAAACACCAACGACTGGAGAACTTGGCTATGGGGGTAAAACTGTTTTCCCGGTTAAAGGAGAATTGTATAATTCAGTTAATGAAAATCTTTATGTATTTATCAACTCCGCATTTTCGGAAGAAGGGCAAGCGCAGATGATAGCCCATGAAGCATACGGACATGCTTATCTATTTTTAAAATATGGTGGAAATTTAAAAATATCCCGACATAATTATCAACATAAAAATGGCTATAATTTTTATGGTAATAGAATCTTAAATAAAAGAATAATAGATGGGATGAATGAGGTTCATTACAATATGTCTCACTAATTATTATAAAAGGTAAATATGGCACCGAGAAATGTATTTATAATGATAATAATAACATGTTTTAGTTGTAATTTATATGCATTTAAACTTTCGAAAAGCAATGATAATTTTAAAATAACTAATAACAGTTGTTATGTTAATGGTTCATATGATTCTCCATATCTTATGCGTAGCCAATCAATTAAAATAGGTGGCTTTAAATCCGATGTTTTAATTAATTTACAGCGATTGAAAGAGTTTAGTAGCAAAGACGGTGATATTGTCTTTCCTATTATAGAGTGGTTATATAATTTTTGTGCACAGAAAAAAGAAATTGGTGCTAATACAGAAATGGAAGAAATTCCACGTTATCCACTGCCATTTTATAAAGTATTACATGCAGATAGTGTATTTACTTTAAATCTTATTTTTCCGGATGTGTTAAAAGGACGTGTTGTGCCTGAATTAATAGAGATAATCGAGATAGCGAAACTAAATATAAATCATGATGAAATACCCTGTGCTATTGAGGGAAGTTCTATAAACATTTATTTTGGAGAACAATTAGTCTTGTATGCTCAAAAATTTTTACGAGAGACTTTGCGAGATTCAGACATTAATAATTTAAAAAAATATCAATGTCTACCACTGATACCCAAAGATCGACTAATAGAATATGACAAGAAACGACTATCCCTCAAAGAGATACAAAAAATTATAAATAATAGTGACACCATTGCCACGAATACCACAACCATTACAAGCCAATGACCGACCGCCTCCACATCGGCAACCGATACCTCTCTCACGTTGGCCTCAACTGGCATGACAACACCGCTCGCATGCACGACCCACTGCTCATGCGCTTCACCTCCCCCGACCCCCTCGCTTCCAAATACCCCGCCCTTTCCCCCTGGGCACACACCGCTGTTAACCCCGTAAATGCTATCGACCCAAGCGGTAGAGATATAATAAAATTACATAATGATGGGCACATGACAATTATAAGTCCCTCAGGTGGTTGTGACATCGTTTTTTCAGACAACAATGACTTTATTGTCTTGAAAAAGGGTACAATCAAAAATGGAGTATCTGGAGTATATAATTTCCGTACCGAAGAGAATTTAACCGGTAGTAAAAATTACACATACTATGACATTAAGGGAATAGGATTTAGTGAATTCAGTTTCTTTGCTCAACATACTGATGTTGAATGGGACAGGATGCAATTAAACGATGGCACATCAATTATTGGAACCTCTAACGATTACGGGAGCGTTGCCAGCGGTACAGCTTTTTTTAATAATAATCCACAAGTAAGAGACAAGATAACAGGCTATGATCATACTCATCCAACGGATGAAAAGCAGTCAAGGCCAGATGTTAAATTGGCAAAATGGATAGAGAGTTTTTCGCCTAACACAAAATTTAGAATATTTATTGCACCAGAGTTCCAAATTATTTACAATTTTGATGGTAAATCAGAACCTGTAAAAGTATATGAAGATGGTGAAGAGGTTAATCTTGATGGATTTGTCGTTTATCCAAAATAAAATTTCTATACAATGATGTATAAAAGGGGATTTATTTTATTCATATTCATTACCTTACTATTACTATGTATATCAATTATGGATTATGCGGGAATGACAAACATGTGTCAGCATCCGTTTCCTAATGATTCAAACATAAAGCTTTATAATAAGGTTAATATTTATGAATACTCAAATAACAACTTAATCAAACCGCTTTTTGACAGTGTATTATCCAAGACAATGGCACCGTGGCTATCATTGTCATATGATAGGAGGAAAGATGGTCACTATTTTCTTCAACTAAGATATAGAACATATAACATAGATGAATTTAACAAAATAGATGGAATAATTTATAGTAACGATTCTCTCAAAAATATATTAATAACCAATGTTCCTATGGATATATTAAATGAGTGGGGAATTATAAAAAATCAACACCAAACGGTTTTAAACTATGACATGTTTGAAAAAAACAAAATAGACCCTTATCCACTTGGCTACGTTGTTCAATTACTCCCAAATGTTGATTCTAACTATTCTATAGGTCTTGGATATAACGGTATTAATTTACACGAAATACCACAATTAAAAAAAGAATTTTCTTGGTTATATTCCCAAAATGGAGATTCTATTGTATGTTCTCAAAGTCAGTCAAAAATATATGAAACTTATCTAAAGATGCATACAGACAAACAGCAACGACCAAAAGGAATATATCTAAATGATACTCATGATACTATTTTTTCAGCATCTTCTTATTGGTTTATTACTGAGCCAAAGAAAGATTCGACATTTTCACTACCCTTGTATGAATTTAATAGTAAATATGATAGATGCTTTATCGGACGTATCTGTGATTCAATTGCGAAATACAATATTTTCAACCAATTATGGATAAAACAATTAGAACACACAAATGATAAAAACCAATTTTACATAGGATATAGTGAATTATATGATGAGATTGGAGCCTCTATAGATGGTGTAATATTAAATTCTACACGCGAAATACCGATTTTTATAAGCGGTATAAATTTTGACGAATTGAAGCAATTAGGTATTCGACAAACGAATATAAGAGTTACAATAAAATTGTTAGGTGATAAACAATATTTTCCACCAGATTCAAGGGGATTTGAAGTTTGGATAGATAAATTTCAAAATGGCAAAATATCTGTACATCTTGAATATGATGGCCATAAACTCGGATATCAACTATCACAACCATTTATGTGGCTATTAAACTACCATTAATTAATATTGAATTACTTGAGGAAATCATAATCATAAATTAAATATAATGGGCACAAGCCGAAAAAACGACTTTGATGAAAATTTAATTTTTTTAAGTAAACAGAATCAATAATGTAACTATTCAGCGCATTGCAAATCTCTATATTCAACAAAATATGCAATAATCGCTGTTTTGACATAAAAAAAATGGGTGGTCTAAAATTTAATTTACTGATAATCAACTATTAGCGTTTTAAGTATCGGCTGAATAGCTCGCTACACTCCCTGGTCGGTGAAAGCAATTTAGCTCAAAAATCCACAGCCTCACTGTTCTCATTTCTTTTTAACCGACATTTATACAATGGGAGGATGAGTGTTTACGCTTATTACAATTTTTTTAGTAATTTTGCCACAAAATCTATCATTAATCATACTTACTTTTTTTCATGAAAAAACTATTTTTGGCGGCAATGCTGGCAGGAAGCGTGCTTGTCGCCCGGGCTGAAAGCCCTAAGGTGTATATCGCCTTCCAATGGCACATGCATCAACCAATCTACACCCCCGGCGAGACCGTACTCGAGACCGACAAGAGTGGCGAGCTGAGTTATCCACTTATCAACGATGTGTTTATGTCACGCACAGGGGCTTACACTTCATGGCCGGCCTCGGCAGTCAAGAAGCTCATTGCCGCAGACCTCCCGGGTGGCGCCCAGGTTTCTTTTTCAGGCTCTCTTGTCGAAAATCTTAACGTTCTTGAAAATGCCGGCCGGGGCTATCAAGGATGGAAAAGCAACTGGACCGAGATGATCGGTCAAAAGACAGCCCTCGGCAATCAACGTCTCGACATGGTAGCTTTTGGTTATTACCATCCACTGATGGCCTTGATTGACCGTGAAGATGCAATGCGTCAGATAAGCAAGCACCGCGATTGTTTCAGCGAGAATTTCCCCGGTATGCCATATTCCAAAGGCATATTCCCACCGGAGAACGCCTTTGAACAACACATGATTCCGGCTTTGGTCAAAGAAGGTCTCGAATGGGTCATGGTGGATAATTCCCACTTTGACCGCACGGCCAAAGACTATCCCTGGATAAAAGGATTTTCTATGGTAGAGCCGAACAAGGCCGATGTTCTCAATGACAACCCCGGAGACTGGGCTCATATCGATGGCTTATACTGTCCGGGGCATATCTCGGCCGGATGGAGCCATCGCCCCCACTGGATGAAATATGTCGATCCCGAAGATGGCCGCGAATATAAAATGATTGCCGTGCCAACGTCTCTGGTATTTGGCAATGAAGACGGACGTGGTGGCTTTGGTGCACTTCAATATGAGAAATGCATCAGCCAGCTCGAGCCCTACAACACCGACCCCAAGCATCCGATACTCGTGGTCCTGCATCACGACGGTGACAATCACGGCGGTGGCTCGGCAAGCTACTATGGCTCAAATTTCCAAAACTTTGTCGAATGGCTCAAAGAGAACCCTGACCGATTTGAATGTACCACAATCCAGGATTACCTTGACCGCTTCCCGCCCGAGGCCGATGACGTGATTCATGTCGAGTCAGGTAGCTGGTGGGGAGCCGGCGCCGACCCTGAATTCCTCAAATGGAACGGAGACAAAGGCACCTACCCCGGTGCAACCGAGCCCTACAGTCCCGACCACAACAGCTGGGGCATCATCACCGCCGCAAGCAACCACGTAAAAACAGCCTCGGCTATCGCGCCCCAATCAGACGTCGTAAAAACAGCATGGGATGACCTCATGTGTGGCGAGACAAGTTGCTACTGGTATTGGGACGGCACTGAAAACTGGGACTCAAAGCCTGCCACTGCCGCCAATCTCGCCATTGACAAGGTTGCCGCTATAATAAGCACCGGACAAGACATGACCGGACCTTCGATATACCATCCCCAACGCGAGCCTTATAACCCCGGTGCCACAGAATGGGAGACCGTCCAACCCTCTGACTTCACCGTATGGTCCTATGTCTATGACCTGAACGGCCTTAAATCGGTCAAACTCAAATATCGCGTTGATAAAGACGGCGAAAATCCCTTGAGTTCAAACCAGAACGAGACATATGCCGGTGGTGACGAAGTTGGTCCATGGCAAGAAATAGAAATGACTCCCAAGACCATCATTTCACTTACCAACCCTGCCCCCAAAATCAAAGCCGATGAATATTCCGCCAAAATTACCGGTCAGAAGAATGTACTGCTCGACTATTATGTCGAAGCCGAAGATACCAAAGGTAATATCTCACGCTCGATGATACTGCACGTGTGGGTCGGTGACGGTCAAGGCAGTGGTGATGATGACGACGATGTTGTCACAACGTTAGGCTCATACAAAATATATCCCGAACAGCCCACCGAAAATGACATCATCACCATCACTGCTCCCAACGGCTCAGATGGTATCATTCTTCACTGGGGCGTCAACAAATTTGAAAAACCCATCACCGAATACCTACCTGCGGGCTCACAATACCACACTGACGGCAAAGCCGCCCGCACTCCATTCTACCGCAATAGCGACGGAGTTCTCGAAGCCAAGATAGGACCATTCAACAACCCCGCTCAAAATGTCTCATACATAAGCTTTGTCACCAATACAGGTAGCACATGGGACAACAATGGCGGCAATGATTATAGCCTGGCTATCAAGACCTCCGGCATTGATGACATATACACTGACAACGACGACGCCCCCGCCGAGTATTATAACCTGCAAGGCGTCATGATGACCCGTCCTTTGGCTCCCGGCATGTACATACGTCGCCAAGGCTCGACTGTCACCAAAATCCTTGTGCGCTGATACCATACCCCGTTTCTACCATTACAACACGGCGTGTTCCCATTACGGTCGACACGCCGTGTTTTTCATCATTCTTTTCGCTTTTTTAGAGTCCAGGACAACGAGATACCACTTGGTATAGAAACAGAATTAACATAATTATTAAAATTATAGTGAGATTATAGGGGTTGAAATTTTTATATTAGGGAAATAAGCGTTAACTTTGCGGTTCGTAAGGTAGTGCCGATTCAGGCAATACCTTCAAGAAGCCTTACTAATAACGTGACCGAGCTCACGACCCATCTAATTGCAAAAAATCAATCAATATAATGGAACAAGACAAGACACAAACGCTCGACCAAGCCGCCGAGCAACTGAAGGCAGCTAAAGCCGCCCGCACAAAAAAAATCGCTATATGGTCATCAATCGGTGTGGCCGTAGTCGCCATCATTATCGGTTCAATATTCGCCATCCGCCACTTTGGCTCTCAAAAGCAAGCCGAGGCAATAGGCATGGCCGACATCGAGCAGAATGACTCTATCCGTACAGCCATGTACAAGAAAATTGCCGATGATGGCAGTTACAAAGCCAACGAGCGCGCCCAGCTGATGACAGCCATCAAGCTTTACAACGACTCAAACTACAAAGAATGTCTCTCCTACCTCGAGAAACCATCGGTCTCGAGCGACATCATAGCTACCGGCATCAATTGTCTCAAAGGCGACTGCAATGTTAACCTCAACCAAATTGACGAGGCCATCAAATGCTATAAAAGTGCTCTTGACGAGGCTGACAACAACCCCGTGACAACCCCCTTTGTTCTCAACAAACTCGCTCAAGTTTACCACCACCAGAAAAACTATGCCGAGGAGTTTAACTGCTATGAACAGATTCGTCGCGACTATCCATCATTCATGTCTGATATAGAGAAATACTATCAACGCGCCAAAACTCTCGCCGGTAAGTAAATCGATACCGATACCTAAAAATGACAAGTCGGACTTGTCAGATAACTTATTAACTCCTTAAGTGATGCAAGTCCCGTCGGGACTTGCATCACTTAAATTATTATACAATGAACACCACTCCCTCCAACACATCCACATCCAAAACCAACGATTCCATACAGTGCAAACTCGCCGACCTTGAAACCATGTCGGTAGGTCGTCTGCTATGGCGATACTCTCTGCCGGCTGTCACCGGCATGGTCGTGGTGTCATTATATAATGTAATAGACCGTATCTTTATCGGCCAGGGTGTAGGCCCAGAGGCCATCTCGGGACTAGCCATCACCTTTCCGGTGATGAATCTCGCCACAGCCTTTGGAGTCCTTATTGGAGCCGGCGCTTCGGCCCGCATCTCAATCATGTTAGGAGCCAAACGCCTTGATCGCGCCCAACTTATCCTCGGCAATGCCTTGACTCTTACCCTACTGATAGCCACAATCTATGTCTGTTGCTTCGGTATTTTTCTCAAGGACATTCTTGTAGCCTTCGGCGCCTCGGCCCAAACTCTCCCCTATGCCTACGACTTCATGCTCTATCTGATACCGGGCCTGCTGTTAACCAACCTGACTTTCAGTTTCAACAATATACAGCGTGCCTCAGGATATCCACGACGAGCCATGATTACCATGCTGCTAAGCGCCTTAGCCAACCTTATACTTGCCCCCATTTTTATATTCTGGCTTGATCTCGGCATCAAGGGCGCAGCCATAGCCACCGACCTGTCAATGTTAGGAGCCATGGTATTTGTGATGTTACACTTTGTAGACAAACGCTCGACCGTTCATTTCCGTCGCGGCACCTTCCACCTCGACCGCTCGGTAGTTGTAAGTATCATATCAATAGGCGCTGCCCCGGCTCTTGTCAATGCCGCCGCCTGCCTTATCAATTTTCTGATCAACGCCGAGCTGGTAAAACGCGGAGGAGACATGGCTGTCGGTGCCGCCGGTATATTCTCGACTGTGACCCAACTCGTGGTTATGGTAGTACTCGGTATATGCCAAGGCATGCAACCCATAGTTGGTTATAACTATGGAGCCGGGAAATTACATCGCCTCAAACACACCTATTGGCTGGCAGTCGGTGCCTCTACAGCACTATGTGTGCTGGGGTCAGCAGTTGGATTATTATTCCCCGGTCTTATTGCCCGCGTCTTCACCGTCGACACCGAGCTCATTCAAGTCACCGCCAACGCGCTGTCCCATGCATTATTAGCCTTTAGCTTAGCAGGCTTTCAGATTGTATCAACCAATTTTTTCCAGAGCATCGGCCAAGTTGGCAAGTCCATCTTCCTGGGACTATCACGCCAGGTTATTTTCCTCATCCCCATGCTATTGACCCTTCCATCGCTCTGGGGCCTCAATGGCGTGTGGCTATCATTCCCCATGAGCGACATATCAGCCACCGTTATCACCGCAATATTTATTATAGTTCAATTCCGAACCCTTGACCGAGCCAACAACGATAACAACATGACAGCAAGACCATAACAAAAACTCCAACCAATGCCGACGGCCACAGACTGTTAAAAAATCAATGTCTGTGTTAATAAAATTTGCACACATCAACACCATTGATTAACTTTGTAGTGTTAATTCAACTTTAGCCTTATTATGTACACCAACGGCATTTCACAAGGTTTAGCCTCCAATAATGATGATAGCTATAAGCGATTATCAACTTTACATATAATCATAAACCACTGACGACATAGAGAACCACATCCCTCTGTGCCGTCTTTTTATTTCCGGACGACTATGCCACCATACAAGATCATCCATCACTAACGCCGTCACTGTCATACACTTACACTGCCTCACTCCCCCTATTAATACCACCTTGACAAATCAATCACATTTTATTTATACACTAATCCCGTTATCAACTAATGAGAAAACTAATTTCAATTTTCATGATGATGTTGCTGGCCTCGAGCATGTCTCTGATGGCACAGAACGCCATGAAAAGCCACGGAACGGTAGTTGACGAAGAAGGCGAGCCCATCATCGGCGCGTCCATCCTCACCAACACCGGCAAGGCTCTCGGCACCACTGATGTCGACGGCACTTTCTCTGTCAACGTCCCCCAAGGCGTTAAGTACATGACCATCAGCTTTGTTGGCTATAAGGCAAAAGAAGTCAACCCTCAAGCTCAGTGTGGCACCATCAAGCTCTACCCCTCTACCGAGATGCTCAATGACGTGGTAGTCACCCAATCATTGGCCAAGACCCGTAAAACCCCTGTGGCACTGTCCCAGATTAATGCCGGCGACATTGAGCTCAAGCTCGGCACCCAGGAGCTTCCCGAGGTTCTCAAAACCACTCCCGGTGTATGGGCTACCAAAGACGGTGGCGGTTTTGGCGACGCCAAGATTAACATGCGTGGTTTCCAGAGCGCCAACGTTGCCGTTCTCATCAACGGTATACCTATCAACGACATGGAATGGGGAGGCGTATACTGGTCCAACTGGGCAGGCTTAAGCGACGTCGCATCGAATATCCAGACCCAACGCGGTCTTGGCGCCGCTGTCCTGTCAGCACCCTCTATAGGTGGTACAATCAACATCACCACACGTTCACTCGATGCCGAGAAAGGCGGTTCGATATGGTATGGCTTCGGCAACGATGGCATGAACAATATCGGCTTGAAAGTCTCCACCGGCCTGATGAAAAACGGCTGGGCCATCACCGTGCTCGGTTCTCGTAAGTGGGGCGACGGATATATTCAAGGCACATGGTTCAACTCCTACAACTACTTCATCAACGTTTCCAAGCGCATCAACGACCGTCACCAACTCTCGCTGACTGCTTTCGGTGCACCTCAGAAACACAACAAACGTTCATCCCAAGACGGCCTGACAATCATGGAATATCAGACCAATGCCCGTCGTTGGATGGATGGTAAAAGTCCTTACAGGTATAACCCTACCTATGGCTTTGACAACCAGGGTCAGGTACGCTCTTCCAACCTCAACTCCTACCACAAACCCCAGATTTCACTCGCCCACATCTGGCAGATCAACCATAAGTCATCACTCTCCACCACCGCCTACGTCTCTATCGCCTCAGGTGGCGGTTACAGCGGCCAGGGTCGCGGTACATATAAAGGTGTGAGCCTCAGCAACTCCTCTTGGTATGGAGCAACTAATGGCGTGCCCAACACCCTGTTCCGCCATGCTGACGGCACATTTGCCTACGACGAAATCCAGGAAATGAACATGGCCTCAACCACCGGTTCCAACATGGTAATGTCTCAGAGCAACAACTCCCACGAGTGGTATGGATTGGTCTCTACCTATACCAACAAATTCTTTGACGAAAAACTCGCCTTCACCGCCGGTATCGACCTGCGCTACTATGTCGGTCACCACAACAACAAGATTATCGACCTATACAACGGTGAATACTTCATGGATGACTCCTCACGTAAGAATGTCAAGGTCGAGAACAACTACCTCGCCGCCGACCCCAACTGGAAATACGAGAAACTCGGTGTCGGTGACGTTGTCTACCGCGACTATGACGGTCACACCAACCAGGAAGGTGCCTATGTCCAAGGTGAATACTCAATGTTGAACAACCGATTGACATTTGTCCTATCGGGTTCACTGGCCAACACCGGCTACCAACGTGTCGACCACTTCTACTATGACAAAGAGCACTCTAAATCCAAGACATACAACTTCCTTGGCGGTACAGCCAAATTTGGTGTAAACTACAACATCGACCGCCGCAACAACGTCTATGGCAACGTGGGCTACATCTCACGTGCACCGTTCTTCTCCCAGGGCGTGTTCCTGTCATCGTCCGTATCCAACGCTGCCAACCCCGATCCCCTCAACGAGAAAGTATTCTCGGCCGAGCTCGGTTATGGCTACTCTTCACCCGTATTCTCGGCTATCGTCAATGCCTACTACACCAAGTGGCTTGACAAGACAACCACACGCTCGGGCAACATCGAGGTCGGCGAACATGCCGGTGACCGTTACTACATGAACATGTCGGGTGTTGACGCTCGTCACATGGGTATCGAGGTCAACTTTACATACGTTCCCGCCCGTTGGGTAGAATTCAGCGGTATGCTCTCACTGGGCAACTATGAGTGGGCCTCCAACTCAGTAGGTTATTTCTACAACCAGCTTGGCCAACCGCTCAAGAACCTCGCCGGAGACATCGCCTCGGGTATCCTCGCCGAAGACCACGCCCACGCTACCCTCATGCAGAAAGGTATCAAAGTCGGTGGCTCAGCCCAGACCACAGCCGCTATCGGCGTACAATTCCGCCCCTTCAAGGGTTTCCGCATCGGTGCCGACTGGACCGTAGCCGACCGCAACTATTCGGACTATACCATCAGTTCTTCACAATACACCCCCAACGGCGAAGTCAATGTTGCCGATCCCTGGCGTATTCCCTGGGGTCAACAACTCGACCTCAATGCCTCTTACCGATTCAAAATCGGTGGTGTTGATGCTACTCTCTCGGGCAACGTTCACAACCTCTTCAACTACAACTATGTCATGGACGCCTACACCAACGCCTCAGAAACAGGCACATGGGAAAATGCCTTCCGCGTGTTCTACAGCTTTGGCCGCACATACTCCATGAAACTTCGTGTTAACTTCTAATCACAGACAACTATAATGAAAACAAAAATATATATCAGCTCACTCGTGGCCATGGCCATGGCGGTGTCAATGTCATCATGTGACGACAACGCCTGGAACAACCACCTCGACGGATTTGAAGAGGAGAACGACAAGCCCATCAGCAACGTCCAGACCCTCGAGTACACCCTCACCGACGCTGACTATGCCGCCATCGCATCCAACGCCACCAACAAGGCTCTCGCCGGTGATGAGCTCAAGGCCGCTCTTGCTTCGGTAGGCACCCGTCACGCATTCTCAGAAGAAATCCCCGCCGCTCAGTATGTCCCGGCTTTCCTGGCTTCAACATCATTCCCCTACTTTACAGCCACCGACGGCTCGTCAGTCAAATTAACCTATAACATCTCTACCGGTGTCCCCGCTGAGGTCAAGGCCGCTGCCAACGCCCAGACATACACTATCACCGAGGATGACTATCAGGACTATGTATGGGGTAGCACCGAAGACTACATCGACGCCTTTGCCCCTTCCAAAAACCCCGGTCGTATACTTCCTGGCATCCTTGCCGAAAGCTGTACCCCCGAGGATGGAGAATACCTCGTTGTTTCTTACAAGGTTTCAAACCAAGAACCTGTATTCGGCAACGTCTCAGGCGGCGATGACAAGCCCACATGGGAGCCGTCAGACGTTATCGCCTCGGTAGCCCTCAACGACAACGTCGAGGTTAAAGCTGTCGTTACAGGCATATGCGCCCAAGGATACATCATCACTGACAAGTCAGGCTCGATACTCGTGTACATGGGTTCATCTTTTGACGCTTCATCAGTAGCCATCGGCCAGCAAGTCGAGATAGCCGGCACCATCGGCGCTTACAACAAGGGCTTCCAGATTACCGGCTCATCGGCCACTGTCAACGTGATAGGCCAACAGACCGTTACCTATCCGGCCGCCAAGGTCATGACAGGCGCTGACCTCGACCAAGCAATCACCCGCACCGACAACGCAATTGCCCAATATGTCAAGATTACCGGTAAAGCTGTAGTTACCGAGCGCAACATAAACATTCTCGTTGACGGAGCCACTACCGCCCAAGGTAGCGTATACCAAGGTACCGCCGCCCAGAAGGCCACTTTCGTTGACGGCGAGACATATACCGTCGAGGGCTACTTCATAGCTATCGCCGGTGGTCGCTACTTCAATATGGTCGTCACATCGGTCAATGGCAAAGCTGTCGCCAACGCTCCCAAGCGCCACGCCGCTGCCGTCGAAGTCCCCACCGAGGCTGTCAATGCTGTTTACCACTGGGATGCAGCAAACAAACGTTGGTCGGCACCTGCCAACTTTATAGTCCTCAACCCGGCCGACTACACTGCTATGGGCCAGCAATACCAAAACCTCACCAAGCCCGGACTATACCTCCCCACATATCTTAAAAACAAATATCCCTATGCCCAGGCCGAAGATGTCAAGAACGTCATGTACCTCTACTATGACTCTTCAGCCAAGACAACATTCTACCTCTGTGACCAATATAAATTTGATGGCGCAGAATGGAAGCTCAATGACGGCATCACTACCGAGACCAACCAATTTGTTCGCACCGGCGGAAAATGGATGTATGACCCATGTGTCACCATCACTCTCCCGGCAGGACGCAACCAGGAACTGTCCATGATATACTTCCAGGCTTGTGTCGACTGGGTATTTGAGAACATATGCAAGCCTCTTGGTGACACCGATATCAAGTCAGGCAAATTCTATATCTCATCTTATGGCAACAACGAGTACTACTCAGGTACATCGGCCTACCAAGGCAATGTCGACCTGCGTCCCTCAGCTGCCCGCGGTCAATATCCCGCCGAATATGAGTCAATGTCCGACGACGAGATTGTCGCTCTCGAGAAAAAACGCTTCATGAACGAGGTAATGCCCGGTGCCCTGGGCAAACTCCACCCCGATGCCAAACCGGTTGAAGGAGTTGACGTAATCTACACCATCAACTTCTCGGTATACACCGGTACCACTACCGCCTATACCGCACGCTTCCGCGTCACCGCCCCGGGCAAGTTTGAGCCCATCGACTGCACCTGGGACACCCCCTCCAAATAAAGCTGACTAACACTCTATAAGACCCGCGCGGGGCGTCATCTTGATGGTGGCGCCCCGCTTTTATGTAATATATTGATTTTCAGTGGCTAACACACGTCTTTATACTCATTAGTGATATTAGTGATTAGGATTGCTTCCACAGCAATTCCCAATAATTCACAAATAATATATTATAAAATTCTAAAGCCCAATATTTAAGATATTTTTTATTAAATTTGTGCAAAATTTATTAACCAATCCTTTATAAACACCACTTTATTAAACATCCTTTTAGTAAACATCCTTTTAGTAAACAACCTTTATTAACTGTTTTTATGACAAAATTTTACCCTCTGTTATTTGCCTGCCTTGCATTAACAACTCTCACAGGTTGTATTGACGATAAATACGACCTTAGTGACATCGACACCAATATTCAAGTCAATGTCAGGGACCTTACCCTACCTATCAACCTTGATCCTATCAACCTCAAAAGCATCATCGACACCGACGGCAGCGATATCACCCTGTCCTCTGACGGAACTTTCGTCATTGAAAAAACAGGAAACATAACCTCATCGGCTATAAACATCAACCCGATTTCTCTCAACGCACCGATGATACAACCCTCAAGGCGCACACTTGACTGCACGCACGTGCCTCAAGCCCTCGCCATTGCCGGAAAAGCCGAAATACCACTGTCATGCCCCCCTACCCACTTTGACTATCACGTGGCCAACGTGTCAGAAGACGTTGTCTCTATCCAGAGCATCAAAACACGATTCTCGATTGACATAAAATTTTCTATTGACGACCTCAACGGCATTGTGAAAAGTATAAAGTTCTCCAACCTTCAACTCCAATTGCCCAAAGGACTCACAGTCGACCCATCGACTTCCGACGGCGTGTATAATCCCTCTACCGGAGTTCTTACCGTCTCTGACATCATCAGCAACGGCACAGCACTCACGATACATATTGCCGTAACAGCTGTCGATAAAACCTCTGGATTTATTTTCAAGAATAACGCCTTGACATTCTCCGATGACCTGTATATAATCTCGGGTACAGCCGGGATTACCAACGCCGACCTATCAGTTCCGGCGTCTCAATTTCCGTCAAGCGTGACATTTACAACCGACTATGACCTCTCGGAAATTGACATAATTTCATTTACAGGCGAGGTACAGCATGACATTGACCGGTTTGAGATCCCAGAAGTAAACCTATCCTCTATACCTAAAGCCCTATCCCAAAGCGGAACAGACATTCACCTTGTCAATCCTCAGATTTACCTGTCATTCAACAATCCCGTCAGCAAATACGGTGCCGGACTCGAAGCCGGACTCGAGATTATCCCATATCATGGAGACACTCCAGGCACGCCAATCACACTCCCGGCCGGAAGCATCTCCGTCTCACCGGACACCGAGGTGGCCACGTTCTGCTTATCACCAACTAAGCCCGACAGTTATATCAGCGAATTTGAGGATGCTCAATATATCCAATTCAAGGACCTCGGCGATGTAGTCGCCGGAGACGGCATCCCCACCTCGCTCAAGGTCTCGGTCATCAGCCCGCGGCTGCCACTTCACAAAGTATCAGATTTTCCCATCGGCAGTGACATCTCGGGCGTCAACGGACGATATGACTTCTACACTGATCTTGATCTCAGCTCAGGCTCTACCGTACACTACTACGAGCTAATCGACGGATGGGCTTCTGAAGACCTTGACAAAGTCACTATCACCCAACTCCACGTCACGGCCAATGTCACTACCGACACACCTCTCGACATTGACCTTACAGGACACCCGATTGACCGCGATGGCAAACGCATCGGTGACGTTTCCATCAAAGGCGCACAAATCCCGGCCAACGCATCCAACTACCCGGTGGACATCTACATCACCGGAGCTGTCACCAATCTTGACGGAATCGTCTTTGATGCGATGGTCAAGGCCTCATCCGACATCACACTTACCGACAAAATCAAAATATCATTGGCCAACATCCGAGCCACCGTCTCGGGGCACTACGACGACGAGCTATAATAATCCTATCGCACATTTTAAACCACACAATTCATGAAACTTAATTTTCCAAAACATATATTCGTGGCCATGCTGGGATTATATACAGCCACTGCCACAGCCCAAAACACCCAATCAGGATACTTTGTAGACGACTACACCTACCGTTTCCAGATGAACCCTGCCATCGGTAACAGCCATAACTTTGTGTCAATGCCCGGCCTCGGCAACGTCAACGTGGCTATGGACGGCAATCTCGGCATCAACAACGTGCTGTTTGACGTTAACGGACGGACAAGTCTCTTTCTCAACCCCGGCGTATCAGTCGAGCAAGTAATGGACGGTCTCCACGACAGCAACCGCGTGGGAGCCGATGTAAAGCTCTCTGTACTATCATCGGGCTTCAAGGCCTGGGGTGGTTATAATACCGTGAGTGTCAACGCCAGGGTTGGAGCTGACGTCAGAATTCCCAAAGCACTGTTCTCACTGCTCAAAGAAGGCGTGCAGAACTCCACATACGACATCTCCAACGTTCGCGCCCGCGCCACTTCCTATGCCGAGATTGCACTCGGCCACTCTCATGACATCTCTCCGGAATGGCGCGTAGGTGCAACACTGAAATTTCTCGTCGGCATCGGGGATATGGACGCCCGCTTTCACGATGCACGACTCACTCTCGGCACCGACGACTGGTCGATTGTCGCTGACGCCGATATGCACGCCAGTGTCAAAGGTCTAAGCTACAAAACCGATATCTACACCGACAAGACCGATGGCAAAGAACGTCGCTATGTCAGTGGCATAGATGTTGATGGGTTTGGCCCCAACGGGTTTGGCCTCGGCCTCGACCTGGGAGCCATCTACAAGCCTGCTGCTCTTCCGGCCTGGGAGTTCTCGGCCTCGGTACTTGACCTCGGATTTGTCAGCTGGGGATATGACATGGTAGCCTCAACAAACGGGGTGAAGACATTCAACACCTCGCGCTACACATTCTCGGCCTCAGAGAATGACCCCAACTCATTCAGTGATGAATGGGATAAAGTCTCCGACGACATCTCGGCAATATATCAACTCGACGACATGGGGGACCTCGGCAGTCGCACAACCTCACTCGCGGCTACAGTCAACGTAGGTGCCAAATTCACGTTACCCGTTTACAAGCCATTGTCTTTCGGACTGCTCAACACCACCCGCATCAACGGCGACTTTTCATGGACCGACTTCCGCCTCTCGGCCAATATCGCTCCTTGTAGAATATTTTCCGGCTCAGTAAACATGACCGCCGGCACATTCGGAGTCGGATTCGGATGGATGGCCAACCTACATGTCACAGGCTTCAACCTGTTCCTCGGCATGGACCGCACCCTCGGCCGACTCGCCAAACAAGGCGTTCCACTCTCGAGCAACGGCCAGGTAAACATGGGCATCAACTTCCTGTTCTAAGAGTCTGAAATACATCATATCGAGGTCTCACGTTCTGAGTGAGGCCTCGTTTTTTTATACACCCCTACAGATTTTTTGGCTAATTTTGCACCCCGGGGTAGAACGAGGTTAATGTTTCCGCTCATACCTCCGCCATATAAAACGATATGAAAACCATACAATTTATCAAAAACTGGGCACTGATAATAGCAATTATTGTTGGCATCCTGTCCTACTTCATCTATGTCAACGTGCCACTGTTTGACCCTACACGCCCCTATGCGATGACAGTTGTCAGATGGGTACAGCCCATGCTGATTTTCACAATGCTTTTCTTGACCTTCTGCAAGATTGACGCGCGGTCACTGAGATTGAGACGCTGGCACCTGTGGCTATTATTGTTGCAATGTGGACTGTTTACAACCATAGGCGTAGTCCTTATAATGCTGCCGCACAGTGGCCTGCGCGTTGTTCTCGAGGGAGCGATGATATGCCTCATCTGCCCCACTGCAACCGCCGGCGCTGTCATCACCCGACGACTTGGCGGCGATGTCAACAACATCACCACCTATACCATCCTCATCAATCTGGCGGCAGCGTTGCTCATCCCCTCTCTCGTTCCACTGGTCCACCCCAACCCCTCGATGGGAGTTGTGACCTCAGCCCTGCTCATTCTCGGCAAGGTTTTCCCCCTATTGCTCCTGCCACTGATTACGGCACTGTTAGCCAAGAAATATCTTCCCTCACTCACCGAAAACCTGGCACGCTATCAAGACCTCTCGTTCTACCTGTGGGCTATAGCTTTGGCTCTCGCCCTGACTGTCACCACCCGCTCGATTGTTCACACCGAAGTCTCGGCCTCAACCCTGCTGTGGCTCGTAGTCATTTCGCTTATATGCTGTGTGATGCAATTTTATATCGGCCGTCGCATAGGTGCCCGTTACGGTGACACAGTCACCGCCGGACAATCGCTCGGACAAAAAAACACCGTCCTTGCCATTTGGGTCGGATATACATTCTTTACTCCGGTTACAGCCGTTGCCGGTGGCTTTTACAGCATCTGGCACAACGTTATCAACTCCTACCAGCTGTATAAACATCGGCACAATGTCAATTCCTAAATTTTTTTATTACCTTTGTCGTTGAATAAAAACATCAGCTATGACCCAATCTGACATTAAAACTCTCGAGTCGGATACTGACGGACTCAAAACTTATGAATACCTTGTCAATAACATTGACAATCCTGATATAGATATAGACGCTGTTATAACACGCCTGTGCGAGCTTGACCTCAACGGCCAATTCATGGCAAGTGCCTCTCGATACCTGTTCGCCATCGACCCCGTGAGATTTGAACAACAAATCAGACTGCTCGTGTCGCTCACCATTGACCGCGACCGCGACCGCGCCTATATCGGCGATCTTATCACCTCACTATATGGCACCGACTACCGGGAACACGCCGCCGAGCTATCGTCTACCGACAACAATTTCCGTCGCATGTATAAACGTCTTTACCCAACATCTGTAATTTAACCACCATGCTTAAAAAATTTCTCTCTATACTCATGATAGCCACCGCATTGACCGCTTGTGGCTCTAACAACGGCAACAAACCGACCGACAATAAAGACTCTATTAATAAAGAAATGAACAACACCAATACAACGATGAACGACACTACCGCCAAGTATGTCCTGTTGCACACCTCGCTGGGCGACATCACTGTCATGCTCTATGGCGACACCCCCAAACATCAGGCCAACTTCCTGAAACTCGTTGGCCAAGGATACTACAACAACGTCCTATTCCACCGTGTCATCAACCAATTTATGATACAGACCGGTGACCCCGACAGCCGCGACGCCAAGCCCGGACAAATGCTCGGACAAGGTGGCCCCGGCTACCAAATTGATGCCGAGATTGTATATCCCCGTCACTTCCACAAACGTGGCGCCCTGGCTGCTGCCCGCACCGCCGACCAGATTAACCCCGAGAAAAAATCCTCTGGCTCCCAATTCTACATCGTCACCGGCAAGACTGCCACTGAAGCCGAGCTCAAACAGATGGCTCAGCAACAGAACTACGGCGCAATGCAAGCCGAGTTTGACCGTCTCGCCCAACAACACATGAGTGACATACAACGCATGCAAGCCGCCGGAGACCAAGCCGGACTCAACGCCCTACAACAACAGCTCGTGGCTCAGGTTGAAGCCAAATTCGCCACTCAACAAGCGCCCGAACTCCCCGCCGAAATCAAGAAAACTTATACCACAGTCGGCGGCACTCCATTCCTTGACAACGCCTATACAGTATTTGGTGAAGTAGTCTCAGGCATGGACGTGGTCGACAAAATCGAGAAAGCCCAGACCGACTCCAACGACCGCCCGACACAAGATATACGCATCCTGTCGGCCAAAGTCATTGACCGCCCCTAAAACGACAACTTCCAACCCTTTAACGAGGCACCTCCCTACCAATGAGGCGCCTCGTCTTTTTATCTCTTATATTTATTCCGGTTTTAGAACTGTCCAACAGTTTGTCTTGCTTATAAGACAAAAAAGACTTAATTTTGTTATCTTATAAAATCCTGTCCAATTTTATGATTGATAAACAAGCTATACAACATGATATGCCCGAGCGCGCAGTCCTGGTAGGCTTGGTCACTCGCGTCCAGAGCGAGGCCAAGGCCATGGAATACCTCGCCGAGCTCGCTTTCCTTGCCGACACCGCCGGTGCCGACACCGTCAACACCTTTATACAGAAACTCGAATACCCCAATCCACGCACATTTGTCGGCAAAGGCAAGCTTGAAGAAATCAAGCAATATGTCGAAGACAATGACATAGGCATGGTCATCTTTGACGACGACCTCACCATCAAACAAATATCCAACATCGAGCGCGAGTTACATGTCAAAATCCTTGACCGCACCTCGCTCATACTCGACATTTTTGCCCGTCGCGCCCAAACAGCCATCGCCAAAACCCAGGTCGAGCTCGCCCAATATCAATACCTCCTGCCTCGACTCACACGCATGTGGACCCACCTCGAGCGTCAACGTGGCGGTATCGGTATGCGTGGCCCCGGTGAGACACAGATTGAAACCGACCGACGTATAATCCTCGACAAAATCGCACGACTAAAACAAGAACTCGTCGCCATTGACAAACAAAAAACCATACAACGCAAAAACCGAGGCAAACTCACCCGCGTCGCACTGGTCGGATATACCAACGTAGGCAAATCCACGATTATGAACCTCTTGGCCAAGAGCCAGGTATTTGCCGAAAATAAGCTCTTTGCCACCCTTGACACCACTGTGCGCAAGATTGCCATCGAAAACCTGCCCATACTCTTGACAGACACTGTCGGATTTATACGTAAACTACCCACCCATCTGGTCGACTCCTTCAAGTCAACCCTCGACGAAGTGCGCGAAGCCGACATCCTCGTTCACGTTGTCGATATCTCCCATCCCAACTTCCAGGAACAAATCGAGGTCGTCGACCGGACACTGCGCGAGCTATGTGGCGGTTCAGACAAACCGATGATTATGGTATTCAACAAAATCGACGCCTACACCTACACACCCAAAGACGCCGACGACCTCACCCCCGCCACCGACCGCAACATTCCACTCGACCAACTCCGTGCCTCCTGGATGGCCCGACTTGGAGACAACTGCGTCTTCATCTCGGCTCGCCAAGGCATAAACATCCCCGAGCTCAAAGACATCGTATACCGCCATGCACGAGCCATACACCAGGCACGATTTCCATACAACGACTTCCTGTACCAGACCTACGACGACCTCGACCCCCAATAACCCATAGGAGACAGGGGCTGAAGCCCCTGTCCAACATTTCCAAGTACACGAGACTTTAATCACCAACCCTCCCCCCACAAAAAAATAACCAATCATGTCTCAAAAATTCTGTCCTAACTGTGGCACCCCCCTCCAGCCCGAGAACAAGTTCTGTCCCGGATGTGGCTCCAAAACAGCCCACAACACTGTCCCGGTTTCTGACCAAACCCAACTTATAACTCCATCCCAACAGAACGACGACACCCGTATAGCATCGGCCAATGATGCCACACGTATGGCATCGGCCAATGATGCCACACGCCTCGCCTCCACACCCCACGTTCAACAACCGTTTATCGGCAACCGGCCGCCCCAACACGACCAACCCGTCGACTCCCGGCTCGACCAACCCCGATCCCAATCCAAGTCCTTGATGTGGATACTGATTGCCGTGGGCGCGATTGCCATCGGTGGCGGTATCGCGTTCCTCCTTGTCAACAACAAAAGCTCTCACGAAAGGTACTATTCCGGTTCAACTACCGACGCCGACGATTTCGAGGCCGCCGTAGCCGAAGAAGTCCCGGCTCCGGATTACGAAGCTCCCGCCGAAGAAGCACCGGTTGCCGAGCCTGTTGCCGAAGCCGCCTCGGCTCCCAACAACTCCCTGCTCAACTCCTACGACACTTACGCCCGAGCCTACAACCTCTCAGGCAGTGACCTGACCTATACCAAAAACTTCACGCGCCCCGACCTGACCATCAACGACATCCACGGCCGTGTACTCGTTGTTGACATCTTCTCTGACAACGAATTTTCTCAATCTGTCAGATTTAACTCCAACGGTGAAATAATATCCGCAGTCCACAGCTTCAAACCGGCATACACCATACGCGATTCCAAAGGACGCATCGTACACTCGACATACAACGACGCCCCGGCCGACTATCACTGGAACAATGGATTACTCTCATCGGCAGTCCTCGACAACGGTTGTCACTTTGACTACTCCTACGACTCCAAAGGCCAACTATCTACCATAACACACTGGTGTGACGGACAACACCAAGGGACATTCCGATACTACGACTACACCTACGATGACTGCCTCAACTGGACCTCCCGTCGATATGAGCATACATCAGGTTCTTCAGGCATACAACGCCGCGACATATACTACTACCCCGTCAACTAATCCTAATCCGCTTGTCCCTCGTCACTAAAAACGCCACGGCCCTTGCCATACGCATGGTCATCGTTACCCTCATCGGCCTGTACACCTCGCGCGTCAAGCTTCAAGCCCTCGGGGTCGACGACTACGCCATCTATGCACTCGTGGGAGCACTTATAGCCCTCGGGGCCTTCCTCAACAACACCCTCACCGGCGCCACCACCCGATTTATCACCTATGCCGTCGGCAATAGCGACAAGCGACAAGAAACCGACTGTATATCCACCTCCGTCGCCCTACACCTCATCGTAGCCCTTGGCACCATCCTCCTTGCCATACCCACAGGACTATACTACATCCACTACCACCTCGACATTCCCGCCACCTCACTTCCAGCCACCTCGGGCCTCTTCCTGCTTAGCCTCATATCATTGGGTGCCTCCATCGTCCAAGCACCCTACATAGCACTCATGTTTGCCCACGAACGCATGAAACCCTATGCCGTAGTCGAAATCACCGCCGCCATCGGACGCCTCCTTATCGCCTGGGCCATCCTTACCACCCCCGACACCACGCGCCTACTATGGCTCGGATCCCTCGACGCCACACTATCACTCGCCATACTCGCCACCTACAACCACTACTGCCGGCGCCACTGGAGCACCGCCCATGCCCGGCCACGCCTGTGCCGCCACCTTTCACGAGACATCACCCGCTTTGCCCTCCTCGACCTCTACGGCAACACCTGCGTCACCGTCGCCCAACAATCCATCCCCCTGATTGTCAACCGCTTCTTCAGCCTCGCCGTCAACACCGCCCTGGCCATCGCAACCACCGTCACCAACGCCCTGACACAACTGGCCATGTCCATCTCCCGAGCCTACGACCCCGGCATCACCAAAACCTATGCCGCCGGCGACTACCGCGCCACCCGACGCCTGGTCCGGCGCTCAGCCCTCCACACCACCGCTGCCATGATACTGTTGGCCACCCCCCTGTGGATGCTCACGCCCACCCTCCTACACATCTGGCTCGGCCAAGTACCCCCTCATGCCGTCACCCTCACACGCGCCGCCCTCCTGGTCGTCCCACTCACCGCCCCCAACCTCCCCCTCTCCACCGCCATCCACGCCACCGGCAACATACGCCGCATATCACTAATCACCGGCACCCTCACCCTCCTGACCCCCCTCCTGACCCTCCTCCTATTCACCCTCACCACAATTGACACTTCTCACTCGTCACTCGTCATTTGTCACTTGTCACTCCTCACTACCCCGAGCGCCCTATACCTCGCCCTCGCCCTGACCACCCTCCTCACCACCCTCTCCAACTACCTAATCCTCCGCCGCCAACTCCCCCCTTGCTAACCCCATCCCGTCCCCAACCGGGATACATTTATATTTTTATTTTTGTTAACTTTGTGCCGCTTAATCAATACTCCATCTATAACTTCTCTCCCCTCTCATCAACTAATCATTACCCCAACCGAACGATGAAAAAACGAGACCTATCATTAGACATAATACGCATCCTTGCATGTTGCATGGTCGTCTTCATGCATTCACCAATACCGTCCACAAATGCCCCCGGCCCATTTCTGACAGCACTGAGCTACATCACCGCTCCCTGTATCGGGCTTTTCTTCATGGTCAGCGGTGCGCTCCTTCTACCTGTGAAAATCGATTACTTCTCTTTTTTAAAACAACGTCTATCCAAGATTATACTTCCAACCCTTGCTTGGACTGCAATATACCTGACACTAAAGATATATTATAGCGAGTCAGAAATCAACGTTATGCAATCCATACTGTCCATACCATTCACGGCTCAAGGACATGGTGTTCTGTGGTTCATGTATACATTAACCGGTCTTTACTTAATAGCCCCCATCCTCAGCGCATGGCTCGAAAAAGCCTCCACCAACGAAATTCAATTCATACTCATGCTATGGTGTATAACTCTACCCCATAATAGAAAACTACCTCTCCATTGAGACCGGCACAACCGGCATCCTATATTACTTCACCGGCTACGCCGGTTACTTCATATTAGGATATTATCTAAAACACCGCACACCCAAAATCCCCATAATAATACCGCTGGCAATAGCCATAGTCGGCTTTGGCCTCATACTCATCCTAAAACGATACAACATATCATTTGATTTCTATAGTCTGTTCGGCTACACATCCATCTTCATCGTAGCACTCTGCTACCTGATATGGCGAACAATAGTGTGTCTCGTCCACATGCCATCACCGAATAAAACGCCATCAGGAGAGGGCGGTATTACACGATTTATAAATAGATTATCATCAATAACATTTGGCATATATCTGACACACATCCTCATCATGAGATACTGGCTATGGAAAACAGAGTGGATTCAACAAATCTCCAACTACCAACTTCAGACCCTTGTAATCGCCCTGCTTACCCTGTCTCTGAGCGCCATCGCCTGCCTCATCTTCTCCCGCCTCCCCCTCCTGAACACCCTGTCTGCTTATAAACACCGGTAGCCGACATTGACCCCAATTTTCATCCCATTCTCCCAACTACCTAATCCTCCGCCGCCAACTCCCCCCTTGCTAACATCTGTCTCATATTTTTAAGCATATAAAATTTATCCTTAAAAACATCCCATAAACCCAACATCAACTAAAACAACATTACACACTACCTTTGCACTATTATACTTAATTACATATAATCATGAAATGGATAAAAAAACACCTGGCTAATAAAAATACTACCACCAAACACTGTGAATATACATCAACATCTGAATGTCCCTACCCAAGCCCCGAACAATGCAATTTCAACAAAGACCATTGCGCACTTATTAACCAAATAAAGAATAAACGCCCCAAGAGCAATGTTACACAAACACTTATTATAATTGCCTTAGTATCTCTTCTTGCCTACATATTGACAGTTATATTTATTGACGACACAACCAATAACAATACCGATATACACTACTACATAAGAAGCGTATTAATCGGTGTATTCTTGTCATGCTTTACAGGTGCCATTTTAGCACTTTCTATTGATATCCCATCACGACTACGAGACTACGAGGAATCCTTTATCGCTGCATTATCCTCCAATCATTATTTAAAAACTCTGGATGAACAACGTCTTACAACACTGAGAAACGATGCCACCGAGCAACTGCATAAAACCAAAGCCCCCAATATGGCAAAAGGGCTCATTAAATTTGACCAAAATATATTGGATCTATTAAGACAACCTTATTATTCCTTTTATCGTCACTCAGTCTACTGTAAAACATCCGATGACGGAGAGAACTACATCAAAACACATACCATAGAGTATCGACTTGTCAACCCTTACAGCATATATCGCGAAGCCACCGAATATATTAAACTGAGAAACCTTGTTCTTGTCAAAGATGGCAAATGGAATGACAAGATGCTTGACTTAAACATACAATGTCAAATAGATGACAAAAAAGAGATAATAGATTTCAAAGACCGTATTGCATTTACCAATCATCCACTCAAAGGCGAATTTTATAATACCGAGGTAACCCTTTATGATAGCAAAGGTGATGACTCGGCTCACGGTATCCGAGTTGATTTTTCTGACAATATCAAGGTAAAAATGACTTACAATATTACCGTAAATAAAGAAGACCCCTGCTTTACCAAGCGCCTTCAACACCCGGCCAAAAATTTCAGACTTGACTATGGATGTGATGACCCAAACATTAATCTATATGGTCAGATATTCGGTACACAACTCAAGCAATCCGACATTTCAATAAATTACAATAATGAATCAATGAGCCTCGAAACATTTGACTGGCTACTTCCAACCAACGGCGCTATTGTTGTAATGTTAAATAATCATAAAACACAATAGAAAACGACAAACAACAACTCAAACATAGAGGTTTATAAAGAAATAATTTATACATTTGTATCCACTGTATCCACCACCATAAAAACCACAGCTATGATCATACAAGAAATCGAGGAATAAAAATTCCATTAAGTTATCAAATGAGTATATCCCTACAAGTTCGGTATACTTCACTTGCAATGTATGGATAAAATCATTTTACGACATTTTAAACAATTTTTAACAACCCCTATAATAAACGCTCTATATATGTGGAGCGTTTTTTTATAACATCTTTTATTTACAAGTTCATCACAATATTCCCTTGAATTTCAATCACCCATTCGACCAAATTCATGTGAAATATTATTGTAATTTACCACATTTTACATAAATTTGCAAATAAAATTAACAACAATAACGTGCATGTCTTCGCCCAATAATAAACTTATCGCAAAAAATGCCTTATTATTGACACTACGCATGATGCTTGTCACTATTGTGGGATTATATACTTCCCGTATAGTGTTACAGGCTTTGGGCGTTATCGATTATGGATTATATGGTGTTATCGGTGGAGTAGTAGGCATGGCATCGTTCCTTAATTCCTCAATGGCCGGAGCCACATCACGGTTTATTGCATTTGAGTTAGGTCGAAACAATTCTCATGCATTGAAAAATATATTTTCCACTGCGTTGATAATTCATTTCATAATCGCGATTATCGTAATGATACTCGCAGAAACCATTGGGTTATGGTTCCTTAACACCCAAATGGATATTCCCGCTGACCGCATGTTTGCAGCAAACGTTCTCTACCAATTTTCCGTTTTTTCCGTCCTTATAGGTTTTACTCAGGTTCCCTATCAAGCCACAATAATTGCCCATGAGAAGATGAATGTATTTGCCTATATAGAAATTATCAACGTCGCACTCAAATTAATAAATGTCTACTTAATACAACTCGCTTCAAATGAGCGCATAATCATATATGCAGCCCTTACATTTGGCGCGTCAATCTTAATAGCTCTTTTCTACAGGTTTTATTGTATTAAAAATTATCCTGAGGCCAAATTCTCAACACGCTTTGACCGCTGTAAAGCAAAAGAATTGCTATCTTTTTCGGTTTTCAACTTATATGGGCAAATGAGTATTGTTGCCAGGTCTCAAGGGCAACCAATAGTCCTAAACATTTTTTTTGGTCTTATAGCAAACGCAGGTGCATCAATAGCCTCTACTATTGAAGGAGCAATTACGGGTTTGACAACATCTATATTTCATGCATTCCGACCACAAATCATCAAGCAATACGCATCTAATGACATTTTTCAAATGCAACAAATCATGAGACGTGCTGTACAATTTACAATTTTAGCCTTCGCTATATTTGCTATTCCCATAAGTATAGAAACTCCGCGTATACTTCAACTATGGTTAGGTCAAGTACCAGAGTATTCAGTGCCTTTTTTAAGATTAATACTATTAACTTCACTCATTTCTATTATTAACTTCAACAACGTTGCCGCAATACATGCCACAGGTAATATCAAGCGCATATCATTTATTAGTGGCACATTTAATTTATTATGCCCTATCGTTTCTTATTTATTTCTGAAGGCAGGAAATACCGATGCAAATACGATATACATTGTCAACTGTATAATGATGCTCATAGTTACAGTTTTGGGGCTATTCTTTATTAAAATTCAGATTCCATCATACGACATCTATCAATATATTGGTTATATCTCTAAAAGCATTATTGCAATATTTTTATCAATGATTGCAATATACCTGATTTCAGACGTATCATTTTCTGATTATAAGTATTACGAAACATCTTTCTGGAGCTCTATCGTAATATGTATGCTTGAATTTTTACTTGGAGCAATTATATTAATACCTATTACATTTATTATCGCCCTAAGCAAAAATGAACGAATTTACGCTACTCATAAAACCAAGCAGATTGTAAAACGTCTAATACATATATAATTAAGACATATGACTGACAATATACTCTTACTTTCTCCAGCCATAGCCACAGAAAACCGTGGTGACGAAATTATAATGGAGGCAATACAACAAGAACTAAACTATATAATTGATACCCATTTTACCTTTACATTACCTACTCACACTTCCTCATTTCATTGGTATCAGGTATTACGCAACTCTTCTGCACTTAGAACCTACTCCGAATGTAAATTAAAATTTGCATGTGGCTCAAACCTTCTTATCAAAGACATGTTGACCCACTATCCTCAATGGAACATAAATATCTTCAATTACCAGCCATTCAAGGGGACAATACTTGTTGGGGTTGGAGCAAGCGCCCATGAGTATACTAACTGGTATACAAAATTGCTTTATAAAAAAATGCTTAACCCTGATTATATTCACAGTGTACGCGATGAACGTACACGTAAATATGTTGAATCTCTTGGTTTGAAAGCTTTAAATACCGGTTGTGCAACTATGTGGATGTTGACTTCCGAATTCTGCAAGACAATTCCTACAAAAAAATCATCCCGTGTTGTTTTCACACTTACACCCAACAGTACTCATCATTCCGAAGACCAGCTCCTCATTGATACCTTGGTTAAAAATTATCAAGAAATAAATTTTTGGGTACAGGGTCGTAAGGACATGGAATATCTTAAAACTTTCACAAATATTAATGATATAAACATTGTAAAACCCACTCTACAAGATTATACTACACTACTAAAAACGTCAGACCTTGACTATGTGGGCACAAGGCTTCACGCCGGTATATATGCAATGCGTCACCGTCATCGTTCAATCATCATCGTCGTTGACGAACGCGCGCGAGAGATAAATAAGTCTAACAACCTTGTATGTCTCGAATATGATAAATTATCATCGGAATTAGAGTCTCTGATAAATTCAGAATTTAAAACTGAAATACAATTGGACGTCGATGCAATACACACTTGGAAAGCTCAGTTTACATAATCCGAATATCCAATGAAACGAAATAATATTATACTTAACAAAATTGACGTTAATCATAATGTGGTAAAATATACCTTTGACGTATCTCCAGAAATTAGTGAGTATTTTACCTCAACAACGTTATTCATTGAATATGACACAGACATGTCAGATGTTCCTCCAAGTATTCTTTCTATTCCATTCGTGTCAATATTTATGGCATTTGCTTGGATTACCAACTCTTCTCTATGGGTTGAAGAAATTGATTCTACATTCTACGATACAATACCTCAAATAAAATCAGCCTATCAAGATATATATTATAATTACCCATTAAAAGGACGCATTGTTTCTGCTAAATTTATTAAAAACCATCTTAATTCTCTCAACAACTCATCTCTGATGCTGTTTAGTGGAGGAGCCGACTGCCATACATCTCTTATAAGATTGTTTGACAAAAATCCCATCCTGTTTAATATCCAAGGATGGTATACATCACCTGAGTCTACTGATTATGCTGCAGATGCAGACAAACGCGACATTATTGAATTTGCCAACAACCACTCCCTTAACTCGGCACACGTAAAATCTAATTTTGCACATATAATATCACCTCGCTTTGACAAAAAATTTAATAAAAAACTGGGGGACTCCTGGTGGCATGGATTTGTTCACTCTCTCGCTTTTATTTCAATTGCAATTCCCTATGCCTGCAAATTTTCAATTAACGAAATAATAATTGCAAGTTCACTGACAACAGGACAAAATAAACCTTGTGCCTCAAATTCCACGACCGACAGCGCTTTTAAATATGCATTCTCCGGGGAGGTCCTTCATGACGGATTTGAGCTTAGCCGACAAGACAAAATACATATTATATGTGATTTTCAGAAAAAAATAAAACAGCCTTACCCCATGCGAGTCTGCTCCTTCAATGACCATAACTGCTGTAAATGCGAAAAGTGTCTACGCACAATAGCCGCTATAGTTGCTGAAGCTACCGACCCCCGATTATTTGGTTTTGAAATCAATGGAGACTTAACTTCTCATTGGCAGTCTGTTCTTGATGAAAGTGTCGCTCTAATGGGATTCAAAAATGAAAAATTAACTCATTGGCCATTCATTCACAAAAAAATGAAAGAAAATTTCTATAAAATGACCAACGAACAAAAAAAATTTTCTAATTGGTTCATGACGTTTGACTTTGATAAAGCCAAACGTAAAGGGCTTATAAAATACTATAGGAAAAATTTTTTTAAAATCATAAAACGCAAATTACTTTTAAACCAATTACACAACAAATGAAGCCACGGATACTGATAGCGATGCACTATATGGAAATCGGGGGCGCTGAGTCGGCTCTGATTGGGTTGCTACACTCGCTTGACTATGACCGGGTGGATGTCGACTTGTTCCTGCATGCCCACCGTGGTGAGATGATGCAGTTTATCCCCGAGCGCGTCAACCTACTGCCCGAGATGGGGGCTTACTCGGTGATTGAGGCTCCGCTTTCCGAGGCTATCAAGCGCGGACACCGGGCCGTGGCATGGGGGCGTATCAAGGCACGTATGGCACACAGGCGTGAAGTTAACAACTCGGGACTCCCTGATGCAAGCATCTTTCAATATGTCGCCGATCGCGTGGCACCCCGGTTGCCTAACATCAACCCCTCGACAACTTACAATCTGGCTATCAGCTTCCTGGCTCCGCACAACTATGTGCTCGACAAGGTCGATGCACGCGTCAAAATTGGCTGGATTCACACCGATTATTCCAAGATACACGTCAACACCCGGCAGGAGCTGAAACAATGGTCACGACTCGACTATATCGCCTCTATCTCTGACGACGTCACCAAGACTTTTACCAAGGTGTTCCCCTCGCTTGCCGATAAGATTATACTTATCGAGAACATCCTGCCTCGGACAATTGTCTTGAATCGTGCCGACGAGTTTGAGGCCTCGACCGAGATGACGGGCAAGATAAACCTCCTGAGCATCGGCCGGTTTACCTACCCTAAGAACTTTGACAACATTCCCGACATAGCTCGCCGCATGGTTCAGGACCACGGTCTGGACTTCAAGTGGTATATCATCGGCTATGGCGGCGATGAAGCTATAATCAGAACTAAAATCGCTGAGGCAGGTATGGAAGACCGAGTCATCATCCTTGGCAAACGCGCCAATCCTTATCCCTATATCCGTGCCTGCGACATCTACGTCCAGCCATCGAGATATGAAGGCAAGAGCGTAACAGTGCGCGAGGCCCAGATGCTGTGCAAACCTGTAGTCATAACCGACTACCCCACGGCTCGCTCCCAGGTCAATGACGGCCTTGACGGCGTCATCACCCCAATGGATAACACCTCGATAGCCCGAACAATAGCCTCGATAGCCCGAGACCAGGCCCGCCAAAACGATATCATCGGCTACATCCGTGCCCACGACTACTCCAACGCCTCGGAAGTCGACAAAATATACAACCTACTCCAATAAAACCACCCTCCACGACAATATGATACCCAAAACGATACACTACTGCTGGTTTGGCGGTAAAGACTTACCCGAGGATGCACAGAAATGCATCGCCTCCTGGCGCAAGTTCCTGCCCGACTATGAAATCAAAGAGTGGAACGAGCAGAACTTTGATGTCAATTCCAACCAATATGTCAAAGAAGCTTATGAGTCACGTAAATTTGCCTTCGTTACCGACTATGTTCGTCTATACGCCCTGTTCACCGAGGGTGGTATCTATATGGATACCGATGTTGAAGTTCTTAAAACCTATGACCCATTCCTCCACCATCATGCTTTCTCAGGTTTTGAAACCGATGGAAACGTTCCTACTGGAATGATGGCTGCGGAAAAAAATTCTGTATGGGCTAAGGAACTTCTTGACGGTTATATAGAACGCCACTTTGTCAATAAAGACGGGTCTTTTGACCAAACTACCAATACTACCGTCATCACGCAATATATGCTTGCCAAAGGTCTTAAGCTCAACAACAAATATCAAGACTTTGAGGGACTATGCACTATGTACCCTTCAGAGTATTTTTGCCCTAAAGATCACCGCACCGGAGCCATTCATTGCACACCTAACTCGGTGTGCATCCACCACTTTGCCGGATCATGGCTCAACCAAAAATCTCTCGCCATGAAGATACATCGACTTAAAGTCAAAATGGTCAAAGTCTTTGGAGAAAAAACAGTAACAATTTTTTCTAATTTAATAAAAGGCCGCCGATGATACCCTTTGGAATGGAATACTGGTATATAATAATGCCGATCTTAGGCATATTGTATGCTTTTATTCAGATGAGCAAAAATAATAATCAATTATTGTCCGGCAGTAAATGGCCAATAGTAAGCCTTGTACTGACGGTATATGTAATATTTTATATTGGCAACCGCCCACTGTGGGCCTATGCGGATACAGTGATGTACGTACACGCCTTCAATGGATTCCTTTCTGGTTCTTTTGAAAAAGTTTCTATTAACGAATCTGAGTGGGCATGGCAAACCATTGCTGACTTCTGCAAAGCAACAACCGATGCCCACGGCTATCTATTCACTATTGCCACCATATATATAGGCAGTATGGCCGCAGCGGCATGGCTGTTTATGCGGCGACATTATGGGATGGCCATAGCATTCCTTTTCACGTCTTTCTCGTTCTTTTCCTACGGCACTAATGGTCTGAGACAAGGTGCCGGTGCCTCAATCGTGATATTGGCCCTGGCCGTATTGGCTATGAAAAATCACCGCAATATTTTCCTCGGGGTAATTGGCCTATTATTAATATACATTGCAACTTCAATACATGCATCGCTTTATCTATCCTTATTGGTAGCTGCTATATGCCTGTGGAAATGTGATGGACGTCTGGCTATTAAGATATGGATTGGATGTGTATTCGTCTCACTATTTATCCCAACTAACTCCATTACTATCCTCACAAATCTTATCCAAGACAACCGTATTACCAGCTATCAACAGTCAGCTGTAACCTTAGACACTTTTTCCCGTACCGGTTGGCGATGGGACTTCATCTTGTATTCAGGCATAGCAGTGCTGTTCGGCTGGTACACGATAGTTAAGAAAGGAATGACCGACTATAAATATAACGTCCTGTTTACATTCTACACCCTGACTAACGCCGCCTGGGTTCTGATTAACCCCATAGCCTACTCCAACCGCTTTGCCTACATCTCCTGGTCTATCTATCCACTAATCATGGCCTATCCCCTTGCCACATTCCCCATCTTTAAACGCCAGGGATTGGCAACCGGGCTTATTCTAATTGCATGGATTACTTTTACATGTATCTGACTATTATATGAAAACCCTGACAGTCTTCACCCCTACATACAACCGCGCCCACACACTTGGTCGCACCTACGAGAGCCTCTGCCGACAGACCCTCCAGGACTTTGAGTGGCTTGTCATCGATGACGGCTCGACCGACGGCACACGCGCCCTGGTAGAATCCTGGCAACACGAAGCACGTATCCCCATACGCTACATATACAAAGAAAATGGCGGCCTGTACACTGGCTACAACACCGCCTACGCCAACATCAACACCGAGCTGAACGTCTGCATCGACTCAGACGACTTCATGCCCGATAATGCCGTGGAAATTATTGTCACTGAATGGCGACACCGTGGCAGTAATCAATATGCCGGACTGTTAGGCCTTGACTTCGAGCTAAACGGCGAGCCCATCGGCGGATATTTCCCAGAAGGAATGACCGAAGCTTGGGTATATGACTTCAGACTACACAAGACTCACATGGGAGACTGCAAACCGGTTTTCCGTTCCGAACTGACCCGTCAATTCTCCCCCATGCAAGGATTTCAGGGCGAGAAGAATTTTAACCCCCACTACATAGCCATGGCTATCGAGGATGAATACCCGATGCTGATTGTTAACAAAAACCTGTGTTATGTTGAATATCAAGCCAATGACTCTATGTCAGCCGGTATCTACAACCAGTATTTCAACTCACCTCGCAGTTTCTCACAGACACGCCGTCGTGAAGTCTCACTCAAGCACAATACCCTTAAAAATCGCATACGCGTTTCCATACACTATGTTGCAACATCAATAATAGCTCATGAGTGGAACTATATCACCACTTACCCCGAGAAATGGCTCGCAGTACTGTGTACTCCACCCGGCATCCTCCTATATTTATATCTCAAACATAAACGCAAGAACGGCTGAAACGACTCATTCAACCTGCTATATAGCCTTTCACCTCATTGTCCTAACCAACTCAGTATTAAACCACTCCCATAAAAGCATTGAAGTCCATACTGTTCCAATGAAGATACTACACGTGATAACAACCTTGGGGACCGGAGGAGCTGAAAAACTCATGGTAGACCTGTTACCCCGACTTGCAGCTGACGGCCATGATGTAGAGTTGGCCGTATTTGACGGTCAGCGCACACCATTTTATGACCAACTCCTGGGTCGAGGCATTAAAGTTCATTCCCTGGGTCAAGGCAGCGTATACTCCCCACGACACATTTTATCGCTCAGGAAGCTTATCAAACATGGCCATTATGACATCGTCCACACTCACAATACCGCCTGCCAACTATACGGCGCCATGGCTTGTGTCGGTTTTAAAAAAGTATGTCTATTCACTACCGAACACAGTACCAACAACCGCCGACGCGGTCACTGGTACTGGCGTACAATTGACCGTTGGATGTACAAGCGATACCATCGCGTGATATGTATCTCGGATATCGCCTCAACTTCTTTAAAAGAACACCTTGGCAAACATCGCGACAACATCATTACCATCAACAACGGCGTCGATATAGCCATGTTCAACAAGGCCACAGCCTCAGATACCCTTGAGCACATCGCACCAGGCAGTCGCAAAATTATCATGGTTGCCGGTTTCCGTTGGGAAAAGGATCAAGATACCGTCATAAGAGCAATGACCCACCTGCCCGATAAATTTCACCTGTTTCTCGTTGGTGAGGGTACTCGACAATCCGAGCTTCAGACTCTTACCGACAACATGAATGTAAACAGTCGTGTTCACTTCCTTGGCCGGCGTGACGATATACCTAACTTGCTTCACGCCGCTGATTATATAGTCATGTCATCCCACTTTGAAGGCCTGTCGCTATCCTCAGTCGAGGGAATGAGTGTAGGTCGCCCATTCTTGGCGTCTGACGTGAATGGACTGAGAGAAGTCGTCGCCCAAGCCGGCATCCTGTTTCCACACAGCGATGACCAAGCACTGGCTGATGTAATTATATCCCTCGACAACTCTCCCGAACAGTACTCCCTCGTAGCCAACGCCTGTTTGCAACGCGCCACCCAATATGATATCTCCAAGATGGTCAACGGATACCTTAAAATTTACATAAATTGCTGAAATTATGGATAGTTCTATAAAACAAACGCCTAATATAACAGCCACAAAACGATGTGACTACATCGATTATGCCAAGGCCATTACAATTATTTTGATGGTTTTGTTGCACACCACAACCCGATATGGATCATTAACCAATATAATAGGCTCGTTCCACATGGCTGTTTTCTTTATTATAGGCGGTGTTTTCTTTAAGCCAAACACCAAATTAGCCATAATACTGAAAAAATCTATAAAACAATTGATTATACCTTACCTGTGTTTTTCAATCACGGCTTTATTTATTTGCTGGATATCCCCGACTTTACATCCCGAAATTTATAATGGACTCGACTCTATACCTAAAATTCTGAAAGCGGCAGTTATAGGTATATTCATTGCCCAAGACAACGTTACCAATTTTTCATTCATGCCATTAGGACCTCTATGGTTTCTAATAGCGCTGTTTTGGTGCCGACTTATATTTTATTTCTGGATTAAACAACAGAAGATTTTCTATATCATCATCTCCCGTATACTGATAATAGCATCTCTTGCTCTTATACTATACCTTAAACCTATATTTTGGCAATTAACAAGCGTTGCTGTATCATTCCCGTTTTTCTTATTAGGTTATTATGGACGCGATTTTATCATAAATCTGCCTACAAAATCAATTACACTAAAATTATTAACAATTGTCGTTTGCTCTTTTATGTTGATATATTTTCACTAGTGTCTCTTAAAATCTGTTAATAAGAAATTGTTAAACTCTGTATTCATGCCGGTTACGCGATTTTTGGGTCTGAAAATCTTGTCGCACTTTTCAAATGATTATATTGGGGTCGGAGCCTCAAAACTCGGTTC
>JAGASI010000021.1 GCA_017621845.1 Muribaculaceae bacterium
TTATCACAAAAATAATGAATTTTTATCTTTCAAACCAAAGATAAATAACTAACATACAGCTCATAAAGATTTACCTGACTCGAAATGAATCGGGTAAGGGTATTATGCGCTTATTTAAATTTTAAATGAAAGAGCCGTGCTTATAATATGTTAGACGCAGATTAAACCAATGGGACGCCGGGGTTTTAGGTTCTGTAGACAGGAACGGTTGGTAGCTCTTGTCCGCTGACCCCGATTTAACCCGGCCTCATTGCGAAAAATGGGTCTAACTCGATGAGTTAGACCCATTTATTGAAATTTAGTCGGGGTGAGAAGAAAGTTAGCCCCCGTAATTTACCATTTTTGCGCTCAATTAGAAGACTGCGTTTAACGTAAATAATTCACTGTACTTGTCCCGAATCTGTCCCGTTTCCGTCTTGGCCTAATATAAATAAAACTTCTTGCTTAAGTTTTGGCAAATCGTTTATAACTATAGCCCATATCATTTCCAACCTCAAGCTATCGTAACCATGAATTAAATAATTACGAGTGCCAACTATTTTTTGGCATTGGATATTGCAATAGTCGGGTCTATTTTCAGGATTCTATTTGTCGCTTCGCCGATTATAGATATATTCATATGAATTGCGCTTCGCAGGAGTGCATTTTCATAATAGTAATCAAATCTGCGAGGAACCGAATCAAAATATGATTCGACTTCTTCGACGCACTGAAGGATATCATATAATGATTTTTGAATTTTCCTATCCATAGATGAGTTGGCGTGTTTCGTTTAATTCTTCGCGGAAATATGGATTACGTACAGCGCTGTCATCGGTGAGGTCTATTTTGCGTTCAAGGAGTAATTCAAGGGCTTCTTGAAATCCAAAAAAATTATTTGCCGAATCAAGCATGGGGATTTTATCCCACTCAAAGTCGACACAAAAATCGACATCGCTATCTTCGTTGAAACGAGACGTTAATATGGAACCAAACACCCATAGCTTACGCACGTGGAAGCGCTTGCAGATATCTATTATCTTATGAAGATTTAATTCGATTATTTTCATGTTGTCCCGATTTTGTCCCGGTTAGTCGTTTGCAAATATATAAATAAAACACTGTACTTCAAAATATTGTGCTTGCAAATCGAAAATTTAAATAAAACGACATGTCCCGAATCTGTCCCGGCATATTTTGAAAAATCCTTGCAACTCTGTGAGCTGCAAGGATTTAACTCTTAAAGAGTCGGGGTGAGAAGACTCGAACTTCCGACCTCCACGTCCCGAACGTGGCGCGCTGCCAACTGTGCTACACCCCGAACTTATAGGTGTGACAAAATCGTCCTGTCAAGCGACGACCTGCCGTTGGTGACTGCAAAGGTAATATTTTTTTTCTTACCCCGAGTCTTTTTGGAGGTTAAAAATTAAGTTTTTTGGTGATTAGGTGGAAATACCTTAACTTTGTCGGCACTCGTGGACTCGTCCGACATATAGTCGACCGACCCGAGACCATTAATATTGATAATCACGACATCACGCTATGGACAAGGTAAATGTATTGTTATTAGGGAGCGGTGGCCGAGAGTCGGCGCTTGCCTGGAAATTATCTCAAAGCCCATTGTTGGGTCAACTATATATTGCACCCGGCAATGGAGGTACCGGACAGTGGGGAGAAAACCTCGCGGTGTCACCGATGGACTTTGCAGCTATTACCCAAACCATCAAAGACAAGTCTATAGGCCTGGTCATCGCGGGCAACGAAGACCCGTTGGTAGCCGGGCTCAGCGATTATCTTGCCACACATCTTCCCGAGGTGCCGGTCATGGGACCGGTGAAAGCGGGTGCCGCCTTGGAAGGTTCTAAAGACTTTGCCAAAGATTTCATGACGCGCCACGGAATACCCACCGCACGCTACCGTAGCTTTACCCGCGAGACACTTGCCGAAGGACAAGATTTTCTGGCAACCCTTCAGCCACCGTATGTTCTCAAGGCCGATGGTCTGGCCGCCGGCAAGGGAGTGCTGATTATTGACTCACTTGACGAGGCACGCAAGTCGTTGGCCGAGATGCTTGACGGCATGTTTGGTGCCTCATCATCGACGGTTGTCATCGAGGAATACCTCTCAGGTATCGAGTGCTCGGTATTTGTGGTTACAGACGGACATGGTGGTTATCGCATACTTCCTGTAGCCAAAGATTACAAACGAGCCTTGGACGGAGACAAAGGCTTGAATACCGGTGGCATGGGAGCCGTGAGCCCGGTAGTGTTCGCCGACGATGAGTTTATGACCAAAGTCGAGGAACGCATCGTGCGCCCTACTGTTAAAGGCTTGATAGCCGATGGCATCGATTACCGTGGCTTTATATTCCTGGGGCTTATCAAAGTCGGTGACGAGCCGATGGTAATCGAATATAACGTCAGGATGGGCGATCCCGAGACCGAGGTTGTGATGATGAGACTGGAGGGAGACCTGGTTGAGTTGTGTTTGGCGGCAGCCAACGGTGACCTGGGAGATATCAGAGTCACACACAGTGACAAAGCCGCTGTTACCGTGATTGCCGTCTCGGGCGGTTATCCCGGCGCTTATTCCAAGGGCAAAACCATTACCGGCAACCTCAACCCCACCAACTCAACACTCTTCCATGCCGGTACACAGATAAATACCGACGGCGACCTTGTCACTTCGGGCGGTCGTGTCATAGCTGTAAGCTCATTGGGTGAGACGGTCAAGGATGCTCTCAAGATGAGCTATGACTCGATGAGCGAATTTGACTTTGAAGGCCGCTTTTTCCGTCATGATATCGGTCAAGACCTCCTGGCACTGGCCAACAACGACTGACGCCGGCCATCAAAGACTATAATAATTATACATGAAGATAAACAAGATACAATTAGCCAATGCTCTCCACTCACGATGGTTGTCGATACTGATGGCAGTCGTGATGCTGGCCGGGGCATGGCTCATGTTCCACACCCACCGTATCCTATATATCATCGGAGACCGAGGACTATTGTTTCCATCGGCCAACCTGTGGATAGGCCCCGGCGAGCTCGGCATGTGGGCCGACTGTGTCTTGACCCTTGTAGGAGCACTGTTGATGGTAACCCTCAACAACACCTACAACATGCTGCGCAGTTCCAGCCACCTCGCCATCACATTGTTTCTGGTGATGTCACTGTCCATACCCAATATACTGTGCCAGTTTGACACCGGTCCGGTAATGGTGATTGTACTGCTAACATGCATGTTGCTAATGTTCCACACTTATGGAAACCGGTCGGCCACGGGCAATGTCTATCTCGTGTTCCTCATTCTGTCTACCTGCTCGATGACCCAGTACTGCTATGTGGTTTATATCCCGGTATTCATACTGAGTCTCGGACAGATGAGAATACTATGTATGCGCACCGTCATTGCCACACTTTTAGGCTTGGCGACACCATGGTGGGTTGTGTTCGGTCTTGGCATATCCACCCCCTCCGATTTCCACATCACCGGATATATACCGGTCTACTCATCATTCAGCGAGATGGAAATCCTGCATGTATTTGCCATCATCGCCTTCACCTCACTGCTACTGATTACAGGATGGATGGCCAACTTCATGAAGATGATTTCATACAACTCCCACATGAGAGCCTACATGGGCACACTGTCAGTCATGGGCTTGGTCACACTCTTTGCCGTTTGCATCGACTATGAGTCGGTGAGCGTCTACGCCCCCGTGCTGTTTATGGTCACATCATTCCAGTTATGCCACACCTTCTCCAACCACCAGCGCGCCAACAAATCATCAATACCCCTAATCATCCTGATATCCATCTATCTACTGTTATATCTATGGAGACTGAGCTATTGACCCGGCGCGAGCCACTGATACTTGTCGAGGACAAGGTGCCCTATATAGGCTCCATCGCCGGAGCCCGCGTTATAAAACTTCCGGCCGGAGAATTCACACGCGAGAATGTGCGTGAAGCCGACGCACTGATTGTGCGCACCCGCACCCGCTGTGACGCCACCCTGCTCGACGCCACCAATGTCAAGGTCATAGCCACCGCCACCATTGGCACTGACCATATCGACCTCAACTACTGTGCCACCCACGGCATACAAGTGTTTAACGCCCCGGGGTGCAACGCCCAAGCCGTGGCCCAGTATGTCATGTGCTCGATTATAACCCTGATGAACCGGCCCGTAGGCCAGCACACGCTTGCAATCGTGGGTGTCGGCCACGTGGGCACTATAGTCGAGCGCTGGGCACGTGCACTGGACATGAAAGTCCTGCGTGTCGATCCTCCCCGTCAACGTGCCGAGGGCGGCGATGACTGGACAACACTCGACCAAGCCATGGCCGAGGCCGACATTATAACCTTTCATACCCCGTTGACCCGCGAGGGTGATGATGCTACCTACCACCTTCTTGACAGCCGACGCCTGGCACTCGCCCGCCGAGCCCCCATCATCATCAATGCAGCACGCGGCGAGGTCGTGGATAACACCGCTCTGGTTATGGCGCGCCGTCAAGGCCTGGTGTCCCACCTGGTCATCGACTGCTGGGAAAACGAGCCCGACATCAACCGCGACCTATTGACACTCAGTGACATCGCCACTCCCCACATCGCCGGCTACTCACGCTCGGGCAAGATACGCGCCACCGTTGCCGCCCTCCGGGCTGTCTGCAACTCCCTGGACCTGCCCATAACCCATCCCGTTGACAGCAACGGACATCGACTCACCCCCGAACATCATGCCGATACAGTCTCAATCAGCACACTTAAAGACTCCTACAATCCCATCGAGGATAAAGCATCACTCAAGATGATGACAACATTCACCCCCACCCTCTTTGAACGCGCCCGCAACACCTATGACCTGAGACCCGAGCCGCGTCAGGCCATCATCGACTGATCAACACCCCTCCCTACAGCCGGGTTAACCCGGCCCATGTTTTTTTAAGAAGAATTAATCATTACAGCTTGGGGTAAGTCACGGAAAAATTGTACCTTTGCGGTGCTTTTAGCACCGACGGCGCCATGGATTGACGCCTCCAGCGTATAACATTGACCTATTGACATCTATATAACTAAACCCTATAAAACAAATCATAAGATTATGAAAATTGAAAAAATTATCGGTCGTGAAGTTCTCGACTCACGTGGCAACCCCACAGTAGAAGTAGATGTAGTACTCGAATCAGGCGCACGTGGACGTGCCTCAGTACCCTCGGGAGCCTCTACCGGCGTTAACGAAGCCCTTGAGCTCCGTGACGGTGACAAATCACGCTATATGGGCAAAGGCGTCCTTAAAGCCGTAGCCAACGTTAACGGTCCTATCGCCGAAGCACTCACAGGCATGTCAGCCCTCGATCAGGTAGCCATCGACGAGGCTATGCTGAAACTCGACGGTACCGACACCAAGTCCAACCTCGGTGCCAATGCCATCCTCGGCGTGTCACTCGCCGTTGCCAAGGCTGCCGCTGACTACCTCGACCTTCCCCTTTATAAATATATCGGTGGTTGCAACACCTATGTACTGCCCGTTCCCATGATGAACATCATCAACGGCGGTGCACACTCTGACGCCCCCATCTGCTTCCAGGAATTCATGATACGCCCCATCGGCGCCACCTCTTTCCACGAAGGCATCCGCATGGGCACCGAGGTTT
This sequence comes from Muribaculaceae bacterium, assembly GCA_017621845.1. Classification (GTDB taxonomy): domain Bacteria; phylum Bacteroidota; class Bacteroidia; order Bacteroidales; family Muribaculaceae; genus CAG-873. Next base: position 5,648 of record JAGASI010000021.1, read on the forward strand.
TCCATAACCTCAAGACCGTCCTCAAACAACGCGGACTCAGCACCGCTGTAGGTGACGAAGGCGGCTTCGCCCCCACTCTCGACGGCACCGAAGACGCTCTCAACGTCATCATCAAGGCTATCGAGCTCGCCGGATATGTTCCCGGCAAGGACGTCACCATCGGTCTCGACTGTGCATCTTCTGAATTCTACAAAAACGGTGTATATGACTACACCTGGAAACAAGGTGCCGACGCCCCCAAATACACCTCTGAGCAACAAGCCCAATTCCTCAAAGACCTCGTTGAAAAATATCCTATCGACTCTATCGAAGACGGTATGGCCGAGGGCGACTGGGAAGGCTGGAAAATCCTCACCGACCTCATCGGCGGCCGTTGCCAGCTCGTTGGTGACGACCTGTTCGTTACCAACGTCAAATACCTCAAAAAAGGTATCGAGCTCGGATGTGCCAACTCTATCCTCGTCAAGGTCAACCAGATCGGCTCACTGACCGAGACACTCCGCGCTGTTGAGCTCGCTCAGCGTAACGGCTACACCGCTGTCATCTCTCACCGCTCAGGCGAGACCGAAGACGCCACTATCGCCGACATCGCCGTCGCTACCAACGCCGGACAGATCAAGACCGGTTCAGCATCCCGTTCTGACCGTATGGCCAAATACAACCAGCTCCTCCGCATCGAGGAAGAACTCGGCGCCGCTGCCCAGTATGGTTATGGCAAAAAAACCAAAATGCCTCAGGAATAATTTCCCGACATCATAAAATCATCGAGTGATGGACAAGCCCCCCGTGGTGGCATGTCCATCACTGTTGTTATGGCACTTAATAAAGGTTAAAAAACATCTGTAAAACGCTTTACTACTCCCGATAGCGTTTTTTTATGTACCTTTGCCATAATAAAATTATTACACGATGAAAATTATCAACTTTCAAGACTCACCCTCATTGGTAAGTCAATACCTTGCCGAGATGCGCGACACGACCATACAGAACGACCCTCTGAGATTTCGTCGCAACCTTGAACGCACCGGCGAGATTATGGCATACGAGATTTCCAAACACCTGAACTACACCACCATCGAGGTCACCACCCCCTTGGCCAAGGCCCAATGCCCTGTCATCGACGAACAAGTAGTGCTGGCGACTATCTTCCGTGCCGGCGTCCCCTTCCATCAAGGCTTCCTCAACTTCTATGACCGTGCCGAAAACGCCTTTGTCTCGGCCTACCGCAAGTATAAAGAGAAAGAAAACTTTGATGTGTGCATCGAATACCTCGCCTCACCACGTCTCGACGGCAAGACACTCATCCTGTGTGACCCCATGCTCGCTACAGGAGCATCCATGGAGCTCAGCTACCGCGCCCTGATTACCAAGGGCATGCCGGCTCACATCCATGTGGCCTCGGTCATAGCCTCCCAGACAGCAATCGACTATATCGCACGAACATTCCCCGAAGACCGCACAACCGTTTGGGTAGGCGCTATCGATGCCGAGATCAACGCCCATTCCTACATCGTCCCCGGTCTCGGAGATGCCGGTGACCTCGCCTACGGCACCAAAGACTGATTCAGCACAATTTATCATTACCGCTGATAACCTTCTCGACCATCCCCAATAACAATTAATAAATCCATCCAAATGAAAAAAACACTGATTCCCATACTTGCTCTGAGCCTGACCGCGGGCCTAACATTCAACTCATGTGGCTCGGGCGATGCCGAGACCGCCAACGATACAGTTGTAGCCCAAACCACCATTGACTCACTGTCCCAAGCCTATGGCAAACTCATGGGCGCATATTTCAACAAAAGCATATGCGATACCGAGCGCACCGACTCTACAATCGTCATCAACCGACAAGACTTCATAAAAGGTATGCAACTCGTTCTCAGCGATGACTATAGCGAAGACTTCTTTGCCGGCGTGATGGCCGGTGTCCAGATCCAGAAAGACCTCAAGAACTACGCCAACCAAGGAACAGCCCTCAACCGTCAGGAAATCCTCACTCTTGTCAGAAATCTCGTCCTCCAAGACTCGGTTGACGAAAAAAGCTACAAGGCCTACCAGGACACAATGATGAAACTTCAGGAAAGTCTCAACAAGACCCTCGAACGTCGCGAAGTAGAACGCGCCAAAGCCACACCAAAGGCTCAGGCCAACTACAACGCCGGACAAGCCATCGCTGACAAAGCCGTACAAGCCGGTGCGACTCGCACAGCCTCGGGGCTCGTTGCCAACATTCAGAACCCCGGCAGTGGCAAAATCGACCCCAACAAACGCTACCTCGTCAATATCTCCCTCAAACACATCGACGGCAAAACAATCAACGCCGGAGACGCCGTACAGATACTACCCAACCAACAATTCAAAGGCGTGCAAGAAGCCCTTGGCCTGATTGGCATCGGCGGTAAAGGCACATTCTACCTCACTCCTGAGCTCGGATTTGGCACCCTGGGTTTGCCCGAGATGGACATCGAACCCCAGGAATGGACAATACTCGACATCGAAATCATCGGAGAAGCTGACTCCACACCTCCCAGCCTCCCTATCCAAACTGAACCCACCACCAACATTCAATAACATCACTACCCCACATACCCGAGCAACTGATACGTCGCCCGACAGCGACGCTAAGTTGCTCGGAACTATGTAATAATCTCCAACAAAAACCCTTGACACACCGGAATAATAACCGGCCTGACCGGCGCGACTTGGCCCGACCGGTCCAATAACCCCAACAACAAGCCTTTAGACAGTGAAAAATACTCTTAAATATCAAGACGAAACCGACCGTGCCATAGGTCTTTCAGGCATGGCAATCGCCATGTATGCCTATGACGGCGAACACTATGTCACGGCCCTGTCCCTCGACAACGACCTCGGCGAAGGCGTCGAGTTGGCTCCCGAATTTTATATCATCAACAGCCCACGCATATCGGCCAAAATCGTCTGGCACTCCCAACTCAAACTATACGAACTGACTTCAGCCATGCTCTTGGCCAACGCAATGTCACGTGCCTATATAGGCCAATCGCGCGCCATCGACTCATCGCGCGCCCACACTCTCAAACAACTGTGTTACAGCCGTGGCCGACAGATGTGTGAACTCGACGAGGACGAGGTAGAAAGCATTTATGCCAAGACATACAACTTCCTCGACCAACTGTTCACCCACTCGACAGTAGCCACCGTGACACGCTCGATAGCCGACAACCTCGTCAGAAATCGCCACTTGTCAGGGACCGAAATATCTGACCTCCTAAACAGACTGAGATGATAAACCTGACACCCCTGGCCCGGCTTTTCATGACACGCCATGTACGTCAATCACTCAGTTGGCGCGGTGACGGTATCGAGAATATTCAACGCCACGTATTGAAATACCTTACCTCGCGTGGAGCCAAGACCCGCTTCGGCCATCAATCATCGCTGAAGCCGACCGACGATTTTGAGGCATTTAAAGGCATGATTGCCACGCGCTCATACTCCGACATACGACACGACGTCATGGACATGGTAGCCGGAGAGAGAGACATCCTGTGGCCGGGGGTGACACGTCGGTTTGCCCAGTCATCGGGCACATCCGACGGCCGCTCCAAATTCATCCCCGTGACAGACGACTCACTGAAAATCAACCACTACCCGGGCGCTACCGACGCCGTAGCCTTCTATCTCGACATGTACCCCGACAGCCGTATGTTCGGCGGCAAGGGCTTTATCCTCGGCGGATCCTTTGCCAACAACCTCGACCTGAAGCCCGGAGTAAAAGTCGGCGACCTCTCGGCCAACCTCATCGACGCCATCAACCCATTGGTAAACCTCGTGCGCATCCCCGACAAGACCACAGCCCTCATCGAAGACTGGCAAGTCAAAGTTCCGGCACTGGTCAATGCCTCAATCAACGCCAATATAACCAACATCTCGGGCGTGCCATCATGGTTTCTCACCATCCTCAAGGAAGTCATCCGCCGTGCCGGCGCCGACAACATCCATCAAGTGTGGCCCAACCTCGAAGTCTTTTTTCATGGAGGCATATCCATGGATCCCTACCGCTCCCAATATGCCGCCATCACCGACACCTCCAAGATGCGCTACATCGAGACATACAATGCCTCAGAAGGATTTTTTGCCGCCCAGGACCTGCGGGACCCCGGGTCAATGCTATTGTTACTCGACCGCGGCGTATTCTATGAATTTGCCCCACTCGGCCAGGCCGACAACCCTGACGTTGAGACACTACCGGCATGGAAAGTAGAGCCCGGACACACCTATGAATTGATTATCACAGCCCCCAACGGCCTGTGGCGATATCGCATAGGCGATACAGTCAAAGTCATCTCCAACGACCCGCTGAGAATAGCAATCGCCGGTCGCACACGCCACTACATCAACGCCTTTGGAGAAGAAGTAATGGTATGGAATACCGACCGGGCCTTAACCGAGGCCTGTGATAAACACCACTGCCAGGTCGCCAACTACACAGTGGCTCCAGTATTTGCCGATGACCGACGCCATGGCCACCACCAATGGCTCATCGAATGGACTACCCCACCTCAAGATACCGAAGCCTTTGCCGAGAGCCTCGACATGGCGCTACAGGCACTCAACTCCGACTACCAAGCCAAACGTTCCCACTCCATATTCCTCGACCGACTTTCTATCACCCCGGCCCAAAATGGTCTGTTTGACCTTTGGCTCGCCTCGACAGGCAAGCTCGGCGGTCAACGCAAAGTACCCCGCCTCGCCAACGACCGACGATTCATAGACCCGATGCTCTCAATGAACAACCAATAATACCCAACAAATATAAGTCTCCAAAAAACATGATAAAGCACATCCTGACACTCTCAATCGCGGCCACCATCGCCATCACACCCGCCATGGCCGCACCCGAGGCCGCACCCAAAAAAATACGCGCCATAATGCCTGAGCCCAAATACATCTTCTACTTCATAGGCGATGGCATGGGCATGGGTCCTGTGATGGGAGCACTCGACTACCTCAGGCTCACCCACAATAACAGTGAACAACTCACCATGTCCACCTTCCCCGTTGGCTCGATACTCACCACTTACTCAGCATCAACCCCCATCACCGACTCGGCAGCTGCCGGCACCGCTCTCTCTACCGGCTCCAAGACCCGCAACGGCATGCTCGGCATGAACGCCGACACCATCCCGGTCAACTCTATCGCACGCCAACTTAAAGACTCAGGTTGGGGCGTAGGTATCGTCACCTCAGTAGCACCCGATGATGCTACACCCGGCGCTTTCTACGCCCATGTCCCTAACCGATCGATGTACTATGAGATAGGTCGCCAGGCTGCCACATCGGGCTATGACTTCATCGCCGGAGCCGACTTCCGCGGATACAAGGACAAGAACGGCAAAGACACCGACCTGTTACAGGTAATAGCCGACAACGAGGTGCGCATACTGCGCGGACGTGACGGTGCCGACTCTGTTTCTATCGTCTCGGATAAAAAAATAATTCTACTGGGTCCCGATGGCTGTTATCCCTGGAACATCGGCTACACCATCGACTCTATACCCGACAACCTCACACTGCCACTCATGACCGAGGCATGTCTCAAACATCTCGAGCGCAACACCCCCGAGCGCTTCTTCATGATGGTCGAGGGCGGCAATATCGACCACGCGCTCCATGGTAACGACGGCCCGGCTTCAATCAAGGAGATTATCAACTTTGACGAAGCCATCAAGGTTGCCTACAACTTCTACCGGGCCCACCCCCAAGAGACACTCATCATCGTCACCGCCGACCACGACACCGGCGGAATGAGCGTCGGCGCCGGCCGGCACGGATACAAAGCCAACTTCCCCTTGGTCGACTACCAGCGCATTTCAAAAGAAGAATTCAGCGAATACTGCAAAAGCCTGCTCAAGAGCCGACGCACATATACATGGGAAGACATGAAAGAGTACCTCACCGACCGACTCGGACTGTTCACCCACATCCCCGTAACCGAACAACAGGAACAAACCCTCAAAGATAAATTTGACCAAACCTTCATCCAATTGCAATCCTCGGACCAAAAGACCCTCTATGCCTCGTTCAACGCCTTTGCGGTCGATGTCTTCAACCTTGTGAACAACGCCATATCCCTGGGCTTTACTACCACCTCCCATACCGGCAACCCCGTGCCTCTGTTTGCCATCGGCGCCGGCTCTCAGCGCTTCAACGGCCTGCACGACAACACCGACATCGCCCCCATCCTTCGCGAGCTCACCATACAACACCCCTGACACCTCGACTTGCCCCGGTTTATTCCGGGGCAAGTCCCGCCTAATTTCCTCACACGATTTCCTCACACCCCATAACCTATGATTTAAAGTTTTTTTGGATATTTGACAGGAATAACCTACCTTTGCATATTGAACACCCGGCTACTTACGGATATAACAATATATGTGGAGCAATCAATCCATCTCCACGCCCTAACAACCTTGACCTTGCATGCGAGTTAAAATACATCACGAAGGCACCAATATCCTTATAGCGCTGCTACTATTAGTGGCGGCAATCAATGTGCCACTATGGCTGTGGGTGCCCCCGATAAGCATTGCCATCGTGTCAACAGCAATATGGGGAGTCCTATACCTGCTGGTAGTCAACTTTTTCCGCAGTCCGCGCCGACGTTTCCGTGGCGACCCCATCAACGCCGTGGTATCATCGGTCGATGGTAAAGTGGTAGCCATCGAGGAGGTATATGAACCCGAGGTGCTCAAATGCCGCTGCATACAGCTGTCAGTATTCATGAGCATCGTCAATGTTCACGCCAACTGGTTTCCGGTAGATGGCGAAGTCACATTGGTAAAGCACCATAAAGGCCGCTTCATGGCCGCCTACCTGCCCAAATCATCAACCGAAAACGAGCGCTCGACAGTCGAGATTGTCACCAAGCACGGACAGCGCATACTCATGCGCCAGATAGCAGGTGCCGTCGCACGCCGCATCGTCACCTATGCCACACCGGGCGTCGAAGCATCGATTGAAGACCACATGGGATTTATCAAATTTGGCTCACGCGTCGACCTTTACCTCCCCTTAGGCACCGACATATATGTAAACATCGGAGACAAAACCATCGGTGGCGTCACCCAGGTGGGCCTTTTACACCCCGAAATTAAGCAATCCTCACTATGAAATCCATCACCTCCAATATTCCCAACACCATCACCTGTCTCAATCTTCTCTCGGGATGCATCGCCATCATCATGGCGTTCCATGGTCTCGAACCCGTCGGACAACTCATGGGGTGGGAATGGTGCTGTATATTTATTGGCGCCGCTGCCATATTTGACTTCCTTGACGGAGCCGTAGCACGCTTGCTCAAAGCCTACAGCGATATCGGCAAAGAGCTCGACTCACTGAGTGACCTCGTATCCTTTGGCGTGGCACCCGGACTAATGATGTACAACATCATGCAATCCCACTGCCCCAACTGCTGGGTCAACTACCTGGCACTGTTCATCCCCGTGTGCGGAGCCCTTAGACTCGCCCGCTTCAACGTCATGGATGCCGGCATGACAACCTTCCGTGGCCTACCCATACCCGCCGCCGCCATATTCTGGATCGGCATGGCCGGATGGATTAATTCCTATACCTACCCCCAACCGCTCATCATGGCAATCCTCCTGGTCATCATCTCCTTGGCCATGGTCTCCCGCATACCTATGTTCTCGCTGAAATTTAAAAACTTAGACCTGCGCGAAAACTTCCGCCGCTATGTTATTATTCTCGCTGCCATCAGCTTTGTCATCCTATATGGCCTCAGCGGACTTCTATGGACCATCGCGTTCTACCTGCTGCTGTCAATGCTTACCCGCGACCCTCACCGCAACGCTTGAACAGCCCCACTACCACTATCATTACAATACAGCCATCAACATTTACCAACTAAAATACAAGAATGGGATTTTTTGAGACACTACTACTGCTGTTTCTCATATTTTTTATCATCATACCTATCATCCGCTTTGTGATATTCTATCACCGCGCACGTCGTCGCGTACGCAGTATGTTCGAGCAGATGAACTCCACAGCCTCAGGCCACACCGGCCGGCAACAGCAGCAACAACCCACACCCAAGCCCAAGAAAATCGACCCCTCGATAGGCGAATATGTAGAATTTGAAGAATTTACCGAAACCGAGACCAAAACCGAGTCATCGACCGACACCGGCCAAGGGTCAACACCCCACACCACCACTAAGACTACAACCACCGGCGAGTCACGCATCACTGACGTCGAATGGGAAGACCTGTAATTTTAGAGGCTGTTTAAAAATACAACCTCTTAGAGACCACCCCCATTTTCAATTCCTAAATTCTTTATTTGCTAAATTAGCTTAAAAAGCTAACATTAGGTGACATATAATGAGTGAAAAGTTGTATATTTGCGGTTACTCATGCCACATAGGCCACATCAGCGCCTGTTAAAGACACGAGTACCTCCAATCATACACTAAATATCAACATTAACCCTTCATCATAATGAACAATAAGCTTATAGTAGGTGCCGTAGCCGCCATGATGTCTACCACCGCCTGGGCCGTTCCCGCCCGTCAAGGCTTCCGCACAGTCACCCAGCCCGATGGCACCACCATCCAGGTGAAAGTTGTTGGTGATGAGTTTACCCACTATACACTCAACGAACAAGGAGACATCCTCGTCCGTGACGCCAACGGCTATCTATGCTATGGACGCGTCGATGCCAACGGTGTACGTACAGCAACTACCGTCCGCGCCAACATTGACGCCGACTCCCACCTCGCCAAAAGCGTCAAACAGAACATATCCCAGCTTAACACAACCGAGCTCAACGTTAAAGCCCGACAAAAACGCGGCATCGAGCCCGCCGGTGTAATGAAAGCACCCGCCACACGTGCCAGTGCCTATAACGGCATGGGACACACCGGGTCAACATTCCCCCCAAAAGGCGATGTACGCGGCCTCGTAATCCTCGTCGAATACCAAGATGTCAAGTTTAATACAGCCTACGATGCCGGCCAGTACTTCACCGACATGCTCAACAAAGACGGCTTCAGCCAATACAACGCCACCGGATGTGCCGCCGAATACTTCCGTCTCAGCTCCAACAACCAATTCCGCCCCACATTTGATGTACTCGGGCCCATCACCCTCCCCAACAATCGCGACTACTATGGAGGCAACGACTCCAACGGTGACGACTTCGCCCCCGAAGACATGGTTGTAGACGCTGTCAATATTCTTGACGATACCGTTGACTTCTCAAAATATGACATGGACGGCGACGGCGAGGTTGACAACATATTTATATTCTACGCCGGTCAAGGCGAAGCCTCCTATGGCCCTGACGAGTCGGTATGGCCCCACTCATGGTCACTTGCCGGTGCCGGCAAAACATTTGTCGTCGACGGCGTCAAAATCAACCACTATGCCTGTACCAACGAATGGGAGAAAAGTCGTCCCGACGGTGTCGGTACCTTTATCCACGAGTTCTCCCACGTCATGGGACTCCCCGACCTCTACACCACCGACTACAACGGCTCAGCATCCAAACTCACACCCGGCGCATGGGACGTTCTCGACTACGGACCTTATAACAACGACGGTTGCACTCCTCCCATATACTCGGCCTACGAGCGCAACGCCATGGGCTGGACCGAGCCCATCGTCCTTCAGGAAAACGTGGGTCTCACCATATCTCTCTCCCACATCGAGAAATCCAACCAGGTATATCTCATCCCCACCCAGAACAAAGCCGAATTCTTCCTCCTCGAGAACCGTCAACAGAGCGGATGGGACAAATACGTCCCCGGTCACGGCCTCCTGGTATGGCATATCGACTACACCAACCCCACCGTTTTCCGTCGCAACATTGTCAACAACGATGCCACACACCAATATGTGGACATCATCGAAGCCGGAGGCTATGCCAACAACCAGAACAAGACCGTAATGGCCCAATACCCATTCCCCGGTACAGGCAATGTAACCAACCTGACGGCCGAAACCAACCCCGAACTTAGCGACTGGAACGGCCGCGCCATCAACTGCCCCCTCACCGACATCACCGAGGCCAACGGCATCATCACACTCAACGTCTCGGGTGGCGGCGCTCTCCTGGATCCTCCCACTGCCAACACTGCCACCGATATCTTCAAAGACAGCTTTACCGCCGCTTGGCAACCTGTAACCGGCGCCGACGATTACAGACTTACCGTAACCGCAATCCCCGATGGAAAATCAGAAACCCACACAGCTGATTTCCAAGGAAATTCAAGCGATAAAGTATGCAACCTGCCACAGAACTGGTCTTCATCCACCACCGATGGATACAACACTACCGGCAACTACGGACAGGCTGCTCCATCGCTTAAACTCGCCAAAAACGGTGCTTACCTCCAATCTCCCGAGTTTGACGCCAGCGTCAACTCCATAAAATTCTGGATAAAAGGCAACAACTCCATCAATTCAACACTCACCGTCCAAGGCACCACCAATACAGGCTCAACCGTCACACTCGGCACATACACAGTTGACAACTACAACAAAGCCGGCGAGACAATATCTATCACCAACATACCCAACGGGGTGGTTGCCGTCAAGTTTATCTATAACAAAAATCTTGGTAACGTCGCAATCGATGACGTAGTCATTGTCGTCGGCTCAATCCCATACATACACCCCGACCACAACGATGTCTCTACCGGCGGTCAGACCTCTATGCAAGTCAAAGCCATCCCCGGTATCTCCAAGTACTCTTATACCGTCGTTGCCGTCAACACCTCTACCGGTCAACGCTCTACCAACTCCAACCCCATCGAGGTCACACTCAACAACCAAGGCGTCGATGACATTATCGCCGATGGCGATGACAACACCCCCGCCGAGTACTTCAACCTCCAGGGCATGAAAGTACGCGCCACCGAGCTTACTCCCGGCCTCTATATCGAGCGCCGTGGCTCCAACGCACGCAAGGTTATCATTAAATAATACAACCCACAAACTAAATTAAAATGAGTCGGTCCCAAACGGCCGACTCATTTTAAACATCCACCCCTCTCCCCTTACCCAACGACAGCCCCCCAACTTAGAAACGACCCAAACCTACTGACAAGTTAAACGATGAATATCAAAGACCTGTATCACCGCTCCATAAAAGACATCAAACAACGTTGCCAACCCATCAAAAAATCACGCTGGTGGCGCTTTGGCATCGTGACATCCATCTACCTCCTGTGGGTAATATGGATGGGCAACGCCTGGCTACTGCTCGGACTCCCCTTGTTGTTTGACATCTATATCACCTCCTACATACCACTGACATGGTGGAAAAACTCCAAAAGCGCCGCCACACGCACCATCATGTCCTGGGTCGATGCTATAGTCTATGCTTTAGTACTGGTCTACTTTATATTCAACTTCATCGGACAGAACTACCAGATACCATCCTCGTCACTCGAGAAAACACTTCTTACCGGCGACTATCTATGGGTCAACAAAGTCACCTACGGCCCTCGCGTGCCCATGACACCCATCCACTTCCCTCTGGTACACAACACCATGCCCCTCATCGGCACCCGCTCATATCTCGAGACTCCAACCCTTGACTATCACCGTCTGGCCGGACTGCGCTCGGTAGAATCGGGCGACATCGTCGTGTTCAACTTCCCGGCAGGTGATACCGTGGCCCTCAAATACGAGGAATCTCCCGAATACTATGACCTTCTGGTCGAACAATATGGACGCCAATACATCAAGGAAAACCCCGATAAATTTGGCAAAGTCATCTATCGCCCCGTCGACCGACGCACCAACTTTGTAAAACGCGCCGTCGGACTCCCGGGACAACGGTTCAAAATCGTCGATGACGTGATTTACATCAACGGCAAGCCCCAGCCCCAGCCCGATAATGTTCAATTCCGCTACCTCGCCGCCATGTCACGCCCTCTCACCGAAGAAACATGCCACGAACTCGGCATCACAATCGATGAAGTCGCTCCCGTACCCGTCGACAACAATCTGCTCGAAGAAATCCGCAACTACCTTCCCCAAGCTTCCGCCCAATCCTCGATTTATGTCCTGCCTCTAACCGGTCAGATGATCAAAACAATGACAGCCACCGGTCAGCTTAAGGACTACATCAAAGTCTCGCGCACACCCCTCAATGGCGACACCAACCTCTTCCCCCAAACACTCTCTCAAGACTGGACACTCTCCAACTATGGTGGCCCCGATGGCATACTGATACCCAAGAAAGGTCTCACTATTCCACTCAACAGCTACACCTGGGCTCTATACGACAGATGTATCCGTAACTACGAAAACCATCCGACAGCCTACCTCAACAACAACGGTGTAGTATATATCAACGGTTTCCCCGCCTATCAATACACCTTTACCATGGACTACTACTTCATGATGGGCGACAACCGCGACATGTCCCAAGACTCTCGCTTCTGGGGATTTGTACCCGAAGACCATATCGTGGGCACCCCCATGTTTGTTCTCATCTCGTTTGACAAAGACCGCTCCATCTTTAACGGCGGCATACGCTGGAATCGCATCTTCAGCTCAGCCAATCCCGACAAATGATACCCCGTTATCTTGCACCGATAACATGGTACCGCGAGCTGGCACATAGCGACCTCGGCGTCTATGACCTCGAGTCACCGGTCACCAAGCGTGACAAATATGTGCGCCGTGCAACCATCCTCGACACCCGGGGCGAAGTCACCATGACCATTCCTGTCGAACACGCCCCCACGGGCACTCCCCTCGACCGTCTCGTCATCTCGGGTCACGGCAACTGGCATCGCATACACCGTCTCACCATCGAGGCCGCATACGGTCGCACTCCTTTCTTTGAACACTATTACCCACTGTTATCGCCCCTGATCAGCGAGAACGCCGTGGGACGACACCTCCTCGACCTCATCCTCGACCTCGACGCCACCATACGCCACATCCTCGGCCTGACCACCCCGGTTACAGCCAAGGCGTCTCCCCTGCTTAACAATGACAACGCTGGTCTGTCCACTGCACACTACCAACAACTCACCAACAACTACTGGCGCGCCCGTCCCTATCCCCTACCTCTCCCCGACAACCTCTCAATCCTCGACCTCCTGTTCAATATCGGTCCCGACGAAGCCCTTAACTACCTCCTTAGAGACTATTGAGGTTGTTGAAGGTTATTGAAAAATGTCAGTTCAAGAATGTCCAATAATTTTTCAACAAAATAGCCGCCAACTGTTGTGCAATTAAAAATTAATCATTAACTTTGCACCGCAAAAGCCCCAAAAGGCTTTAGTGACTCGAGCGAGAGTCTTCAGCAATGCTTCAATAGCTCAGTTGGTTAGAGCATCTGACTGTTAATCAGAGGGTCGTTGGTTCGAGTCCATCTTGAAGCGCAATATTAATCCTAATCTTTTTAACCAAGATACCACGTCGCTATAAATCGTGATAGTTTATACCTCCAGCGACTAAGGATAATAAGCCAACATATCACATCATGCTTCAATAGCTCAGTCGGTTAGAGCATCTGACTGTTAATCAGAGGGTCGTTGGTTCGAGTCCATCTTGAAGCGCTTAAGTTCCGAAGTTCCTCAACGACTTCGGAGCTTTTTTTCTTTATACCCTCCCGGGGTGACATCGGATACTTATATTTGAATGACTCGATTTAAACGACTCATTCTATTCAATCGGCTTATTCGTTTAATTTGATTGAATAGTCCCGTTGCACCCACCCGATAAAGACTTTTATTATGACCACCGATAACCTTACTCCTGACAAACAACCTACCGACACCCCGGTCAAACGCACTGTCCTTGACGTCGAGGATGTCATCACCATGGTACCACGGCTCAAAGGCCATGAGAAACTTGTCAACCGAGCACTACACTGGCTCAGCGTTGACAAGGTCAACGCCGTGCACGACAAATACTTTGACACCCCGGGGCCCGAGTTTGTCCACTCGTTACTCAAGGACTTTGACATCACGGTAAGAGTTGACGGTCAGGAAGTGCTCGACAATCTACCCGAGGGCGCTTTCATCACCGTATCCAATCACCCGTTCGGTGCACTGGACGGTATCACACTCATTGACCTCGTGGCATCACGCCGCCCCGAATATAAAGTCATGGTAAACATGGTGCTCGGACGCATCACCGCCATGAACCCCAACTTTATCAAAGTCGATGCCCTCGCCTCGGACGACCCCGCCAAAAAAGCCGTCTCAATGAAAGGCATCAAAGAATGTATCAACCAAGTCAAGTCAGGCAGACCGCTGGGATTTTTTCCTGCCGGAGCCGTCAGCAAGGTCAACTGGCGCGGACGTCTGGTAGACCGTAAGTGGCAAGACTCGGTGATACGTCTCATCGACAAGCTCAAGGTCCCTGTCATCCCCATCTACTTCCACGGCTCCAACAGCTGGTTTTTCAACTTCCTGGGTGTCGTGTGCTGGCAACTGCGCACACTGCGTCTGCCCTCCGAGGTTTGGCGCAAGTGCCATACCACCCTCCACGTCAGCGTCGGCGACCCTATCAGCGTCGATGAGCAACGAGCCCATGCCTCATCTATCGACGAGCTTGGCGAATTTCTTAAAGCCCAAACCTACAAACTGCGCGACCGACGATGAAAAAACTCACCACACAGCTATCACCCGCCACCGGTGTCGACATCTCCGGCGAGATACAGCAAGCCAAGATGAGATATGGCATCGTGGGCAACGCCCCGGCACTCATAGGCGCCGTCTCACGCGCCGTGCGTGTGGCTCCCATCGACCTCTCGGTCCTGGTCACCGGCGAAAGCGGCACCGGCAAGGAGTTTTTCCCTAAAATCATCCACGCCTACTCCCACCGCAAACATGCGCGCTATATCGCCGTCAACTGTGGCGCCATACCCGAGGGCACCATTGACTCAGAGCTGTTCGGGCACGAGAAAGGCTCCTTTACAGGCGCCGTAGCCACCCGCAAGGGTTACTTTGAAGAAGCCGACGGTGGCACCATCTTTCTTGACGAGGTTGCCGAATTGCCACTGACCACCCAGGCGCGACTGCTACGCGTTCTCGAGACCGGCGAGTTCTTCAAGGTAGGGTCATCTACCGCCCAGAAGACCAACATACGTATCGTCGCCGCCACCAACGTCGACCTGCGGCAAGCTATAGCCCACGGCCGCTTCCGCGAAGACCTGTACTACCGACTGTCCACAGTCCAGATTACCGTGCCTCCACTGCGCGACCGCAACAACGATATAACACTGCTGGCCCGCAAATTTGCCTCTGACTTTGCCGAGCGATATATGACCCCCGAAATATCATTCTCACCGGCCGCACGTCAGCTACTGCTGAGATACCCCTGGCCCGGAAACGTGCGTCAACTCAAAAACATCATCGACCAAATATCACTCTTTGAAGCCGGCACCGAAGTCAGCGACACCACCCTCGCCCAATATCTCCCTCCCAACACCGCCCTGCCGATGATGCGTGCCGACAATGACACGACTACCGACACCCACTCCTACAGCCGCGAACGCGAGATGCTGTTCAACCTCATCTTCAACCTGCGCTCACGCATCGACCGACTTCAAGCACGCCTTGACGGTCAAAATCCCGACAACCACCAGCTGTTACCACCAATCACCGATACAGTCGAAGTCTTTGACATACCACACACCTCTCCTGACACCGATTTACCATCCCGACCATCCACTCTCGAGGACAACGAGCGACTAACAATCGAACAAGCTCTGCGCAACAACGACGGACGTCGTAAAGACGCCGCCCGCGACCTCAACATCTCTGAACGAACACTTTACCGCAAAATCAAAGAATACGGCCTCGAATGAAACCATCCCCCAAATCTATCCTCATCACCCTGCTGCTACTCATCGCCATGGCAGTACCTTCATCATGTGTCAAATATACATTTAACGGCGCCGTCCTCGACTACAACGTGTACAAGACCATATATGTAGGCAACTTCCCGATACGCGCTGCGCTGGTTTATGCACCCCTGCAACAGACCTTTGAGCTCGAGCTCTCAGACTACATCTCACGCAACACCCGCCTACAGACCATCGACACCGGTAATGCCGACATCAGACTCGAAGGCGAGATTACAAGCTACACCCTCACGCCACAAGCCGTCACCGAAGACGCCTATGCATCCAAGACACGCCTGACAATCGGCGTGCGCGTCAAATATACCGACACCCGCAACCCAAACAACGACATAGACCAGACATTCAGCGCCTACCGCGACTTTGACGCCTCAGAACTTCTGATTGACGTTCAGGACCAACTATGCCAGGAAATATCCAAGGAACTCGTCAACCTCATCTTTAACGCCACACTCGGCAACTGGTAATACACCGCCATCAATCCACCACAACCTAACAAACCATCACAAAAACACCGTGAACCACCAACCACGCTACGACATACTCGACCAACTCATCAGCCTCAAGGACAACTACGACGCTCTCGATGCCGACACCCGGGCCATGCTTAAAGCACGAGTAATCCTCAACAGCGCCGATCCACGAGCAGCAGTCCTCGCCGCCGACATCTCGGGTGACGACTGGGCAAACATATACCCCCCTACCCGACAACCCCGGGTGTCAACCACCTCGGCAATCGACACATTCCTTGAGACCTATGGACACGCATCCCCTGAAGAAGACGCCCTGCTCGAACGCCTCATATTCAACCCAACCCCCGACTACTCAGCCGTCCTCGAGGCCCGAGACCCACAAGAAGACCCGTCAGCCACTCCCGACCTGACGTCTTCTCGCATAGACTCATTCATGGCCGCTCATCAGACAACACCGATGACAACACCTGAACCGACAGCTCCCATAGAAACACCGGCAACCAACATTCCCCAAGACTCCACACATCTCTCTCCAACCACCCCCTCCAAAACACCACACACCTCAGACCCCACACCCTCATCGCTCAACGAATCACTGGCCAAAATATACATCAAACAAGGCCGTTATCGTCGTGCTTATGAAATTATATCTGACTTAAATTTGAAATATCCGGAAAAAAGTGTTTACTTTGCAGACCAATTGCGTTTTCTCAACAAGCTAATAGCGTTGAGTGAGCGCACCGGTAAATGAAACATCAATAAAATATAAACATAACAATTTATCATGTACGTAGTATTTATTGTACTCACACTCATTGTCGCAGTTCTTCTTATTGGTATCGTCCTGATACAGAAATCCAAGGGAGGCGGTCTGTCATCACAGTTTGGCGGTGGCAACCAAGTGCTTGGCGTGCGTGGCACCAACTCATTCCTCGAGAAAGCAACCTGGACACTCGCCATTCTCATCCTTGTATTCTCAGTAGCCTCAGCCTACACCCTTCCCAAGGCCGGCAGCAACATCCGCACCAAGACCGAGAATACAACTGCCGCTCAGGGTGCCAACAAATTTAACAACCAAGCTACACCCGCCGACAAGGCCTCGACTCCCGCCACCAAAGGAACACCTGCCGACGCCAAATAATTTAAGCGTCAACCAACCCTCAAGCATCATAGACGGCCCATGCCGCCTGCCATGCTTCTGTCGGAGCACAACTTCACGGCAAGAGAAAAATAACTCCAATACAGGCCCAAGGGCCAATAGACCTTCAGGCCTATTGGCCATTAACTGTTTATAGCCAACATACACCACTCCTATGCAACGCAGTGATTTTGAAATCATGGCCCCGGTAGGCTCATTTGAGTCACTCCATGCGGCAATCAATGCCGGTGCCGACTCCATATACTTTGGTGTGGGGCATCTCAACATGCGTGCCCGCTCATCACTCAACTTCACGCTTGACGACCTGAAGACCATAGCCCATACCTGTAACCGGGCAGGCGTCAAGTCCTACCTCACCCTCAACACCGTGATGTTTGACGAGGACCTCGAGCCTTCACGCCAGGCCCTGCTGGCAGCTCGCGAGGCCGGTGTCTCGGCAATCATCGCCGCCGATATCGCTGTCATCGAGATGGCACGCCAACTCGGTGTCGAAGTTCATATCTCCACCCAAGCCAACATCACCAACTTCCAGGCCCTGAAATTCTACTCCCGGTGGGCCAATGTCGTGGTACTGGCCCGAGAGATGACCATGGAAAAAGTTGCCGCAATACATGACCTCATCAAAGCCCAAGACCTGCGCGGGCCTGCCGGCGAATTGATTAAAATCGAGATGTTCTGCCACGGCGCCCTGTGCATGGCTACCTCAGGCAAGTGTTACCTCTCGCTCCACGAGATGAATTCCAGCGCCAACCGCGGCTCCTGTACCCAGATATGCCGCCGGGCATACGACCTCACCGACCGCGAGACCGGCGAACAAATTACAGTCGACGGCCCCTACCTGATGTCTCCCAAAGACCTGAAGACCATCCACTTCCTCAACAAGATGGTTGATGCCGGTGTACGCGTCTTCAAGATTGAAGGACGTGCCCGTGGGCCCGAATATGTCAGCGAGGCCGTCGCATGCTACTCGAAAGCACTCGATGCAATCTGTGACAACACCTTCGACGACAAGCTTATAGCCTCGCTTGACAATCGGCTCGACAAAATATTCAATCGCGGTTTCTGGAACGGCTACTACCTCGGCCAACGTCTGGGCGAATGGTCTTCCCACTATGGAAGCTCGGCAACACGCGTCAAAGACTACTGCGCCAAGGGAGTCAAATACTTCTCACGCTCAGGCGTCGGCGAATTTCTCATGGAGGCCGGCGAACTATGTGTAGGCGATGAAATCGTCATTACCGGACCCACAACCGGAGCCCTCATACTCACCGTCCAAGACATACGCGTCGACCTCAAAAGCGTGCCCAAGGCTGTCAAGGGTGACTCTTTCTCTATCGCTGTCCCGGCCAAAATACGCCCCTCAGACCGTCTATACCGCTGGCGTCCCGTCGACCAAGCCCCACGACACAAACGTTTCTGAACACTTTCCCCATACCCTCTACCCACCAGACCCTATGTCCAACTCTGCCTTACAATGGTGCCGCCGATATATCTCCATCACCGGTCTACTGCTTACCGGTGCCATAATCTATATCCTATTCTTCCAAGAGAACTCGGTGGCACGCATATACCGTAACAAAAAGCAAATTGACTCCCTCGAGGTAGCCATCAAACAAAACGAGGACACCATGGAATATTACCACAACCTCAACGTGCTACTTGACAATCATGACCCCCGGATTATCGAGCGCATAGTGCGCGAGCACCACTCCATGACCCTCCCCAACGAGGACATATATCTCTCTGATTAATCTTGTCCGGCACACCCCGACCAATTACAATCCAACACCAACAATACTACTCCAAATGACTAAAAACAAGATAATGGAAGCCCTGAGCATCCTCGGACTACTCTTAGTGGCCGCATCGATGCTGATGCCAATATTCTACGGTCCCACATCCCTCCCCGCCAAAATACTACTTACCGCCGGTGCTGTTCTCCTGTTTGTCGGCCGCATATTTTCGCCATACAAGGGTAATGATTTCCGCGTCAAACGACTCTATGCCATGCTCCGATGGTCACCGATTGCCTTTGGTGTCGGCGCTTACTTCATCTGGACATCCAACACTCCAAGCGATTGGATTGTATTTGTCCTGGCAGGCGCGTTCATACAACTATATATATCCTTTGCCCTGCCCGGCGCTATCAAAAAATCACTACAAAAAGACAATTCCACAAAGAAACAATAACATCGCCACACGCGTTTACCAAATATCCCATCAACTCACCAAAAACTGACTTAAACACATCAACTCTACTATGGCCAACTTCCTGAAAGAATTTAAAGAATTTGCCGTCAAGGGCAACGTTATTGACATGGCAGTCGGTGTTATCATCGGTGCCGCATTTGGTAAAATTGTAACATCACTGGTCAACGACATCATAATGCCCGCCATAGGCGTCCTTACCGGTGGTGCCAACTTTGCCGACCAGAAAGTACTCATCAAAGGCGTCGAAGGCGCTACCGATGCCGTTTATATCACCTGGGGCAACACTGTACAGACAATCCTTGATTTTATAATCATAGCCCTATGTATATTTGTAGCAATCAAATTTATCAATAAACTCAAACGCGAGAAACCCGTCGAAGAAGCCGCTCCCGCCGGACCCTCCCAGGAACAACTGCTCACCGAAATACGTGACCTCCTCGCCAAAGACATCGCCTCAAAGAAATAACTGACCACCAACCTAAGCGGTTATTTTGAAATTGAGTAAAGACAAGATATATCTCATAGGCTACATGGCCACCGGCAAGACCACCCTTGGTCGTGCGGTGGCCATGTGTCTTAAATGGTCATTCATAGACCTCGACCAACTCATCGAGCAAGACACCGGCATGAGAGTCAGTGACATATTCCGTCTCCACGGCGAGGTCCACTTCCGCGCTCTCGAGCGCGAGACCCTGCGACGCGTCGCCTCCATGCCGGGCAAGATGATTATAGCATGTGGTGGTGGCACTCCCTGCCACGCCGACAATATGGACCTGATGAACGCCTCGGGACTCACCGTACTGTTAGAGGCACCGATACCGCGTCTGATCGAACGGCTTAGACTGACACCCGGCCAACGCCCACTGATTGACAACCTATCTGAGGCATCCATCCAGGAATATGTCACCACTAACCTAAAGGCCCGCGACCCATTTTACTCTCGTGCCCACTACCGTTTTGACTCATCACAGCTCGAAGACACCGATCAGATCAGAAAGTCAGCCCAATCATTCATCAACATGACAGTCAACCAATTATGACATCCCAACACACTCCACTCGAGCAACCTGCCCCGGCACTATCAAGCCGGCGAGTCATCACCCTTGGCCTGCCATCGACCGCCGACACCGGTGCCAAGACATTCATGCTCACTCCCGAAGCTGTCGCCATGCTTGTCGACCGCGGTCTCGAAGTCAGGGTTGAACGAGGTGCCGGGACATCGATACACTATGACGACAACCGTTATGCCGCCGCCGGTGCACGCATCACCGAGCACGATACAACTCTCGGCTCAGACATCGTCCTGCACCCCTCGCCAATGACGCCTCGTGACGCATCCCGCCTTCATCGCGGAGCAATAGTACTCACCCTCTCCAATCCCTATCGTCACTCGACCGCCACAATCGAGACCTATCTCAAGCTCAACATCATATCAGTCGCCCTCGACCTGGTGAGCGACCGTGCCGGGCACCGCACCTTTGCCGACGTCATAAGCCGCGTCGACGGACGTGCCGCTGTCACCATCGCCGCCTCTCTCCTGGCCGACCCCCAAGGCACCAAGGGCATACTTTTAGGTGGCGTACCGGGAGTTATCCCCTGTGAAGTCACCATCCTCGGCTCGGGAATGTCGGCAATAGCCGCCGCTCAGGCCGCTATCGGCATGGGGGCCATCGTTCACCTGTTTGACGATGACACCTATGGCCTATGCCAGGCCCAGAGCATCCTCGGAGCCGGTGTCATCACCTCGGCCATGCACCCCCGGGTATTAGGATCGGCCCTGCGCACCGCCGACGTCATCATCGCCACCCCCACCGCCGTCCCGACTCTAATCGACAGCTCGGCCATAGACGCCATGAAAACCGGTGCCATAATCCTCGACCTGAGCGACACCCGCTCCAAAGTCTTTGGGCACATCAGATATCACGACCTGGCCACCTCCCCACCAAAACAATCCGACAGCCCACAACAACGCACATGCTATACCAATCCGGGCTCTCACGTGCGCCGCACAATGGCCATGGCCATGTCCAACGCCTTTGTTGCAATGACTCGCGACATCCTCACCGCCTCTGACGGCATAAACAATGCCATTCATCTCAATCCCGGCATGCAAGACGCCGTACTCACCATGATGGGACGTGTCACAAATGCCGACCTCGCTCGTCACTGCGGCTGCCACGCCATCAACGTGAGACTCCTGATACAATTCTCTTGACTTATGAAAAAAAACAAGTATTATGTTGTCTGGGAAGGCCGGGCCCCCGGCATCTATGACTCATGGGAAGAATGTCAAGACCAGATTGATGGCTTCCCCGGTGCCAAATTTAAATCCTATAACGACCTCGAAAGCGCGACTGTAGCCTTTAGAGGCAACCCCGCTGAACAACTCGGCCTTTTCCGCGCCATGTCAAAACGCGCGTCTCATCCCGTCATCAACTACAGTGCCTTTCCCGAAATACGACTTGACGCCATCGCCGTGGATGCCGCCTGTAGCCGTAATCCGGGCCCTGTCGAATACCGTGGTGTTCTCGTTGATGACGGCACCCAACTGTTCCACGTAGGACCCCTCGAGGGTGGCACCAACAACATCGGCGAATATCTCGCTATCATCCACTGTGCCGCCTTGCTCGCCCGCTCGGGGGACAACTCACGTCCAATATACAGCGACTCCAAGACCGCCCGCTCCTGGATAAAACGCGGACACTCCAATACCAAACTCACCCCTACCACCGAAAATGTACGGCTCAGAGAAATCCTCGACCGAGCCGATGCTTGGCTTGCAACACATTCCATTCCCAACCCGATCCTCAAATGGGATACCGACCGCTGGGGCGAAATACCGGCCGACTTCGGTAGAAAATGACTCCGAGAGCCCGAGAGGCGACTAATGCTCCGAGACTTAGAGGCGATGCAAGATGATAGTTATAAAATTAATTTGTAATTTTGCATCAGGAATTTGACTTAGAACCAATTTAAAATGCAATATAACGTAGCAATAGTAGGCGTCAGTGGCGCCGTAGGTCAGGAATTTCTCAGAGTCCTTGACCAACAAGACTTTCCCATAGGAGAGCTCAGACTCTTTGGCTCGGAACGCAGTGCCGGCAAGATAGCAACCTTCCGCGAGCAAGAATACACCATACATCAACTCAAGGAGGGAGACGACTTCCGCGGTATCGACTTTGCATTTGTCTCGGCAGGCGCTGACGTATCGCGCCGTTATGCCGACACAATCACTCGCCATGGCGCCCTGATGATTGACAACTCAAGTGCCTTCCGCATGGACGCCGATGTCCCGCTGGTAGTTCCCGAAGTCAACGGCACGGATGCCCTCAACGCCCCACGCAATATCATCGCCAACCCCAACTGCACCACCATCCAGATGGTAGTGACTCTCGCCCCCATCCACCGGTTGTCACCCATCACGCGCGTGCATATCGCCACATACCAGGCTGCATCGGGAGCCGGAGCCGCTGCTATGGAAGAACTTGTAGAGCAAAATCGTGAAATCGTCTCGGGCGATGCCGTCACCGTTGACAAGTTTGCCTATCAACTGGCCTACAACGTTATTCCCCAGATTGATGTCTTCACCGACAACGGCTACACCAAAGAAGAGATGAAAATGTACAACGAGACACGCAAAATCATGCACGCCCCCGAGATTGAGGTCAGCGCCATGTGTGTGCGTGTACCGGTGCTTAGAGCCCACTCTGAGGCCGTATGGGTACACACGGCCGAGCACCTTACCCCTGAGGCCGTCCGTCAGGCCATGGCTCAGGCCCCCGGCATAATCGTCCTTGATGACCCAGCATCACGCACCTACCCCATGCCACTGACTCTCACCGGACAAGACCCCGTATATGTCGGACGCATACGCGCCGACATCGCCGACCCTAACGGTATCACTTACTGGTGTGTCAGCGACCAGATTAAAAAAGGAGCCGCCCTCAACGCCGTCCAGATTGCCCAATACATCATAAACAACAGTGACAAGTGACAGGATACAGCTCATATTCCCGCTATATCTTGACATTTCCCCCTATACTCCCGACCATCATAACACCCTCGATTTATTAGATTAAGTCAAGTAAATCGACCCACATGCTCACCACTCACTCATAAATATGTTTCTCGCGGCCACAACACCCCTCGTCACCAATCCCATCACAATATTCTTTATCGTGCTGGCGATTATCCTTGTAACGCCACTGGTGTTCAACCGCCTCAAGATACCCCACATCATAGGCATGATAGTGGCCGGTATTGTCATCGGCCCCTATGGTCTTAACATTCTGGACAACGACTCATCGTTTGCCATCTTCGGCCAGGTAGGACTGCTATACCTGATGTTTCTGGCGGGACTCGAGATTGACATGTTCCACCTCAAGCTCAACCTCAAGCGAGGCATGGCATTTGGTATCCTTACCCTTGTCATACCTCTATTGATAGGCATATTTACAAGCGTCTACATCTTTCATCTTGACTGGTTGACCTCGATGATGTTAGGCGCCATGTATGCCTCCCACACACTCATCTCCTATCCCGTAGCCGTGCGCTTTGGCATCACCAAGTCACCGGCTGTCCTCATCGCCATCGTTGGCACCATCATCGCCGTCATCGGTGCCCTTCTGGTGATTGCGGGCGTTGTCAACGTCCGTCACGACGGCGAGTTCTCATGGCTGTCCATGGGACGCCTCGTGGGGCTGCTCATCATCTACTGTCTCGGCATATTATATCTCTACCCACGTCTGACACGCTGGTTTTTCAAAAACTACTCTGACCGCGTCACCCAATATGTCTATGTCATGGCCGTGATGCTCATGGCAGCCTGGCTTGCCTCGCTCATCAACCTCGAGCCGGTATTAGGCGCCTTTATCGCCGGTCTTGTCCTCAACCGCTATATACCGGCATCATCAGGGCTCATGGGCTCGATTGAATTTGTCGGCAACGCCCTGTTTATCCCCTACTTTCTTATTTCTGTAGGTATGATGATCAACATGCGCGTCATCCTCGAGGGCGATACCCTCATCACCTCGGCCATAATGCTTACCGTAGCACTGGTGAGCAAATGGCTTCCGGCCTATATCACACGACGCTCGGCACGCCTCGACTCGCCGAGCATGAATGTCATGTTTGGCCTGACGACGGCACATACCGCAGTAGCATTGGCCGTAGTAACACTCGGCAACCAGCTCGGCATGTTTGACGAGCGCATCCTGAATGCCACAGTTCTTGTCATCCTCGTCACCTGCACTTTAGCCCCCATCATCACCGCGGCCGCCGCGCCACGACTCAAGATTGCCATGCTCCAGCAGGACGAGGAGGCTGACTCCCATCTGACACGCTCACGTCGGGCACGCGTCAACAATACGCTCATCCCTATAGCCAACGTCGAGAGTGCCGTATCGCTGGTAGAGATGGCTGTACTGATGCGCTCTGAGGTTGGACGCCACGAATTCTATGCCCTGCATGTCCGTAATGACAACTCGCCGGCCGCACGTGACATAGCACGACGCACACTTCTGACAGCACGACGCACTGCCACCGCCGCCAATGTTGCCATAGAGACTCTCGACCGATATGACCTCAACACCGTCACCGGCGTGCTCAACGCTATCGAGGAACGCGACATCACCGAGGTTTTCCTCGGGCTACACCGCCGTGCCGGAGTTATCGACTCTTTCTTCGGAGCCAAAGTCGAACAGCTGTTGCGCGCGACCAACCGCATGATAATCATCACGCGCATGTTCTCGCCCGTCAACACCATCACACGCATCATCATCTATGTGCCGCCCAAAGCCCAGTACGAGACCGGATTCAGCCGTTGGGTACGCGCCATAGCACGTCTGACCCGTCAGATAGGGTGTCGTGCAATCTTCTGCTCGCCCGACGACATTCAACCCCTCATCCGTGGTGTGATATACCAGGAAAACTATGGAATAAGATGTGAATTCCGCACTACCGAACATTGGGATGACTTCATCGCGATGTCTTCCCATATCAAAGAAGACGACCTATTGATGATTATAGGCGCCCGTGTCAACTCTGTATCATGGAACGACGACATCGCCCAGATTCCGGGCTTCCTTCAACGTTACTTTGCCGCTCACAATATCGCTTTCATCTACCCTCAGCAATTCGGCGAGCAAGTACCTCTCACCTCATTTGTCGATCCTCTGGCCGGCGATATCTCATCGGCACCATCTCCACTGTGGCGTAAAATACGTGGTCTCACCCGCCGTCTCCACCCCTGATTAAAACCGGCAACCTGCCGCCAACCCGTCACTTGCTCCTCCTAAAGCATCTAAATAAATACTATGACCCGAATAAAATGTTGGATTGAAGCCATGAGGCTCAGAACACTTCCCGTATCAATATCAGGAGTTCTGGCAGCATGTGCCTACGCGATGATGAATGACAGCTTCAGCATGAAGCCCGCAGTGTTATGTTTGATATTTGCCGTTCTGGCTCAGGTGGCATCCAACTTTGCCAACGAATACTTTGACTACAAAGCCGGTCTCGACCGTGCCGGGCGCGTAGGGCCCCGTCGCGGGGTCACCGAGGGCGACATCACACCACGAGCAATGCTCGTGGCGACATTCCTGACCCTTGGCATCGCCTGTGCCATCGGTTGCTCACTCATCTATTGGGGCGGTTGGTGGCTGTTGGCCGCCGGCATCACCATCGCTATGGGAGTGCTGGCTTACAGCACGGGGCCATTTCCTCTTTCCCACTATGGGTTGGGTGAAATTGCCGTCATCGCCTTTTTTGGCATCATACCCGTCAACCTGACATACTACCTCCAGGCCCTGCAATGGGACCCGGCAGTATTCTATGGGTCACTAAGCATCGGGCTGATGGGTGCCAACGTTCTCATCGTCAACAACTACCGGGACCTTGAGGACGACCGGGCCGTAGGCAAGCACACCCTCGCCGTCGTGCTCGGCCGTAAGGCAATGAGCACCTGGTATCTGCTGAACGGCTGGGTTGCAGTAGCCTTGATGACCCCGGTTTGGAGTGTTTTAGGCTCATGGCGATGGATTTTCCCTTGCTTCTATGCCGCGGTCCACACCCTACTGTGGTTTCTCCTGCTCTCTCGCCGTGGCACCAGTCTCAACCCACTGCTCGGCGCAACCTCCCTGGCCATGCTCATATACAGCCTCGGCCTCCTGATTGCCGCCGTCTTCCCACCTTTCTGACACCACACATTCATTAACAACAAGTGAGGCAACCACTGTCATCCAGATAGTTGCCTCACTGTTCACATTTATTTTTAAACAACCTCTTGTTGTTTGCTGTTATTTTTCAATATACCCAGCCGACGTTGTCTACCCACAAGGTCAGGTCCAGCGTGCCGATATATGGCTCGCCGCTGGCGGCCGAAAACATCACAATAGCGTGGGTGGGAGTACCATTGGGGTCCCAACCAACTTCCTTGACAGGCACCATCTTGCCCTTGCTGTTCTTGGCATAGTAACTCTTGTTGGCGGGTATCAACCCCTTGGCCGACGACTGGCCATAAGTGATGGGCAACGAGTGATTGTTGACCCACCCCGAAGTGGAACGGGTATATTGCTCGCGGGCCGTACCAACTCGATAGGCCGTGATATTACCCTTGGCATCCTCGACGCGACGCTGCAACAGAACCACTGTCTCGGCCTTATCATTGCCCGCCAATGTCTTTTTCTTACCAAACCCCGACGAATATATGCGCTGATTGCTCGAGGGCATGTGTACCTTGTAGTCAAATCTCAATGCCTTGGGACGACGCGTAAATGCCACGCCCATGTTCATCTTGCTGTAAGGATTGTTGGTCGACTTGATAGGCTCGATCATCTCGCCCAGAAATATCGAGCCACCGACTATCACATCAATATTTATCATGCCGGCCGCCTTGCAATGCTCATATTCACACACCAACTTGGCACACTTGCCATGGCCGGCGCGTGCCTCGGGATACACGGCATTGGATGTCTTGGTGATTCCGGCCGGCTTGGCAAGAACATTGGATGTCGCCCATGGCGAACCTCCACGATTGCTATAAGCCTTACCGGTATTATCGGTGTCTGCAGGCGCTATCTCATATACCTGCTTGGTCGCACCGCCAAGTATCTTGGACTCCTTGATATTACGGGTTAGCCACTGGTCCATATTACCATATTTGATGGCCTCAAATTTCTGAGCTTGCACTCCCATAGCGACCATAACAGCGGCTACAGGCAATAAAAATTTCTTATACATGATTTATAATCTTTTAAACTCGCTGATAAATATGTACATATCAGACCAATACGTGACAACATCAGTCCAATAGTACTGTCATCATTAAAAAACAGCCCACAAAGTTAATACATTAAATTGGGAAACAGCACCCCCTCATACCCCCAAACATCCTTATAGACCAATTTATAGCCTTAAAAGACTAATGAAATCCACACCCGGGAGTCTGGATACAAAATCAACCGCCACGCCTCCACTATCAACTGCCACAATACAGACATTAAACATTGTTAAATCACCGATAAATCAAAAAGTTTGGCAATTATTTTGGACTTTAATCACTTTTTCCTAACTTTGCACAGTTTTTTCACCCTCAATCTCCTTGGCTATGGGAAAATTCACCGAGTTTAACCTCCCGCTCAAGACTCTTACGGCAGGCACCCATGAGTTTAACTACCATCTTGACAAACAATTTTTTGTCAACATGGAGAGTGCCGATATCCGTGACGCCAACCTTGACGTACATCTCACGGTTGTCTATAAAGACGAGGTCTACTCACTTGCTTTCGTTATCACGGGCGAGGTGACACTACTGTGTGACCGATGCCTTGACGAGATGCAATATCCCATCGAAGCCCATTATGAAGTGATGGTGAAATATGGCGATGACTATAAAGACGACTCCGACGAGCTCATCGAAATACCCTGGAGCGACTCGACACTCAATGTATCATACATGATATATGATACCGTCTCATTAGCCATCCCCATTAAACACGTCCACCCGTCGGGACAATGCAACCGTGCGATGAGCGCCGTGTTGCACCGCCACAAAGCGACACTCCCCGATGATGACGACCAACTCGAGGAAGACCTCCTTGACAGCATCGACGACGACCCAGCCGATGTTCCCACCGACCCTCGCTGGGATGCCCTCAAAGGACTGAACACCGAGGACTGAAAACTGAACATCCACCAGAGGTTGACCACAAGGTCACACACCTCTCATATATACAAGTAAAACAAATAACAAGCTAAAAGATAAAAAACAATGGCACATCCTAAACGCAAACAATCCAAGACTCGTACCGCCAAACGTCGTACCCACGACAAAGCTGTAGCCCCCACACTCGCACTCTGCCCCAACTGTGGCGCATGGCATGTATATCACACCGTATGTGGCGAATGTGGCTACTATCGTGGCCGTCAAGCTATTGTCAAAGGCGAGGCCGCTCTCTAATCACCACCTATACGATGAGTGACCTTGACAAAAATTCCGACACGGTAACATCCAAGAACGCTCATCTGAAGTGTGAACCCCAAACAATCTACGGTACGGGCCGTCTCGGCTCACTGACAACACCTATGGTCAGTGGCGAGGCGCCCCGCGCTAACTTATAGTTACATCAAACAATCTCATACAAAATATGATTAACGCTCGCATCTCAGGCATCGCCTCTTATATTCCCGATGACATCCTGGACAACGAAATGCTCTCCAACATGGTAGAGACCAACGACGAGTGGATAACAACACGTGTCGGCATAAAAGAACGCCGCATACTGCACAAGGACGTTGGGTCGTCATATATGGGCATCATCGCTGTCAACCGCCTGCTCGAGTCTACCGGGCTGGCCAAAGACCAGGTTGACTTGATGATATGCGCCACCTCCAACCCCGACTACCGCTTCCCCTCTACAGCCTCGATAATCCATCACGGCTGTGGCCTCACATCGGGATATGCCTATGACATCCAAGCAGCATGTGCCGGCTTCATTGTTGCTCTACAGGACGCAAACGCCTACATACGCTCGGGCCTCTATAAAAACATTATCGTCGTATGCACCGAGAAAATGTCCTCGATGATCAACTATAAAGACCGTCAGACATGTCCCCTGTTTGGTGACGGCGCCGCAGCCGTTCTGGTACAACCTACCGAAGAACCGGGCATGGGCGTTCAAGATGCTGTCCTTCATGTCGACGGAGTGGGCCTTGACTACCTTGTCATGAAAGGCGGCGGCTCGGCTCATCCAACTACCCAACAGACATTTGATGACGGATGGCACTACCTCTTCCAGGATGGTCGCCATGTCTACAAACACGCTGTCACAGACATGCTCACCTCGAGCCTCGATGTCATGAAGCGCAACAACCTCACCGCCGACGACATCAAATACCTCATCCCCCATCAGGCCAACCTGCGTATCATCGAGGCCGTCGCCGACAAAGCCGGCGTCCCAATGGACAAGGTTCTGGTCAACATCCAGTACCGTGGCAACACATCGGCCGCTTCAATACCCCTGTGCCTCGATGAGAACAAGCACATACTGAAAAAAGGCGACAAACTCATCCTCACTGCCTTTGGTGCCGGTTTCACCTGGGGTGCAATGTATCTCGTCTGGGATATGTGATGAATATGCTCTCTTGACGCTATAAATACTTATCAACGTAGGTCGAGACTCTAAAAAGTGTAAAATTTAACGAAGATAGCATCTTTTACGGTGCTATCTTTGTTATCTTTGCACTTACTAACATAAAACACCTATACATGACTGACAGCAATAACACTTGTCCGAGTCACCGCTCGGGATTTGTAAACATCGTTGGAAATCCCAACGTTGGCAAATCCACCCTCATGAATGACCTTGTGGGCGAACGTGTCTCTATTATAACCTCAAAAGCCCAGACCACGCGTCACCGCATCATGGGCATAGTCAACGCCCCTGAATATCAGATTGTTTTCTCAGACACTCCAGGCGTGCTCGCTCCCAAATACAAGCTCCAGGAGTCGATGCTCAATTTCTCGGAAGGCGCCCTGACCGATGCCGATATCCTTCTATACGTCACCGACGTTATCGAGGACCCCACCAAAAACGCCGAATTCCTCACCAAGGTCGCCAACGAAAAAATACCCGTCCTGCTTGTCATCAACAAGATTGACCTGCTCAAAGGCCAGAACGAGTTAGAAACTCTTGTTGACCGCTGGCATCAACTTCTGCCCAACGCCGAGATATATCCCACATCGGCCAAAGAGCATTTTAACGTCTCGACTCTGATGCAACGCATCGTACAACTCCTCCCCCAAGGACAACCATACTTTGGCAAAGACGCTCTCACCGACAAGCCCGCGCGATTTTTTGTAACCGAAATCATTCGCGAGAAAATACTTCTCAACTATGACAAGGAGGTCCCTTACAGCTCTGAGGTCATCGTTGAGAAATTTGAGGAAAAAGAACACTCGATACATATCATGGCAGTCATCTATGTAGAACGTGACTCCCAGAAAGGCATACTCATCGGCCACGGTGGCCAACGGCTCAAACGCGTCGGCATCGAGGCACGCAAGGATATCGAGAAATTCTTTGACAAGAGCGTATACCTCGATCTGTTTGTCAAGATTGAGCCCAACTGGCGCAACCGTGAGAACAAACTCAAACAATTTGGATACATCGAGTGATTATCCGACGATGTATCGATACTTCGGAGCTTAAATTTATCATCTGATTATACTATCTTCCATCTTTCAGATTTATTTTTAAACAACCGCCTAAACATTTCAATATCCAATCAACATAAATGGGACAATTAGTAGCAATCGTAGGCCGACCCAATGTCGGCAAATCAACTCTCTTCAACCGCCTCACCGGTAGCCGCACCGCTATCGTAGACCCGACAGCCGGCACCACACGCGACCGACAATACGGTAAGGTGGACTGGGGCGGTCGCGAGTTCTCAATCGTCGACACCGGCGGTTGGGTCGTAAACTCCGAAGACATCTTTGAAGGTGAGATTAACAAGCAAGTACACCTGGCCATCGAACAGGCCGATGTTATCCTGTTTGTCGTCGATGCCATGAACGGTGTCACCGACCTTGACGACTCGGTAGCCCAAATCCTACGCCGATCCAAGAAACCCGTCATTCTCGTGGCCAACAAGGTCGATGGTAACGACTGGCTATATAACGTCCCCGAGTTTTACTCACTGGGATTGGGAGACCCCTACCCCGTGTCGGCAATCAATGGCTATGGCACCGGCGACCTGCTGGACGAGATTGTCAAGGACCTCCCCAAAGAGGATGATGAGACCGCCGGGCTCGACGATATACCTAAATTTGCAATCGTAGGCCGTCCAAACGCCGGCAAATCATCGCTTATCAACGCCTTTATCGGCGAGGACCGACACATCGTCACCGACATCGCCGGCACCACGCGTGACTCGATTTATACGCGATATAACAAATTTGACTTTGACTTCTATCTCGTCGACACTGCCGGAATACGTAAAAAAGCCAAGGTCAACGAGGACATCGAGTATTACTCGGTAATACGTTCCATACGCGCTATCGAGGCCTCTGATGTATGTATACTGATGATTGACGCCACCCGTGGTATCGAGGCTCAGGATGTCAACATATTCTCATTAATTCAGCGTAACAAAAAAGGCCTCGTGGTCGTCATAAACAAATGGGATATCGCCGAGGACAAGTCCCAGACCGCCATCACCCACTTTGAAAATGCCATACGACAGCGTTTTGCCCCCTTCACCGACTTTCCCATCGTCTTTGCCTCGGCACTGACCAAACAACGTATCTTCAAGGTCCTCGAGACCGCCGTCAAGGTATATGAGGCTCGGCGTCGCACAATACCCACATCCCAGCTCAACACCTACATGCAGGAAGTCATCTCGGCCTATCCTCCCCCAAGCAACAAAGGCAAATTCATCAAAATCAAATATGTCACCATGCTCAAGGGAGCCCAAATACCCACCTTCATTTTCTTCTGCAACCTGCCTCAATGGGTCAAAGAGCCCTACCGCCGCTACCTCGAGAACAAAATCAGAGAAAAATGGGACTTCCACGGCACCCCCATCAACATATTCATGCGCGAGAAATAACACTCCCAACCACATCACCCCCTCACGCTCCCACAGCCCCCGCCGTGGGAGCGTTTCCTTTATAAGTATACACACTTTACGCAAAGCCGTGGATCAGCGGACAAGAGCCATTCACGGCTCAGTATACGCTACAAGCCCCTCCCGCCAGCCGCTCCTGTCCGCTGATCCAACATTCCCGATTTGGGAAGGCGTTTAATCAAAAAAGACGAGGCCGTGTTTCCACAGCCTCGTCTACAAGGGATGTTTTATGTTTAGCTTTTGAATTCCATCCCTTATGGGACTTATTCACCCACCATCATGGCGGCGTGGTTCATGACGTTTTTTATACTGTCAGGATTTCTTTTTCCTTGACGGCAAAAATCTCGTCAATCTTCTTCATGAATTTGTCGTGGATTTTCTGGGCCGATGTCTCGGCGTCTTTCTCGACATCCTCGGGCATGCCTTTTTTGACGGCTTTCTTCAGACCCTCGATTGCGTCACGACGAGCATTGCGGACACTCACCTTGGCTTGTTCGGCCTCGGCTTTACATTGCTTAACCAGCTGTTTGCGACGTTCCTCGGTCAGAGGTGGTATCGATATACGTATCACTTCGCCATTGTTCTCGGGCATGATACCCAGCTCAGAGTTGATGATTGCACGTTCAATCTCCTTGAACATAGGCTTCTCCCAGGGGGTGATGGCGATGGTGCGTGCATCGGGGGTCGAGATGTTGGCAACGTTGGACAAGGGTACGGCCGAGCCGTAATATTCGACACGTATGCCGTCAAGAATTTTGGGATTGGCGCGACCGGCGCGTATACGGGCAAGGGACTCGTCGAGATAAGCGACGGCAAGCTCCATTTTTTCTTCTGCGGGGTCGAGATAGGTTTTAGGTTCGGTCATGGTGTATATGTTTTAGACGATTAATATACAATTTAATATACGGTGGTGCCGATGTTCTCGCCGGCGATGACACGCTCGAGATTTCCGGGGGTGTCCATGTCAAATACCACTACCGGCATATTGTTGACCTTGCACATTGCCGTTGCTGTAAGGTCCATGACTTTAAGACCACGCGCAAGGACCTCATCATAGCTTATGCGATCAAACTTGGTTGCCGTGGGGTCTTTCTCGGGGTCGGCGGTGTATATACCGTCGACACGCGTGCCTTTAAGCATGACATCGGCACGTAACTCGACAGCGCGCAGTGCGGCGCCGGTGTCGGTGGTAAAGAACGGACATCCCGTGCCACCGGCCAACAGTGCCACGCGTCCGCGTTTCATGGCTTCGATGGCCACGCGGTTGGAGTAGTAAGTGCCTATGGGGTACATGTTGATAGCCGTGAACAACTCGGCGGCACCTCCGATACCCTCGATTGCCGAGCGTAATGCCAGTGCATTGATAACTGTGGCCAACATGCCCATCTGGTCACCGGTAACGCGGTCAAGACCCGAGGCCGCTCCTGATAGACCACGGAAGATATTTCCTCCTCCAATAACGATAGCTATCTGTATGCCTTGATCCTGTAATTGCTTGATCTGCTCGGCATACTGATTAAGTCTTTTTGTATCGATGCCATGCCCTTGTCCGGCGGCAAGCGACTCTCCTGACAACTTCAGGAGTATGCGGTTATATCTTGTATTCATGGTTAGCTGGTCTTGACCCGGATGGATAGGGGTCGGTTAGGTTTAATATCGCAAAGTTACAAATATTTTTCAGTTAACAAAAATATGGCTAATTTTGTGATTGACATTTTGTGTTATTTCTCAACACTTCATGCCCTAATAATGTTTCTTCAATTAAAGGACAACAACAACTACTATTAACAATGAACAATCCCGATATATTGTTACAGGTCAACGACCTGCGTGCTTCAATAGACACTAAGGAAATCCTGCGTGGTATCAATCTCACTGTACGCCCCGGGGAGGTACATGCCATCATGGGACCCAACGGCTCGGGCAAGAGTACTCTCTCGGGAGTGCTTGCCGGCAATCCACGCTATACCGTCACCGGCGGAACAGCCTCACTGGGAGGTGTCGACCTGCTGTCACTCTCGCCCGAGGACCGTTCCCACGAGGGCCTGTTTCTGTCTTTTCAATACCCGGTAGAGATCCCGGGCGTGAGCATGGTCAACTTTATGCGTGCCGCTCTCAATGCCAAGCGCAAGTACCTTGGCCAGGACCCTCTCTCGGCCAGCGAATTCCTAAAGCTCATGAGAGTCAAACGCCAGGTCGTGGAATTGGACTCCAAACTCGCCTCACGCTCGGTCAACGAGGGGTTTTCGGGAGGTGAGAAAAAACGTAACGAGATATTCCAGATGGCTGTTCTTGAACCTCGCCTCTCAATACTCGACGAGACCGACTCGGGCCTTGATATCGATGCCCTGAGGATTGTGGCCTCGGGTGTCAACAAGCTCAAGACTCCCGACAACGCCACTATAGTCATCACCCACTACCAACGACTTCTCGACTATATCAAGCCTGACTATGTGCATATCCTCTACAAGGGACGCATCGTACATACGGCAGGACCGGAACTCGCTCTTGAACTTGAGGAAAAGGGTTATGACTGGATTAAGGAACAATACAACGACTGACGTCCCATGAGTGCCATTAATCAATATATCGACCTATACAGGGCCCACCATGCCATTATCGAGCAACACTCCCGGCCTGTCATCAACGACAGGCGCGAGACGGCCCTTAATACGCTCCTGAGTTCTTGCCTGCCACGGCGCGGCGACGAGGGATATAAGTATACCGATGTCAACGAGATGTTTTCACCCGACCTGGGTGTCAATATCACACGTGTGCCATTTCACGCCGACGTTGCCCGCGCTTTCAAGTGTGACGTCCCCAATATCTCTACCTCCCAGATTATCATCACCAACGACATGCTACAGGAGACACGTGGCCTTGACATGTTGCCCGATGGTGTCACTGTATGTACCTTTGCCCGGGCCGAGACTGAGTGTCCCGGAGTGCTTGAGCGCTATTATGGCATGATTGCCGACAACGGCAGTCCCGCGGTTGCCCTCAACACCCTACTGTGTCAGGACGGAATTCTTATCCATGTGGCACGCGGTGTTCACTGTCAGCGTCCAATCCAGTTGGTCAACCTCTTGGCTGCTTCAGTACCCATGCTGGTGTCAAGACGCCTGCTGATTGTCCTGGAACAAGATGCCGAGTGCACGCTACTTACATGTGACCACACCCACGCCCAATCGGTAGCTTCTACCATTTCCCAGGTCACCGAGATAGACCTGGCTCCGGGCTCATCGTTGCGTTTCTATGCCCTCGAGGAAAGTAACGCCACGACATCTCGTATATCAACCGTCCAAGCCCGTGTCGACACCATGGCCCGTCTGGCACTCTCGCCTATCATTCTCACCTCGGGACGCTCTCGCTCCAACATCAATGTCGAGCTCAACGGTCGGCAGGCCGACTGCCGCATCTATGGTCTCGCCACCACTTCCGACACTCAGATAGCCGATATATCATCGACGCTCAAGCATAACGCACCCCACTGTACCAGTGACCAACTCATAAAATATGTCGCCGACGGTGACAGCCGCGCGGCATTTGAGGGTCTCATACGAGTCGAATATGGAGCACATCACACCGAGGCCTATCAGAACAACCGCAATATCGTGGCTTCGCCCACAGCACGCATACACACCCGCCCCCAGCTCGAGATTTACTGTGACGATGTCAAGTGCTCCCACGGAGCCGCTACCGGCATGCTCGACGCCGATGCCCTGTTCTACATGCAGTCACGCGGTATTCCCCGTGAACAGGCCCGCTCGATGCTCATGCAAGCTTTTATGTGTGACATTCTCGACAAGGTTACC
The DNA here is from genome assembly GCA_017621845.1 of Muribaculaceae bacterium. GTDB lineage: Bacteria > Bacteroidota > Bacteroidia > Bacteroidales > Muribaculaceae > CAG-873. The sequence continues at coordinate 42,343 of JAGASI010000021.1, forward strand.
CTTGAGCCACTGCGCGACCGTCTCCGTCACCTCATAGAGCGTCGTCTCGCCACCATGGCCGATACCGATACCACCGCCGACGGGCGCGCCCTGTGCGACCGCTGTGGGGCTTGCTGAGATGGTGTCTAAGTACCGAAACGTCGAAGGCCCGAAAAATCGGGAATTCGATGAGGTTCAAATTTTTTAATTCTTGATTTATAATGGATATTCAAGCCATACGCCAGCAATTTCCGATACTCGACCGTCAGATTTACGGCAAGCCGCTGATTTATCTCGACAACACGGCAACATCCCAGACTCCGCGTCGTGTCGTGGACCGCGTGGTAGATATGTACTACAAGCACCACGCCAATGTACACCGTGGTGTCCATTGTCTGTCTCAAGAGGCTACCGACACCCTCGAGACCACACGCTCTCGTGTCGCCGCCTATATCAACTCTCCTTCCCACGAGCAGATTATCTTTACACGTGGCACCACTGAAGCCCTCAACCTCGTGGCCTCGAGCTACAGCCGACTCTTAACTCCCGGAGACGAAATCATTCTGACGGTGATGGAACACCACTCCAATATCGTTCCCTGGCAAATGGCCGCCCGGCAATACGGACTGGTCATCAAGCACTGTGGTATCCTCCCTGACGGGTCCTTGGACCTGGAACAGTTCAAGAGCCTCATCACCGAGCGCACACGCCTCATCGCCGTGTGCCATGTCTCAAACGTCCTGGGTACCGTCAATCCCGTCAAAGAACTTATCGCCATGGCTCATCGGGCCGGCGCCGTAGCTGTTATCGACGGTGCACAGGCCTCGGCCCATCTCCCTATCGATGTTCAGGACCTCGACGCCGACTTCTATGCCTTCTCGTCACATAAGATGTATGGACCGACCGGAGTGGGAGTGCTGTATGGCCGACGCGAGTTGCTCGAGAAGATGCCTCCCTATCAGGGTGGTGGCGAGATGATTGCCCATGTCTCGTTTGATGGCACCACGTTTGCCGACCTGCCATTTAAATTTGAGGCCGGCACCCCCGACTATACCGACATCGCCGCACTGGGCTCGGCGCTTGACTTTATAGCCGAGGTCGGCCTCGGGAATATCGCCGCACACGAGCATCATCTGCTGAAAGTAGCCACCGATCTCATTACCGAGAAGGTACCCGGGATTACTATCTATGGCACCACTCCCGACAAGTCTCCGGTGCTGTCATTCAATATCGGTCACGCTCACCCTTATGACGTAGGCATGCTCCTGGACAAACTCGGCATTGCTGTCCGCACAGGTCACCACTGCGCCCAACCTCTCATGCAAGTACTCGGCATACCAGGCACAGTCCGCGCCTCTATGGCAGTATATAATACCGAACAAGAAATGCTGGCCCTCGCCAACGCTCTGGCTCGCATAGCTCCAATGCTTGTTTAGCGACACCCTATAATACCGGATTACCGGCAGTATGGCTTAACAGGATACCGATGCTTGATACATCGGGTCTCAGGCCAATATTCAATCCCTGATAAGAAACTTTTTATGAAAAAACTATATCTTGCTCTTATCACTATCGCGACCTTGGTCATGAGCGCCTGCTCGAGTGATAACTCCTTTAAAATAAAGGGGCACCTGTCTGACAAGTCGACAACCAACCTGCGTATCATGTACAACAACGGCTCGACTGTCGAGACAATCATCATGGCTACCAACAAAGGAGACTTTGAAATAACAGGTAATGCACCCGATGATGGAACCGTCATCCAAGTTTACACCAATGACTATCGCCCGGTGGGCCGCTTCTGGGTCAACAGCGGTGACGAATTGGAAGTCACCCTCAACCCCAAATCACCCTCCGACGTCACCGTCTCGGGCGATAATGACATCGCCAAGCGATGGGCCGACTGGACAAGAGCCAATGCCGGCGTCCTCGACTCCCGTGACCGAGTCAAAGCCAATGGTTTAATCGAGAAATACATCAGGAACAATCCACGGGATATCGTTTCGACACTCTTGCTGGTCTACTCCTATGACTCATCGAGCAATCCTTCAAAAGCCATGGGACTGCTCGAAAGTATCGATGTCTCGGCTCGCCCCGAAGCCATTGTCAAAGCCTACAAGACCTTAGCATCGTCAGTCGACGCCAAGACATCGTCACGACGCATATCAGCCATGCTTTACCGTGTCAGGGGTGACTCTTTGGTAACTTTCAATCCTCGACGTCACGCCTACAATCTTCTGGTCTTCAGCGACGAAAACTCGGGACGCAGTGACTCAATACTGGCATCGCTACGCTCGGCACGCTCCAAATATGCCAAGTCGCGTGTCGCCATCCTTGACCTGTCGCTCGATGCCGACACCCTGGTATGGACACGCAATATCAACACCGACTCGGCCAACTGGGAACAAGGCTGGATGGCCGGTGCCATCTCGGCCACCCCGATAAGCAATCTCGCTATCCCTCGTCTTCCATATGTCATTCTATCCGACTCGACGGGCAACCAGCTATACCGTGGCACATCTATCACAGCCGCCACTAAACATATAAAGCAGTGAGCAATACCGTTCTGTCAGATTACCAGCACACATAAGGCAAAGGCAACATCTCACCTGCCACTCCTCACTTTCCTGACACCGCGACACCAGGCTTGGATAAAAGCCTGTTTGGAAAGACGGTGCTGACGCATACTGTACAACAACATCCTGAGCCTCCATGTATGGCGGTTGGCAATATAGTGATAGGCCGCCGAGGCCTCGGCAAGTTGCTCGGCAATATCATCGCGCTCGCCGGTGGTAGCGCCTCCGTGGTGGATACACAGTATACGGTCAAAGAAACGCCCCTTCAATCCTTTCTGCAACAACTGATACAAGAAAACACTCTCCTCGCCGGCCACAAACAGCCGGCCACCAATGCCAAAGCGTTCATCAAACCACACCCCTGACCCAAGCACCGGCTCGCGTCTCAATGCCATCTCTATTGACGACACATAGTAACCACACTTAGGGTGAGCAAGATCAAAGTCACCGGCAGGATACACCCTGCCATGACCTCCATCGGGCGTTGAATAACGGAATGTAAAGATGTCAAGCTCGGGATGCTCTTTAAAAATAGCTATTAGCGTCCTCAGCTGTTCAGGGCTATAGGAGACATCATCATCGCTGATTACCACCTCGGCGTGTGTGGCATGGCGCAACGAGACATTGCGGTTGTGACTCAATCCTCGGCTGTCATGCGATATCACCACCATATCAGGGCGCACCAACTCCCGCGGGACCTCAATCCCCTCGGGATTCTGCCAACTCACCAGCCACTCCACGCCATCGACCCGCGGATGGGCGGCATCGACCACACGGCCTATGCCATCTCTCCCATATGTACTTATCAACACTTGCATACGCAAATTTAATCCAAAAACACCACACCCCCAAAGAAAAAACAATTAACTTTGTGTCATGCTAACCAAGGACCATGATATAACGATTGTCGTACCGGTGTATAATCGGGCAAAACTTGTCGTGCGCACCCTTGACAGCATCTATGCCCAGACCCACAGGCCAATATCGCTGATAATTGTTGACAACAATTCATCTGATGACTCAGCGGCCATAGTCAGTCAATGGGCCACCGAGCACAACAGCACCGACTTCAGTGTCAGCGTCACCTCAGAGACACATCCAGGCGCTGCCGCCGCCCGCAACCACGGACTCTCACTGGTTGACACACCACTGGTAATGTTCTTTGACAGCGACGACACCATGCGCCCCGGCCTCGTTGAACAATACCTCCACCACTTCAACCGACATCCCGACGCTGAGATTATATATACTGCCGCCTATACCCACGACCTTAAAGGCAACACCTATAAACTCAAGATTACACGACACCATCCACTGCGCAACCATATCTATCATTCCATCCTCAAGACTGCCGGATATGCCTGCCACACCTCTCTGATACGTCGTGTCGGGGCCTGGGATACCGATATGCGTGGGTGGGACGACTGGGTACTGGGCATAAGGCTATTGCTCGCCACCGACAAGGCCTACTTCATGCCGGGAACCTACATCGACATCTATTCCCAGGTCGAGTCAATCACCGCTACCGACTTTTCTTCACGACCACGCTTATGGGAAGATGCCCTTGACCGAGCCGACATGATTATCGACGCCGCCAACCACCGCGACCAAGCCTCACTCCACCGCCTCATCGACTACCGCCGTGTCATTCTTGCCGCCCACTATGCCCGCGAGGGCGCGGGCCAACAGGCTCACGACCTCTATTCAGCCGTGATCAATCGTCCCGGGCAGTCTCGTCGCATGCAGCTGCTCATGTCCCTTGTTTACCACTACACACGTCTTGGAGGACGTGGTGCCGCCACCATCGTCAACCCTCTTATCTGACATCACGCCCCGCAGGAGTCGCGAAGACCCTGTTTTACTGATAAATTTTTGGTTAAATTTGTAGTGTTACAGGTTTTTGTTATCTTTGTAAAATGAACTGATTAAACCAACCTCTTGACGCCTAACATGGACTCACTCAACGATAAGGCTCTCATCGAAGAACAGATAGTCGAGGACGCTTTCAATGACGTTCTCAACGGATATCTTGCGAGCAACCACCGCAAGAAAGTCGAGATAATAAAGCAAGCCTACAGGTTTGCCAAGGCAGCTCATGCCGGTGTGCGTCGTCGCTCGGGCGAGCCATATATCATGCACCCCATCGCCGTAGCGCGCATTGTCAGCCGTGAGATAGGCCTGGGATCGACAAGCATCTGTGCCGCTCTGTTGCATGACGTGGTCGAAGACACCGACTTCACCGTCGAGGATATACGTCGCCAATTCGGTGACAAGATAGCAATGATCGTCGAGGGGCTGACAAAAATTTCGGGTGGCATCTTTGGCGACAAGGCCTCGGTACAGGCCGAGAACTTCCGTAAGCTCCTGCTGACAATGTGCGAGGACATACGCGTGGTGCTCATCAAAATGGCCGACCGACTCCACAATATGCGCACCCTTGGGTCAATGGCTCCCAACAAACAATATAAGATTGCGGGTGAGACACTATACATATATGCTCCACTGGCCCATCGCCTTGGCCTGTTTGCCATCAAGACCGAGCTCGAGGACCTCAGCTTCAAGTATGAGCACCCCGGGGCATACGAGCGCATATCACGCCAGATACAAGAGAGCGAGTCGCGACGCCAAGCAGTATACAGCGACTTCTCGGCCCCTATCAAGGAACGCCTCGAAAACATGGACCTCAAGTATGAAGCCAAGGCAAGGCTCAAATCGGTATACTCGATATGGCGCAAGATGGAAACAAAGCACATCCCGTTTGAAGAAGTATATGACCTATACGCCATGCGCATCGTATTTGAGTGTGACGACATGGCCAAAGAAAAAGAAATATGCTGGTCTATATACTCGGCCATCACCGACCTCTACCGTCTGCACCCCGAGCGCACACGCGATTGGATCTCGGTTCCCAAGGCCAACGGATATCAAGCCCTGCACCTGACCGTCATGGGCCCCGACGGCAACTGGATTGAGGTTCAGATACGCTCCCGACGCATGGACGAGATTGCCGAAAAAGGATTTGCCGCCCACTGGCGTTACAAGATTGGCGAAGGCGATGAAGAGAGCGAGCTCACCGTGTGGCTAAAAACCATCAAAGACCTTCTGGACAACCCCGAGCCCAGCGCCATGGACTTTCTTGACTCACTGAAGCTTAATTTGTTTGCCTCAGAGATTGTAGTATTCACCCCACGGGGCGAGCTCATCACCCTTCCGGCCGAGTCCACTGTCCTTGACCTGGCTTTCACCCTCCACTCCCACCTGGGCCTCCACTGCATTGCCGGCAAGGTCAACCATCGTCTCGTACCTCTGTCCCACCGCCTCTCGAGCGGTGACCAGGTTGAGGTACTCACCTCCCAGTCCCAGACTCCCCACCCCGAGTGGATGTCATTCATCAAAACCTCCAAAGCCCGCACCAGACTGCGCCAGGCTCTCAACCGCCTCAGGCAACAGTCTATAACCCGTGGCAAGGAAGCTATCGCCAACTTCCTCGCTGTCAACGGCATGACGCTCTCAGACGAAAGCCTCAACCGTCTTCTCCGTCACTATGGCCAACCCAACCGTGACGAGCTGGCCGTGGCCGTTGATACAGGAGACATAACCCTCGACCAGGCTGCCGCCGACTTCCTCAAAAACAAGTCCAAGGGAAAAAGCCGATTCACATTAGGCAAAATCTTAGGCGCCACCGTCAATCTTATTCCGGGTGTCTCGATACGCTCCAATGACGACTCTGACAACACCGATAAAGGCCTCCCGAAAGAACCCCAAAACGAAAAGGTCGCCAATCCGCCCACTCCGATTGACACCAAGAAACCCTACATCCTGCGCTATGACGATGATAAAGCCAATTTTGTCATGGCCGACTGCTGTTGTCCCATCCCGGGCGATGACGTCATGGGATTTATCGATGACAACGGTCGTGTCGTGGTACACGCCCTGAACTGTCCACGTGCCCTGGTTCTCAAAGCCGGATACGGCAATCGCATTGTCGCTACACGATGGGCCGCCGTCTCCGGCAAATTCCTCGCCAACATTCACGTCGAGGGTATCGACCGACACGGCATCCTTCAAGAAATAACCCAACAGATTGCCACTCAGAAGTCTATAGACCTGAGGCAACTCGAGATAAAAGCCGACAACGAGGTATTTCACTCCGACATACAGGTGCGCGTCGCCGATGTCGCCGTGGTCACCGAACTATGCACCCGTCTGAAAAAAGTTGACGGCGTCATCTCGGCTTCGCGTATACAATAGACACCCATATCGCCTAACTCCAACACCAACACACCGAGCCGGCCAATAAAGCCGACAACAACAATATCTCCCCTCTCATAAACGTTACTATATAAATTACAAGCCAATGCTGAACAAACCATCTCGACTCCCTGCAGGCAATGCCCTGATTATAATAGTGACATTGGCAGTCACTGCACTCGTGGTATACTGCTATCCCCACGGCTCCACCAACAGATATAAATACAAGGTAGGGCAAGTATGGAATTATGCCAAACTTGTGGCCCCATATGACATCGACATCTACCCCGATTCACTGACTGTCAGCAAACGTGTCGACTCAATACGAGCCTCCCACATCCCCGTGTACACCCCCCGCCCCATTGATGTCAATTCAATGATAAAACAAGTCGACAGCCTTATAATGAAGGTCCCCGACTCGGTAGCATTCGGCGGATTCTTCAAATATCCCGACACCGCTCCGTTTATCAAAGAAGTAAACAACATCTTGCTGGCTGCATACAAGACCGGTGTTTACTCCGAGAATACTACCAACGCCCAATCCACCAAACAAAAATATATCAAGATAGCCTCGTCGCCCACCGAGCTCACCAAAGTCGCCGTCGACTCGGTGCTCACGCCATCCAAGCTATATGAGCGCCTTGACAAAGCCGCCACCCGATACAACTGTCACCCGATACTCATCAACTCGGGTGTCAATGGCGTGTTGACCGAATCCATGGTCTATGACACCGACCTCAACACATCAATACTCAACCAAGCCATAGGTGAAGCCAAAGCCCCCAACCGACGTATCGTCAAAAACGAGACCATCGTTGACAACGGCACGGTCATCAACGAGGAAATTTACAACTGGTTGCAAAACTATGAGCGCGTTGTCGCCGAGCGCGAGACAGGCACAGCACGCTCTGAATTGATGACCGTCATAGGTCAGATATTCTACGTGCTGTTGTTGATGGCTGTTCTGCTTGGATATATCTACTTCTATGACCCGATGATAACCCGTTCGGTCAAGACCATGATATTTCTATTATCGATGATCGGGCTGTTTATCGTCTTTGAAGCACTGCTCAACGCCTTTATTCCCGGCAAGGGAGTCTATATCGTTCCGCTTGTCATCATTCCCATTCTGTTGCTGGTCTACCTCAACGGTCGCGTGGCTCTGATGACAGGATTTGTCACCACGCTGTTAGTGGCTCCAATGGCCATCTACTCCCTCGAGTTTATCTTCCTGCAATTTGTAGCCATGTCTATCGCCGTATACTCACTGCGAGACCTGAGCCAACGCTCCCAACTGCTGCGCACCTCGGCAATGGTAATCGGCGCCTACCTCATTTCATACACCGCATTGACCGTAATGGCCAACGGCTCGTTTGACAACTTCTCCTGGAGAATGATAGGCTCACTGACCTTGAGCGGTGCATTGACCGCCATGGCATACGTGTTGATGTCACTTATTGAGCGTATGTTCGGTTTTGTCTCCAACGTTACCCTTGTCGAGCTTTCAGACACCAACAATCCACTGCTGAGACAACTCTCCGATGAGTGTCCGGGCACATTCCAACACTCGATTGCCGTGTCCAACCTCGCCGCCGAGGCCGCCCGCCTCATCGGTGCCAACCCCACGCTCACTCGCGCCGGCGCACTCTACCATGACATAGGCAAACTCAAGAACCCCATCTTCTTCACCGAGAACCAACACGGCGTCACCCCCCACGACGGCCTCTCGCCCATCAAAAGCGCCGAAATTATAATCTCTCACGTCTCTGAAGGCCTCAAACGTGCCGAAAAAGCCGGGCTCCCGGCCGTCATTAGAGACTTTATAGCCCAGCACCACGGTAAAGGACAGGCCAAATACTTCTACTACACCTACTGCAAACAACATCCCGATGAAAATGTAGACCCCGCGCCATTTACATATCCGGGACCAAATCCTCTCACCCGCGAGGCTTCGGTACTGATGATGGCCGACGCTGTAGAGGCCGCTTCCCGTTCCTTAAAAGAACATACACCCGAAGCCATCAAATCACTCGTTGACAAAATCATAGACTCACAGATTGCCGATGGCCTGCATAACGACTCGGCTCTATCCTTCCGCGATGTCAGCACCATTAAAGACACCTTCACCCGTCGTCTGATGACTATGTACCACTCACGCATTTCCTATCCCGACGACCCCAATAAAAAGAAATCCCCCACAACGGCATGACAGCCCGACACTCACGATATTCCACCATTCTAACTCTTTCAGTGATTGCACTGCTGGCAATCACTGTACTGTCGGCGTGCAACGCCCGTAAAAAAAACACCGCCGCCGCACGTCAGTACACCGCCTTTATAACACGATACAACATCTATTACAACGGCGACCGTCACTACAAAGAGACTCTCGCCGATATGGAACGCCAATATGAGGACGACTACTCGTCACCACTGTTCATGCACCCCGCCGAGGCCCGAGGAAAAGACAAGGCTCCTCAACCTACAGGTGATTTCAACCGATCGATAGAAAAAGCCCAGAAAGCTATTCAGCTGAGATCCATAACCAAGAAACCTCAGCGTAAGGCCGGACGTAACTCCGACCCTAAGTATAAGGAATGGATGAAACGCGACGAGTACAACCCGTTTATCCATAACGCATGGCTGATGATGGGACGTTCCCAGTATATGAACGGTGACTTTCCCGGTGCGGCCGCCACTTTCTTCTATACCTCCCGTCACTTTTCATGGCTACCCGAGGTTGTCACCGAGGCTCGGCTGTGGCAGGCGCGTTCTTATATAGCCATGGACTGGCTGTTTGAGGCCGAGACTATCATCGACCGCGTCAAACCTGACCAACTTACCAACAAAACACTTAACGGCCTGTACAACTACGTGCGCGCCGACTACTGTATCCACAACAAAGACTATGAAGCCGCGGCTCCCTTCCTGAGACAGGCTATAAACTATGCCTCAGGGGCCCAGAAGACACGCCTGTGGTTTCTATTGGGTCAAGTTTACTCACGACTTGGCAACAAAGCCCTGGCATATAAAGCCTTTGACAAAGCCGGCTCGACATCTTCGGCCAATTACCGCACCAAGTTCAACGCCCGTATCAAGCAGTCAGAAGTATTTGACGGACCGGATATCAAGGGCGAGGTCAAGGCTCTCAAACGCATGACGCGCTATAGCCGCAACAAAGAATACCTTGACCAGATATACTATGCCATCGGCAACCTATACCTGTCGCGTGGAGACACCACACAAGCTATCGCCAATTATCGCCTGGCCGCCGAAAAATCAACACGCTCAGGTATCGATAAGGCTATTTCCCAGATCACTCTGGGCAACCTATACTATGACCGGCATGAATTTGAGTTAGCTCAGCCTTGCTATGCCGAGGCCGTGCCATTGTTGCCCGATGACTACCCGAATATCGCTGTTCTCAAACGACGCTCTGACGTCCTCGACGAACTGGCAGTATACTCAGGCAACGTCCACCTTCAGGACTCTCTGCTCAAACTCTCATACCTCGAAAAAGGTCAGCAACTCGAGATTGTCGAGGCTCTGATAGCCCAACTCAAGAAAAAAGAAAAAGAAGAAGCCGAGGCTGCCCGACGTGAAGCCTACGAGGCCGAGAAAAACTCCCAAGGGTCCCAATTCCAGAACTCTTCATCAGCGCCTACCCAGCAATTCCAGATTAACACCGACGACTCGTGGTACTTCTACAACCAAGCGACACGCACAGCCGGCAAGACCGAATTCCAACGCCGATGGGGCTCCCGCCGTCTCGAGGATAACTGGCGCCGACGCAATAAGAACGCTTTCTCGCTCGATGAATTTGGCGGAGATACCGCCGAGACTACCGATGAAAACGAGGATCAAACAAACGAGGACTCGACAGACTCTGAGCCCGAAGATAAAGAGGCCGCCAAACGTGCCGATGACCCCCACTACCCCGAGTATTACCTCAAACAGATACCATCGACCGACGCCGAGAGAGCTACCTGTAACGACGTCATTCAAGAAGGCATGTACAATATTGGCCTGATACTCAAGGATAAACTCGATGACCCACAGGCCGCGATGGACGAGTTTGACCGGTTACTCACGCGCTATCCCGACAACATATACCGCCTCGATGTGTACTACAATCTATACCTCATATTCATGAGGCAGGGTAACACCAATATGGCCGAGCGCTACCGCTCGATGATTGTCAATGATTTCCCCGACTCCAAGTATGGACAAGCATTGACCAACCCCGACTATATTGACAACCTGCGTGTCATGGACCGGCAACAGGAACAACTATACCAACAAGCCTATGACGCTTACCTTGACAACAATAATGTCAAGGTACATAAGATGTATGAAGAGGTAGCCGACCGCTTCCCAATGACCAAACTTATGCCTAAATTCATGTTCCTCGACGCACTGGCATACGCCACCGAGCGACAGAGCGACAAGTTCAACGCCGTGCTCAAGGAAATGCTCGAGAAATATCCCAACACCGACGTGGCCCCTATCGCCTCGGCATGGCTCAAAGGCATGCAACAGGGACGTCAGCTACACTCTACCTCGGGACGCAACATGAGAGGCATGATATGGGAAATTTCACTGAGCAACGACTCTACTAAGACCGCCGACCAGAACATGCCTCAGTTTGAACTCAACGATAATGACGCTCAGTTGTTGGTATTTGTGTTCCCCACCGATAAAGTCTCTACCAACCAACTGCTGTTTGATATTGCCCGCCACAACTTCAGCTCGTTTGTAGTCAAGGACTTTGACATCGAGCCGATGAACTTTGGCCGCTTAGGCATGATTGTAGTCAAGCCATTTGACAACCTTGACGAGCTCAACCACTACCGTCGCGTAATGGCCGCCTCGCCGACATTCAAGTTGCCACGTGGAGTGCGTCCGGTGCCTATCTCAGCCAAAAACTTTGACGCCCTGCTGAGTTCAGGAGCCAGCCTGGACTCCTACTTCCGCTTCCTTGATGAGCAAAACTACCGCGACGCCCAGTCCTCCATTCTCCCCTATGAGGCCATCGAAGAACTCGAGGAACGCGAGACCCACGACAGCGAGGAACAGCAACAACAACAACCGACCCAACAGACTGAACCGGTTGAACCGACCCAACAACAACAACAACAGCAACAGCAACAACCGACCCAACAGACTGAACCAAATATCCAACCCCAGCCGGCACCGACTCCCGCTCCCGAGACCCAACCCGTTGTCACCCCGGCTCCAAAACCAACACCCTCTCCCATCCCCTCTCCCACACCCAAACCGACACCTAAACCAACGCCCACTCCTACACCCAAACCTACCCCCAAACCCGCTCCTCTACCGGTTTATGACCCCGGCTCGGAAGGCGATGACGACCCTCTCCTGGAATAAACGACACCATATTCAGATACTATGACTCAACAACGTTTTAACATACTATGGGCCGATGATGAAATTGACCTGCTGAAGCCCCATCTACTGTTCCTTGACAAAAAAGGATATGACGTCACCACCGCCAACAACGGTCGCGACGCTCTTGACCTGGTCAAGGAACGACACTTTGACCTAATCATCCTTGACGAGAACATGCCCGGCCTCACCGGTCTCGAGACTCTACAACATATAAAACTCACTTCGCCCCATATACCCGTAATCATGATTACCAAGAGCGAGGAAGAGAACATCATGAACCAGGCCGTCGGTAACAAAATCGCCGACTACCTTATCAAACCGGTCAACCCCAACCAAATTCTCATCGCCCTGAAGAAGCATCTCCACAGCTCAGACCTGGTAGCCCAACAGACAACCACCGACTATCGCCGCGACTTCCTGGCACTGACTGACGCCATCAACTCGGCTTCGTCGCTCGATGACTGGAAAGAGCTGTACTCGCGACTCGTCCATTGGGAAATGGAGCTCACCGGCACTGAAATGGATCAGCTCCTGGATATGCAACTCAACGAGGCCAACGCCGCCTTCAACAAGTATGTCACACGTCACTATGAATCATGGGCCTCGACACTTGCCGCCAATAACACCGATGAGTCTCTACCACTGATGTCTCCGCGTGTCTTCCCCCAGAGGGTTTTCCCTCTGCTTGACAACGGCGACAAGGTTCTGTTTGTTATCATCGACAACTTCCGTCTTGACCAATGGCGCGTGGTCAAACCACTGCTGGCTGACACATTTACCTTTGAGGAAGAGTTATATACCTCAATCCTGCCAACCGCAACCCAGTATGCCCGCAATGCCATTTTCTCGGGCCTCATGCCCGACAGCATCGAGCGCATGTTCCCCGACCTATGGGTCGATGAAGACTCGGAAGAAGGCAAAAATCTAAACGAAGCACCGCTGATACTCTCGATGTTTGACCGCTATCGCCGTCAGGTCAAGATGTCCTACCATAAAATCAACGACTCAGCAGGCGGTGAGCGTCTGTTGCGCGACTTCAAACAGTATGCCGGTGACAACTTGTGTGTCGTGGTATTCAACTTTATAGACATGCTGTCCCATGCCCGCACCGAGTCCAAGATGATACGCGAATTGGCCTCATCCTCGGCCGCTTACCGCTCGTTGACCGAGTCATGGTTCCGTCATTCCTCGGCACTCGAGGTGTTCCGCCGTGCCGCGGCCGCCGGCTTCAAGATTGTCCTGACCACCGACCACGGCTCGATACGCGTCACCAATCCGGTTAAAGTCGTGGGTGACAAGAACACCAACACCAACCTACGTTACAAGGTGGGCAAAAACCTCGGTTACAACACCCGTCAGGTATATGAAATCAAGACACCCCGACGCTATGGTCTACCAACGCCCAACGTCTCATCGACCTATATATTTGCCCGCGGCCGTGACTTCCTCGCCTATCCCAACAACTACAACTACTACGTCCAGTACTACACCGACACATTCCAACACGGCGGTATATCATTACAGGAAATGCTCATACCCCTGATAACACTAACAGCCAAACACCAATAATAAAATACCATGCTCACTCTCCCGACCAACCTCGACCTCTCCCACGCCACCATCGACGACAATGTCAGGCGTGTGGTTATCATCGGAGCCAACGGTGCCGGTAAATCGTTGTTCACTTCGCGGCTGTGCCACGACAATGCCACGTGTTGGCGGCTCAACGTCCTTGAGGCCCTTTACCATACCGGTGCTCCCGACCCCGGGGACATCATCGACGCCCGGGTGTTGAATTCGACCATGCCCGAGTTCAACCGCACTTTGGTCCAGACACGCCTTGAACGTCTGTTAGGTCTGCTACTCCATGACGAGCTCATCGACCTGCTCGCCGACAAGATAGCCCGTCGCCAAGCTACAGACTCGATTCCACGACGGTCTCCATCCCATCTCGACCGTGTCATAGACTTATGGCAGGGGATGTTTCCCCAAAGCCATGTGCTCGTCGACAGCGGTCGCTTTCTTTTCCGGGGCCCCGGCTCCAATGAGCGTTACGGCGCGCCACTGCTGAGTGACGGCGAGAAAGCAGTCCTGTTCTATGCCTGCGCCCTGTGCTATGCTCCCAAAGGCGCAAATATCGTTGTGGACTCCCCCGAAATGTTTCTGCACCCCTCGACAATCCAGGCTCTGTGGAACCGCCTCGAAACCATGCGCCACGACTGCCGCTTTATATATGTCACTCACGACCTGGAGTTCGCGGCTTCTCGTCAAGGCTCTACTATAGTGTGGGTGGAGGCTTACAACCCTGATAAGGAAAGCTGGAAATACTCACTGTTGGGTCCCGACTCAGTTCTCAGCGAGGGCATATATATGTCAATCATCGGGGCGCGCCGCCCTGTGCTGTTTGTCGAGGGCGATGCCACGCGCTCGATAGACGCCAAGCTATATCCGCTCCTGTTTCCCGATATGACGGTCAAGTCACTGGGCAGCTGTAACCGTGTCATCGAGGCTACACGCACATTCAACGCTCTTAACGACTTCCACCACCTCACGGCCATGGGTATCGTCGACCGCGACCGTCGCAATGAGAATGAAGTCGCCTACCTGCGCTCACGACAGATTATGGTGCCTGAGGTTGCCGAAATCGAGAACATCTTCATGCTCCCGCGTGTTATAGCCGCGGTCGCCGCTGCTGCCCGCCGTGACCCGGCGCGCGCTGTCAGTCGTGTCAAAAACGCTGTCATAACAATGTTTGACCATGACCTCAAAGCTCAGGCACTCGAACACACGCGGCACCATGTCAAACGCACCGTCGAGTACCGTGTCGACGGCCGGTTTAATTCTATTGCCCAGTTTGAACAACATATAGCCCGCCTCACCATCGAGCTCAACCCCCGCTCGGTATACGAAAACACATGCCGTGCCTTCCGCCGTCTCGTCGCTGACCGCGACTACATGGCCATTCTTAAAGTCTATAATCATAAATCGATGCTCTCGGCATCCAACGTCGCCGCCCATGTAGGTCTATCTAACAAGGACGCCTATATAGAACGCGTCCTGAAGCTTCTGGCCGGCAACTCCCCCCAAAGCGCCGAAATCCGCGCCGCTGCCCTTGCAGTCCTCACCGTAAAAAATGACAAGGACAAGACCGCATAGCCGGTGTGTTACTTGTTTCTCGGGTGGTGGGCGAGTATCTGGGCATGGAGGGTAGATGACTGGAGATGGAGATAAACCTCGGTGGTAGCTATGGATGAGTGACCGAGCATCTGTTGGATGGCTCGCAGGTTGGCGCCTCCTTCAAGCAGGTGGGTCGCAAACGAGTGCCTCAGCGTGTGAGGGGACACATGGGCCCTTATCCCGGCGGCCAACGCCAGGTCGCGCACAATCATAAATATCATATTGCGCGTGAGAGGACGCCCACGACGGTTGAGGAACACTATATCCTCGGCACCGGGCTTGATCGGGACTTGGGTCCTGGTATCACCGATATATTCTGAGATAATGTCGGCTGTATAACGGCTCACGGGTATCATGCGCTCTTTGTTACCCTTGCCGTTGACTATCATATATCCTTTATCCAATGCCAGAAAAGTAATCCTCAAATCAATGAGTTCACTGACTCGCAGTCCACACCCATATAGCGTCTCGATAACAGCGCGATTGCGCTGACCCTCGGCTTTAGACATGTCTATACATCCAATCATGTCGTCGATATCCTCGACAGTGAGCACTGTCGGCAACTTGGATGTAAACCGTGGCGTCTCGAGCATCATGGCCGGGTCAGTGTCTATATAGCCCTCGATGGTCAGCCACTCAAAAAAAGATTTCACACCCGACACAATCCTGGCAATTGAGCGAGGCGATATTTCCAAATCATATAAATCGGCAAGAAACCCCTGTAGCGTATCGACAGAGACATCGGCCAATGACACATCATCATTATCGAGGTCATCGATAAGCCGGGCTATGTCTGTACCATATGCCGCGCGGGTGTTATCAGATAGTCCCCGCTCGAGCCTGAGGTAGGCGTCATAGTCTTTAAGCAGACGCTCGGTATCGGGAAGTTTTCTCATAACAGGCCCAATTCAATCTGTGAAGCCACGCGCTCGATGATGGCATCATCCTTGTTGCGCTCAGGATTAAATTTGCCACGAAGACTCACACCGAAGAGCTTGCCAAAGCCCTGCCAGAATGCCGCGCGGAACGACCCTAAGAACGCCTTGACTATGTCGTATGATGACTGGTCGGTCTCGCGCTGTATGAGTTTGACAAGAAGCTGAGCCTGATTTTTGGAAAACTTCTTGAGCACGGGTTTATATTGGTTAAAGAGGTCCTTCTCCATGCGCTTGAGGTAATCCTCTCGCTCTTTCTTGGTGTCAAAGGTCTCGATGTACTCATATGTCTCTACCAACGTCTCCCTTATCATCTTGGCATAAGGAAGCGTCAGCCTGACGTTGCGCACCGTCCTCCAATAGAACTGTTCCTCTTTTTTATTCTTGAACTTCATCGGCGGATACACCACCAACGGTCGGAGGTTAAATGTCACCAGCGTGTCCCCCTCGGGTGCCACAGTGTAGGTGTAGCTCACATAAAGTTTTTCACGCGCCGAGGGTAATTTCATATCTTCTTCCTGACCATACGTCACAATCCCGGCTGTCAGCATTGTCAATGCCAACATCATCAGTCGTGATGTATAACGGAATCCCTGCATTAAAAACTTTACCTTGTTTAACCTTATACAGGCCACCGGTCACTGCCGTGGTCTATTCACCACCATTGTTTACTTGACCGGTGGATAGTCAAGCGTATAGTGAAGACCGCGGGACTCCTTACGCTCCTTGGCCTGACGCATAATCAGGTAACCGACGTTGATGACATTTCTCAGCTCACATATCTGGCGCGAAGCCTTGGAACACTTGAATAGCCTTTCGGTCTCTTCATACAGGATGTCAAGGCGATTCCACGCGCGGTCAAGCCTCAGGTTGGACCTTACAATACCAACATATGTGGCCATTATCTGGTTTACTTCCTTCATCGACTGGGTGATAAGCACCATCTCCTCGGGATGGGAAGTGCCCTCATCGTTCCAGTCGGGAACATCGCCACGCAAGTCATAGTTCTTAAAGGTGTCTATAGCATGACGCGCAGCAGCCGAGGCATATACCACAGCCTCGATGAGCGAATTGCTGGCCAGACGGTTACCACCGTGCAATCCGGTACACGAACATTCACCCAGAGCATAAAGACGGTTGATGGACGAGCAACCGTTGGTATCGACAGCGATACCGCCACACAGATAGTGGGCCGCCGGGGCAACCGGGATATAATCTTTAGTGATGTCGATACCCAATGACAGGCACTTCTGATATATGTTGGGGAAATGTTGGCGCGTCTCCTCGGGGTCCTTATGTGTGACGTCGAGATATACATGATCATCGCCATGCTGCTTCATCTCCGAGTCGATGGCTCGGGCCACGATGTCACGTGGTGCAAGGGACAGTCGTGGGTCATACTTGTGCATGAATTCCTCGCCCTTGAGGTTTCTCAATACAGCTCCATAGCCTCTCATAGCCTCGGTAATCAAGAACGAGGGACGGTCGCCGGGATGATACAGAGCCGTTGGGTGAAATTGGATAAACTCCATGTCCTTGACCGTTCCCTTGGCACGGTATACCATGGCTATACCGTCACCGGTAGCCACCAAGGGATTGGTGGTAGTCTGATAGACTGCACCCACGCCACCGGTAGCCATTACCGTGACACGAGACAGAAATTTGTCGACACGTCCCGACTCCTGGTCCAGTACATATGCTCCATAACACGTGATATCGGGTGTGCGACGAGTCACTATACGCCCCAGATGATGCTGGGTGATAATCTCGATGGCAAAGTGATTTTCGTACACGTCAATATTCTCATCGGCAAAGACCGACTCTCTCAGCCCTCGCTGTATCTCCCAGCCGGTATTGTCGGCATGGTGCAGGATACGGAAGTCACTATGACCACCCTCTCGGTGCAAGTCAAAGGTGCCGTCTTCTTTTTTGTCAAAGTTTACACCCCACGATATAAGATCCCTGATACCCTGAGGCGCTCCTTTGACCACCGCCTCGACAGCCTTGGGATCACTCAGCCAGTCACCGGCCACCATTGTGTCGTGTATGTGTTTATCAAAGTTATCAACCTCAAGATTGGTCACCGAGGCAACTCCTCCTTGGGCCAATGCAGTATTGGCCTCCTCAAGATTGGTCTTGCACACAAGTGCCACCCGCCCGTAGCGGGCTACCTTTAAGGCAAAACTCATGCCGGCGATGCCCGACCCGATTACCAGAAAATCATATTCACGTGTCATAATCCTATCTTTTATATTATGAGCTTAATCTTATCAATTCTTAAACAACCAACTGATATCATCAGTTGGGAATAAGCAGAACCGCCCTAAATCAAATAGTTTATAAATTACAATTTGTAGCCCTTATAGGCACATGCAAAATTAAGACAAAACCACGTGAGTAACATCGGCAAATGATTAAAAAATCAAAAAAAGCCTCGAAAAAATTTGGCAGTATCAATAAAGATACCTACCTTTGCCGACGCAAAACCCACCAAAACCGAGGTGAAGGACACCACGGCGGGCAAGCAAGGAGAGATGGCAGAGTGGTCGATTGCGGCGGTCTTGAAAACCGTTGAGGGTCACACCTCCGGGGGTTCGAATCCCTCTCTCTCCGCATTTAACACTGATAATCAGTGTATTTGCAAATAAGTACCCGCAAAAGTACCCGATTATGATACTTTTGCGGGTTTTTTATGCCTTCCAGCGGGCTATTGTCCTCCAAATAACGAGGCCGGCGCCGAGACAAAGAAAAATTATTAAGATGGTCGGTGTGCTGCTCGCCTTCTTCTGCTCTTTGGTCTCGGCCTTGTTGTCGGCCTTCTTCTGGACGGCCGCCACGGTGGCGGTGCTGTCGGTCTTGTTTACCTGGGCGCCGGCGCGCGTCTGGGTGGCTCGTGTCTGGCTCCCTTCGGCGTTAATAGTAACGGTGCCTTTGGTAAATGACTTCGGCCGGCCGGCGTCGGGCGGCTTGTCTCGTCGGCTCCCCTCCTGGTTGAAGGCTGCCGAAGTCGGCAGGCTGTCGGTCGGGGTCCCTTCCTGGCCGGTGGTGTCGAAGTCCCAGCGCTCGAAGTCGACGACGACGTTATAGCGCTGCAGTATCTGCTCGAGGGTCGCCTGGTCGAGGTAGGCGGCGCCGGTCTCGGTGGCCGCGGTCTCCTGGCTGATGGTGGCGGCGGTCTCCTGGTGGGTCTCCTGCTTGGTCGTGGCCTTCTTGGCCGTGGAGCAGCTCTGAAGCCCGAAGAAAAGAAGAAGGGCTATTATTAGGGTCGTGGCTGTTCTCATGGCTGAAGGTCGGCGAAGGGTACGACTTTGGGCGGGGTGTCGTTATGGACTAAAGCGCCGAAGCGGATATAGTCCAGGCGGCGAAGCCAGCCGGCGCGGTAACATGCCGAAGTCGGGCGGCCGGCTATAACCTGGTCTATAAACCTGGCGCGGGCGCGGTGGATATGGTCGAAAAGCGCGCGGGGATCCTGGGCGTTGAGGGCGGCTAAGGTCTTTTCGCCTACGATGCCGTCTACCTTGACGCCGAGAAGTTTCTGCACGCCGGTTATTCCGTGCTTGCCCGAAGCCCATACCCAGTCGACGACGATATTAGCTACGCTTTGGCTTTTAATCCGGTCGGCCTGCCATCTGTCCCAGTAGTGGGGTTTCATGACGCGGTTAACGGCGTCGGCCGGCGTTATTAGCTTGAGGTCGGCTACGTCGATGTCTCCGTCGCCGTCCTTGTCATAGCCTACTTGGCGCCAGGTGGCGATTGTTACGCC
Source organism: Muribaculaceae bacterium (assembly GCA_017621845.1). Taxonomy (GTDB): domain Bacteria; phylum Bacteroidota; class Bacteroidia; order Bacteroidales; family Muribaculaceae; genus CAG-873. The sequence goes on from JAGASI010000021.1 coordinate 62,433, forward strand.
TCGGTTCGTGGCGCCGCCTGGGTCTCTGGGGTCGTTTACATATCCCCCCTCGAAGCTAAGTATAAAGGGGGCTAAGATGTCTATTTTAGCCATGTTATCCGATATATGGGGGTAAAATGTATTGAATATTTTGCGCGGCCTGGTGTAGCGTCGCGCGGGCGCTCTCGGGGTCTATCTCGCGGCCGTGGGTAAACTCGCAGAAGATACTACCTACCCAGTCATGAGAATTGTCGCTAAGTCTTTTAACGAGTACCTGCGTCGTCCCGCAGGCGCTTAATAGACTTTTTGCGTAGCGGTCTTCTACCTGGGCGTCGATGTCCGTTATAACCGTGTAAAGCTGGCTTGCCAGGAGCTGGCAGAATTTGGCTACGTCGCACATCTTGAGGTTCTGGATCCGGGGCTTCATGCTCTCTACGCCTTTGCGCTTGCTCTCGAAATAAATGCTAATCATGCTTTCGTTGCCCAGCGGATGTGGCTGGACTATGTAGACGCGATCGGCCTTTAATTCGTGTAGCACTTCCCACAGCTCGCCGTGGACGATGGCGGAGTTGTCGCTTCGGCGCTTCTGCTTCTCGGCCTGCTCGGCCTCCAGCTGTTGTACCTTTAAGTCGGTGAGTTTATTTTTGGCATACTGGTTATAGGCAAAGTAGGCCGCTATAATGGTGCCGATGGCGCTTATAATAGCGGGTAAATTTTCCATTGCTGTCTGGTTTTTTAATCGGTGTAGCCGGCGGCGGCGAGGTCGGCCTTCGCGTTGGTTTTGATTTCCTGGACGCGGCGCAGGTAGGCCTTGTAGTCCGCAATAGCGCGGGCGGCCTCGGCCTCGTCGAGCATTCCTTCCTGGGCGGCGTTGTAGCTGTTTACCAGGTCAAATTCGGCGGTTTCGTCGAGCTCGTCTCTGATGACGGCCTTAACGACGGCGCCGCGGGTAGGCTTGCCCCAGATTTTTACGCTGGAGTAGTCGTAACTTTTTCGCTCGTTGCCTTCTTCGTCGGTCTCGGTCTTGGGCGTGATCGCGTAGTTGTAATAGAAGGCTCCGTTACCCAGGTCTTGAATAATCTGGGGTCTATCGTTTGAATTTGATTTCATACGGTGAGGTTTTGTTTAGTTTCTCGATTAAATGTTTACTATCACTATGTTTGCACCAGCCCCACCAGGAGGCGCAGCGCTGTAAAAAGTCGGCTTCGCTGATGGGCTTCTTGGCTCTGCGCATGTTGCCTATAGCCCTGGCGAAGTTCTTTTTTATACCTTTGCGGAGCCGTGTTCCCTCCAGGTAGAATACGTAGCCGAGGAAGTCGACGCCGCGGCCGTGTTTATCGCGGTGCGTCCTGGCTACTGGAAAAATTTGCTTATTGGCTTTTATCTCCAGCTTTAGCTCTCTGGCCAGATAGTCCTCCATGTCGGCCAGAAGCCGGCGTAAAATCTTCTTATCTGACGCAAAAAATACTAAGTCGTCGGCGTAGTCTATCATAATCAGTTTAACGCCGTGCTCCTTCGCCCAGTCCTGGCGAAGCCACATTATAAACCTGGCGAAGTAAAGAAGGGCGAAGAAGATAGAGGGGTGGTTGCCGATGGGTATGCCGTCGGCGCTGTCTATAAGGTCGTCTATTAAGGCAATTACGCGCCGGTCTTTAATCTTCCATCGTACCAGCTTCTTTAATACGTCGTGGTCGATGCTGGGATAAAATTTGCGTATGTCAATTTTAAGGCAATAGCGGCAGTCTTCCGGCTGGTTCCGAAGGAAGTATTTAACGCGGTCGGCGGCTGCCTGGATCCCTCGGCCGGGGAGTCCGCAGTAGGTATCGCGGTCGAAAAGTCCCCGCCAGATTGGGGCTACGACGTTCATAATAGCGTGGTGTACTATGCGGTCGGGATAGTACGGAAGGCGAAATATTACGCGCTCCTTCGGCTCGTGTATTATAACGGTCGTATAGGGCGAGGGCTTGTAGGTTCCTGCCTTTAATTGCTCGTGTAGCGTCTGGATGTGTTCCTCCCGGTGTTTGTCGTGTACCTTGACGCCGTAGGTGCGCAGCTTACCTTTGCGGGCGGTCTCGTCCGCAGCTCGAAGGTTATCTAAGCTAATAACCTGGTCGAAGAGGTTGCCGTGTCTTTTCACTGTCTTTTGCTTTGCTGATTCCCAGCGGCGGTTCGGCTGGTGCCTACTATGCCGCCTTTGAATGGGTAAATATTTTTTACCTTGTTATCGGTATGGCCTTAGCCCTTTGGGTTGTATTTTGTTGCCGGGTCGGTAGCTGGCCGGCCTGGCTGATCAGTAATTCCGGGAGCCGATGTTCGCATTCGTATTCGAGGGGGCGTTATTCGTATTCGCATTCGCGAGGCCGGCATTCGTGCCGTTATTCGCATTCCCGCCAAAGAGCACGCCCCGGGGCTAACAGCCGTATATCGTGGCGCTACTCCAAATAGTAGCGGGTTCCGCTGGCGCGCATCGTTACGTGTCGCGGGAAGGCGTTCCGCTGTTTTATCTGGTCGAGCACATATTTTATATCTCTTGAATTAGTGAAGAATTTGCGGGCGTCGGCCATCTTGTCGTCCTTGTTGAATTTAACCAGGACGATGTAGCGGTCTTCGCCGTATTTTGTCCGCTGTCCCTTTATGTAGTCGCACAGCCAGAAGCTCCGGTTAATGAGCTGTTGCTGGGTCGTCTCCGGGCAGTTGAAGTGCTTGTTAGCCTCGTCGGGTGCTATGTTGAGGAAGGCCAGCGAGCCGTCGTCTTGTTTGTTGTTCATCTTCGGTATTATTGAGGTGGTTTGGTTTGGATTGACCTCGGGCGCCTTAAATCGGGGGCGCCCGAGGCGTTAATCGTGGCGGCGCGGTTTACGCTGCTTCGGGGATAAAGCAAAGCCGGGAGCCGAAGTACGCAGTCGTAAGCGAGGGGGCGCGATCCGAAGCCGCAGACGCGAGGCCGGCACCCGTGCCGTGATTCGCAGACCCGCCAAAGAGCACGCCCCTAAGAGCTTCGCCGGTGGCTGGTATGTTGGTATAGAAGTAGTCGCAGAAGTGGGCATTAGCGCTCGCGCCGGCTCCTACGGCGGTCGGCATGTTCTCGCCGTATTCTCCTACCATCATCGTCTTAACGTAGCCTTCTACCCTGGGGAGGTCGCCTCGCTCCTGGTAGTTGGCCAGGTCTGCGGCGGCGCTTCCAAAGAGCGCCGGGTCGTCGCAGGTGTAGAAGATAGAGCGGCCGCCGGCCTCGTTGCTCTGAATTAGGCAGAGGCAGCCGTCCGTCCAGCTCCAAATGTGGCCGAAGGGGTTTTCTATGCCGCGGTAGCTGGGTACCTTGACGACGGTAGTAACGCCGGGGTCGTATTCGTCGGGCATGGTAAACTCGACGACGCCGGTAGCGTTGCCCAGGCTGTTGGTTGTGCCGCAGGGGATAAAGGGATAGTAGCCGTTTAGGGTGTTCCACTTAGCCGCAGCGAGCGTAGTGACGCCGGCGCTGAGGCCTCCCTGCTTGTAGCCGTTTGCGTCCGGCTGGGGGTTAAATTCGGCCTGGCAGTTGCGGGTGGCGTATTCGATGACAAAGAGCCAGTAGGTGGTTCGCTGGGCTTCGTAGAGGTCGCAGTTCCAGCCGGCGCCGTTAAGCCCTGCGGCGCCTCGGTTGCGGGCGTAGGCTCGGAAGTTGGTTAACGACGTGACGGTAGCCGGAAGGCCGAGAAGGCTCCTATAGGTACCGTCCCAGGCGGCGTTGTTATTGCCGCCTCTGAAGCTGGCCGTAGTGTTGCAGACTGCGGCCAGCTTCGGGGTGGCTGCTACGGTTCGGTCGATGGTGGCCTCGACGGCGCTACGGTAGCACTTTCGTACCTTGTGGAAGCCGGGCAGCGGATACTCGCTAATTAGCGAGCTGTAGTTGTTGCCATCAAACTCAAATTTTGCGTAGTGATCCGGAAGCTCTACCATATACATGCCATCGGTGCCGTCTAGCTTGGCTGCGGCTCCGGTGTCCTTCTTGGTGCTGTCGGTCGGGTGCAGGTAATAGTTTACGTCGCCGTTATCTTTAAGAATACAGCGGCGCATGCGGCTCTGGATTGGCAGGCTCGTATGAAGTTCGGGGCGCCCTACTCGCTCTACTGTCGGGTCTGCTACGGCGAGGTTAATCTTGACGCCATAGTAATAATCGTAGGGGAAAACGGGCTTAGTGTTGCCCGCGGCGATAATAAGTCCCATATTATACTGGTGTTATTAGTTGCCCCAGAGCAGCCCGGGGGCGCTGCTGGGTTTAATCTCGTTAATTATCTCGGGGTTCCATCCGGTCTCGAAGCGGGTGGTAACGTATTGCCCCCGGGGCATTCCCCAGAGGTTGACTTCTAAGAAGCAGGCGGCCTCGCCGTCGTTCTTGAGGTTGAAGGGACGCCCCAGGCTGAAGGGCTGGCCGTTCTTGAAGGTAACGGCGCCCATCTCGCTGATCTGCGCGCTTACTGTGTCGCCTTGTCTATTGAGCATGGTCGTTAGTTTGTTTGCAAATATAGTTAATTAATGTACTATGATAGTACGTTGTCAAAAACTCGCTCATAACTTTTGCCGTGGCCGTGTCGCGGCGCCAGGTATGAAGCGAAGGAAGGAGCCCCGGCGCCGTGTTGCCGGGGCTTGGCCTTATGTCTTAATCTTTACCCATTTGCCGTTAACAAGCGTCTGGGCGCCTCCGGAGTCGACCTTTAGACCGTAGTTGCCCCAGCGGGTCTCGAAGCCCTGGGAGGCTGAATAAAATAGATATTTGTCGGCGGCGTGCATTGTTAAAATGCCGTCTTTGGCGATGGTCGTTATATTGGTGCTTTGGGCGGCTGTCTCTATCCAGATGCCGCCTCCTATCCAAAATTCGACGTCTCCAAACCAGTACTCTCCGCTAAATTCGACGTAGGTAGTAACATGTACTTCGTAATTTCCGGGGCTGAGGCTGTCAAAGTCTACATCATAACTCTGTTCCTCAATTTCCCAGGAGCCGATTTTGGTTCTTGCCGTGCCTACTACTCGATATAACGTAGCCGTTCCTTTGGCGGTTACGGTTCCGGCGCTGGCGTTGCTGGTTCTATAGCCGGCGTCCCAGCGCCCAAACGTTACGGTTCTGGCGGTCTGGCTGAGGCTAAATTTGACGACCGCGGTGACATGGGCATTATCGGTATAGTTACCGTCGTCGCGGTTCGTGGATATTTCGCGGCCGCTGCCTATGACGTTGGCCGTATAGTAGCCGCCGGCGTCCTCCGGCCATGACGCCTCGCCATCCGAAGAAGATAGCGAGAAGGAGATGCCTACTCGGGAAAAAGCCGTATTAACGGAGGGAAGGGTGCCGACGCCTATTCTAACGCGCTCTACTCCGTTGTCGTCGAGGCCTGCCAGGTCGTTGCCCATAATTACCAGGCGGCCTATCCTGCCGGCGTTGGCGTTGACGGTTCCGGTAAATGAGCCGTCGGTCGCCGTAACCTTGCCTTCTATCTCGGCGTTTGTGGCATATACTTTGCCGTTCTGAAGCACTCTAAACGGCGCGGTTCGCCGGTTGCTTTCGCTGGCTCCAGCCCATATTCTTACCTTTTCTTCTTCGGGCGTGCTGGCCGTTTCCTTGAAGGTCTTGCCGTAGCCTCCGGTTATGCCGGCGACGATTGAGCCGGTGTGCTCGTTGGCCAGCTGGACTGTGCCGGCTGTTACTATTCCGCCGTCGATTGCGGTCTGGGTACAGTCGTAGTAGGTGGCTTCTACCCAGTCGTTAGTGTTGAAGCTGCCTTTTGTTGTATTGTCTTTAATGCAGCGCCAGAGGCCGCCGCTTGCTTTGCCGGTGCTGTCTATACCTTTGAGCCATAGGTCGCCGACGTAGTAAGGCGCTTTAGGCTCTGTTACAAAAACAGTGCGCTTGCCGTCGGCCGTGTCCTGGGCGGCTGCTGCGGCTGCTGCGGCTGCTATCGCGTCAGCGTTCTCTATTTTAAGCCAGTAATAAGTGGCATTGTTGGCGTCTATTTTACCTACAGCGGTGCTTGGTATAATAGGCTTTGTCCATCCCGAAGCGGAGTTAAGCCAGGCGGCCTTTACAAATCGGTAGAGATTTTTAGTGCTGACGTTATACCATTGGTCTCCTATGTGGCGGTCGTAGTCGGTTTCGTCCCAGTTGTTGGCCGGGTTGGCCGACGTGTAGAAGCATTCTATTTTGCCGTCTACCTGGTTAAGAAGGTCGGCCATGTCGGAGGCATACTGGTTCAAAATAAAATCGTGTAGCCCGCTGTCGTCGGTGTATTTGCTGGCCTTCTCCCAGTCGCTTGTGGCGAAGTTGGGCACGGCGTCCGCGGCTCGTCCGGTCTTGCATACCATGATGTCGCCGGTCGTGCCTTGTACCCATAAATCTCCCGGATCGTAGGGGGCGTAGGGTGTTACGTAGAAGATTCGCGCCTTGTCGTCGGCGGCGTTCATCGCGTCCTGGGCTAACTGTAGGGCTTTGGCCAGCTCGGTGTCCTGAAGCTCGCGCCAGAAGTATCGGTAGCCGGGCACAGCGCCGGGGCGCGGGATTACTCGCCCCTTGACGTAGCGCCATACTTTGCCGCTCTCGGTGTTATAGTAGAGGTCGCCGGCGTGCTTCTCTTTGTCCTCGTTGGTCGTCCAGGTGCTGGCCGGCTCGTTGGGGTCAGCCAGCGGGGCGTCCTGGTTCGGGCTTGGGTCTACGGTCTCAAAATATTGCTCTATTACGCCGTCGAGCTGTCCCTGGATTCCTTCCAGGGTGCCTTGAAGGGTGCCGTTAATATAGTCTTCGATTTCCTGGGTCTTGCTCTCCAGGTCGGAGACTTCCTTAATAGTGCCGTCGGAGCTTCTGAAAAGAATACGGCCGGAAATAACGCCGGTATCGAGGTCGAAGTATGTAGCGCCGCCGCCGCTGCTCTCTATCCTGCCACATCTGATAAAGCGGCCGTTAATGGTGCTGGAGCCGTAGGTCAGCGAAATAAGGCGGGCGCGGTTGCCTCCGTGGTTGTCGGTGCTTATGCTGTTAAGTACGCCGACGAGGAAGTAATAATTAGCGGCCTCGGCCTCGCAGGGTATCGCCTGGGTATTTATAAGCCAGGAGCCGTTGCCTCCCTCGCGGGGGCAGCGGGCATAAATGTAATAGGGCTGGTTTGGGTTAAGGCCGCTGAAGGTTGTAGCGCCCATTACCCAGGGGCGGGTGTGCTCCGGGTCGATGCCGTAGTGTACCAGAAGGCCGTCGGAGAAGGCTATCGTATTGGGGTCGCCGTTATAGTTCGGTTGGATTGTTACGTTGTTGAGCGTGAATTGCGTAGACTTGGCGCCGACGCTTAACATCTGGGTCTCTATGCTCAGCGGCTTTATCTTCTCGCTATAGTAGTCGCCTTCGGGGTCAAAAACGAGGTTTAATAGCTCCTGCGTAGCCATCCAGCGGCGGCGGGCTTTGCTCGGATCCGTGAAGCCCGAGTTATAGCTGATAGCGTCCTGGATGTCTTGAATGTCGTTAATTACTTTTACTATGCTGCTCTTTACTACGGTGTCGCTCAGCGTCAGCTCGTAGCTGTGCGGCCGCAGGAGGTCGCGGGTAATAGCTGTTATTCTTACTTCCTTGTCTACGCCGATTTCTTTGTCGACGATGTGGATATAGTCGCCGACGTGTAAAAATTCGGTCTCTACCTCCTTGCCCCATATCGACGCAAAGAAGCCTTCGGTTAAGCCTAATTTATAGCTAACTTGGGGCTGGGTCATTGGCGGGAAGTCGGCGCGCGCGGCGGCCTCCAGGCGCCCCTGGGCTTGCCTTACGTAGCTGTCGGGGAGCTGGATATCGGTAATAATATACTTGTCGCCGACGGCGAAGGTAAAGGCGTCTTGCTCGTCGTTGGGGAAGATGAGGCCGTTTTCGTCCGTGAAGCGGTTTATTACAAAGGTCTTTGTACCGTGGTCGTAACTGTGCAGCTCAAATTCGTAGCCGGCCAGGTTGCCGGTCTGGAATTTAATTTTAGCGCTGGTTCCGTCTATCAGATACTTTGTGCTTCCGTCGGCGGCCTTCTCGTTGAGGTCGAACATCGGCAGGTTCTCGGGGTCGTCCGGGTCGCCGCTGGTGTCGATGAAGGTTATGCGGTCGGCGCCCAGGGCTGTAATAACGCCTACGCGCTCGGCCTTGATGTCCGGGTAGTTCTTTTCGCCCTCCTTCACTCCGTAGGCGTCTATAGAGTCTTTGTCCTCCAGGTATGAAGTTAAGCGGCTGGTATCGGCCAGGCAGAGCTTGGTGTGGCCGTAGTTGCGCGGGAGGTTCTCCTGGCTTCCGTAGACGTAAAGCCGGTTAGTTATCCCGGCGTTGTTGACGTTGGCGCGGCTTAGCTTATAGAGGCCTTTGCCGCGGCCATACTGAAGCGTAAAGGGGTGCGTTACTCCGGCCTTCTTCTTGACGTGTACCAGGCCGCCGTTGCCCTGGGCGGTCAGTTCAAACTCGACGCCGAAAAGCGAGCAAAGGTCTTGAAGCATGGCCAGTGCGTTCTTTTCGCTGGTCGTGATGTTCTGGTAGTTGTCGGGGTCGTAGGCGTCTGCGTCGACTATGACGCGCCAGCCCTGGTGTATGCGGTTAATGTTCCATTCGAGGATCTCCAGGTGGCGCTGAAGGTTCGCGTAGTAGGTTTCGCCGTAGGCGTCTTCGGGCAGGTGATAGTGAACATCTATTAAATCGTACTGTAGCCCCTCCAGGGTCAGCTCGTAGCTATAGACGCGCTCGCCGTTCTTGGTTGGCTGCGGGAGCTGGTTGAAGGTGTAGCGCTTGCCGAAGATCCGGATATTGTCGCCGATGGATATATCCAGGGGGCGGGCGCTCTCGACGGTTACGGTAATAGTGTCGTCGGCCAGGAGGCTGGTCTTCTGGCTGGCTCGACTGACGCCGCTAACGGCGGCGCGGGATAGGAGGTTAAATTTCCTCTCTCCGCGTCGGTCGTAAATTGTTAAATCATGTCCCATACGATGATGGCGTTGGTGGTAAACTCTTTAATTTTGTCGACTATGCCGGCGACGATTGGGTAATAGGTGCCGTCGGTCGTGTAGGTGTGTTTTACGGCGTTGGCTCCGGTGTAGTCGCCGTAGAGGTCTACGTCGGCGGTGCCGTCGCCCCAGTAGATTGTTACCATCTTGTCGCTCTTGAAGCCTACGGTAACTTCGGCCGTGGCTGCGCTGGAGCGCTGGTGGCGGAGCACTCGCTTAACTGGGTCGGGTTCTCGAAGTGTCAGAGTAAACGTGCCTATCATCTTGTCGTCGTGCCAGCGCTTGTCGTGCGCTATGCCGTCGGCGTTATAGACTTCGTAAACCAGGGGCTTTGTCGGGTGGATGCTTATCATCAGCCGGGCGGTGCCGTTGGCCATAAAATGGCGCTGGAAGTCGAAGGCCTTTGTAGCGAAGTCGATTTTACCTTTGGCGCGCATCCAGCAGTTTAGCTTTATCGTGCGAGCTTCTACGCGCTTGTCGTCGAGGTCTACGATTTCGCCGTGGTAGTCCGGCCAGTCGACGCTTAACGGTGTCTTTAGCTTGGGAAGGTCGAGCACGCCTTCGGAGCTGCTTACGCGGATGTCGTAGTCCTTGAAGTTGACGCCGTTAATATAATATTCCAGCTGTCTGACGTCGTTAAGGGTCTCGGCGATATCCTCGTCCGTGAGGGCTACGCCGTAAATTTTGGCTTCGTCGACGTCGGCGTAGGCCAGGCCGGTGCTATAGATGTCCTGAAGTATCGCCAGGCCGGTTAAGGCTCCGGGGAGGCTGAGGGTCTCGCGGTGCTGGGTGTCGGCGAAGATGTCTATAATGGTGCCGCGTTTGCGTATGGTGTAATAGCCCCAGGTATCGGGTAGCACGTCGAGCCAGGCGGCGCGGGATCCGTCCAGGGCGGCGGTATTGAAGAAGAAGCCGAGCCGGTTCTTGCCGGTTACGCCGTCCGGGTATGTCGCCGGCTTTATCCAGGCCAGGAGGGTAAAGTCGCCGTTAAGGTTCAGAAAGCTGTCTTCGATGGTGGCGCTGCCTGCTCCGTCGAAGTGTATGCAGTTGCCCTGGCGGCCGGCTATGAAGTCGGCGCCCTCTACTGTTGCGTCGTGGCGATCGCGAGCGTAGTCGTAGGCCTTCGGGGAGCCGCTGCTCTCGTCGAAGGGGAGATTTAATATTAAGTCGGTTTCGTTGGCTGCCATTGCGGTAGGTGTTAAGGGTTAATTACTGTTACGTTGCCGTGGGTTACAATCTGGCCGCCGTGGTGGAAGATTTTAACCTGGGCGTATTCTGTTGCGGTTGCCTCGACTTGGGCGCCGTCCTCGACGGTAACGGAGACTATCGCGCGGCCGGAGGCTCTTACTTCTACGCCGCTGCCGTGAAGGGCGTAGACTTCGCCGACGCTGAAGCCGTCGAAGGTGGCCGGCATTACTATCGCGTCGCGGGCTATAACGCGCTTTTTGTTCGCCGCCGGCCAGGTGCCCTCCCGGTTTACGAAAATGCCGAAGTGCGGGGCTATGTCGCTAAACTCGTCGGCCAGGCGGTTGCTGGGGAAGTCGTGAAGGATTGAGAAGTCCAGCCCCTTGATGAAAAGCTGGAGAAGGTATTCGCGCGAAGGCGCCGTTAATATCTTTCCGAGCCATTCCTTGCAAATTCCGGCCTTTTCTGCCTCGGCGGCGAGCTCTTTGCGTAGTTGCTTTAGTTCCATGCTTTAGTCGGTTATGCCCTGGGAGCGTAGACTGGTGCCCGCGGGGCTGGTTAATGCGTTAAGAATTGACAGCAGGCGGGTGGCGATTACGCCTACGTTGTTGTCTATGTTGCTGACGTGGATAAGCTGCTGCCTAAAGAGCGCCAGCTGTGTTACCTGGTTTTGTCTTACGGCGTTGGTCTGGCCGGCCAGCAGGTCGATACTCTCCTGGCTGGCTCCCTTGATCGCGCCGCTGAGGGTGGTCGGGTCGCTCTCGTCCAGCTGGGCGAAAAGGTCTTTATACATATCCATCGCGCGCTGGAAGTTGGCGCCGGCGGCTTCTACGGCCTGCTTAAATCGCTTTTGCTCGGCCTCGGTCAGTCCGTCGAAGGTGCCGTTACCTTCTGAGTCGAAGCCCATATCTCTTTGAAGCTGTTTAATAGCGTTCTGCAATGGCTTCTCCAGGAGTTGAAGTTTAAGGGCATTAACTACGGCCTTCTTGATTACGTCGTCGGCGACTTCTCCGAAGGCTTTAGCGGCGTCCTCGCCTCCCTCAAAGGCTTCTACCAGAGCGTCGGCCAGGTTGCCCGCCAGGTCTCGTGCTGTTGTCTGGGTTATGCTCTGCGTTATCTCGTCCATAATGTCCGAAATTTGGCGGCCGAGTTCGGCATATTGCTCTTGCCATTCCTGGATCTTGCCGTTGTCGGTGTGCTTCTTGCTTCGCTCGTCGGCCATCATGCCGGTGAGCTCGGCCTGCTGCTTGCGAAGGTTGCCTATTAGTGCGGTCTGGTTGCGGTAGACTTCTTCGCCCAGGGCGGTTTTAATTGCGTGCTCCAGCTCGTTGTAGGCGTTTTTAAGGCGCCCCAGGGCTTGCTCGTGTTTCTTGATTGACTTCTCGGCCTTGCGGTCTCGACTGTTGAAAAGGTCGAAGGCTGAAGAAAAGAGGGTAATAGAGCCCTGGATAATGCTTAGGGGGTTGCCGGTGGCTATGCCCTGGGCTACGTTCTGGGCGCCTTCCATAATGCCGCCTATGTCGCCCAGGATTGCCTCGGTTTCCTCGTCCATGCTTATGCCCATCTTCTTCATGCCGCCTACTACGGCGTCGAAGCATCCGGATATAAACTGAATACTCGAGGCGGCGTCGCTGAAGCTGTCTTTTAAGCCCTGGCCTACGCTTTTGCCGGTGCCCTGCACCTTGTTAAGCATAGCTATTAAAACGTCGAGCTCGTGCTGGCCGGTAAACTCGGCGCCCAGCTTTATTTTTAGCCCCTGGAGCTTCTCGATGCGCTTCTTTAAGTAGTCGGTAAAGTCAGCGCCTTCGTCCAGGGTGCTCTTGAAGTCTACGGCTACGGTCGGCGCGGTCTTGGGGTCGGCTAACTTCGCTGCGATGGTCTCGTATGTTTTTTTTCGTTCCTCCAGCTCGGCTATAATCGGGTCGTCTTTGTCGGCTAACAGCTTCTTTTCGGTCATGGCGCGGCGAAGCTCGGCCAGGCTGTCCCGAAGGGCTAAGAAGGGGTTACGCTGCTGAAGCTCCTGGCGGGCGCGCTCCAGCTGGTCGTTGACGGCTTTAAGGTCGGCTGGGTTAAGCTGTGCCGACAGCGTTACCTTGTTGGCCTCGACTTCCTTTATTAGCCTGGCGATGGTGGTGGTGCCGAGGCGCTCCATGTCTGTAAATAGCTTGTTCCAGCTGTCGCTGGCCATCAGCTGGGTGGCGGCTAATTTACTGATTTCTTCCTGCTCCTTCTTGTTTATGAGCTGCACCATGCTAATATTGCCGTTGGCCTCGGCCTCGGCGCGCTGCTTGGCATATTTGGCTTGTATGTCGGCCAGCTTCTGCTGGTGGGTTGTGTATTCTTCCAGAAGGCTGGCGTAAAGGCTGGTTTTGCTCTTTTGCCATTTCTGATTTTCTTCCTCCAGTGCTGCGAGGGCGGTCTTGGCGGTGGATCTCTGCTCGTCGGTCGTGGCGGCGGCCAGGTTGCGCTCCAGGAGTTCCTTCTTCCTGGCGTAGCTCTCGGCAAATTTGAGGCGCTCCAGCTCATAGCTGGCGTATTCCTGGAGCAGGGCTTCTGTCTCTGCTTTTACCTGCGCTTTAACGTCGTCCTCCTGGCTTTTAATCATCTCGCGCTCGCGGTCTCCTACTTCGGTGTCGTCGCCGGCTATAGCCTGGCGGCGTTGTTCTAATAAATCAAGCATGGCGCCCAGGGTCGTGCAGGCCTGCAGGTCGGCCTCCAGCTGGCTCTGGAAGTTTCTTAACGTAGCTTCTTTGGTCGCGTCGGCGATTTCGTTCTGAATTACCAGGAGCTTCTGCTTAACGGCTTCGGTCGGGGCTACGGACAGCAGGGCTTCCTGCTGTCGCTGTAAATAGTCGAGGTAGGTGCTCCCCTGCTCCAGAAGGGGAGCAAATTCCTGCGCGGCCGCCTCTCTTACGGTGGCGTCGCTCGACGTTACCCAGGCCAGATATTTCTGGTAAAGGGCTTTTTTCTTGGCTAAGTCGTCGGCGTATAACTCGGCTTCGGTCTTCTGGCTCCCGCCGCCGGTTCCCCCGCCGTTACGGCCGCCGCCGGTTCCCCCGCCGTTACGGCCGCCGCCGGATCCGCCGCCTCCGGCTCTTAGTACGTTAAGGGAGGCTATTTCGTCTTCGGTCAGCTGGAGCTGTTGCTTGGTGTAGTTAACGGTTTTGTCGAGTTCGGTCTGTGCTTCGGCGTGGATCTTTTGGTTCGTGGCTCGTGCCTGCTGTTGCCTATAATTGTTTATGGCGTCGATTGCCTTCTGTGTTAATTTGAAGTTGCCGCCGCTCATGCTGTACCAGGAGCCATCGTTGTAGGCGTCGCCGGTTCTGGTGACAGCGCCAGCCGCCTTCATGGCGGCGGCCAGGTCTTTAGCGCCTTGACTGCCCGGCGCTACTGTGCCCGATACGCGGGTATAATAGCCGCCGCCGGCTACGGTCTGGTCGGCGTTTATAATTTTGCTGTAGTAGGCTTCGTAGGCCTTCGTTTGTAGCTCCTGGAGCGCCATTGCCTTCGCTCGAAGTTCCAGGGCTTTTATGACTTTGGCGGTATTTTTGACGAAAATATTATCAGCCGACGTTACGCCATCGACGGCTAAACCGAGGCTATCCATCGCGGAGGCGTTATCTTTGATCCATTGCGTCTTGTCGGCCTCCGTCTTTAGGCGGCTATACTCGCGCCGTAGCTTCTCGTATTTACTTACCAGGTCGGCAGACTTTTTGGCCGTGCTGTCGTGGTATTCCTCGAAGGCTTTGCGGGTCTCGTCGGTCGTGGCGGCTGCTTCCTTCGTGCTGTTGGTGTACTTGTCCCACAGCATAACCAGCGCCGTAATTGCGACGGATAAGCCCAGGGTTAAAGTAGCCATTAGCGCTTTGGCGGCGACGGTGCTAATACCTAAAGCTACGGATAATTTGTTGGTTGAAGCGGCTAAGAGGTCTTTTGCCTTCCTTACGATTGTAAGCTGGAAGGCGCTATCTTTGTTTAAGGCGTTGGCTACTTGCTGGAGGCCGGTTGTTATGGCCATAAGGCTCTGGACTTTGAGCATAGCCTCTTGTACTTTGTCGTTTTCGACGCCGAAAAGCGACATAGCGCCCTGGGCGGCGCTGAAGGCTCCGGCTACGCCGCTGAGGCCGGCGATCGCTCCGGTTATTGTCGCGTTATCGTCGGAAAAGATTCTTACCTGGGCTTGTGCGTCGGCCAGGGCGTCGGCCAGGCGTCCGGCCTCGGCCTGGAGCTCTCTAAATTTCTCCGTCTGTCTGACGCCTACGCCTTCGGTAGCCTCTAACTGTGCGAGCTGTTCTCGTACCTGGCGAAGCTGGGAGCGCAGGGAAGCCTGGGCGTTGCCGGCGGTCTCGCTCGACTGGCGTAGCCCTTCGAGGCGCTGGCGCTCCTGCTCTAATACGTCGAAGCCATCATAGCAGGCTTGTATGCACTCGCGGCGCTTCTGGAGCTCGCGTTCCTTAGCTCTGTAGACTTCCATAGAAGCCTGGGAGGCGGCGAGGTCTCCGGCCTCAAATTGTTGGCCGGCCTTCGCCTTCAGCTGCTCCATCTCTTTTTCGAGCGCCATGACGGCCTGGCGCTGGGTGCTTAGGGCGCTGCTCATCTGCTCGGCGTGTGCGTCGAGCCGGTCGGCGGCCTGCTTAAATGCTGCGTCCATAGCCTTGCCGCCGGTCTTAGAAGCGTCGGCGAGCGTCTGGATTTCCTGCTTGCTCTGCTCGACTATTCTAACTAAATTGTCGTTGGTTGCGGAGAAGTCAAACGACAGCCCGCCGCTGCTTACGTTCATCTATTTATGCGGTTAATCATTGCTAATACTTGGTCGGCGTTGTCGTCGGTTAAAACGATGTCGCCGGTGCCGGTCTTGGGGTCTATATCCTCGACGCCGGGCGCGTCGATTAGCATCCTTTGCACGGTGCCCCAGGGTATGCCGTGGAGGAGGTAGTCTAAAGGCCAGCCGAAGTGCGCGCATACCGATCCCCGGCGGCCGTGGGGGCTTTTTAAGCCGGTTGTTCTATAAGATTGCCCATCGGGTCGCTGGTGCGTGTCGCGCTCATCAATCTTATAGAGCTTATAAAATCCCCTAAGTTGCTGACGTTGGTAATAAGTACGGCCAGCGTAAATAGGTCGGAGGGCTTAACGGCGTGGAAGAAGGTAGCGGCCAGGCGCTGGAGCCGGGCTTCGTTGGGCTTGTAGCTGAAGGCGCCGCGGTGTTCCGTGGTGTCGTAGTAGTCTTCGCCCAGGACGGCGACGGCTACGACTTCGGCCAGGCGCTTGGCCTCCTTGTTGGCCATCTGGCGGGCGGTGGCTAAATAGTCGGCGTCGCCCAGGCGGGTCTCGTCGATTTCCATCTGAAGCCATAAGGCGCTAAGCCGGTCTAAGGTCGCCAGGGTCGGCTCCTGGATTGTAAATACTCGCTTTTCTTTTACCTTCTCGCGCTTCCGGAAGAAGCCGAAGAAGCCAGGGCGCCGGCGGCTGTATGTTACTTCTACGTCGAAGGTCAGCCCCTGGTTAATCATGTGCCGGAGCTCGCTCTGCTCCTGCTCTAAGCTGGCTATTTTGGTGTCGTCTGTAGTCATTGGGGTGGCTGGTTAAATGTAAAGCCCCGCTAAGCAATTTTAGGGGGCTTTACGGTTGGAGGTCTGCGTGGGGTTGTGGCTTACTTGCCGATGTCGGCAAAGGTGGAGTCTATCTCTTCGGCGCTCAGCTTCTTGATATAGATCTTCTTTACGCCGCTGGTGTTGGGCTTCATCACGGTAACGGTGACTTCGAGAAGGATGAGCCCCTTCTTGCTAAATTCGCCGTTAAATTTGGCCTTGATACGGCCGCGGGTTACGTGGAAGCAGAGCCCCTTCTTCGGGATTATAATAACGCTTTCCTCCTTCTGCGCTACGGCGTCGGGGTAGGCGTAAACGTCAGAGGCTACTTCGCCGCCAAAGAGGCGCGCTATGGTGTCCAGCGAGGGATCCATAACCGAGAAGTTGAAGGTAGTTTTACCTTGCTTCGTGATTTCGTCGATGGCGTCGTCTTCTTCCTCGGCGAAAAACTCAGTAGATTCGCCGTCCTCCTGGGTCATGTTGGCTGTGTCCTGGTAGGTGAGGCCGAAGCGGGTGTAGCCCTCGGTCTTGAAGGCGTCGGCGGCCTTCGTGAGCTCGGTGCTGCTGCCTAAGATGGCCGAAAGGCCTAAAGTTACTTTAGACATGGTGGTATTGGTGGGGTTTTAGTGAATATTCCATTTAATTCTAATATTGCGGTAGTGCTGGCCTGGTGTCAGCTCCTGGATCGTGGTGTCGTTTTCGATCCACATCTCGAAGTCGGGTAAATTCTGGGCTTCAATAAAGCTAACTACGGCGTCGCCTATCTCTTTAAGGCGCGCCCAGTCGGTTTTTCGCTGCTCCTGGCCTCGTATCTTTACGCGCCGGTCGGGTACGTAAATATTTACGTTGGAGGTGCCGTCCTGGGGCTTGTCGTGCGTTAAGGCTATCGTATTTATTACGATGTCCTCGGTCTGACTGTCGGCCGGTCGGTCGGTCTCCTGGCAGACTACGCCGTTAATGCCTATTTTGCCTTCGTCGACGGCGCGGCGAAGAAGTTTATAGAGCATGTCGTCGGTGTCTATGGTGCTGCAGGTCTTCATATCTGTTTCCAGTATTCTATTACGGCTTGTTTGATGTCGTCTAACTCTGTTTGTAGCCATTGCGCGGCCTTCTGCTCGGCGCTGGATAATACGTCGCGGCCTTTGCTCTCGACGTAAACGGCGTAGTACATGCCCGCTGTAACGACTAAAGCGAAGCCGCGGGTACCTTCCGCAGCCTTGTTGGCTAAGTTCTGGCCTTGCTGTGTGCCCTCGGGGGTGCCTTCGTAGCTCCCGGTTATCTGCTCGCCGTTGTAATAGACTGCGTAGCCTATCGACGAGCGCAGGTTGGCGGTGTGGTCTTTGAAGCCCAGGCCGCCGTGGTCGGGATCTGGGATACTCCGGGCGTAGGTAACGGCTTGCTCGCCTACGTACTGGAGCGCTCTAACAGTCTCGTCTTGTATGAAGTCGAGAAGGGCGTCGAATTTCTTAGCGACGTCGGCGGGGTTAAAGCGTGGTTTTATACCCATAATCTACTATGAAGTCGGCCGAGGTCAAACTTTAGGCACGTGCCGGCTACTCTAACGGTGCCCTCGTTAACTAATTCCTGCACCAGGTTAGCGTCGTCCAGGCGGGCGACGGTGGCCGCATCCAGCTCCTTATCGGTCGCTATTACTTCGGTGCCCTCGGGGATCCTGGTGCCGGCTCCCTGGGGTATCTGAATAAGCGCCGAGAAGGTGGTAAACTTGCCGCCGGCGGTCGCTATAGTGGCGCCCTTGCCGTTTGTTTCCTCCCGGCAGGCTCCGTATAGCATCCAGCCTGCTTCGCTTTCGCGCCAGGCTCCGTGGTCGTCTTGCGTAGCTTCGCCCTCGTTGGCTCTGTAATAAAGCCGGTGGGGGTATTGGTTATTTATGACGTCGGCGAGGTTTACCATGTGTTACTGCGGTCTCTTACCTTTGGCTTGCCCTGGGGTGTTATCCCGAGCTCGCCGCAGGTCTGGTTATACCAGAATTTAATGGCCTCCCAGTTCCAGCTTACGCTGTAGCCTCCTTCGCTTACGTTGGCCAGGGGTATGACGGTGGCAAACTCGGCGACGAGGGCGCGCTTGGCGACGGTCGGGTTAACTACTGCGTCCGGATCCGGGATAAGCTCGGCGCGGTTGCACAGTATCAGCTCGACGTCTCCCGCTCCTATTCCGAAGCGGTTAGCGGTTTGGGTCATCCATTCTCTGTAGGTCATAGCTATAAGGGTTAAAGCCGGGGGCAGCGTGATGGTGTCGCCCCTGGCTGTTTGTTAGAGGCTCCAGTTCTCGTGGGCTGTGTCGAGGAAGTAGCTACGCTGGCTTGACGTCCAGGCCGGGAAGGCGTTGGCGATGCCCATAGTGACTTCTTCGAGCGGTTCTTCTTCCGCAAATTTTTTGATAAGGGTGTGGCCGTTCATCGCCTTGATGGATACGGAGCCGGCTACGTTGGCGTCGGCCGGGCGCTTCCAGAAGGTGTTGCCCAGGATTTTGGTCTCGCTGAACATTACTACGTCGTTGGCGAAGGGGTTGCCGCTGAAGGGGCGGGTACCGTCAGCGAGCTCGATAGTGATGTCCTGGTCGATAACTACAATCTGAAGGCCGCGGAGGTAGGGAAGGCGCGCCATAGCGGCGTTAACCTGCTCCAGGCTCGGGGTCTGCTGAATGTTGAGGGCGTTGGCGGCGAAGCTGGCGCAGGCCTGCTGTACTTCGGCGGTCTCTACCATGTCGGCAAAGGTGTCGAGGTTCATGAAGGCAAATTTAAGGCTTATGCCTTCGGCCTTCGCGGCCTTAACTATTGCCTTGAAGTCGGAGAAGGGCTTCGCGGTCTGGGCGTTTTTCCAGCTCAGCTTGGTGCCGAGCTTGCGCTTCTCGGGGATCTGGTAGTCGACTTCGTACTCGGAAATAACGCTAACGTTATTGTCCTTTGTTACCGGAATTTTGCCGCCGCGGCTGATCTGGGTCAGCGCCATCCACTCGATGCGGGCGGCTACGGCCGTCCAGCAAAATTGGGTATCTTCAGCCCAAAATTCGACGATACGGCGGAGGTCGGGGTTCTGCGACGTCATGGCGATCATAACGTCGTATTCGGTGAGCTCCTCGTCGTTCTTGGTGCGTTTTACCGAAATTTTAGGGATGTCGCCCTGGATCCTGGCGATGGCCTCGCGGGTCTTCTTGTCGATGGAAGCGCCGCGGGCTACGAGGTCGGCCGCAATTTTGAGGCCGGCCTGGGCTTCCAGGGTCTTCCAGGTCAGCGTGTAGTTCTCGCGCAGCGGGAAAAGTGTGGGGTAATAGAAGGGTTTGAGGTCGTAGCTGTTAATTACGGCGGTCATGTCCTTCTCGTTGAGCCCCTTCATTAACGTGGGTATCATTGGCGTTGCTGTGTCTTGGGGTTATTAAATGAAGTTGACGGTAGGCAGCGCGGCGCGAAGTCCGGCGGGTGCGGCGGGCGACAGTGCGGCCTTAAACTGGCCGATAGTTACGGCGGCGGCCAGGTGGTTGCTGAGGGCTTCTACCGGGTAGGAGTCGCCCAGCACGGCTTTAGGCACGTATTTAAATTCGGCTTTAGCTGCTTCGGCTTTTGCCTGCACCAGGGCGTCGCCGGCTTTAAGGGAAGCGCCCAGGGTGGTGCCTACGGTGATGGTGTCGTAGGTGGGATCGCTGCTCGTGTCGATGGAAGTAATAGCGTAGGCCTTCGCGCCTGCGTCGGAGGCGATGAAGTCTCCGGGCTTGAAGTGGTGCCCTTTTGCTACTTTGTAGGTGGTGGCCGTAGCGCCGGCGGCTTCGGTCAGCTTGGCGGTCTTGACGAGGTGGTAGAGCCCTGCTTCGTCGACGCCTATATAGGCGCCTTCGGGAAGGATGCCCCCTGCTACGAGGTCGGCGGCGCTGACGGTTACGCCGTTGGGAATGTCGGCCAGGTTGTGGGTGCAGGCGTGTGCTGTGCGTACATCCTGCTTACGGTCGATTTTTAAGCTCATAAGGCTGTGGGGTTATTAGTTAAATTTCTTTTCCGCTCAGCGTGTTCTCGGGTTTCTGGGAGGCCAGGTAGTCGGCTACGGCGGTGCTTACTCCCTCTTTGTTCACGGCTCCAAAAAGGGGCTTAGCCTGGTTGCCGAGGCCTGCGTCGGCCTGCTCTTGTTTGATTGCGTCGATGTCGCCCTGCGCTTCCGTGAGGTAGGTGTTAAACTCGTCGGCGGTCTTGAAGGTGTTAACGCGATCGAAGTTGCGCAGCATCATATCGCGGTAGCGCCCTTTAACGCCGGCCTTGTCCAGCGCCTGCTCGAAGGTTGCGCGGTAGCCTTTGGCCGCCTCTTTCGCGCTGAAGGTAGTAACTACGCCCTCCAGTCTCTGGTCGATGAGTTTGCCTATGGCTTCCAGGGTTAATTCGCCGCCGGCTGGCTGCCCTTTGCCGCCGCCTTCTCCAGCGCCGCCTCCTTCGCCCCCGGCAGACTTCTCCGAAAAGTCGTACTTTTCGCGGAGGCCTTTTTCGTGGGTGGCGGTGGCTTTGCTGATCTCGGCGTCTGCCTTCTTGCGCCAGTCGGTTATGAAGCCTTTAACCTTCTCGTCGCTGAGCTTGTCGATAATGGCCTGGGCTTCTTCTTTGGTCGAGCACTGTAAAGCGATGGCGCCTGCCAGGTTCTCGAGTCCGTCTTTGCGCGCGCCTGCAAATTTGGCCTGCAGTAGCGCTAAAATTTCTTCTATCGTGGGCATGATAATGTCGGTTATTTGGTTTCTTGTTGGTATTATCGATGGCAAATTTAGCGTATTATCATAGTACGGTAGCAAAGAAGAAGGCCGAAGTTATGAGTAATTTATTGTTAACCGGTTGGCGCCGGTATGAGTAATTTTTGCTATGTCTCTGTAGAAGGTTGTAATATGAAGGCCGGAGGGGTCGTTGCATACTATTACAATTTATTGCAAAGTATTAAAGCGCCGCCGGGGTGCTCCTGGGGCGCTATTTGGTGGGGTCGCCGGTTCTGCGTATCTTTGCAAAAAGTTAACCTAAAGCGTTATATAGTTATGAGTATCGACGATTTTAATAACGTGCCCCTGGGCTACGCGGCGGCCTCGATTAATCATTACGTCGCCGTTCTGTTTCCGCCGCATCCGGTGGCGGTCTCCCCTGCCGAGGAGCTGGGGCTGTGCTGCTGTCTCTCTCGCTCCGATCGTAAAGTCTTAAATAATGCCTTCGGCGCCAGGAAGCAATTAGCCGAGCGCCGCTCTAAAATCAAAAATCGCTAACTATGTACGTCCCGAAAATAAATACGCTTTCCGGCCGTCAGCCTATTACGGTTGTGTCTAATAAATACCTCCTGGCGGCCTATATGAACAGCGACGCCAGCCCCGAAGATAAAGAGCTGGCGCGGTATCTCTATAGCCTGGACGATGCCGAGTATGCCGGCGCGGTGCTCCGGTGTGCTCTCGACGGTGGCGCCCTGGTGGTCGTCTATCCTCGACTTAATCAGAAGGCGCCCGAAGGCGCGCGGGAGGTGTGTCAGGTGCCCGACGGCGCGCTTTACCTGGTTAACTCGGCTTTAACGTCCTAATATAGTCGATCATCTCCTGGTATTCTAACGGCATAAGGAGCTGGAAGCATCTATTACCTAAAAATGCGTTCTCGAAGCAGTGGGCTAAATATTCGTGTTCTGGGTGCGTCCTTTGTTTGAAGTAGCTAACGTGGTGCCCCCATCCTACGTCGTTGCGGTTAACGAGGCTTCGCAGGGTATCCATAAGGCTGGTTATTTGCTCGCGGGCGTCCTTCTGCGTTATCCCATAGCGCTTAAATATCGGGTCGTCTGCCTTCTTAGCTACTATCTTGTTATAAATAGCTTCTATCTTCTTAGACAGCGTTAAAATACGCATCTGGTTAACTTCCGTCTTAACCTTCTTTTTGACGATTGTAAATTTGCCGGTCTCCGGGTTATAGTTCGATTCGATCTCGGTAGTCCAGTAAAAATCTTTTTGACGTGTACGAAGTCGGTCGCGCTGCTTTTCTCGGAGGTCTTTTAACTCCTGGGAATAAATCAGCCCTCGCTGGTCGCCTATAGCGTGGCCAAATTCGTGGTAGACTACGGCGCGGCGATGGTATTGGCTCTGGGCGTTTCGGCCTCCGTTGTCTAATACTACCAGCTTGCCGGCGTGGCTCTCGTAGCTGCCGCCGGCGTCTTCTATAATTTGGAGGGTCGGCTGCTCGTCCAGAAGTTTGAAGAAGTCGGTATTAAATTCGTAGTCGTCGCCGTGCTTCTTTAGGTAGTCGCCGCCGGGGTGAAGCTCGCGGGGCATGTTGGGGTTCTGGTAGGTAAAGAGCCAGCGCTTGACTTCGGCCAGGCGCTCTTTAATTAAATTTATGTCGTTGCCCCGGAGCGCCATTTCGACGCCATAGAGGGCGTGTTCTAACGTCCTGGCTTTGCCCGGGCTTATGCTCTGGAAGATTTTAATAAGCTCGTCGGCCTCCTTCTGAAGTTTAGCGAGCTCCTTCCTGGCCTCCTTCTTTGTCATCATGTTTTTGTCGGCCTCGGCCTTCTCCTTCGCCTTCTGGATCTGCTCCCATTCGGCCTGGGCGTCGGCCAGCGCCTGGTTTAGCGTGGCGATGCAGGTCTCGTAGTAGCTTTTATTACTGTAGGCGTTGGCCTTCGCTATATCGGTGTATTTACTCCGGAAGTCGGCCGGGGCGTCCTTGCACGACTTTACAAAATTACGGAGCGCCAGGTTCGCGGCCAACCATTCGGCGCTGCGGTCGTCGGCTAAAGCTCGGAGCCGGTCTACTTCGGCCTTTAACGGCTCCCTCTGGCCGGCTGCTCGTAGCGGGTCGAGGCGGCTTATATCGAGCCCCAGGCTGTAGGCCTGCGTTTTGAGGTCGTCTATCCAGCCGTCGAAGTCTGTGCAGGGCTTCGGTGGCTGGGGCGGCTTCGCCGTCGTGCCTCCGATTGGTAGCTTGTGGGGTATCGCTGGCGACAGCCCGCCGGAGATGGTGCCTCCCTTGAAGTTGTCGCGGATCCAGAAGGGCTGGGACTTCCAGCCCTTGCTTCGCTCGGCTATGGCCTTGACGTGCGCCGTAAAGGCGGCCGGGACGTCGGTAACGGTGGCAGCCGAAGGCTGCGCCTTATAGGCTTCGTCGTTCATAATCGCGCGAAGGCGCTCCCGGCGTGCCTGGTGCATCTCCTGGGGGCTTTGAAGGATCGGCGTTACCATGCAGCGGCAGTTCGGGTGCCAGCCTACAAATTTGAAGGTTTTAGGGTAGTCGCCGGCCAGCTTGTCGCAAATGTCGGTTAACGGTTCCGGTTCGCCCTTGCTGTTGATGATGGTGTGGTTGTTGCTTAGGCTTATACGTATGCCTACAACAAAGTCGAGGCGCTGCCATCGCTCCCAGTCGGCCGTCTTGTAGGCCATGTTAATCTCGGTGCGGGCTAAGCGCATCGCGTTCTGGTAGCTGGAGCGGTAGACGCCGCGGCCGGGGTGGTATGCCGCCGCGGCCTTGCTGAGCCGAAGGTTGCCGTATTTGTCCCTTACTCGACGGAAAAGCCGGTTAGGCTCGTTCAGAAGGCCTCTAACGTCCCGGCTTAACTCCTGGGCGCTCCGGCCGTCTCCGATGGCTACGTCCAGGGCGAGCTCCATGTGCTCGGTAAATTGGTCGGTGCACCTCCATACGCGGTCGCTAAGGTTAAGCCCCTGGACTTTTCGCCCCTGGAAGGCGGCCAGGCCTTCTATATTGCGGTCTTCGTACTGCTCCAGCTCGGCGCGGGTCAGCTTGCTACGGTCTAATATGCCGGCCAGGTATTCGTCGGCGCGATAGGTGGCGGCCAGCCATTCGCTGCGCTGTCCGGCCTCGATTACTCTCTGGACGTTCTTAGTTAAGTCGGCGGCTATCTTGGTGGCCTTCTTCCTGGTGGCTGGATAGTCGGCGAAGGAGAAGGGCTTGTTAGGATCCGGCTCGAAGATGGTACCGGCCAGGCTGGCGTATTCCTGGGCGGCTTCGTCGTAGAGGCGTTTAACCTGGCGGGCGTAGCGGTCGGTAGCCTGGTAGTGCTTGCGGTCGAGGCCTTCTATGCGTATAGTTAGCGAGCGGCGGTCTGGCTTTGGCATATTGTTATAGTTATTTTGAGCTAATTTTGCGTATGGCGGCGTTTGCGGCTCTCGGTGGGTACTTTATCCAGCCGAAGAAAAAGAGCGCTTAAAACGGCTTAAAATCGCTTAATTTACTTTTATAATCAGCAGGGGCTGAGCTGTTTAGGCAGATTTAACCGGTTAAGCCCGGTTAAACCTGCTTATTTTGACTTACAGCGGCGGCTCGCCTTCGTAGGTGGGTTCGCCTTCGGTGTAGCTGTTGGCGCGGTCTTCCTCGGCCTGGATCTCGGCGAGCTCGGCGTCCGGGTCGTCTGCCCAGCCCAGGCGTCTTACGGTGCTGGCCTGGCTGGCTATCTGCTTGCCGCCGTTGGCCGCCTGGAG
This sequence comes from Muribaculaceae bacterium, assembly GCA_017621845.1. Classification (GTDB taxonomy): domain Bacteria; phylum Bacteroidota; class Bacteroidia; order Bacteroidales; family Muribaculaceae; genus CAG-873. Next base: position 86,606 of record JAGASI010000021.1, read on the forward strand.
GATGTTTATCTTGCTTAACTCGTCTTCGATAATGTAGGGCGTTATTTGCGGCTGTACGATGACGGCCTCGGCCGCTGCGGCGTTCTTGACGTCGGCCAGGGCTAAGAAGGCGGCTATAATGCTGCAGCGGCGCTGGAGGTATTCATCAAATATTTCGCATTTATCCTGGACTTTCAAATGAGCGTCCATGAACAGAAGGCGAAGGGCTACGCCGCTAACGGCGCCTATGCCTTTAACCGTGTCGAAGCTGATATCCGGTGTTTGCGTGATGGTATAAATCAACCGCAGGAGGGTGTCTATCTCCAGCTTTACGCTCTCCGGGGCGCTCGCCCAGCTTAAATAACTGGCGGTCGCTCCGTCTTCGCCCTCGATGATGGCGCCGGCCTCTCCCTTCCGGGCGAAGCCTTTAACGGTGCCCTGGACGAAAATTTTAGGGCTGGCATGGTAGTCGTTGGTATCAGCAAAGTTACTCAGCAGCTTCTCCAGACGGTCGATTAGGTTCTGGACGTCTGCCCATTCTACCTGGGGCTGACTGGCGTAGACGATGGGGATTTTGCCGATAGGGTTCTGCTTCGGGTAGCCTTCTACCATCTCCCAGTTGTTGTTGGCCTGGCCGGCGCTCTTGTTGCCCTGGCACGTCCATAAATAGTGGGCGTCGGCCGTGTATGTCTCGAAGTAGGTGCGAGTTTGCAGGTCGCCGTCCTTCTTGGTAAATTCGCGGCTGAAGGCTATGAGGTCGCGGTTGTCGTCGAAGTATGGCCAGAGCCTATCTCCTAAAGCCGGCGAAAAGAGAGCTACTCTGAATTTGTATTTAGTCGGGAAGCCATAACGGTTGTGGGGCTTCGGCTGTTCTACCGGGTACCAGCATTCGGCTACTTCCTGGGCGCTGTAAAGGCTCCGGGCTACGCGGCGGTTCAGTGTGCGCTCCTTGACGTCGGCTAATACTCGCTTTAGCCGGTTGAGGGTCTCCTTCTCGGCGTCGGTCTCGGCGTCGCTGGTGTACGTTACCGGGTGGCCGAAGGTAAAGGCTACGGCGCGCTTTACGATCAGCTTCTGAATTGCCAGGGCGATGCGGGCTACTGGCTCCAGCCTAAATCCCTGGTCGGTGGTCAGCTCGACGTTGGGGTTAACGTTCTTTACTTCGCCGTATTCGGTGGAGTTCTTGTCTACTACTACCATTTTGTCGGGTCGCTTGATCCGGTCGTTAATGTCGTGTAGCTTGGGGTCGTACTGTGCGACGTTGGTGGAGGCCGCGGGCGAAGGCTCCAGGCGGCCGTTGCGGAGTTCGTTTACTACGGCGCCGAAGTCTCCGGCTTGCAGAAGTTCTAATAACTCGGGGGGCATTGTTGTATGGGTTTAGAGGGTTAAAAAAATCGGGTTAAGTTCTGGGGGGTGTCGGCTCGCTTCTCGACGGTGCCGGTTAATGCGTCCGGGGCATCGTCGTGGGCGTTGCCTCCGTCCTTCTTGTAGTGTACTATAGCGCTCCAGAAGTGCGGCCAGCGGTGCTCCCAGCCGGTCGGGAAGTAGGTTAAATTTTGTACTTCGTTGGAGTGGCTAAAGATTCTTACGTCCTTGTTATTGGTCTGGTGGAAGAAGGTAAAGGCCGTTAACTTGTTGCCCAGGATCCTGCATTGGCTTTCGACGGTGCGGCCGAAGCCGCGGCCGCCGTTGTTGCTCTCGATAACGGCCTTCTGTACCTGGCAGCGGGTAAACTGGCGGGCGGTCTCGCTCTCGGTTACTTCCATCGGCGCGTCGGTATAGATTACGTCGGTTACAAAGTTGCCGATTTCCGTCTCGACGTAGACTATAGAGCAAAGGAAGTCAGCGCCGGTGTCGGCCGTATCTACGTAGGCTTTTACCGTGTGCTTGCGTGTTACCGGGATAACGTCGTAGGTCTTAAATTCTCGCTCGTACATGAGGCCGGTTAACGGCTGGGGGTTCTGCATGTACTGGGTTTCAAATATCCAGGGCGTTAACTCGCGGGTCTTGTATATCTCGGCCAGATCCATCTTAAACGGCCAGAGGGCTACGTCCTTGCCGTTCTCGTCCTGCTCTAATACTGGCAGGCTCAGCACCTCCCAGGCCTCCGGCTCTACTCGCTGAAGGTAGCCGCAGAGGTCGTCCATGTCGAGCCGCTGCATGATTATTATAATCGGGGTGTTGCGGCTGTTTACGCGGTTTCGGATGGTGGTCTCAAATTTTTGGTTTACCTTCGTGCGTATCAGCTCGGAGCGGGCGTCGTCCGGCTTAATCGGGTCGTCTATGACAATAGCCCCGCCGAAGGTGCCGGGGTTGACGGCGGCCAGTTCCTCGACGGCCTTTATTAGCTCGTCGTCCTGGTCTTCTTCCTCCAGGTCTACCAGGCCGGCGCCGAAGCCAGTAACCTGGCCGGCCGAAGATACGGCATAAAGGCCGCCGCCGGCCGTAGTGCTCCATTTCTGGGTGTTGCGGCTGGTCGGTATGGTGCCGGGGAAAAGCCGGGTAAATTCGGGGTCGCGGATAATGGCCTGCACGCCGGCGCTATTGTCTCGCGCCAGGCCGTCGCTATAGCTGAGGTGGATAAACTTGGCCGCCGGGTTAATGCCGAGCCCCATAGCTATGAAGTTCTTAACGGCCAGCTCTGTCTTGCCGAAGCGGGGCGCGATGTTAATTATAAGCCTGGTAACTTCGCCCCTAAAAACGCGGTCGAGCGCCTGGGCTATGCGTATATGATGGCGACCGACGACAAATTTACGCTTATATAGCTGCTTAAAGAAGAAGCGCGTAAAATTGAGCGTCGAGCTTAACGTCCAGGTCTTAATTACGTCTATGTCCCTTATTACGTTGGTCGTCATCTGTTAGTAGTCCTTTTCGAGCTGGCTAAGAAGGTCGCCTATTTCGTCTTTTGTTAGGATCCTTGCGGGTATAAGGTCTGCGCCGTCCTTGCCGGTGAGTTCTACCTTCTGGGCGGGCTGGCCGTGAAGGCGGGCGCTTATCTTGTCGAGCTGGGTGGTCTGTCCCTTCTTCATGTCGTTAAGAAGCGCCAGGGCGCGGCCTTTGGCGTAGGTCGTGGCGCCGTCCCATTTGGCGACAAACATTAAAAAATCTGTCGTAGCGCTTTCGAGGATGCTGTCTATGTCGTCTTTGTTGGCTTTGGTTAGGCGCGCAAACTTCCGGGCGCCCTTCTTGCCCAGGGCGGCCTCCAGCATCTCCTTAGCCGGGTCGCGGGGTCTCCCTTTGGGGTTGCCGCTCTGGCCAGGCTCCCAGGGCTTTTTTAGCCCGCTCGTGTTGGGGTTCGGGTTTGCCATCGCTATCGGTGTTTTGCCGGTTTTTTATCGCTGTTATTTGTTGTCGTTGATATTGCCTAAATACTGGGCTTCTTCCTGGGTGTATTCCTCCCAGCGCTTAATAATGACGTCTACGTAGTGGGGATCGAGCTCGACTGTAAAGCAGACGCGGCCTAACTGCTCGCATGCCATAAGCGTGGAGCCGCTGCCGCCGAAGCTGTCTAATACGACTTCGCCGGGGCGGGTGCTATTCTTGACGCAGCGCCCCATCAGCTTTAGTGGCTTCATGGTCGGGTGGTCGGCGCTCCGGAGGGGCTTATCCTCGTTAATTAGGTCGGTGGGAAGGTTGCCTATTTTTTTAACCAGGTCTACGAGCTCGGCCTTCGTCATCTTCTCCGGATCAAATTCGCCGGCCTCGTTGGTATATACTGTTAGCTGGCTCCGGCTGTCGATGAAGTAGTGGCCGGCGCCTGGCTTCCATCCGTAGAGGCAGGGTTCGTGCTTCCATTGGTAGTCCTGGCGGCCTAATACCATGTTATTTTTGTTCCAGATTAATACCTGCTTAAACTCCCAGCCGGCGTCCCTTACTGCGCTTATGAAGTTGAAGCCCTCGGTACCGGCGTGCCAGATGTAAAAAACGCCTCCGGGCTTGAGGTGGCGGTCGGCGGCGTTTAGGGCTTTGTTCAAAAACTCCCTAAATTGGCCGTCGGCCATTCGGTCGTTGGCGATTTCCTTCTGTATGCGGTTGCCCTTCTCGGCGGCGTTTAGGGCTTTGTTCTTGCTGGCATAATCGACGTTATAGGGCGGGTCGGTGAGGTATAGGTCTACGACTGTCGAGCCGCATAGGATGTCAATTATTTGCGGATCCGTGCTGTCGCCGCAGATAAGGCGGTGGCGCCCCAGGGCGTAAATATCCCCTTCGCGGGTCTTGGCCGGCGCTTCCAGGTCGTCGCTGGGGTTGTAGTCGTCTTCTTCGGCCTCGTCGTCTGTCTTGACGTTGTTAAGCTCCGGGACGTCTACGCCCCAGTCTACGAGCTGGGCGACCTCCCATTCGTTTGCTAAGTCGTCCCAGTTCCACTCGCCGAAGCCGCTGTTATCCTTTATGACGATGGCGCGGAGCTTCTCGGCCGTGAAGTCGGCGGGCAAAAATTTGACGATCGCCGTAGTATAGCCCAGGTCTTTAAGCGCCTGGTAGCGCATATTTCCGCCGATGATTATGTTCTTGCCCTGGTATGGGTATAGAAGTATTTCGCGGAGGCCTAACATCTCCGGGTCTTCTTCTATCGACTTTTTAAGAAGCCTAAATTTTTGGTCTCTTATTACGCGCGGGTTCTTGGGTACGCCGGGGATCTGTCCCTTGTTGGGGGTTATCTCCGACAGCGGGATCTCCTGGCTCTGCACTATTGCCGGCGCCTTCTTTTCGCTTGGGTTCGGTTCCATTGCTCGGTTGGTTTATTATCGGCGACGCCTGGCGCTGGTTACGTCGGCGCCGCCTGGGTGTTAAAATGGGAGGTCTTCTTCTGGGATCGTCGTGTTGTCGTTCTCGTTTCCGGAGGTGCTGTCGCCGGTTCCGGCTGGAGCCTCGAAGGGGTTGTAGTCGGGCATAGTTGTTGGGGGTTTAAGGGTTATAAAATCGCTTTGTCGTCATTACCTTCCAGAGGTCGTTGGCCAGAAGGGGCTTTTTTATTGTCGCGTATCGCTCCATTACCTTGCTGAAGCATTCGCCGTAGAAGTCGTAGAGCTCGGGGTTTTCTTCGATCGTGAATTGCTCGACGTTGACGGAGGAGCGAAGGTTGGCCGAGCCGTGGATAACTATCTTTTGCCCCTCGTTGGTCTCGAAGAAAATTATTTTAGTATGGATCCCGGCGATGGCTAACTGGAAGCGGTTATCTTTGTCCAGGCTCTTGTAGAGGTGCGGTATAAGCTGCCAGCGCTCGTGGCCGTAAAAATAAATACTTAATACCATGTCGAGGGTGCCTATATAGCCCAGCTCCATAAGGCGCTTTAAGCTGTCAATATTGCGGGCGCTGAGGCTCAGCGTGGTTATTGTCATGCGCTCGGCGCGGATATGGTGTTGCGTGAGGTAGGCGTGTAGGAAGTCGCCGAAAACAAAGTTACCGGATACTATGACGTTAAAGCGCTCGCCGTTGCCTACTCGAAGGTCGCGGGCGAGGTCTTTGGCTCGGTCGTATAATACCGGCATGCCCTTTACCGGTGGCTTCGGCGCTATATAGCGGGTTTCCATCGCGGGCGTGGGGTCTCCGGCCTCGTCGGTGTCGAAGCCTAAAGCCGCTAAATTAACTTCGGGGATCGCTATGTCTCCGAAGTCTACTTTTAAGTCGGCGAGGTCGTCGGTGTCCTGGGTCTTCTTCTTTACCATTGCGGTATCTGGTTAAAAATTGGGAGCGGGTGCAGTGCCCGCTCCCGGTCTTCACTTGGAAGGCATCAGCTATATGGGTGTACGGTGGTCGGGCTTAAAGAAGCAGGGCGAAGAAGCCGGCGAAGGCTCCCAGAAGGGCGCCGCAAAAGTCGGCTATAAGGTCGAGCCAGCAGAAGTGGTTGCCGGCCTGCTTGCGGTCGCGGGCTTCTTTGGCTATGCCTATGGCCAGGGCGGCTATGACGCCGAAGGCGTAGGCGGCTGCTACGTGTGGCCATCCTCGGCCTGCCGGCCATAAGGGGTAAAGAATATTAGCGGCCAGGGCTGAAGCTATAAAAGCAATTACCAGGCACGCCAGGAAGTGTAATTTTTTGTCGGTGGCTATCTTCATGTCGAAGGGTGTTAAATTGTTTATCTCTTGGGCGACGTATGCCGCCAGCGCAAAATTAGCGTAAAAATGTACTATGATAGTACGTTTCTACGCTAAAGTTATGAGTAATTTTTTGTCTTGGGCTATAATCGAAGCGGCGCCAGGTAGTCGTTGACGGCGTTAATAAACTCCTGGAGGGTTCTGACGACGACGTAGCGGGCGCCCATTGCTGTAACGAGTCGCTCGTAGTCTCGTTGGTTCTCGCTCTGGCCGGAGCCCTTGTTAAGCGTCTTTAGCTCGACGCAAAGGTAGGGGCAGCCGTTTACCGGTATGCCGAGCCAGAAGTCCGGGAAGCCGGCGCGGGTGCCCATCGCCTTGAAGCGGGCGGCCTCCTTCTTCGAGCGCTTGCCTCCGTTGGGGCTATGGTGCAGGAGGCGGCCTATCTTTACGCCGTTAATCCGGCGCTCGCCCCATTGTAGGTCGTACCACTGGCAGCAGGCCTTCTGGAGGTCTTCCTCCGGGTGCGCCGGTGGCCGGCGCTTGGGGCTGGCGTTGGCTCTGGCCAGGAGTTCCTCGAAGGTTAATTTATCGGCCATCGGGCGCTCCCTCCTGGGGCTGGTCGCCGGCCGGCGCTTTTATAATCAGCTCGGCCTTGTCGACGGTCATAAATACCGGTTGAAGCGGGCGGTTAAATGTTAGCTGGCTGAGCCAGATCTGGCCGGTCTCTGCTACGCGGGCTTTTTCTTCGTCGCTAAGCTGCCAGCAGGATATAACCTGGCCGTCCGTGAAAAGAAGCACCGGCAGCGGCTCATATTGGGGTTGGCCTTCGCCGAAGGTGGCGTTATGCTCTGGGAATTTTATAGGCTTCATTCTTGCTATTTTTAGGCGTTTTTGACTTGGCGCTTTATGTCCTCTTTTACGGATTCGGCGTGCACTGATTCGGCGAGCATAGCCATCTTGCCGGCGGCGTCGGTTAATATCGCCTTGACGGCTCGACGCTGGCCGGAGCTCAGCGGGCTGTTATGGTCGAAAATGCCGGCGAAGTGGCGCAGCATGAAGTCGGCGTTAAGGTTGCCGGCCTTCTCCAGCTGCGTGATTGGCGAGCTCTTTAAGCTGTTGACGCCGCCGAGGCTGGCTATTCTCATTTTGACGTGTGTAATTACGTCTTCGAGACAGCGCCGGTAAATCGGGCTTTCGATTAAGGGGTAGCGCTCGGCATCGGTGCTGGCTTTCTTTTCGCTGGTGGCCTCGTTGGCCTGGGGGGTGTTGTTATTCTCCATCGTAGTTGGGGTTAAAAAATTTGTGGATATCTCGGTAGACTTTGGCCAGGGGCGCCGCTTCGTACTCTGGCCGGAGGTAGTAGTAGACGCCTTCGGTATCGTTGCCGCCGTGGAAGAAGTTTTTAGCGTCGCTCCATTGCATCCAGCTAAATATCGCGTCTTTGCACTTGGACAGCGCTTCCTCCAGCTCGTGTAGGTGGACGCGGCCGCGGTCGCTTTTTTTACACTTGGCGGCGGCCGTTAAATAGGCCATCTTCTGGCGGTGGTCGTAGGGGCAGCGCTTCATTTCTTGACGACGGCGCGGCAGGTGGCTATTAAAACGTCGTGGCTATCGGGGCAGCCTTCCGGCTCCGTGTGGAAGGTTATAGCGCCGGCCTGGTACATGGCCAGGGCTATGTCGTGGAGTAGCTTGCGGCGGGCGTCCATCTCCATCACTGGCGCCAGGTCGGGGTCGTGTTCCAGCGCTTGAAGGTCGCGGCGGGTGTAGTGGTGGGCGGCTCTGAAGATCTTAACGTCAGCCGTCGTGCGGCTTGTCATGGCGGCGGTTAATACTCGGTCGCTGGTGGTGTTGTCGGGGCTTAACTTTGAAGCCCAGCGGCGTAGAAGGTTGGCTAATTTCTTCTTCATTTGTCGTTGTCTTGCATAATGTTAATAAATTTATCGGCGGCTTCCTTAGCCCTGGCGGCGGCTATCCATTCGGCTGTCTTGCGGTCGGTGGTTATCTGGATAATGTCGTCGGGGCGGGCAGGCTCCATGTTCTTACGGTAGCCTTCGAGGTTGTTAATTGTCATACTGTCTGAATTATTTTGAGAAGGTCGGAGACGGCGCGCGCCGCGTTCCTAAATTCTCGGTTATACTTAAATTCGGGGTCGTACTGTCGAAGATAGTAGCAGATGTTACTATGTTTGTGGCCGAGCTCCTGGGCTATGGTCGTAGCCGTGTCGCCGGCCAGGGCGGCGAAGTGGCAGTAAATGAAGCGGGCGTAGACTATCGCGCGCTTACGTCCCCGGCGGCAAATATCCCGGAAGGTCACGCCGAGGGCTGTCTGGATCGCGTGCTTGAGCTCCGGGTGTCTCGGCGGCTGCTCGTAGTGTACGGCCATGCCTAAAGCTATGGCCAGGGCGTGTTCGGCGCTGGCGCCGGTGCTGCGCTCCCAGCCGGCGAGCATGTAAATCTCGTGGCAATAGGTTAACAGCCTTATGTCGGCGCGCATGTGCTGGTGCCAGGAGGCGTCCTCCGGGAGGCCGTTGTAAAGGGGGTTAATCACTTCGTAGCCTTGTGCCTTCAGCCTTGTGGCCGCTGAGGCAAAGTGCGCGTTATACTCTTGCGGTGGTCGGCCGCTGATCCCGCCGCTGATGTAAATTGTCGGCTTGGGTGTAGTGGCTGGAGTCTGTTCCATTGTTAGTAATACGGATTGGGTTGTTATTTTGTTTTATTTTGGCGCCTGGGCGCGTCGTCGTGTCGGAGACGGTAAATTAACCGTCGAAGGGTCAGCCGTCGAAATTTGTGGCGTTTCTGGCCTTCTGGGCGGCCTTCTTGTCGCGTTGCTGCCAGTCGGCTATAAAAGCTATTATCGAGACTAAGGTATAAAGCAGGTCGGCGAAGTTCTTCCAGAAGTCCTTGCGGGCTTGTTCCTCTCGTGCCAGGCGGGCAGCGTATGCCATAAAGCTGGCGTCGGGGATTCCTTTGCTGGCTGCAAATTCTTCCCAGCTTACGGCGTTGGCTCTGCTTCTGTCTCGCTCGGCCTCCTGCTCCCGGCATTTCTTTTCGTAGGCGATCCGGTTCTCTTTGGCCTGGGCTTCTATCGCGTATTTGCGGAAGGCTTCTAATATCTTGCGCGGGGTTACTTTGCCGTAGATGTCAAATTCGCCGCATTTAAGCAGGTGGAAGAAGCCCAGCACGGTGGTAAATCGTAGCGTCTTAAATCTCTCACTTTCGCAGATGGCGCTGGCTATAAATTGGACGTCGTAGGGGTCTACGTCCCGGTCTTCGCCCATGCGGAGTATTGCGTCGGTCATGTGGGTGGCGACGATGGCGCCTATGCCTTCTTCGCCGTAGGTCGATACGATCCGGCCGAAGGTCGGCAGGTTATTCTCGACGGCCTTAACCATGTTTTGCGCGCAGTACTTCTGGACTTGCGGCGTAAACCTGGCGGCGAAGGCCGGAAGGGATCCGTATTGCTCGCGTATGGCTAGCGCCCAGGGTTCCTGGCTTATGGTTGTTAACGCCGTTGTATCGCGGCGGCTCGGTATTAGTTCCATTGCGTAGGTCGTTAAAAGGGGTTATCTTGTTGGCCGTCCGGGCGGGGCTGGCCATCAGTTTCTATTGCGTTGCGTAGTTTAAGCATCGCGCCGGCCATTAAGTCCTGGCGGCTCTGCTCGCGGGTCTTGGGCGCTGCCTGGCCTCGGGCTTCGGCGGCGGCCTTCTTCGGTATCGTCATGCGAAGGTGTTTAACAGCCTCGCCGATGTCGAAGTTTCCTTTATAGTCGTCGTGGATCTTGCCGTCCTGCGTCCAGTCGCCTATTATCCTTTCGGCTATGCCTCGGAGCTGGTCGGCTGTTACGTGGTTCTGCATGCAAAGTGCCTCCAGGATGTATTGGTTCGAGGGGTCGAAGAAGGCTTTTAATACCTCGGCGCCCTGGGCGGCGGCTATTTCTTTTTTTCTTTTGAGTTCGGCGGCGGCGCCGGTTATCTGGGTGGCTTTTTTATCTCCTAAAATCTCGACTTCTTCAGCTTCAACTTCGACGACGACGTTAAGCGCCTCGGCGCTGTCTTTAGTCGTAGTAGATGGTCTTATAGATGTCTTATTATATACATTATAAGGTGTAGCGGGCGTTAAACTGCGTTTTTTTGCGCGGTTAACTGTTCCTTTTTGCGCGGTTTCTTCTGATAAACTGCGTTTTTTTGCGCGGTTTATCTGCGTAAATTTGCGCAGTTTAACTGTTCCTTTTTGCGCGGTTTCTTCTGGAAGGCTGTAAACGGTGCTGGCCAGGCGTCCTTCGCCCTGGTCTTGTATGCAAAGGAGGGCGGCGTCGGCTATCTCGGCTTTGTATGAAGGAAGGCCGCGGCGCGATACTCTGGCACCGTCGGCGAGCTCTGTATTGCTTATAAATACCGGTTTCCAGCGGTTGCGGTTGATACGGTTTAGGAGGTAAAAATATACCATCGACGCTGGCGCGCTGAGCGGCTCCTGGGCTTGTCTGTCCCAGAAGTCGTTTATAAGGTTTATATATGTGCGCTTCTGCATCATCGGCGGTTGGGTTAAAGGGGCGCCGGTCGGTGCCGGCGTCCCTGGTTGGTGGTTCCGTTTAGTCCTGGACGGTGGTAAAGTCTTTAGACGGTTTGAAGGCTACGACTTTGCGCGCGGGGATCAGTACCGTGGTGCCCTTGCTGATGTTGCGGGCGGCCTTCGCCTTGCGCTGCTTGGGCTTGAAGGTGCCGAAGCCGCGGAGGGTTACTTCCTGGCCGTTATATACGACGTCTTTTATTACGCCGAGGGTGTGGGTTATCACGGTGGCGATGTCTTCCTTGCCGAAGTTGCAGCAGGCGGTGTCCTGGAGGCTTGTCTGTACGGCCTTAACTAATTCGTCTTTTGTCATTGTTGTTGGGGTTTTTGGGGGTTATTGGTTTGTTCGGTTGTTTCTTTGGCGACGTAGTTAAATACGTCTACGATCGGGGTCTCGCTGATGGCGGCTATCTCGTAGTCTGCCATTGTTCCCTTCATCCCTTCCTCGAAGCGGTTGAGCGCTCCGTGGAAGTCTGAAGCCTGCACCAGTATAAGGTTGGCGGCCTTCTTCTCCTGGCTGGTCTTCTCGTCTATCGTGATGAAGTTGACTTTTACTAAATAGAAGCGGTCGGCGATGTCTATGCTTGCCCAGAAGATCTCGGCTATCTTGGTCTTCTTGGCCGCTGCTACGTCGAAGTCTCCACTAATAAAGGGCTTGACTTCTTCGGTTACTCGGGCTTCGGCCTCGGTAAAGGTTAAAGCGTCGACGAGGTAGGGTTCGTTAACCTTCTTAACGAGGCCGTTCTCTCCCATCTTCTCGTACCTAACTTTACACTCAAAATATAGAGCCATGTTGTCGTTGTTAGAAGGGGTTAATATTTAAGTCTATTTTAAGCCCTGGGCGGGCGATGTGGGTCGGCTTGCCGGTTGCCTGCTCTACGGCCTTCTTGAAGCGGCGCGCGTCGCCGTTGCCGGCGCTGACGTGGATAAGCACTACGTTATTTACGTGGCTTAGGTCGTTGGCCTTCAACGCGGCCAGGCAGGTGTCGAGGCTTAGGTGGCTGGCTCGTACTCGCTGGGCGCGCTGCCAGGTCATGCCGTTGGCGCTCTTTTCGACGTTGGCCGCTAAAATGTCGGCGGCGTAGTTGCATTCGATCATCACTGTCCGAAGGTCGGCGAAGGTCGGCCGGATGTAGTAAGTATCGGTAGCAAATAGGATCCCGCCGGTCTCCGGGTGCCAGATGTAGAAGGCTAAAGGCTCGGCGGCGTCGTGCTTGGCGGCGAAGGGGTAAACCTCGAAGCGGCCTAACTGAAGGTCGAAGTAGTTGCCTACGCTATCGAAGTCTAAAACGCGGGGCTTGTAGGCGCTACGGATTTTGTTCTCTATAGCGTTGCAGGTTCCCCTGCTGGCGTAGACCGGGAGGCCGTAGCTAAGGACTTCGTTAACGTGTCCGGCATGGTCTCCGTGCTCGTGGGTAATAAGGCAGCCGTTAACTTTGGCTACGTTATGCCCGAGCGCCTCGAGGGTCTTGCTGAAGTTGGCGCCGGCTTCAATCAGAAGGGCTTCGCCTTCGTTCTGAATTACGTAGGCGTTCCCCTCTGATGAAGATGCAATTACCGTTAATTCCATCCTTGCCGGGTCTGTTAAAAATCCATTTCGGGTTTGGCCGGGTTCGACTTCGGCGCGGCCTGGGCGCTGGCCTGGGCGGTCTGTGCCTGCTGGGGCTGCTGTGCCTGCTGGCTCGGCGCCTTGCGGCCGATCTGGCCTCCCTGGTTGGCTTCGCCGCTGATTTCCTCGGCTACTACGTCTATAGGTGTCGAGCTGTCTTCGTCGGCGTCGCCGAAGTCGCAGCCGGTTATATACTCGTAGAGCGCTTTTTTGGCGCGGCGCTCGGCCTTGCCTCGTATCTGGTCGGGACTGCTATAGCTGTCCTTCTTGACGGTGGCCGTTATGCTGAAGGCGTTACGCTCGCCGCCGTAGCTATAGGTAATTTTGCAGGGTATCTCGGCGAAGCCTTCAGCCTGGCTCTTGTCGTAGCCGGTTTCGATGAAGTATTTAACGCCGAGGCGACGCAGGAGCGCCGTGTAGCCTTCTTTTGTCGGGTACATCCTTTCGGCTATGATGTTAAACTGGTTGCCGGTCGGCATGAGGCCTACTGTTACGGCGTCGATGATGGCGTCTCTGACGATCTCGCGGCCGTAGGGCTGAAGCGGGGGGCGGTTGCCGCGGGCTTTGCCGGTGTGGTCGGTCAAAAAGCCGATTTTAGTGTTCATCAGCGGCATAAATACGGCGTCCATTACTTCGTCGGTCAGCGCCTGGCGAAGAAGGCTAACGACGTTTACGGCCTGGAAGGCGGCGCCGAAGTTGTTAAGGGTCTGGAGCCCTTCTGCGCTCTTGCAGGCGAGCTCGAATTGTTTGCGGGCGTTCTCTATGGTCGCCGGCAGGGTCGTGGGGTTTTGGGGTGTTGTGCTCATTTGCGTTTTTTGTTGTGGGGTTTATGGTTCTTGTTGGCTGCTCGGTTCTCCAGGTGCCTCATTTGAAGCGCCGCGGCGGCTGCGAGGTGAAGTATGGCGGGGAGGTCGCGGTTATAAACCAGGGCGCCTATGGCTTCGGCCAGGGGTGCGTTCCCGCCTCTAATTTCGTGTACGACGTGCTTAGATCCGTCGGGGTTCGGGTGGACTGCGATAAATATCACGGCGGCGCGGGGGTCGGTGTCTATCCCGGAATTATCCAGGGCGGCTTCTACTTCGTCGGCCAGGGCTGCCATCCAGTCTGGTCTGTTGTTACTCTCCATCGGCTTCTTCCTGGGTCTGCTCCTGGTCGTCGGCCTGGCCGTCGTCGCCTTCGTTGTCGCGGAGGTCGATTACTACGGTGCCTTTGCCGTCTCCGGCGAGGGTGTCTATAGCCATCATCTTGGCGGCGGTTTGCATGTGCTTGGCAAATGGTTCGCCGGTCAGCACGTGTTTAACTGCCATGCCGAGGGCTATGCTGTGGCCGGCGGTGGCTCCCATTGATACTACTGGCTTGCCGTCGTTGGCGTTGGTGCCGTCTACGGCTACGAGAATGAAGCCGCGGCGGTCTTCTTCTCCGGATTTGCGGTTGTCGAGCTCGTTGCCGAGTTCGTCGGCCAGTGCTCTTACTCTCTCGATCCAGGCTGTTGGCTGGGGTGCCTGGGTTGCGGCCTGCTCGCCGCTGGGGTTGGTCTTCTGTTCCATATAGCTGTGGGTTTAGAAGGGGTTAATAATTGGGTTAACTAAAACTTTGTGCCCGAGGCTGGACTTGCACCAGCCCTCCGCCGTGCTGGTCGCTCTTGCGACTTCCGGCGCGCTCTCGCTGTCTGAGCTACTCGGGCAAACAGCCGGCGGCTTGCAATTACGCCGGCCTTACACTTAAATAGAGGGGTTCTCGCCTCCCGGCGAAGGGCGCCGGAGCTCTCTCCGGCCTCCCTGGGTCAGTCTTCGTCGTCGCTGGCTTCGTCGCCGTCTGCGACGGCCTTAAAGTCTACTTCGATGAAGTCTTTGTAGTCTAATACTATTTCTTCCTTGTCGTAGGCCTCGCGGGCTTTGGCTATCGCCTCGGCTTTGCTGTCGGCCTCGATCTGTTCGGTTCGGCAGAGCGTCTCGGTTATATATACTTCGTAAATCATGCTTCGTCCGGGGTTATGGTTAAGGGCATCCCCTTGACAAATTGAAGGCGTATAACTTGGGCGCCGTCCGGGGTCTTGAGCTCGGCTACACTTTCGCAGTTGTCTACGAAAATAGGCGCGGCAAACTGGTAGAAGCGAGTTAACGTCTGTATCACGTCGAGCCCGGCGTTGATCTGGCCGGCGGTGTTGACGTCCTTATAGGCGACGCCGTTAACGGTGGCTATGCAGGCGGGCTGCTTGTTGCCGTTTACCAGGGTCTTGAACATCTTAAACTGGACGAGGGCGAAGTGGGCGTTAACGCGCTGCTCTACGGCGTCCATTATGGCAATAGTTAAGGATTCGGCCAGGCTCAGCTCTCGCTCGATGTCGGCCTTCTCCTGGGCTAACTTGGCGGCCTGGTTGTCGAGCTCCTTCTGGCGGCGCTCGTTGGCTTCTATAATCGTGCGGAGGCCTAACTTGCGCTTTACTTCGTCGAGCTCCATCTGGGCGTGGCGCTTGGCGTCCGGGTGGGTGGCCGGTGTGCTGTCTCCGGTCGACGGCTGGAGGGCGGCCTGGTATTGCTGGCGAAGCTCGGCTATTTTGGTGGCGGCCTCCTGCCAGCTCGGAAGGTCGGCCGGGTTAATCTCCGGAAGAAGGGCGACGGCCGGAAGGTTCGCCAGAAGGTTCTGGGCTTGGCTCAGTTCGGTCTCGAGGGCGCCCTTCTTGGCGTCGTTCTCGGCGATCCCGGCGTCGTAGGTCTTTAACATGTCGGCGGCCTCTTGGCGTAGGCGCTTGACTTCGGCGGCCTTCGCGCGGCCTTCTTCCTGCCAGCGGGTGAGGGTGGCTACTTGGCCGTCGTTAAATTCGGCCTCGCCCTTCGAGCAGGCTGTCGGGTCGGTGCACTGGTGGCCGTATCGGGGGCAGACTAACGAGCCGGGGGTGTAGGTCTGGTTATATAGCTGGCTGAAGCGCTCGCGGAAGGCTACGAGCTCGGTGTCCTTCCGGTCGGCCTCGGCTCCTATCTTTTCGGCGTCCCTTCTTAAGCCTTCCAGCGCCATGCGGCCGCGGTCGTTCTGGGCGATGCGCTCTTTTATCTCGCTGACGCGGGCGGCGGCTTCGTCGTGGCTCTTGCGGGCGCGGTGGTTGGCATCCTGCCTCGACATCTCGGCGGCGTGGATTGCCTGCTGTTGGAGCTTCTCCTGCTCGTTGATCTGGCTCTGTATCTCGGCGGCCTTCTGGTATTGTAGGCGGTTTCGCTCGGCTATGCTTCCGGCCGCGGCGTCGAGTTCTGCTATCGTCTTTTCGAGCTCGGCCTTGCGGATCTCCAGGGCGGCGTAGTCGGGGGTTATGGGGGTGGCGCGCTGGAGCTCGTCCTTGCGGGTGGGTATCGCGTCGAGCTCGGCGGCTATCCTCTTGCGCTGGGCGCCCAGGCTGGTGCAGTACTGCTCCAGGGTCGCTCCCTTCGCGCGCTGAAGAAGGGCGGCGTAGTCGGGATTAGCAGCGGCGATATCGGCGGCGCTGACTTCGCCGGTTATCTCGGTCAGCTTGTTGCGCTGGACGTCCCAGGGGAGCGCCAGGAAGGCGTAGGCGTCCGTTATTACGTTGAAGATGTCGGCCGGTATCGTCTCGGCTACTTTGGCGTCGTACTCCGATTTTTTTACCGGGATATCGTTCCAGAAGTAGTCGGTATGGTGGCCGGCCAGCTTTTGGTCGGTATCGCCGGCGGCGTTCTTCCAGTCCTCGGCGTAGGTTCGGCGCGCGCGGGTCTGGCTGACTTCGCCGGTCTCGTGGTCTACCAGGGTAAAGTCGGCTTCTACGGTGTGGTCGAGGTGCGGTATGAAGTTGCCGGCCTCGTCGACGGTTTTAATACTGAATTGCTCGACTCCGGCGGCGTTCTTTCCGAAGAAAAGCCAGGAGAAGGCGTCGGCCATCGTTGACTTGCCTACGCCGTTGTCGCCGGTTATGGTGGCGCCGGTATCGCTAAAGCGAGCTTCGGCCTGGCGTATGCCCTTGAAGTTGTAAAGGGCGAGGCGGTTAATAATCAGTTGTCTCATGCTGCTGATGCTTTTAAGTGGGGTTATTTATTGGCCGGGCGGCCGTCGTTGTTCTCTTTAAGAAGGGCTAAAACCATGTCGGCGTCGAAGATCAGAAGGTTTCCCAGTCTGGTCAGCGCCGGCTCTATTACGCCGCTGGTGTTTATCTGGCAGGCGCGGGTTACGCTGCAGCCTAACAATTTGGCGAGGCCTTTAAGGCCGTAAACGTGGCGCTTGTCTTGGTGGTCTTCGCCGGCTTTGGCGCTGGCCATCTCGCTACGTACCCAGGCGCGGGTTAAGTCTTCCAGCTGGCCTACGGTGAGGTCTATTATCCTGGTGGCGTCGTTTATCTTGGCGGGCATGGCGTTAAAAGTCTAAGGGGTTAAATAAATTGTCTTCGGATCTGCGGCCTCGGATGGTGCGGGTTACTACTCTGGTAGTGCGGGCGGGTCGCATCGCCGTCTGGTCGTCGCGCCGTGGCTGAAGCTCGGAAGGAAGAAGTATAAATAGCAGCGCCAGGGCAATAAACGCGCGCTTTAGCGGGTCTTTGCTGGGGCTTACTCCACACTTGGCACAAAACCAGTAAACGCAGAGCTCGGTGGCCTTCTGGATCCCTATCTTCTCGTATATGTGGCGCGCGGTGTTCTCGACGGTGCGCGGGCTTATGCGTAGAAGGTCGGCGACTTCCTTTTTAGCGGCGCCCCAGGCTAAGAGCTCGGCGATCTGCGTCTCCCTCCTGGTCAGCTCGGCTCGAAGGTTTAGGCGTCCCATATCTCGGTTATTCCTCGACGGTTAAAAACCTGCTGCACTTTGGCGGCCTGGTCGGCTCTCAGTCTTACCTGGCCGTTACGGTAGGCGCTGAGGCCGCTGCGGCTTGTTATCCCGAGGGCTTCTCGAAGCTCGCCTATTACCTGGCTATAATCGACGTGGAGCACCTGGGCGAGCCCGCGGTTAAAGCCTTTATATTCGAGCGCCGTAGTCAATACCGGCGCCGGGGCTGTCGTGCCGGTCAGCTTCTCTATTACTGAGGTCGTTCCTGCCAGGTCTCCGGCTGGCAGCGCTCCAGTAAATCTTTTATTTGTGTGGGTCATCTTTATGCTGAGTTATATGTTATCAAAGAAGAAGGCGTAGGCGCTTCGGGCTTGGCTGGCGCTGTCGGCGCCTACGCGGTGGAGGTGTTGTTCCCTCCCATCACCGGTTTAAGGGCTTGCGCGGGTGCTTCCCGCTCCGTTGCCTCCTATCTGGTCATGTAGTCTTTATGGTTGCCAGGACGTAGGCGGCTTCGGAGGCCAGCTGGGTGCCTGGGTTGTTCTGCTTGAGGTGGTGTAGAATGTCGGTTAAAAACTCGCCCAGGTAGTTAATTTCGCTTTGTGCTCTGCGGCTGTGCTCGGGATCCTCCTGGGGACGGCCGGCGAGCCAGGCTATAAGGCTGCGGCGTTCCTCCTGGGCTTCGTGTACCTGGTCGGCCAGGCGTCGAAGGCTCCGGCCTTCCTGGTAGGCGTAAAGTATCGCCAGGGTGTCGTCCTTCAGCTTCTGGGCGAGCCGGCGGCAGTGGCGCCATTTGCTCTTTCCCTTTTCGCTGGTGGCCATGCCTTCCATCTCGCTGTAGTGGTCTACCCAGGAGGCGTGGCGGTTATACTCGGCTTTAATCTGGCCTTCTACGTAGTCGAAGGCGGTGCGGGTTGCGGTTGCGGTCTTTGTCATGGCTCCTGGCTTTATTGGTTAATACTGTTGTAGGCTTGGGCGTCGCAGCGGGCGGCGTTAAGAAGTTCGCAGACGGTTCCGGCCGGCTGGCTGGGGTCTATCTCCTGGAAGGCTACGCCGTCGCAGGTCAAAAAGAGGCGGCCGTCGCGCTCCTTGACGGCGAAGCGCCATTTAAGCTCCCGGGCGCGGGTCTCGGCCTGGGCGGCCTGGCGACGTTTACGCCAGGCGCTGAAGGCGTTTTTAATGCGGGCGAAGAAGCCGGCGGTTATATATGTGGGTTCGGCGTGGCCTATAATCGTTACGTTGCTGTTCATTGTCTTGGGGTGTTATTGGGTTTAACTATGTTGGCAGATGTAGTCTTCTATGAAGGCTTCGCGGCTGCATCCTACTTCTCCGTATTCGTTGAGCTCCTTCCGGTATGCGGCCAGGGCTTCGCGCTCCAGGGCGGTCTTATACTCGCGGCCGCCTATGGCGTCGAGTTCGGCGTAGACGTCGGCGGGGTTGTACTCTGTCGGGGTGCCGTCCAGGTTTACCAGCTCGACTTCCGAGAAGGTCATCGCCTGGAGGTCGCAGGCTCTTACTCCGTTGTCGCCGCAGAAGGTCTTGGCGGCTTCGGCGTCCTTCCACTGAAGAAGGTAGAAGGCGCCGTTAAGGTAATAGAAGGGTTCGTTAATCGCTACACAGAAGGCGGCGAAGTGTCCCGGGGCTTTTACTTTTACTACTTGCATGGTCGTGTCGTTTTATTAGTGAGCGTAGAAGGTTATTTTAAGGCCGCGGCGCAGCTTGCATACTACCTTGTCGAGCATGTCGCGGAAGGCGCGGGCTATGAATTTGGCGGCCAGGTCGAGGCCTATAAGCTCCAGAAGGCCGCTAACGCCTACGAGCTTGTTAATGCGGTTGCCGTTCTGGTCGACGCCGTAGACTTTAATAAGCCAATTACGGTTAATCTCTGTTACTGTGTAGTTTTTAATCATCTTGTCTTCTATTTAAGTGTTTTTTGTTATTGTGTGCCTCGGCAAAAATCGCTAACTTTGCGCTATCTCCTTGAACACAATGCAAAGGTAATATAAATATTTGGTATTGCAATATAAGTATTGCAATATTAACATTTTTTAATAATATAAATATTATATGACTTCAAATATCTCTTTAGCCGAAAGGATCCAGCTTCTAATAGATGCGTCCAAATTAACCATACCAAAATTTGCAGCGGCTATCGGTGCAAAGACGCCGCAGGCTATCCGTGAAATACTAAAAGGGACGACTAAAACTCTGTCAGGAAATCTATCAGAGGGATTATTTAAGCTGTTCCCAGACCTTAATCCCCTTTGGTTACATCAGGGCGATGGAAGCATGTTTATAAATAAAGATGGCCTCGTGTCTAAAGAAGAAGCTCTGTTGTTAGCGGCTAATGAAAATATTGTTTCGATCCTCGAGCGAATAACAGAATTACAAAATGAATTAAAAGAGGCTGCCTCTGAGAGGCGCGACTTGGTAGCTTTAGCGAAGTCGCAACAGCAAACAATCTCCGAGCAGGCGGCTACAATATCCCGCCAGGCTATAACAATCGAAAAACTTGCCGAAGGCTCTAAAAAAGTATCAGTAGAAGCGCCGGGGATTCTTGCCCCTGCGGATGTAGACTGACAATAATAGGAGGCTTCTTGTTCCCGGAAATTTGTAATAACTGAAGTAATGAAGGAATTTAATAACGATCCTATCTTTGAAGCCTGGCGTAATGCTATGCGGATGGATAGCCAGGTACGTGGGCTTCTGGATAAAGCTATAACGGAAGGCGGGACGGTGGAAGCCCCGAAGGCTGTAAACTCCCAGGCTGCTGTTTGGCTACTGGGGCGCGGCTGTATAGTAACCGAAGGCTACGACGATAATAATTTTTATTACTATATACCCGAAGAAGTCCCGGCAGAATTAATTAACGAGTGCCATGCTTATTGGGCTGACCAGGTCGCGCGGCTTGACGATGTTAGGGGTGCGTTAAAGAGGCTTCGTTTGCGGGCTAATTCTTGCGGTTTCGATATAAATAAAGTCGTAGCCCCTGGGGCTGAAGGCAGCGCAGATAGCTGGGAGTTATATGCAAAGGAGCTTAGCCGCTGCCTTGACCGTGCGGAAGCAGCCCCAGAGATTGCGCCGGTTCCTACGCCGGCAGCTCCGGTGAAGGCCAGCACCTCCGGTGTTGTTATTACATTCCTGCTTATGCTAATATTTGCCATCTTCCTTACCTGGGCTTGTTTTATCCGTTAACTCCCATATATAGAGATATGTACGCGCGCCCGCGTGAGTAAAATCGGCGTATTATGGTGGTACGCGAAAAACGCGCAGAAATGGCCTTATTTTGGTCTTCTTTGCCCCGAGGTAATAAAGTGTACCAGTTAAGCCCGAAAAGGCCGTAGGCGCAAAATTTGAGAAAAATAACTATGAAAATAGATGTAAATACCTTCTACCACTGCCAGGCGCTTTATCCGTATATGCCCCGGCCGTTGTTTGACGCTCTGGAGGCCGCCTGGCTTGCCGGCTGTAGCTGTGCCGAAGTCTCCGAAGCAGACTTTAATAGTATGAAGCAAAAAGCCCCCGCCGAAGTATGGCCAGAATGAGCCCAGCCCCTTCGGAAGTATGGCAGGCGACGAGCCGCAGGTTCTTTGCCGCCGTGGCTGCTCTGGTCGACGCCGGGCGGCTGGCGTCGCTGTCGGCGTTCTGCTCCGAGCATGGTTTCTCGGCGCCTCGTTACCGGGCGCTTCGCCTGGCTTATGGGTTGACGCCTAAAGAGGGCTACGTCTGTCCCTATAGCGGCGTCGAAGTCGATGCGCTGGCCGTGCTGGCGTCTAAATATCCGGTTTCGGCCTCCTGGCTTCTGACTGGGCGCGGCCGGATCCTAACGTTGCGGCCATGAAGTTCTCTATTAAAATAGGTCTGCACGTAAAGCCGAATAACGCCGGCCAGGAAGTTGCCGACGAGGTAGGCATCCGGCTCCGGGTCTCCTGGGCTGGGCGCCGGTGCGATTTGCGCTCTGGCTATGTTATCGCCCCGGGCAAATGGGACGCCGCTAACTCCTGCGTCCGGCTCGGCGCTAAAAATAGCTATCGGCAGACGGCCGGCGAAATTAACCGGGCGCTTACTCGGCAGGCCTCGACGGTGGAAGAAGTATTAACGCGCTTCGAGCTCGATCACGCCGGCGCGGCTCCTACGGTCGCCGAATTTAAGGCGCTTTTTGATGAAGCCGAAGGAAGGGCGAAGGCGAAGCCGGCCGAAGAAGCGCCGGCGGCTCCTGGCTTCTTCCAGGTCTTCGACAAATTTACGGCCGAGATGGGTATTACTAATAACTGGACGCCGGCGACGTTTACAAAGTTTAAGGCGATCCGGAAGCATGTAGAAGGGTGGCGCGCCGGGGTCTCCCTGGCTGACTTCGATAAAGCTGACTTTGCCAGCTGGGTGTCGTACCTGCAGAATACGGCGAAGCTATTAAATACTACGGTGGCTAAAAATGTCGCCTTCTTGCGCTGGTTCCTTCGATGGGCGGCCGCTAACGGTTACTACTCCGGCCAGGCTCATGAAAGCTATAGGCCGCGTTTTAAGGGTCTCGACTGCAAAGAGGTTATATTTCTTTCGTGGGAGGAGCTCCAGCACTTCCTTACGTTTGAATTTGAGCCGGGCTGTCCCTCCTTCGGCCAGGTTCGTGATGTGTTTTGCTTCTGCTGCTTTACCGGCCTTCGCTACTCTGACGCGGCGAAGCTCCGGCGGTCGGATATCCATCTGGACGCGAAGGCGCCTTATATGTCTATCGTAACTAAAAAAACTACTGACCGGCTACGTATCGAGCTAAATAAATACGCGCTGGCCATACTCGAAAAATACGCGGGGGTCGGCTTCCCTGGCGATAAAGCCCTGCCGGTAATAAGTAATCAGAAAATGAACGAGCACCTACATGACGCCGCCGAAGCGGCCGGTATCGACGAGCCGGTTAATATTGTCGCCTACGCCGGCAATATGCGCCAGGAGCGGGTGGTGCCTAAATATGAAGTCTTGACTACTCACGCCGGCCGCCGTACCTTCGTAGTTAATGCGCTTCGCCTGGGGATCCCTCCGGCCGTTGTTATGTCCTGGACTGGGCACAGCGATTTTAAGGCTATGAAGCCTTATATAAAAATCGTGGACGAGTCGAAGGTCGAAAACATGGAGCGCTTTAATTCCTTCGGCGTGGCTCCTTCCGGAGAAGTACCCGAAAACGTACCCGGAAAAGCCGAAAATAATAAATAATCGCCGTTGCATGGCGTTAAAGCCGGGAGGCCTAAATCGCAGGCGGCTTGTGTGCTCTGATACTGTCTGAAATAGCCTAAAATCAAAGGTCGAGAGCCTCTCTCTCCGCCAAATCGAGTCTAAGCGACAGTACAACAGCCACTTAGACTCGATTTTTAAATTTTACTCGGACAAATTCGGGACAAAAAAATAAGAGATAGACATATAAATTTTGGTAATGTAACATTCTTTGGAACGTAAAGAATGTTAAAAAAAATGTACCCCTACAAAAACGATTCTCGTCCACGTAGTATAATACTACAATTTACCTATCCGCGTTTGCATACCGGTAAATCATGGTATGTAGATTTTACAAGTTATGACCCCGCAATCGGAGAGATGCGTCGTAAAAAATACATGATCAACAGCATCTCGAAGATATCTGATCGACGCAAACGGGCTACTGAACTTATAGAAGCACTCACTAAACGACTACGCGCCGGTTGGTCTCCTTGGGTAAATGTAGATGACAATCGAGGCTATACAGACCTTAACGACGCATTGGATAAATACCAAGCATACATCAATAAGATGGATAAGGATAAAACTCGTAAATCCTATTCTTCACGCCTAACGATTTTTAGAGAGTTCTTAAAAACTCGAGTTGTCACTCCTAAATATGTATACCAGTACGACACAGCGCTTATTTCAGATTTTCTCGATTGGATACATCTCGATAGGGACTGTAGCCCTAGAACCCGCAACAACTACCGTGGATGGTGTAGCTCTTTGGCTAGCTTTTTCATCGAAAGAGAATATATAGCAGTTAACCCGACCGAAAAAATCAAGAACCTCACAGAGTCTCCCAAAATCAGACAACCACTATCCGGAAGGATGTTAAGACAGCTATCTCAATACCTTAGCGAGAAAAATTTACACTATCTTTTGGCTTGTCGGATGGAATATTATACCTTTATCCGTCCTACCGAGTTAAGCTATCTTAAAATCAGCGACATATCGCTCAAAAACCAAACTGTGTTTATTCCGGGCGAAGTATCAAAAAACCGTCGAGATGGTCTTGTTGGTCTTAATGATGAGATTGTAAAACTTATGCTTGACCTAGGAGTGTTTAATCACCCCGGCGATTACTATCTATTTAGTGATGGCATGAGACCCGGTAAAAATAGAATGTCAAGTGAGATTTTCCGGCGAGAGTGGAAGAAAATACGCAAAGCTCTTAAATGGAGTAAAGAATACCAATTTTACAGCCTCAAAGACTCAGGGCTTAGAGATCTTGCAAATGCCGAAGGTATCGTTATCGCCCGAGACCAGGCACGTCACACCGATATATCAACCACCAATAAATATCTTCAAGGCCGCAACACCCCTATACACAGCGAAACAATACATTTTAACGGTGTTCTCTGAACAAATCCGTCTTGGCCTTGGCCTTGCAGTCGCGGCGGTAGGCTTGATACTCCATATACTCCGACACTTGGGCTTCGGTGTGGTTGGGGTCGAGATAGTTGTTGATAAGGGCCGTCTCGGCGGTTGTACTGTAACGACGCCTTATCAGCTCGGCGACCTTGGACTCATACTCGTGGCGCGTCATCCGTGGCGCTTCCTCGATTTCTTCAAACACTTCGGCTGTCTCGCCGGTTAACACAGTCGCGCGGTGGAAATAAATGTCCTCACCGATACGATGCACCATCTTCCCCTCGGTGCTGTAAACTTGGTTATTCTCGATTGTTATCATAATTTTATTATTTATATAGTCTCATCACTCATTCATTTGCCACGCTATTGATATTTGCTTATCTTTAGCCTTATTAATTATAGTAGGAGTTATCGTAACACTCTCATTAAGCGTCACTGTTATTGGAGATGTATTAGCCGCATGGTCGATTAGATACTCCACAGACTCGGTACTCAGATTTGGGGAGTCGCCAAACGAGATAGACCGGTCCAGTAGCTCAATCTTGACCTCCTGTAAGGCCGTACAACCCTTAAACGCATCATTACACGACGACATCTGACTGCAATATATCACCGGCTTAATCGCCCTCAACGCCGAGCAATAAGCCCACGCCCTATCGATACTCTGAGGTGTGATGTAATTATAACCTCTGATATTTGAGATAACCACAAGGTTGTTGTCATTTAACCAGCACTCTTTCAGCGACCACGTTCCCTCAGCCGATACCACCGTCCGAGGCGTCACTCTCTCGCGATAATGTGCCATGCCGCTCTCCATCAGGTATGCACCGCGCCACCCGAGTATCGACATGACCTCGCTTGCCGTCAGGTCCGTGACGTCATAAGCGGTAAACTTACCCGTGTCCTCGTTATAGCCACCATCGGTGCCAATCTCATTTATCCACTCGTCTATCAACAGGGCGAGCTTTGCCTTGTCTGTCAGCGATAAGGAGCTGTCAGCATTAACAGTAATCTCGGTTGAGGATTTAAGTTTAGCCTGCTTATTTTTGATGTCGGTTGACATATCACTAAACTTCTGCTCACTATTGCCGGTATGTGTCTCCAGGGTATTATTTACATCTTCGGCCAACAATAACGTAGATGCTATCGACTCACGCAATTTATTTAGTGTGGCGGTCAATGTCTCGCTGTCTTTGATACCTTCCAAAAATGCTATTACCTCATTAAAGTTATCGATGGCTGACGAGGCATTATCGCCCAATAAGCGGTCTAAACGTTGATCGATGGTAGAGACCGCTGCCACTCGATTTAACTTTTCGGTCTCAAGATTTTCCGCATTGGTCTTCTGTGATATGTTGAGATAGTCGAGGACCGAGGCTACCATAGCGTTAGTAACGCTTTCGGGAGCTTCAGCGTCTCTGATGACATTAATCAAGGTGTTAATATCGGTTTGTGTTAAAGTGACTGACATTGTTATCTATTTAAATTGTTTACTGAATTGCTTGGAGAATACCCGTGGTTTATGACAAACATCTGTCGAGGATATATCCGGTAATATATTAATCTCATACTGATCCATCTCGAGTTTTAAAGTTATCGGTACCGGCTCGTCAAGATTAAAATTATAGGACATATTCTCTATCGACGGGATAACCTTCACCGGGTCACTGTATACATCTACAAGATAGACCTCATCACTCGATATCATATCCTCAAGGAAAGACAACCTATCAATACTTGTTACCAATGTATCAATCTCCATGTATTTCCCCATCTCGAGACGTTCACGATCAGAATAAAAACACCCTGTAACTCGATCATATCGCTTAAAAGCTGTATCATCATCGCTATCATATACCGGTGACAATCGAGCCATTCCCGTAATATCGATAATTTCAAACACGCCTAACGAGTTGCGGAACTTCAACCGATAACGCTCTCTTACATTGTCGGCTTGCTCGATAATGATTCGACACGAGAAATTGCCCTCGACATACACATCAATAATCGAGGGGATTGTACTATACTCGCTCATAAACGTCTGTCTGACCTTATTTAGATCCAGGGTCCACACACCGCCATCTTGTCCTCCCATACTACACACATCACCGGTGACGACATCCTTCAGCTCAAAATCTCCCCATCCGTTAGGAGCTATGAAATAAAACGGATACAGCTCTGTCTCCTTTACAACGATGCGCCACCCGGCTGTACGTGTGGTCAGGAAAAAATTACCTTTGGGATTAAGAAAACGAGCTTTAAACGCATCAGTGCCTGCATTGACGTAGTGTCGGTAATTCTGCCGTGATACGCCCCCGTATACAGCTGTAAGATTCATCACACCTTCATGTCCGTCATATTCCATTTCAATAGACACCCGACGACAAGACAGATTCATCATATCCTCAATACACTCCATCGGATATATACCCGGCTCATCAGCCTTGAGTTCGGTAAATGGAGCAATATAGGCATCAAGTATTTCCGATATGTCAATCCTGGTCGGGGGATAAAACCTACCGACATAGACCTCCAGTCCATCGAGAGTCACAACAAAACGTCCACCGCGACTATCATAGGCAGTAGCCGGGAAACCGTCTGTTATTACTATCGGGTTACGTGTAAAACCATAACCTGAGGGTATATTAAGCAAAGGCATAATTATTAATCACTTATAAGTTACAGATACTGCCGAGCCATGTATTCCCGTCTCGCTATGCAAGGTTTTCAGGAATTCGTCACGCTCGGCCGATGGCGTGGTTATAAACCTGTAGAAGTCTGAGAACGTTCCCAAATGGTTTTGTTTCCATTTTTCAAACACGTCCTCGACTCCTTCCACTCGCGGTGCCGATATGATATTTTCAGTTTTCATAACACAAAGCTCGGTATTAAACTATTACTATCAAAGGACTAATCCATTACCCAACGGGCTACCAGATAAACATCATAATCGACCGTTGCTGAGCCTTGTCCTATGGGGGCTTCCGATATTTGGATGTCATCCCCATGGGTCAACGGTGTAGACATATCATGTACTTCATATATGTCATAGGTCAAACGTGCTTTATAAGTTTTGTGGATTTCGGCACCTCGCCATGGTGGTATCGGGAGAGTCTTGTCAATTTGCCACGTCGGTAACAGGCGTTCCGAGGATCGACACCTGACAGCTGTGGTGCTCAAGTAATACATATCGCCCTCGGCACCATGATCTTTATATCCTGTATCAGTCTTAAAGTTATTTATGGCCTGGCGGCGAGCATCCACTGTATCAAGTTCGGTAGTGTAACAATCTTTCTTGAGACGCCACTGTAGATGACGGGCCGCAGCCGAGAAGTCGGGTATGGCCTGTTCCTTTTTGATGTCATAGTTGCCATGGGGCTGGATGGTTCTCAGCTTCAGTTCTACAGATACCTCCCGTGACGCCGGCAACATGTAAGTGGCCGTGTCAATAAGGCACCTCACATTTCTCAGTGATACTGTATCAAGCAAATTCAGCCTGTTCAGGTCGATTTTATTAATCCTCGCTTTGGCTTCCACGACACGGTTGCCATGCCTTAATATTTCATCATAACCGGCCCAGAATCGAGCGAACAAACCATCCTTGAATTGAAACAATAATGACAGTGTGGGAGATGTGCCATCAGACAACACAATAAGCTTGCCATCCATGCCCTCGCCATTAAGACGGCCTATCGTGCCGCTCTGGAGTGTATAGGCAAACATGAAAGCCAACGGTGTCTCGCTACCGTCTTTCTCGTCTTTCTCGCTACCCTTGATATAGCTGTGATAATGGCGCGCCCCGAATAGGTACAACGGAGCCATGTCATTGATGAAATTTCCCTCGGTATAGAGGTTGTTGACACGTGCCACGGGCACACACTCATCCTCGGCGGTAAGCTCCAGAGCTGTGTACCCTTCAGGCTGTGGATCCCAGGCGAAGAAGCCTGACGAAGATGCCATCACTCCACCATTGTTAGCGTCCAAGCGGTACCATTTCCCGGACACATATTCTCGAGCCAGGAATGTTTCTTCCTTGTCGTCAGTAACAGTATTTTCACTCCCATCAGCAGTCCGGGCTTTAACGGTACGTTCATCTCCACTACCGTCACGGTCGCCGTCATCACGATCATTCTCATCCGGCCAGTCAGGGTCAGATATGTCGGGCCACTCATCGAGGTCTATAACATCATCATACCAGTCATAATAATGCTCGTCGCCGCTCCAATTAGGCTTATCAGCTGTTCCGGAATTGCGCCATAGACTCACATCCGAGCCCAATCTTACCCTTGAGACATCCAACCCCCTGATGAAGTCCTCAAATCGTGCTGTCGCCGGCTCTGCTCCCGTGATGGACGTCGAGGCACTGAGCTTGACATATTGTTTGACCTCATACTTTAACAACTCAGGCTCTGTCAACAAGTCATCGAGTCCCGGTGCGTCATGTTGGTTGATAATATCTTTTATAAGTCTCATGTCAACCGTTCCGGCCCGATAGTCGATATTGTATACCAATCCAAATCTTACCCATAGGGAATTAAGAAATTCACTTACGGTACAGTCCGGCATCAAATCGGCATACTTCACACGTCCGTTACACACACTATCGGCAACGTTATTCAATACCACCAGGCGAGCCAATTCACGGTCGGCCTTGAACGGATTAGCGACCACCTCCAGTCCGAGATCGTTAAACACCAGATCCAACACTTTCCACACTCTCAGCATAGGGCTCACGCCATAGCCATCGGGAACGTTGACAGTGGTAACCTTACCATCGATGACACGCTTGATCTGCCGGGGTTGAACCATGTCTCGCGCCCCGGGAACATTAAGTACTTCCCAGAACTTATCGCCGGGGGTGCCATTATCATTGATGGCCACCGGAAACACGGCCCAGTCGGTCAGCTGAGGGTCAGCCCCAAGGTAATTATTGTACAACTCACGCAATAACTCATCTATCGGATATTGCGCGCCCTCAGGTTCATAGACGGGTAAGCCCTCGAGGTCACCCAGCTTGCGGTCTTTCCATTTGGCGTACGCCGCCGAGTTGTCAAATCCAACGTTGAACACATATCCTGACCCACGTCCGCTCTCGGTTACATTCATCAGCCCGCGACGTATATACGTTCCGTCCACTACATCAACTTTTTGCGCGGGAGTATTGGGATCCACACCGGCGTCGAGGCGATGGACACCGTCGAGCAATCTGATATTGCGACGTGTCACCGGCACTGTCACCGGCATACTTTGACTCCCCAGCTCATTATATACCGGGTTAGTTTCTTCGATACTCACTTTCATGTCACGAGGCAAATCAAGTGCCTCGCCTTTTATCTTGATTTCTATCATCTCGCTTATTTTTTAGGTCTTGTGAATGGAGCACGAGCGCGGTCTTGCTGATCTCTGGCGTAGTCAAAGTCGCGAAGTACGACATAGGCTTTGAGATTGGCGGCCGATGCCTCAAAACGATCTACTGCTTGACAGAACTTATCGACATCGATTGTCGCCGGGACACCTACCATGCCTCCCTCGGCATATCCGGGTAGGTCTTCGCGATAGGATGCGCGGGGACGGTGCGACCGTCTGATGGATTCGATGGTACCCACGGCATCTATCACCCTGCGGTCGGACATGATAGGTTTTGGTACCACATATTCGCCACGGTGGACCAGTCCGGCAACCTCATAACGGTCACCGTCTCCGGTATATCCGCCCTCGGCGTAGCCTGTCAGTACACGCTCGGCCACAGCGGGTTTGGTGCTCTCACCGCTCGCGACTTTGTCCGGCTGCATATTCTTGATTTTGTCACGCTCGGCTTTAGCGCTCATCACCTGGGCGGCGCCCGTTGCCGTCAACATCGCCGCGGCTATAGCTCCACCTATGGGGCCCAGCTCGGCAAAGGCTTTCATTATTGACACTGCTGTGTCAGCAATAATTTGGCTGATTTTAACAGCAAAATTCACGTCGGCATACTTTTTCTGTATCTCGAGTTTCTTATTTTCCTTTTCCTGCTCAAGCTCGGCCGTATCTTCGTTGTTGTTCTTGGCTTGTTGGATTAACATGTCATACTTGGCCTCAGACTGAGCAATCTCGGCGTTCTGCAGTTCGGTGAACATCGATGCTCCCAGACCGGTATAGAAGTCAAACTGCTTTTTCCCATAGGCCACAGCCAGGTCAAGGCGTTTTTTCTGATAGCCTTTTTCTGATATTAGCCCTTGGGTATGCATATTATCGAGGTCATCAAGCTCATGGCGATACTGGTCAGCCCATGACAGACCTACATTCTCCTTGAGTTTCCACATCTGTTCTTGATACTGGTAGTTGAGGGCCATTATACGGCGTTTTTTCTCCTGCTCGAGAGCTTCGGTATCCAATCCGGCTTGTCGGGCCAGGCCTATCATCGTGTCATACTGCTGGGCAACGGACGAGACTTCCATGTCGAGACGTTGTTTCAATCCCTCGGGTGAAGCGGCGTTGGTGGTCATCTCGCGCATGAGCTCCGACCACTTACCGGTATCGGTCAGTACCTGAGACTGGGCCTTACGTATCTTGTCGGCCAGGTCAAGCAACAATGCTTGGCGTTGCTCGGCCGACATAGATTCGGCCGCCTCGACGTTACTCTTATAGTCCTGAAGTTCCTTGAGTTGCGTTTCATGGAGCTCATGCTGTTTGGCCATGAGATATATGTCGGCTGCCTCTTGAGTAATATTTTGTTTGGCCACGGCCTCTTGCATCGTCACCTCCTGGGTGTCATAATAAGCCTGTGCCGCGGCCACACGTTTCTCATAGTTGTCGTCCAACTGCTTGTTATTGATGGTGTTAAGCTCTTGCTGAGCCTTGATGCCGTTAGCCATAGCCTTATTAATCTCGGCATTGATTTTATCAATAGTCTGGAGATGAGTTTTATCGGTATTCTCTTTTAATATCGACAGTTCCTTTACCAAGCGAGCGTTATAACGTATCAGCTCCTGATTACGGGCGATAGCATATTTAGCCTCTGACACAGTATCTTTAGACTTATTAATCTCCAACAATTTTTTCTGATGTTCATCATCGATAGGGGCAGTAACTTGGTCGATAGAATCTTCGCTGTATGTACCTCGTTCATGCTTGCTTTTAGACGATTTTTTGCCTTTAAGTACCTTTAGCCGCTCGCTGATGGCCGTTTTACGCTCCTCAATGCGCTTATACTCAGCATCGGTGGTAGCCTCCTCCTTCCTGAGTTGTTTCAACTCATCCTTGAGCCTCTTAATCTCATCAACAGTATCGTGAGCGGCGGCACCAAGCCCCTTGAACCCATCGCCAAGGTCAGTAGTGGCATCGGTCATATCGGTTGAGAAAATCTCGCTTAGGTCATACCCCATGGCTTTAACGTTTTTGACATAATCATCAACCGCTTTAGACTCATCTGTGTGTTTTCTTTTATACCAATCTTGAAATGAAATATTTTTCAATTCCTCTCGTTGTGCATTTTCAATAGCAATATATTCAGGTCGCTCACCTGCTCCCGGGACAACAACATTACTTGGTTTATACCTCGGATTTTTAATAGCTTTCCCATTTTTAATTATAAGTGGGAGTTCACCATTCCCGAGTAAAGCAGCATTTGCATCAGCACCTGACACGCTATTAGGCCCTCTTTCATGTGCGATTTTGCGATTTTTATAAAACTCATAGAGTCTTTGATTATACTCATCTACATACTCCATTTGTTTATCAGCATCAGCTTTCATTAATTTCTGAAGACCATCTTTGAATGACTCGAGTATAAGTTTTTTCTTGAGTAATTCAAGATAATTGCTTAAGGCCTTAGAGTTCTCCCGGTATTTTCCGGTTTCTTTATCGAGGGAAGCGTTATAATCTGGGATAATTTTATTCAGAGCCTCTATTGCTTTAAGCCTTTTATCATAGGCTTCATTTTGAGACATGGCGACCTTACGGAGTTCTTCGATTTTCCTTTTTTCTTGCCCATATTTGGCAATAGCTTCCGCTTGACGTTCATTTAATGTTTTCTGAGCGTCAGCAGCATCTTCAGTCTCGTCTTTCAACGCGACCATCGAGGCAATAAGGCTTACAACAAGGGTAATTACAACACCAAACGGATGCTTTATGAAAGCGGATTTAAATGCTTGCCAAGCTTTTGTAAAACTTGTTACTGCAAACTTTTGGGCGGTTAGAGAAGTTGTTTGGCCCTCGGTTAATGCAGTGGAGATCTTCGTCCAGGTCGACGATAACATTACTGCCGATTTATAGGTTAACCAGGCCGATACAAGAGCACTTAAAACGACCTTTAAAGCTTTAAGAGCATTGTTAACGGCATTTGTGCCCCCACCAAACGATGTCAATCGTGAAATTAACTCACCTATACTCTTAGCGACATATGTTACAGTGTTTCCACATAATTTAAGTATATTGACAAATGGGGTAAAGAGATTTAAAATCCATCCTAATACCTGAACGATTGATGTACCCGTCTTATATAATCCGGCCAATACATTATCTAATCCGCCAAATTGCAATATAAACCCTTCAATGGCTGAGAAAAATCCGGCTTCGGCCGCCTTGGCATTATCTGCCATTGTATTTGCCATCTGGTTAAACTCAACATTAACGTCTGTTATTGAATCTCTAAGCTTGAGAATAGCGTCTGACTGTTTTATAAAATTTGAAAATGCCGAAACACTTCTTTTATCTGTCAATTCCAGCATTTTATTGAGATCTATGCCTTCTGATGATAACTTATTTAAGCCAGAGACAAGATCATCGAGATTTTTCACCGGGCCACCTAAGGCTTTGGCTAATTTGCCATTTGTATCACATAGGTTTAACAAGATATTACGTGTCGCTGTCGCCGCGCTCGAGGCATCAAATCCTGCATTTGCCAGAGAGCCTAACAATGCAGTGGTATCTTCGAGACTCAATCCATAAGCTGCTGCTACCGGGCCAATTGTCGCTATTGATGCTTCCAATTTGGAGAAATCCAATGAACTTTTTGTTGTTGCAATAGCCAATGTTGCTAATACACTCTCTATTTCATTAGACTCTTTCCCAAATATCCTCAATGCCGCACCACTAAAAGCGGCGGCTGAGGCCAAATCAGTACCAACTGCCTTTGAGAATTTTAATACCGATGGAGTCATATCCTCAATCTGTTTTTGTGTAAATCCCAGTTTGGCAAGTTCGACCTGCAGACCAGTTACCTGAGATGCCGTAAAAGAAGTTGTTCGGCCAAGCTCTTTAGCTTGTTGGGTCAATTCTTTAATACCTTCCTTAGTGGTGCCCAATATAGCCGCCAACCTGGAGTTCTCGGCTGAAAACTCCATAATAGTGTTCTTAAGACTTTTAAATGCGCCAATTACCTGAGTCCCTATTGCAGCGGCAAGACCCATAAAAAAACCTTTGATAGTTGTACCAATCTTATCTGTATCACGGAGTCGCTCCCAAAATGAGCGTGTCGACTTCGAGGCTTCTCGCATCGCCTTCTCAGTGGCTACTATCTGAGTCTCGAGTTCATGGTACTTATCAGGGTTTATAACTTTGGATGTGTTATTTAAATCTCCCTTTAGTTTTTTAAGTTGTCGACTTAATTGGGCATAAGTTTTTCCGACATTGCCAATAGATGTTTCTAACTTTATAACCTCGTCTTTATTTAAGCGGATAGTCTTGGTATTGTCATCTATAGCATCATTTAGGCGTTTAAACTCTTGAGAGTGGTCGCCCTCCAATTTTGTCAAGCGTGTTATCTCTCTTCGATATTCTTTATTTTGGTCATTTAATGATTTTATGCTATCCCTGAGGCGGAGGATTTTTTCTTGGGTTTCTGATATGCCATTAATATCTATAGTGGCAGATATCTGATCATTACTTATTTTAGACATAACTTAAGGGTATTTTTACTTTGTTGCAAAAATACCCCTTGATATGTTTATGGTGAAGGACACTATTTTTTACCGAACAACCAATCTACAAAGGCTTGTTTGCGTCTGGTTTGTCGTTCGAGAAAAGATTTTTGCTCGGCCTTGAAGTCTCCAAACATTGACTGTTTCCATCCTTGTCCATGTTTATGATTATTACGTACTTCAAGAATCGCAAAAACAATCAGTATCAATATAATACCTATCTCAATTCCACCTGTTATATTTAAGATTTCATTCTTAAATACATTGTATTTACATAATAAAATTGGCGAAATAATACAGGACAATATAAATATTAGAGCCAAAAGCCATGGGTGTTTTTTTGAAAAACTATCCAATACTCCTTTATGTTCTTTATTGTTATCAGTCATATCTATATGTTAAAATGTTCCTATCACAAAGGTAATACTTTATTCAATACAAATCAACTCATTAATTATTTAATTTATCCATTGCATCCTGTAGCATCTTCTTCATGTTGCCAGAAAGCCACTCTCGATACATATAACTCATTTTTCGGAATGTGTCACGGTATAATATTCCCCAAATCTGACGGTTATATATCTTGTAATTACCTTTCTTCTTCATATCCAAAAATCTTATATGCATGGGATA
>JAGASI010000066.1 GCA_017621845.1 Muribaculaceae bacterium
AACCGAGGGACATCCGAAAGGGTGCCCCTCTTTAATTGAAGGAACTATGGATTTTCTGACAATAGATTAAATAAAGACGCATTGCCGAATTGAGGGCTACAGCAAAGACCCAGACAAGCAGCGCAAGATTGACGAGACAATCAAGAAATGCGCCAACCTTGCCGAAGGGATTGTGTACGAGCATATCGGCAAGGACTATTTCGCCATCATGAAGGAATATGGCGATATACCTATTTCGATATTGCAAGCGGCATTGATTGCGACATCGGATATGATTATCAATGATAGGTTTTATCCTGAAGAAAACTTTGCTTTCAAGGCTCTGTTGAAACCATACAAGAAGAAAGAACTATGAAACTGGTAATTTTAGGATGTGCGGTTACAACTCAGGTAAAGGAATATGATGTAGAGTATATTTGCATCACTTTCAACCTGACAACTGACGCGCCATTTGGGAAGCGATACGGATCAACAAGGAATATTCCGATGGTGGATGCCGAATTGTATAACAAGCCTTATGAAGAGATATGCCATAAGGTGTTGGTAGATATGGGAAAGCTGATGTTTCGTTTCCGTAAAATTCTTCCTGAAGAAGCGGAAAACGAGGATGCCATCATAGAGGAAATGCGCGACTTGGCGATAGAAGGTTTGTCGGTTTTCTTTAGCACCCACGAATGGTGGTCGAAGAATCTGCGCAAGGTGCATGACATCAAGGCTGGTTCAATGGTCATGGACGTGTTGGAGTGCGAGCAGTATATTAACGAGAATGACATCAGAGTGATAACTAAAGCATAGAAAACCATCTCTTTGGTTAATTATTGCAAAAAACAAGATAATTTCTTGTTAAATGCTTGCATAAACCAAAATAAATGCTTACCTTTGCATCAAGAAACATAAATAATAACATTCTAAAAGCAAAGGAACTATGGCAAAGAGAAAGACAACCGCAATCTTCTTCGAGGACTTGAAAGAGGATGCACAGAAGAGAATCATCGCTCACGAGATGGCAACCATCCTGGACTGCGAGCCTGACGAGGTGGAAGTGGAGAACATCACCGTCGATGACGACTGCTACGGCTACGACGAAGACCCCAAGAAGCAGGAACTGCTGGAGCACATCCACGCTGACATCGACGGCGAGGCTTGGCTGCTGGTTTGGGATTGCTTCGGGCATGAGTTCACGACAGACATGAAGGAAAATCAAAAGTAAAAGGAGGCACGGCTATGATAGAGTTCAAGATTCAGTACACCTACAAAGGCGAGAAGCACAACATTGTCGGCATCACCAACAGCGCAATGAATCAGCCAGTGCATGACGACGCGCATCGCGAGAACCAGCTGACTGAGGTTGACGTTTACAAGAATCGCCAACTGCCCGTCAGTCAGTGGGGACTTGGCCCGTCGTACATTCACTCGCTCTATTTTGATAACCAAGGTGCAACGCTTTACTTCAAGTTGACCACCGATGACAAAGGACACCTGAAGCGTCGTGACTTCATCGGAATGACCATCTATGAGGATGACGAAGACCTCGGCATCGTGAATGCTGTGAATGTGGAATACACCGTAGAGACCCGTTTAATCGAAATCGACTGACCTATGAGCAACGACAAGAACTGGGGCGGCTATCGTGAAGGCGGTGGCCGTCCGGCAACAGACCGCAACGTGGCCGTGACCGTCCGCATCAGTCAGGAAGCAGCCGACAAGCTGAAGACTGTCAAGAACAAGTCGGAGTTCATCGACCGCATCATCAAGGAAAACGTCTGACATAAGACATCACGAACAACTCACTAAGAGAGACATTCCCCGACGGGATGCCCCTCTTTTTATAAACCCATTAAACAACTAACACATCATGTTTGAAAAAGTGAATCCTGGCCATCCCGATAAGATGGCCGACCGACTGGCGGGTGCCGTCGTAGATTTAGTGTATGAACGTGCCGGAGGGCTGACGAAGGCTAACCCCCGCGTGGCCTGCGAGGTGATGGCGGGTCACGGGAGAGTGGACGTGCAGATAGAGACGAGCCTTGGCCGGATGGACGTGAGGGCTGAGGACATCGACCCGCTGATTCGCCGGCTGTTCGGTGAGCGCGTGGTGGGCAATGTGCTCATCGCGCCACA
>JAGASI010000022.1 GCA_017621845.1 Muribaculaceae bacterium
TCTACCCATTCCGAACAGAGAAGTTAAACCCCGCCACGCCGATGGTACTGCGAAAGTGGAAGAGTAGGTAACCGCCCCTTCAGCCGCGCGACAAGTCCCCGAGACCTGCCGCGCGGCCTTTTTTTATCCCATCCCCGGCCCTGACATAATGAAGTAAAGAGGCTGTGATTGTTGGTGATTTTTTTGTTTTTTGTGCGTAATATTTTGAGATTGTGATTTTTATGATTAACTTTGTGGCGCTAAAAACGGACAGCAATAGACCGTTGGCATGTGATTTATATGGTTTACTGTTGGCTACAAGTGTTGACCTTGGTTCTGAGAGGTGTGCTATGTGGTTGATTGATAACTATGTAAGTTGTATGCCGTGATTTAATTAACCCTATTTTATTAACTATTTTTTTTTAATGTCAGAACTTAAAAACAGCCCTATCGAAGATTTCGATTGGGAAGCCTATGAGAATGGCGAAACACAAGGTGAGAAGTCTCGTGAGGAGCTCACTAAAACTTATGACGAATCGCTCAACACCGTCAAAGACAAGGATGTAATCGAAGGTACCATTATTGCCCTGAATAAGCGTGAGGCAGTGGTTAACATCGGCTACAAGAGCGATGGTATCATTCCTATGAACGAATTCCGCTACAATCCCGATATCAAGGTTGGTGATGTAGTAGAGGTATTCATCGAGAACCAAGAGGATAAAAAAGGCCAGTTGATTTTGTCACACCGCAAGGCCCGTGCTTCACGTTCTTGGGAGCGTGTTAATGCTGCTCTTGCTAATGATGAGGTTATCAAGGGCTTTATCAAGTGCCGCACCAAGGGCGGTATGATTGTCGATGTATTTGGCATCGAGGCTTTCTTGCCCGGTTCACAAATCGATGTTAAACCTATACGTGACTATGATCTCTATGTTGGTAAGACAATGGAATTCAAGGTTGTCAAGATCAACGAGGAGTTCAAAAATGTTGTTGTATCGCATAAGGCACTTATCGAGGCTGAGCTTGAGCAACAGAAGAAAGAAATTATCTCCAAGTTGGAAAAAGGTCAAGTACTCGAGGGTACTGTCAAGAACATTACTTCATATGGTGTATTCATCGACCTTGGTGGTGTAGATGGACTTATCCACATCACCGACTTGTCATGGGGTCGCGTAAGCCATCCCAGCGAGGTCGTAGAGCTTGACCAGAAGTTGAATGTTGTTATTCTTGACTTTGATGACGAGAAGAAGCGTATCGCTCTTGGTCTCAAGCAGCTTTATCCTCATCCTTGGGAGGCTCTGGATGCCAACCTTAAGGTTGGTGACCATGTCAAGGGTAAGGTTGTTGTTATGGCCGACTATGGTGCATTCCTGGAAATCGCTCCCGGCGTAGAGGGTCTTATCCATGTCAGCGAAATGTCTTGGAGCCAGCACCTGCGTTCAGCTCAGGAATTTATGAAAGTTGGCGATGAGGTTGAGGCTGTTGTCCTCACTCTCGACCGCGAGGATCGTAAGATGTCTCTCGGCATCAAGCAACTCAAGAATGATCCCTGGGAGAATATCGAGACCAAATATCCTATCGGTAGCCGTCACACCGCCAAGGTGCGCAACTTCACCAACTTTGGTGTATTTGTAGAAATCGAGGAAGGTGTTGATGGTCTTATCCACATCTCAGACCTCTCTTGGACTAAGAAAATCAAACACCCCGGTGAGTTCACTGAAATCGGTGCTGACATCGAGGTTGAGGTTCTCTCTATCGACAAGGACAACCGTCGTCTAAGCCTCGGTCACAAACAGCTTGAGGAAAATCCCTGGGATGTATTCGAGACAGTCTTTACTGTAGGTTCGGTACATGAGGGTACTATCGTTGAACTCTTTGACAAGGGTGCTGTTGTAGCACTTCCCTATGGCGTTGAAGGCTTCGCTACTCCCAAGCACCTTACCAAGGAAGACGGTTCACAAGCCAAGGTCGAGGAAAAACTTCCCTTCAAGGTTATTGAGTTCAATAAGGACTCTAAGCGTATCATCTTGAGCCACAGTCGCACATTTGAGGATGAGGCTCGCGCTGAGAAAGCAGCTGAGCGTAAGGCTAAACGCACTCGTGCACCCAAGGCTGCCGCTGAAGAGGCTCCCGCACTGAACACTCCTATCGAGAAAACCACTCTTGGTGACCTCGAGGCTCTTGCCGCACTCAAGGAGAAACTTTCTAACAATTAATATCTCGGGCCTTTAACGGGCTTGATATAATATTTTAATAAGGTCGTAATCTATTTGCTAAA
The DNA here is from genome assembly GCA_017621845.1 of Muribaculaceae bacterium. Lineage (GTDB taxonomy): Bacteria > Bacteroidota > Bacteroidia > Bacteroidales > Muribaculaceae > CAG-873. The sequence goes on from JAGASI010000022.1 coordinate 2,255, forward strand.
AATTATAGATTGCGACCTTATTGTATTTTAGGAAGGTGTAAATTTTTATAAGAGTAAAACATTATGAAAAAAATTTATGAGTTGTATAAGGTTTTAGTTGTGATGTTTGTCGGTCTGATGGCATTTGATGCCAGTGCTGATAATATGACCGATCTCCAGCGCAAAGCAAAAGCCGGTAATATCGATGCAATGATTGAATTGGCGTCGAAGTATGCCGAGGGAGGTCATCGTGACTATGATAAAATGTTGGAATGGGCTTACAAAGCGTATAATATGAATTGCACGCAAGAACAAAAATTGTCGGCGGCGGCTATGGTCGCTTCGTCATGGGAATGGTCATCAGCTATGGCAGATATTATTTCTAGGGAAGACCCATGGTTTGATACTCGGGTATTCATGACGCTATATCAACGAGCCAAGGACGGTCATACACGAGGAAAATATGACAATTATAAAGCTAATTGCTATTTGGCGTTATGTTATATGAAGACGGTATTGGTGTAGCTGTTAATGAGATGCTGTCCGAAATGTGGTGTAAAAGGGTCCCGCAGACCTCAATATTTTATGATGTTGCGCAGTCTATATTGGATGAATTAGAGATGAAATATGAAGATAAGAATTCTGATTTCAGTATATTTAATTTGGCTAATTCAGAGAGAGATAGCGTAAAGCGGGCATCATTATATGAGTTTTTAGCAAATCGTGGTTATGCTCAAGGAATGTTTGAGTATGGACGTGCAATAACAGGATGTTGGCCACCGAAGGAGGATGTGACAGATGAGCAATTACAGGAAGTCGCGCGCTGGTTCCGTAAAGCTGTTGAAAATAAGCATCATGATGCTATTGCTTATTTGTTGACTATGATAGATATGGGGTGGACTGAACCTGCCTATCAGGGGGAATATGAATTTCTAAAAGAAGGTTATAAAATAACTACTGGCTGGGATTGGGATCCATCCCAAGGTTGGGGATAATGCAAGATTAAACATTCTCCTTTAATCAGTCGTTGGTATTTACAGTTAACTTGTTTATTCTAATATGGATATTATGATTGAAAAAGCACCGGATGTTCTGGGTAAGGACCAGGATGGAAATATTGTGAAACGTAGTGATTATCCCGGCAAGACTGTTGCCTTGTATTTTTATCCCAAAGACTCGACTCCGGGTTGTACAGCCGAGGCTTGTAATCTCAGGGATAATTACCGGGAATTGCTTGACGCGGGTTATCAGGTGATTGGCGTGAGTGTTGACTCAGAGGCTTCGCACAAAAAGTTTATCGCCAAGAACAATCTTCCCTTCCCACTGATAGCCGATACTGACCATCGGTTGGTTGAGGAGTTTGGTGTATGGGGCGAGAAGTCTATGTGTGGCCGTAAGTATATGGGCACCTATCGTACTACCTTTCTTATTGCTCCTGACGGCTCAATCGGGCGTGTTATAGGTCCCAAGGAAATCAAAACCAAGGACCATGCGGCTCAGATACTTGCCAAGTAAGTAAACGCTTCAATAAAAAAGTATGGCATCACAGGCTGTAATTGTCGTGATGCCATACTTTTTTTATTGAGGGGGATAAGTTGATATAGTTGGTATAGGGTGAAACAGATAGGGGTAAGATACCCGGGTTTGGGTCAGATGGGGGTGACGCGTACGCGATGGTTTTTAAGTTTGGTCTCGCGAGAGGTTTCTATTATGCGATAGGCAGCGTCTCGTGATGTGACGGCGAGGAGTGCATAGTCGGCCCCGATTGTTATGTGTCCGAGTTGTTGGTTTGTGAGCCCGGCTTGTTTTATGGCCCATCCGACAATGTCGCCTTTGGAGATTTTGTCACGGCGTCCGGCGTCGATATAAAGGAGAAAGATGTCGGTGTCAACATCGTCGGTGGCTGTCATATCGGGGTAGTAGTCATTGTCGGTTACAATAAATTCGGGAATGTCTTCATCAGGTCCGATGATGACGTAAACCTCGCCTCGACGTCCGGCACGAGCTGTTCGGCCGTTGCGGTGGGTCCAGGCTTGTTCGGTTGGAGGCATGTGGTAATGTATGGCGGCACCGAGATCCTGGATATCGAGACCTCGGCCGGCAAGGTCAGTGGCAACGAGTACCGGTACTGCACCTGAGTTGAGGGCTGCTACAGCAATTTCTCGTTGTCGTTGGTCAAGTCCACCATGATATAGCATGGAAGTTATACCATGCGCTCTCAGGTAGTTGTTTATGCGCTCGGCGCTTTCTCTGTGATTGACAAAGACAATGGATGGCTTGTCGGAGTGTATTGAACGTAGCAGGGCGGCAAGTGTCTCGAGTTTGTCTCGTGTTGGTGATGGAACGCTCATGATTGTAATCGCCGGGAGGTGGTTGTTTGGGGTGTCGGTAAAGTCTATAGTGGTTGCTTGGTCGGCATCAATGTAATCAGGTATTTTGTCGAGAGGAGTTGCTGATGTTAGAGCGATAAGGCGAGGCTTTGGTACATGATGGGCAATATGTTCCATCTGTTCGCTGAAGCCAAGTTCGAGAGACTTGTCGTATTCGTCGATGATTAGGACTTTCAGGTTTGAAAGGTCGGTGGTGTTATGTTCGAGGTGGTCAATGAGGCGTCCGGGGGTGGCAATGATAATATCGGCAGGGGCGGTGGCAATCTGGCTGACTTCATGAGACATGCGATGGCCACCATAGAAGGCGACAGTCTTGAATCCACGAGCTACGGGGCGTATCACATGGTAAATCTGTACAGCGAGTTCGCGCGATGGAGCTAAAACAAGAGCCATGGGGCCGTTACCGGCTTTTTTGGGGTCGAGGCGTTGCAACATGGCGATGGTGTATGCCAGTGTCTTTCCGCTGCCTGTGGGTGCTAACAAGATAAGTCTGTTGCCGTGGAATGAAGCTGTGGCGAGTTGTATCTCGTTAAGTTCGGTAATTGATGTTGCCTTGGCGATCTGTTCTTTGATTTGTTTCAGTTCCATATTTATAAATGTTATTAGAACGGTTGGATTAAGCGTGTGTTTGAACTTAAACAAAGTTGGGGATGAAATGTTTTTTGAGTGAATTAGATTCTGATACACTCCAGCTCCCTTTAAGTCTTATTATCGGCTATCGCTTATCTGACGTGACGGTTAGATAAAATAAACGGCGTGCCGTCAGTCAAGGTGTTGGCATGCCGTTTATGTATAGGTGAGTGGTTGTCAGTTTTTAATAGCTTTTTGTACGATAGCTTCAAATTTTTCGGCCGGGAGCAGGTCTCCGGTGCCAATGTACGTGGCTTTAGATCCGTCGGGGTATATTACAATGAGAGTGGGAACACCTTCGGTAACGAATGATGCTGAAATCTCGGGGCATTGGTCAACGTCGACGGCAAAAAATTGAGCTCTGTCGGCATAGAGGTTGGCTATTTCTTCAAACACAGGTTTAAATTGTTGACAGGGGCCACACCAAGTAGCACCGAAATCGATAAAAACAGGGGTTTCGAGTTTGTCGTTAAGAAGAGCTACCAGTGCCTTTTGGTTGTTGACATGGGTTACGCCATTTTTGTATTCGCCTATGGGTGCGTTTGTGTCTCCAGGGTAATTTGCTAAGTCTAATTTGGTCTCTTGGGCTTGCTTTGAGGTTTGTTCAACATTAGTTGAGTCATTTTGTGAGTTTTTTTTGTCACCGGAAGAGCAGGAAGTGGTGGCCATTACAAAAAGAGCGGAGGAGATGAGTAGTGTTTTTGTGAGTTTCATAAGTTTGTTTTTGTTTGATGGTGATGTATGGTGTTTTTTTAACACGTGGCGCACCTGGGAGTGTAGTTTAATACATTGACAGGTGCGCCTCGTAATGGGATTTGGTTCAATTATAGAGCAGTTGCAAGAGCCTCATTGGTTTTGTGAACAGCCGCAGCTGATTTGTCAAAGAGGGCTTTCTCATCGGCATTGAGGTCGAGCTCAACGATTTTCTCGATGCCGTTGCGACCGAGGAGGCAGGGAACGCCAATGCAGAGGTCCTTGTGTCCATATTCGCCATCGAGCATAGCCGAGCAAGTGATGACGCGTTTCTGGTCGTGCAGGACTGCGGCTACAACTTGGGCTCCGGCTGCACCGGGGGCATACCATGCAGATGTGCCGAGGAGTTTGGTGAGTGTAGCACCTCCGACCATGGTGTCAGCGGCAACTTTGTCGAGCTGTTCGGCGGGTAGGAGTGTGCTGACGGGTACTCCGCGGTAAGCAGCATAGCGGGTCAGGGGAATCATAGTGGTGTCACCGTGGCCACCGATTACCATACCTTCAACCTCGCAGGGATTTGCGTTGAGCGCGAGGCTGAGGAAATATTTGAAGCGAGCGCTATCAAGAGCACCACCCATACCGATGATACGGTTTTTGGGTAGACCACTTGTCTTGTGGATCAGGTAGGTCATTGTGTCCATGGGGTTGGATATACATAAGATGATAGCATTGGGGGAATGTTTGAGGACGTTGTCCATTACCGACTTGACGATGCCTGCATTAACACCGATTAATTCCTCGCGTGTCATGCCGGGTTTACGGGGTATGCCTGAAGTAATTACAACCATGTCTGACCCTTCGGTCTTGGTGTAATCGTTGGTGACGCCGTAAAGACGTGTGTTAAGACCGAGAATGTTGGCTGTCTGCATGATGTCCATGGCTTTGCCTTCGGCGACACCTTCTTTGATGTCAAGTAATACTACTTCGTCGGCAACTTGATTTGTAACCAGGACATTGGCGCAAGTGGCACCTACGTTGCCTGCTCCGATAACTGTAACTTTCGACATAATTGTTTTGGAAAAATAAGGTTAGATTAACTATTTGATAGTTTGGGATTATGTTAGTATTGTTAGCCTATGGGGTATCACAGGCGTTTGCACTGCAAATATAGCAATTATTTTCGGCTTGACGTAGAAGTGGAGCATAAAATATTATGTTTGGTTGTATATGCATTGTTTGTTTGTGATTGAATTAGGTATAAGGGTTATGGTTGGTATAGATGGAAAGATGAGAATTGACACTTTTCTATGGTCTTAACTTTATTTAACATAAAAGGTGGACGCGGCTGTAAGTTAATATTGATGCGGTTTTTAGTAAATATAGAGTTAAAGATTAGAGATAAAGTAATGTTTTGTTAATAAGAATTAACTAAAACGGTTTTGTGTGTTTTTTAATTATTGTTTAGTTTTGCAGTCGAAAACATAGAGATGGCGCTAATATTTGATATAATGTAAAATTTTGTGAGCCAAACGATTGATACAAGGTGATTGAAAAATAAAGGTAGAAAACCGGGATAATCACAGTATAAATCAAGGCTACGGGTTCCTTCCTGACGTGTAATCATGTAAGATTTGACATGAAAATTAAGTTGTATATTTGATAAGTTAGAGGGAACAGTATCCGACGCCCGAGATAAACGGCGTATGGCTGACTATTTGTTACAAACTTAGTCGTTGTCAGAGCTGTGTTTATATAAATTTGACGCCAATTACAATAATTATAGATTAAAGTGTGACCATCGGTTTGTTCGTGAGAATGGGCCGATGTTTTTTATTGGGTGTATTCCAAAAAAAAAATGGTAATCTCACGACCACCATTCTTTTTACTTGTAAAACCTTAAAAATCTAATCCTATGAAAAAACTAATCAATTCTAATCCTTGTTTGTGAGAAAGACGATAGTGAGTTTAGGTCAGATGACCGACATTGTATCTATCGGCTTTCATATATAAGACAAATGGGAAGTATAAAAGTTTATAGAGGAGGTTATTTATTTTTGTTTTTTAACATGGGGCAGGCTCTTAGTGGGGGTAGAAAATGTTTTAGGGCTTGTTTTGCACGCTGGACCCTACCAATCGTTCCTGTTGCTGATATGGATGTTTTAAGTTGAGTCATCGAGTTTGGATTATGGTTTGTTGGGGTAAAAAAGAGAGCCGGAAGAAGATGGATTTCCTCCGGCTCGTGGTGTTATAGGTTGGATGTTATTACTTTTATTTGTTCACTTTTTTAGGTGATGCTTTCCCTGTTGTTTTCTTTTTGGAGGTACCATTGGTTGTTTTGGCGTTTTTTGGTGGCTCTGGGAGTTTATGTTCTTCGTTGTAGTGTTCGATGTTTTTGCGCATGGATTCAACTTCGCGGTTGAGGTCTTCGATTTCACGAGCTTGATTGCGTATGGTGGTAAGAAGAGCGTTAAGCTCCTCGTTGTCGATAGATAGGGGGTATTGTTCTTCGACACGCACGATGAAGTCAGAGAGGACGTTCATGTAGTTGGTGAAAGCTTGGAAAGGTGTTTCGTAGGGAGAGAATAGAGAGTGGACTGCGCCGTCAGCAAGGTGTTTTGTTGACATGTAATATAGGTGGTCGGCAGCCTGGAGGTATGTCCAGTCTTGTTTGAGTCGTCGGTCGTCACATAGTCTCACGCGTTCGGCTATGGAGTAAAGTTTGTTGAAGGCTTCATTCTGGAGTTGGTTTCCGAGCCATGCCGATGTGTCGCGTGCTTCGTCGGCGTCGGATATGGGGTGCATGACCACGAGTTGGTCGACGGGTTTGATTTTGGCAACCGCTTCTGAGGGGGTCCAGAATTCGATGCCGCGCTCGCGAGCAAAGTGAGGTAAAGCTTCGAGGAATTGGAATATTCCTGATGTGGCGGGTTGGAGGCCGCCAAATGTGTCAAGGTTCAAACATATGTTTATAATCTGTTCGTCCTGGGGAGTGGCGGCAATCCAGTCAATATATTTGTCGGCGGTGAGAGGATATTCAGGCCAGGTGGTGTCAGAGAATTTGAAGCAGATGTCGTCAGATAGTTTGGGGTTACGCATCAAAATCTTGAGTTTGGGTGCTGTAGCCGATGAGTATATATAGTCGGGGGATTTCCAGCCAAGGATGTGTTTGGCTCCTTCAGTGAGTACACCTTTGAAGCCCATTGCATAGATCTGAGGCGCAATGTCGTCGGAGTATATGAATTCGGTGTTGCGCATGACTTTAGGCGTAACACCGAAGAGAGCGGTGATGCGGTCAGATTGTTGTTTGACTTGAAGGGCAAATTCCTCGGGGTCGGTAAGAGAGGCCAAAGAGTAGGCATATGGCTGGGCGAGGAATTCGACACGTCCGGTGTCAGCCATGCGTCGGAGCAGGTCAATCATCTCGGGCACATATTGCTCGAGTTGTTCTAAGGCAATACCGCTGATGGCGATTGAACACTTGAATGGATGTTCTTTGTCAGACAACATTCTTAGTAGTGTTTCAGCGGCGGGTATGTATGATCGATGGGCCAGAGAGGTGATGATGTCATCGTTGAGGAAGTCATCATAATAGTAGTGGTCATTACCGATATCAAAGAAGCGGTAACGTTTAAGCCTCATTGGCTGGTGTATCTCAAAGTTAAAGCTGATTGCTTTCATATTTATGCTAAATTGTTAATGGTGGATTTCAGGTAAATATTTGATGTAATGGGTGTTGTTAGATTATAGTCATCCGAGTACACGGTTGTATATATCGATGACCTTTGCTCCGGCTTTGTCCCATGTAATTCCGGCAACCTCTTTGAGACCGTCTTCGCGTAGCTGGTTGTACATCGAGGGGTAAGAGATGATGGCATGGATGGCGTCGGCCATTGCGTCGATATCCCAGTAGTCGGTTTTGATGACGTTGTTCAGGATTTCGGCGCATCCTGACTGTTTGGAAATGATTGAGGGGACACCCATCTGCATTGCTTCGAGTGGAGAGATGCCGAATGGCTCGGAAACTGATGGCATGATGTAAACGTCTGAGGCTTTAAGCATTTCATATACTTGTTTCCCTTTCTGGAATCCCGGGAAGTGGAATCGGTCGGCAATGCCGCGGCGCGCGGCCAATTCAATCATCTTGTCCATCATATCTCCTGAACCGGCCATTACAAAGCGCACGTTGTGGTTGTTCTTGAGAACTTTAGCGGCGGCTTCGACAAAGTATTCGGGACCTTTCTGCATGGTGATGCGACCAAGGAAGGTGACAATTTTTTCTTTAGGTTTGTTAACCTCTACGTTCAGTAGCTCGGGACTGAGAGGGACCACGGCGTTGTGGACAGTTGTAACTTTGGCGGGGTCTATGCCATACTTGTCGATGACGGTGGCACGGGTAAGGTTGGAGACGGTTATGATATGGTCGGCATGCAGGAAGCCATCGCGCTCGATGTTGAATACAGTGGGATTGACGTTTCCTCTTGAACGGTCATAGTCGGTGGCGTGGACGTGAACCACGAGAGGCTTCCCGGTGACCTGTTTGGCATGTATGCCGGCCGGGTATGTGAGCCAGTCATGGGAGTGTATGATGTCAAAGTTAATGGTGCGGGCTATTACGCCGGCCACTATAGAATAGTTGTTGATTTCTTCAAGTAGGTTGTCGGGGTAGCGACCTGAAAATTCGATGCAACCTATATCATTGGTGCGCATGTAATTAAAGTCGGCATATATATGGTCTCGCAGGCGATAGTATAGGTCAGGAGACATAAGTCGACCTATGCGCGAGTCGACATAATCGTGGTTGACGTCGCGCCATGCTACCGGGACTTGGGAAGCGCCGATGATGTGGGCAAAAGATCGGTCTTCGTCGCCCCAGGGCTTGGGAATGACAAATGTGATGTCCATGTTGCCACATTCCCACATGCCTTTGGTGAGTCCATAGCTGGCAGTGCCGAGTCCGCCGAGGATGTGGGGGGGGAATTCCCATCCGAACATTAAGGCTTTCATATATGGTGTGATGGTGTGTTAGAGCGTTAGTTTTTTTATAGAGCGTAGTGTGCGTAGAACTTCAGCGACGTTTGTGGCGTGAGAAATGGCGCCCTTGCCGAGAAATGGCGGGTTGGCGTCGTAGAGTTGGGATAGAGAACCGATACATCCCCAGCTCATTTCTTCTTCAAAGCCAATCAGTATCCGGTCAAGGTAGCTGACACCGCTGATGCCAAAGACTTTGATGTAGGCTTGGGCATAGAATCCCATGAGCCATGGACGAGAGGGGCCTTGGTGTAGCGCCAGCTCGCGGTCATGTGGACCGCCCTCGTAGAACGGACGGTAGCCATAGCTTTTAGGTGATAGAGTTCTGAGGCCTTTGGTTGTAAGCAGCTCGCGTGTAACCACGTCGAGGACGTGTTTGCGTTGGCGACGAGATAGTGGCGAGTAGTCAAGTCCGATGGCTACGGCCATGTTGGGCCTTACCGAGGGGTCGGCATAATTGCCGTTGACATAGTCATACATGTATCCGTAATCGTTGAGGAATGTTTCGACAAATGCAGGTGCCATGGCTTCGGCCACGTCATCCCATCGTCGGGCTGTCTCTTGATGCTCGGGAGAGTCTTGGAATACTGATGCGCCAAATTTCAGTGCGTTATACCATAGGGCGTTAAATTCGACGAGTAGTCCGGTGCGAGGTATTACCGGTAGGCCGTCAATTTGAGCGTTCATCCAAGAGACAGGTTTGTCGCGACCGTCGGTAGAGATGAGTCGTGTAACGGGGTCAACCGAGAGATTGTCATGTCGACCGTCAAGGATATATTCTATCATGCGCTCGAGCATAGCACCGTAACGCTGACGAGTGTCTTCAATGCCAACAGACTTGGAATACTGCTGTATAGCCCAGATTGCCCATAATGGTATGTCGGGAAGGTCGATGCCGGCGATGCGAGATGATGTCTGCCCGTTGGTCATATATCTGTCAAGGGCAGCCAAGGCTGTATCCATGATGGTCTCATAGTCTTGGCGATGGTCGATGGCCAATGTCAGGCCCGGTACAGCCATGAAAGTGTTGCGGGCCAGAACAACTCCCCAGGGGTAGCCGGACAGTATATACATGTTGTCCCCGTCCTTGAGGTAAAACTGTTTGGCTGCATTTTTAAGGCAGTTGAAGAAAGAGGTGCGACGTGTGCGTATGCTTACCTCGGCTTCATACATTTTGGTTAGAGATCGCGGTTTAACGGGGGATACGCCGGCCGAAAAGATTATTGACTCTCCTTTTTTGATGGGGATTTCAAAGTATCCTGGGACCCAGAGGTCTTCGGTATATGGTTCGCCACGTTCTTTGTCGCGTATGTATTCGATACCGTTGTACCAGTGTCCTTCATCGACCCATTGAGGTTTGCGCGAGAATTGCATGTATAAGGTAGGAAGACCGTCATATAGACAGGTTGCTACACCGTTATCCACGTCTTCGACTGTTTTATTGATGTTGTTGTTGGCAATTACCAGCGAGTTGCTTTCGCGAAAAGCCAGGAATGGTTTGAAGCGCAGGGTGGTGGCAGAATGGGCTTCGACCAGGGTGTAGCGGATCAGGATGCGGTTTTCGTGGGTGATGAATATTTTCTCTTTGGTGAGGATTACACCACCGACGCGGTAGGTCATGCGTGGGACGTCTTCGCAGTCAAATTCACGTATATATTTATGTCCATTGGGACTGTAAACGCCACCCGAGTAGCGATGAATACCGAGGTTGAATGGTGCACCATGTTGTATCACAGTCTCGTCGAGCGTTGACAGCAGTACGTATGGCTTGTTGTTGTGCTCAGGGAGTGGGACTACGAGCAGTCCGTGCTGTTTGCGAGTATTGCACCCCACGAGGGTAGTGCAGTGATAAGCTCCGGCTCGGTTGGTCCTCAGCATCTCCTTGGGCAAAGACTGATCAAGGTTGATCAATAGGTTTTTGTCAAATTTGAGGTAGCTCATTAGGGTTATGATGAGATGTTTGTTCGTTATTGATGTGATTATATCGGCGCCGAATCAATGGTTCGGAGCCGGCATTAAGGTATGTTGAGAACACTCGTTTTATAGGACGGGTGTTGTCATGGCGAAGTTACAATTTTTTTTAATGTATACCTAATGTTATGATGATTATTTGTCTGAGGTTTGTGTTGTTTGGGAAATTATTTCCCGATAGATGTTGTGGGGTTATGTTTTAAAGCATAGATATCAAAAAAGCAAGCCCGTCGGGACTCCGACGAGCTTGTATAGTATGAGATGTTAATGGTGGTTAGTTGCCGAAGATATTGTTTAGGTGTAGATTTGAGAGTTGGTCCTCAATCATCGACTTCTTGCATATGCCGTTGAGGGCTACGCCTTGTTTGCCGTTTATTACGACCATGAATAGGAGAGTCTTGTCACCGGTGAGAGGACGGCCGTAAATCCATACATGATTGTCTCCCTCGGACATGGAGGTGATCTGCTCAGTCAGTGGGATGTTATCGATAATGTTTTTGATACGTGTGAGAGCATCGGTACTGACTGTCTCGGAAAGAGCGATTTCCAGTCGGTCAAAGCCTTGTTTCTTGGCGTCCTCAGCAGGGACTTGCATCGGAGAGAACTCGTTGGTAGACTTGATGGTGGCCCAGGCGTCCTCTATAGTGATGGCGTGGGCGATGGCGGTGATGGCCAGCAGGGTCACCATAAGGGCTAAGCGTTTGATAGTGTTCATGATAAATAAGTATAATGTTAGTTATTAGTAACCGGTATAAGTGGAAGGCGAGAGGGCGTGCAACTCGGCCTTGACGGTGTCGCTGATGTCGAGAGAGTCGATGAACTCGGCGATTGACTCGGCGGTGACGCGTGAGTTGGTGCGTGTTAGAGCTTTGAGGGTCTCGTAGGGGTTGGGATATCCTTCGCGGCGCAGGATAGTCTGTATACCTTCGGCTACGACGTTCCACATGTTGTTGAGGTCTCGGTCTATGGCCTCGCGGTTGAGCAGGAGTTTACCCAGCCCCTTGAGGGTTGAGGCAATAGCAATGAGGCTGTGAGCCATTGGTACGCCGATATTTCTCAGTACGGTAGAATCGGTGAGGTCTCGTTGTAGTCGAGAGACCGGGAGCTTGGAGGCAAGGTGGCCGAGCAAGGCATTGGCGATGCCGAGGTTGCCTTCTGAGTTTTCAAAGTCGATAGGGTTGACCTTGTGAGGCATGGCTGACGAGCCTACTTCGCCGGCTTTGATTTTCTGTTTGAAGTACTCCATTGATACGTACATCCATATATCGCGATCGAGGTCGAGGATGATGGTGTTGATACGGCGCATGGCATCGAACAATGCTGCCAGATTGTCATAGTTGGAAATCTGGGTGGTGAGTTGTTCGCGTTCGATGCCGAGTCGTCGGCTTAGAAAATCGTTGGCAAATACGCGCCAGTCACGACCCGGGAAGGCGGCACAGTGGGCGTTGAAGTTGCCTGTCGCTCCACCAAATTTGCCACTGATGGGTGTCTTGACCAGTAGTTGGCGTTGCTGTTTGAGGCGATAGACATATACGGCAATCTCTTTGCCAAGTTTGGTAGGAGATGCCGGTTGACCATGGGTCTTGGCAAGCATTGGTATGTCGGCCCAATCTGTAGACATACCCTGGAGTGTGTCGATGAGCGAATCGAGAGCAGGAAGATATACCTCGGTGATTGATTCCTTGAGTGACATTGGCACCGAAGTGTTGTTGATATCTTGGGAGGTAAGTCCAAAATGGATAAATTCCTTGTGGGCCGAAAGTCCAAGAGAGTCAAATTTTTCTTTCAGGAAGTATTCTACAGCCTTGACATCGTGGTTGGTCACTGACTCGATATCCTTGATGCGACGCGCATCGGCGAGAGTAAAGTGACGGTAGATATCCCTCAGGGCCTCATATTCTTTGACATCGGCAAGATTTTCAAGGTGAGCCATGTCAGAGAGGGCAATAAAGTATTCAACCTCGACACGCACTCGGTAGCGTATCAAGGCATACTCTGAAAAATATTCGTCAAGACGTTCACACTTGGAACGATAGCGCCCGTCTACAGGCGAGATTGCAGTCAGTGATGATAATTCCATAATGTTTGTACCCGGTGGATTAACAAATTAAGTTGTTGGTTGGTTTGTCGGCTACAAAATTAGTAATAATTTCTCATAATGGTATATTGCCATTGTATATACATTGGTAACTGAGTGGGCGGATTATATATTTGGAGGTTGTTGATTTTTCTTTTTAAGTAATCTCTTAATTACTGTACACCTCAGTGTTTACATTCGTTTATGGGATAGCTCTTAGGTGTTAATAGATTGCAATTGAAGTTAAACAGGCGTTAAACACCGGTGTAATCACTATACGTTTGGTTGTTATATAGTCATAAAGACAGAACCTCTTGATGAGGATATGCTATTAAAGTGAATTATTAATCTCTCTAAAATAAATAGGAATATGAAAATGAAATTTCTTTTAGCGACTTTGGTCGGTACAACTTTTTTTACTAATGCAGTTTGGGCCCAGACTGTAACCTCAACTGAAAATAATGTCACCTGTACTGCCGGGAAGCAATGTGTCAAAGATGGTAAAAAGTGTGATAATAAAGGTAAATGTGATAAGAGATGCCATAGAGGTGTCAAGGCCTTGAATTGTCGTCAAGGAGAAAACATGAAGCGTGACATGTTTGCCGGCATCAACCTTACCGATACCCAGAAAACCCAACTTGAGGCTCTAAAACAACGTCGTCAGCAACAGCGCGACGAAATACGTGCCAACCGTCCTGCCAAGGATTCGACCCTGACACGGGAACAACGTCGGGCTCTCAGAGTTCAGCGTGAAGCTAAAAATCGCGAAGGGCGTCTTGAATACCTTCGAGAGGTCAAGGAAATCATCGGACCTGACAATTATGTAATTTTCCTCGAGAATATGATTGTTGACCGGCCCAATGTAGGTAAAAAAATGGCCCGCACCGGCAAGAACATGAAGAATAAATACGGAAAGCGAGGCCACGACCGTCGTGGGAAAGTCTCACCCGTTAAGGACCAAGCTATGAAATAACTCATTCTCCATCTCATCTCTAATCAATATAAGACAGCCAATAGGTTATCATAAAATTTTTAGGAACCTCGATTATTATCGATGAACTATGAAGACGTCACCTGTGTTTTTTTGTTGCACAAGTGACGTTTTTTCAGTACTTTTAGGGTTGAATATTTATTCAACCGATTTATTAAGTATAATTCTTATTATGGAAACGAGACAATTGCCGATAGAGCGGCATAAACATAAGATAGATATACAGGTGAGGTTCAATGACTTTGATATGTTCGGTCATCTGAACAACAATGCCTACCTGGAGTATTGTGACCTGGCTAAGGCCGAATTTTTTCAGTATATATTAGGAGGACCGGTGAGTCCCAAGCAATTGAGCGTTGTGGTCGCCAACCTCAATGTGAATTTTTTTGCCCCGACCCTTCCGGGCGAATTGTTGAGTGTGTACACCCATGTCCGGCATATCGGCGACAGCTCCTTCACACTCGAACAAGATGTTATCAATCCCGAGACGCGTCAACTTAAGGCCCAAGCCCAGACAGTTATGGTTTCATTTAACATCAAGACTCTCCAGTCCACGCCCCTGCCCGAGTCTCTCCGCAACCGCCTGAGCGAGCACCTACCCGAGTAATATTAGAGCGTGAATTAAATATTGGTGTTGGATTAATAGTTGGTTATTAGTAGGTGTACGGCTTTTTTGTCGTTGCGGTTCATAAAACTCACAACGTATTCTTTGTCAAAAGTGCGTATGTTAATCCCCGGGCGATTGTAAAGATTATATATAAAGTCAGTGTTTTTTATGATGAGCATCCATTTGGCTTTACATCGGTTTGTCATATAATCGGCTAATCGTTCTTGATCTTGCCTGAAAAATTGGTTTTGGGCATAAGTAGAAAATTCACTGTCGTAAGGAGGATCAAGGAAGATGAAATCATCTTTGGTAGGTTGATATTTGTTGAGAAATTGTTCAAAATCAAGATTGTCAATGGTTGTGGTTTTGAAATGTTCTCTAAGCAAAGGCGATTGATAGTATTTAAGTTGGGGAGATAATGATTTGGAGTTGTATGCAATTCCTCCATAGGGGACATTAAAAGCACCCTTGTCGTTATATCTGAACATACCACTGTAGCAATAATTACGTATAAAGTAAAACAATACACAGTGTAGTATGGGATTTTCTTGTGATATTGATTTGCTGTTATATAAATGTCTGAAATACATATAATATGCGCTTTTGAATGCACACTCTATATTGTTGTCAATATCGGTATCGGGTAATAGATGTTTGGTAAGTTCAAGTTCTTTCATCCGTTTAAATTTCCGTAAAAGATTGGAGCGTATTTCGGCATCTAAAACATCATGGTGCATGTTGAAATCCTTACCGAGAATGTTTACAAAGCGCTGTCTGTTATCGCAAAATGCAGAAAGCAATTCTTTTAAAGTTTCATACGGAATTCTATCATTGCGATAATCAAGGTATATTTTTTTGAATTCGGTACATCCGGCGGCAATATGGTGGATATTGAACCATGTATTGTCTATCTGATAACTTAAATTAAAAAATTGAGTATTACCCAGTGCTATTGCTTTATATAAATTTATAAGTTCGTACGAGAGGTCGTTTATAACATAATTTTCAGCGGTTAATGCCATAAATACCGAGCCTCCTCCGACAAATGGTTCATAGTAGGTCTTAAAGTGAGTAGGAAGGTTAGGAATGATATATTTAAGTTCCTTTTCTTTTCCCCCGGCCCATTTTAAAAGAGGTTTAAGTCCGGTGGGTACCATAGGATTTTTTTTACAATCGTGATATATACGAGGTGTTTTAACGGATTGCTGTGGTTTTTTATTGAACAGTATGCCAGGGAAGTCAATGGGGGTATGCCGATAAGCGATAGATGGTTCTTGAACAATTTCTGTTGTCGCATCGGTAGTATTATTATTGGAGGAAATAAAAGAAGTCATAGAATTATCGATTCTTGATTTAGCCGCTGAAAAATATTGTGGAGAAATTTCGACCCCGATAAATCGACGACCGAGGTTTAATGCCGCCACTCCGATAGATCCAACCCCCATAAAAGGGTCAAAAATTATATCTCCCGGTTTGGAGGCGATATTTATTATTTTTTTGAGAAGAGCTAATGGCTTTTGGGCCGGGTGTTTGGGGGAGCTGAGTCGCTCTGGCCTCATACATATCGGACTCTCAAAGAAGTTGTGCATTTCAGCTTGGGATATGAAGTTCCAAGTGTGGCCTTTATTCCAGCACGTGAAAATCATTTCACAACTGTTAAGAAACCCGGCTTTGAATATTTTAGGGGCAGGATTAGTTTTGTGCCATATCATAAAATTAGTAGTGTCAAATTTATGATCAAGACAGTTATACCATCGTCCAATTTGGTTGTAAGAAGTAAAGATAAAAAGGTTGCCATTGGGTTTTAGAATACGTATAAACTCATCGGCCCATTCTTCGGGATTAAAATCTATCCAGTCCCAATCAGCAACATCGTTATTCATGGCCGAACGACCAGGTAATGGGATATTACCTGTTGAATGTTTCCCGATATTATAAGGCGGGTCGGTAAATATAAAATCAATAGAATTGTCTGGAATACGATTGATTATATTTTTACTATCATCAAGTAATATGCATTTAACCCAATCTTTATTTGGCATCTCCAAGATATGTTGTTTTGATTTTGTCTAAGGCTGATATAATATAGTGAACATTCTTGCGGTACTCGTCGATAACGATATCATATCCTCGGTCAGATTTGCATACCAAGTTCCAAAAATCGCGGCTTATACATAGTTCATCTTGGGCAAAAAATTGTAGAACACGGCTTTGCCGCCACGGATTGCCTTCACCATATCTATTGTAAGCTGTAGCAAAAAGTATCTTTACCTTATCCTCTCCAAGTTGATTTGTGAGTATGCAGTATTGCTCGAGTAAAGCTTCTTTTTCTGAACGAGCCTTTTTGTTATCCAAGTCACCACCGATTTTAAGTTCGATAAGATAGCGCATACCGCTATTTTGATCATATAAATAGTAGTCGCTCTCGTGTCGTTTTTGTATTTCACTACCGGTTCTTGTTGTGATATATAGGTAATCATTGGTAGATGGGATTCTCGCGTGTCTTTTATATTGTTCCAGTAGTTCGGCTATATAGTCAGTTTGTTCTTTGTAAAGAATACCTTCGACATGCTGAGAGACTTTAAAATGAAGAGCCGCGATATTAATAGCCATTTTTTCAAGCATATTACCTAATGAGCTGTCAAGAGAACGAGCTAAGGCCGAATAGTATTGTATCTCAGGCCCTAATGCCGCAATGAATACATTGTGAATTTTCATATTCAGTGAGCCGTTTTCATCGTCTTTCTCGGCAAGGTGTCGGTCTGAAAATCCGGAAGCATAACATTGTATGCAGGAAGATACTATGGAGCGTATTGCGCGTTCGTTTTCGTTGGAATTCATGGGGAATGTATTGGTTTAGGTTACAAAGTTAAAAAAAGAATGTCAGACTAAAAAATGGTTGTGGAGGTAGTCAGTCTCCACAACCATTTTAAATTTTTATGTAATGAAAGGGGATTATTCTTTGATGTAGGGGAGGATTTGGTCGCGCCATATGAGGTAGCCGGGGCCGAGGAGGTGAAGGCCGTCGTTGGTGAGGTCTTGGCGGAGATTGCCATCGGCGTCAGTGAAGTGGGGGTAGAGATTAATCCAGGTGATGCCTTGGCGCTTGGTCATGGGCTCGAGCCGGGCATTGATGTCGCGGATGACCTGCTCTTTGCCGGCCATGTTTTTGTAGCGGTTAAAGGAGTTGTTGATGGGTAGCATCGACTGGAGGTAAATCTTGGTTGTGGGCGTTTTTTCCTTGATGTATATGATTAGGTCCTCGATGGCTCCGGCGATGGAGTCGGCGGTGAGGTGATGGCTGACATCATTGGCGCCTGACATGAGGAATATTTTGGCGGGATGTCCGGCGAGCACGGGCTCGATACGTTCTTTGATGCCTTGAACGATGTCACCGTTGATGCCACGGTTGACAACGTTGGGCATGCCGAGAAGTTCATGCCATTCACAGCCGTGGGTCAGCGAGTTGCCCAGCATGACAATCGTGTTGGTGTCAACGGGCAGAAGTTCAAACAGCGATGCCCGCTGGTAATATAGCTCGGTGTATTTAGGTTTGGCAGGCTTGTCCTGAGCCATAGCCGAGAGACCCAAGGTGGCGATAGCCAATACAGGGAGGATGAGTTTCTTTAGGTTCATGATGAGAAGTCGAGTTGAATGTTGAGGATAATATAAATCAAGATATAACATGATGCATCAAGATGGACAAGATGCATCATGTTTAATCGATTGTTAAGTCGGTAGGGATAATATCAGGCGTTTTCGGCGCGGTAAGCGTCGACAGCGTTTTTGACCGAGCCGTGGAGCAGGAGCAGGCGTTTGGCCTGGTCATAGGGAAGACCAAGTTCCTCGACAACCATGCGGGTGCCGCGGTCAACGAGTTTGGCGTTGGAGAGTTGCATGTTGACCATCTTGTTGCCCTTGACACGTCCCATCTGAATCATTACCGAGGTGGTAATCATGTTGCATATCATTTTTTGGCCTGTTCCTGACTTCATGCGGGATGAGCCGGTGACGTATTCGGGACCTACAATCATCTCGATGGCGATGTCGGCGGCTTCAGAGACGGGTGCATTGGGATTGGAGGTGATGGCGGCGGTGAGGATGCCGTGTTCGCGACATTTCTTGATTGCGCCAATAACATAAGGGGTAGTTCCTGATGCCGCTATACCGATAACTGTGTCACGGTCGTTTATGTCAAATTGCTGAAGGTCTTTCCAACCTTGCTCGGTGTCGTCCTCGGCGTTCTCCACGGGGTTGCGCAGGGCAATGTCACCACCGGCGATAAGACCGATGACCCACGAGGGGTCCATGCCGAATGTCGGAGGGATTTCAGAGGCGTCAAGAACGCCAAGACGGCCTGATGTGCCGGCTCCCATATAGAAAATGCGACCGCCGCGTTTCATGCGTGAAACGATTTCGGTGACGAGTTTCTCGATTTGGGGTATGGCTTTTTCGACGGCGAGGGCTACTTTCTTGTCCTCGTTGTTGATGTCATGAAGAAGCTCGGATACTGATTTTTTTTCAAGGTCATTGTATAGCGATGATTGTTCGCTGATTTTTACAAATTCACCCATGATATATGAGATTGTTAAATTTAATGATTAGTTGAAGATGAGGTATGTCGGTATTTCGTTACGGATATTGTCGATCAGTTGGAGTGGAAGCGGATTAGGCCTTCCATGGGGCTCTTGATGATGGTGCCGATGGTGCAGTCCACGGCGTCGGCGGCTTCGGCGAGTACGTTCTTATAGTAGTAGGCGATTGAGCCGATAAAGTTGACTTTAAGATCGCGATAGCCGGGATATTGGGCGATGTTACGTACAAAGAATGATTTGAACGAATTAAGCACGAGGCGATGGATTGCGGGCTCTTCGATATTCTGTATCAGGAAGGGGGTAACAGACGCCAGGAATCGGTTGCCTTGGGGTTCTTTATACACTCGGCGAATGATGGTGAGACGGTCGAGGTTGAATTGTTTGAGGAATTTGTCGCACAGTTCTTTGGGAAGTTGATTTTTCAGAACGTCACCAACAAGGAGTTTGCCTAGTACGGCACCTGAGCCTTCGTCACCGAGGATATACCCCAGGGGTGATACATTGTCTACAATTTCTTTGCCGTCATAGTAGCATGAGTTGGAGCCGGTACCCATGATGCATGCGATGCCGGGGTTGTGTCCACACAGTGCTCGCGCGGCGGCCAGCAAATCGGTGTGCACTTCTATAACGGGCGCGGGGATGGAGGCTCGTATTGCATTGGCGACATTGGAACATACATCTTCTGAGATACACCCGGCACCATAGAAGTACACGGCGTCAACGTCTACCTTGCCAAGCTCGGGCATGAGTTCAGCCGCGATGCGGGCAGCCATTTCTTCCTCGGTTAACATTATGGCATTCATGCCACATGTAAAAATCTGGTTAACTACTTTAGAATTTTCGATGAGGCACCAATCGATTTTGGTGCTTCCACAGTCTGCTATAAGTATCATATTTTAATATAAATTTTGTTGCGATAGAGATAATAGCCCACCGTCCAGGTAGCGCATACAAAGATTAGGGCATATAGTAAAGAGGCGAGAGTCTCGTTGCCGCCGGCGGCGGGAGTAAGACAGGCTTGGTAAAGCCAACCCTTGATGGAAATCATTCCATCGTTGTAGGGAATTTTGGTGAAAGAGAGGCATAGCGAGAATACCGAGCCGAACACATACATGAACAGCGGATTGATGCCATAGGCCTCAAAGAAACGGCACCATTTTTTGTAACCCTTGATGTCGATAATCCATATCAGCAATCCCAGGAAAGAGGCAGCCAATCCACAGGTGGTGAGTACAAAAGTTGGTGACCATACTTTCTTGTTTATAGGCATGCCATAGCTCAGAAGGAAACCGGCAAATGTAAGGATTGTTCCAACGATAAACAGTTTGTTAATCCTGAGGTTGTTGTCCTTGGTGGAGAGCAGGAGGCCACCGCACATAAAGCCTATGAGCATATGGGCGATGGATGGAAGTGTCGACAGTAGTCCCTCGGGGTCAAATGTCAAAGTGACACCATCGACCGTGTCGGTGTACATGTGGTTGGTACCTAAAACTGTGCGGTCCACGATGTTGATGATGTTATTGCGGGAGAATTCCCATCCGTTGCCGATGAGCAGAATGACGGCATAGAGAGCAAGCATGATGGCGATGAGCCAGGGCAGGGATTTTTTGTCACAGCACAGGGCTATAATTGAGCCGACGCCATAGCATATGGCCAGTCGAGGCATGACGCCAAGAACGCGTATATGGTCAAAGGTCCATATTGATTCCCATAGCGAAGCCTCGCCGGTGATGCCACGTAGGAACAGTGCCAGCCATGCTATACCCAGGCCGATGAGGAAGATGACAATGGTGCGTCTCAGAATCTTGAGGCCGGCCGAGGCGTTGAGCTTGAAGTTGTATTTCTTGAGGGAGAAATAGGTCGATACACCCATGATGAACATGAAGAAGGGGAATACCAGGTCGGTGGGAGTGAGTCCATTCCATGAAGCATGTTCAAGTGGGGCATAGATATGTCCCCATGATCCGGGGTTGTTGACCAGAAGCATGCCGGCAATGGTGATACCACGCAGGATATCCAGAGCCAGGAGGCGTCGGGGACGTGGCTTGCTCTCGGTTGCCGGAGCGGGTGGTTGTAGTTTGGTATGAGCCATTTTTAAGGTTTTCAGGTAGATTTAGGAGTGGGTTATTAATTGGATTTTGTATTTGTCGCTTGGGAGTCCTCAGGTATGACTCTTGAGGTATCTTGTGTCGGGCATCCGGTGGTTGTCTGTGGGGCGCCGATGGGAGTGGCCACTTGGTTGACCAGATAGGCTATTGACTTGTAGGGTATGCCTGAGTTGGTGGTAAGTCCGATCTCACATGTACGGGAGTTGGAGTACCCATATTTTATATTGTTGGCTTGGATCTGGGGTTTAAGTTTGCGCAGAGACCAACGGTTGAGTTCGGGGAATGTAAATCCTTTATCACCGGCAAAGCCACAGCAACCGACTTCTGATGGGATGAGGACGTTGGACGAGCATCGTCGTGCCAGCGAGATGATGGTGTCGGCAAGGCCCATGCGACGTGTCGAGCATGTGACGTGTACAGCGATGGGGGTGTCTACAGGGTGAAATTCGAGGTTGGAAGTCAGGAAAGTTTCTATGAACTCGGCCGGCTCGTATAGGTGGAGTGATGATATGTGTTCACGCATGCGATGTAGGCATGGGCTCTGGTCACATAATACAGGATATTTGCCGTTCTGAGATGCTTTGAGCAGGGCCTGCTCGAGTTCGGCTGTTTTACTGTCGGCGATGTCAGGCATGCCTTTGCTTTCCCATATCATGCCACAGCACAGATTTTTCATGCCTTCTGGGAATATGACTTCATATCCGGCTTTATTGCATAGCTCCACCATTACATCGATAAGCGGTGGCAGTTTATGCCCTTTTTCGGGAGTAGACCCCATGGTCTGGTTGATACAAGATGGGAAGTACACGACTTTTAGAGGCTGTGGAGTCTGCAGAAAATCGTGATTGTACCTGGCGTTGGGCATTGCTGCCGACCATAGAGGGATGCCGATATGGTGCAGACCACGACCTATGGCATTGGTCAGAGATGGCCCCATGACACCACGGGCGACATTGGCCACGGACAGTATCGGGCGTAGTGTTTTTTCAATGCGGGCGATATGAGTGGAGGCCCAATCGCCCATTTTGTATCCGCGTGAGTCTTTGGGAATACGTTGTTCGCGCACATGGTGGATGAGTTCTCCGGTATTGATGTTCATCGGACAAGATAGAGAACACAGTCCATCGCCGGCACATGTCTGGTCACCGAGATAGTGGAATTGTTTGATGAGGTGTTTAAGTAGCTCGGGTTGCTGGTTGGTGCGTTTGAGACGAGAGATTTCACGTTGTATAACAATGCGTTGACGTGCCGACAACGTAAATCCACATGATGTGCAATTGACCTCACAGAAGCCACATTCGATACATTTGTCAGCTATTGGGTCGGTCAGCGGCAGTTCTTTAAGGCCCTTGATGTAGCATAGTGGGTCGTCGTTGAATATAACGCCCGGATTGAGTAACCCTTTAGGGTCGAGAGCGTCTTTAAGTCGACGCATCATGGACCAGGCTTTGTCTCCCCACTCGTTGCGGACAAACGGAGCCATGTTGCGGCCGGTGCCATGCTCGGCTTTGAGTGAGCCATGGTACTTGTTGACCACGAGGACTTCGATGTCACTCATTAGTCGACGGTATCGGTCAATATCTTCTTGAGAGTCAAAGCTCTGGGAAATGACAAAGTGGTAGTTGCCCTCGAGGGCGTGGCCATATATGCAGGCGTCATCGTAGCCCGATTGGGCAAGTATGTCGGCGAGGTCTACTGTCGCAGCCGGGAGGTCTTCGATATGGAAAGCGATATCCTCAATGAGGGTTGTAGTGCCGGGACGACGGGTACCGCCAACGGCGGGGAATACTCCTGAGCGCATGGCCCACCAGGGTCCATAAATTGCAGGATCGTCGGTAAAGAACGGGTCTTTGTATGGGTTGTGGCGACGTATAATCTCGAGTGTTTTTTCGATATTGGCGTTGAGCTCATCTCGTGAGTTGGCCTTGGTTTCAAGTAGCAGTGCGGTGAGTCCGGGCCCCGTGGTATCATGTACCGAGGCGAGAGACTTGCGGTCGAGAAGCTCACAGCTGTGTACAGGAGCGTGTTTACGCATCTCCACTACCGAGCGGCAAGCGTCAGACATGTCCTGGAAGTATACCATGGCCGTTGCCACATAAGGGTATTGATGGCAGGTATTCATCGTGGCACGGGTCATGAAGCCGAGAGTGCCTTCGCTACCTACCATGCAGTGGGCGATTATTTCAAATGGGTCATCGTACATCACAAACGGCAGTAGATTTAAGCCGGTGACGTTTTTTATGGCATACTTGTATCGTATCAAGTCGGTGAGCTCATGGTCGGCGCGAATATCATCTCGTATACCCTCGATGGCATCGATAACCTCGGGGTGGGAATGACGGAAGGCCTCCTTGGAAGACTCATCAGCAGTGTCAAGGATTGTACCGTCGGCGAGTATAAGCTCCATAGACTGGAGTGTGCGGTCAGAGTTGGCATGTACGCCACAATTCATACCCGAGGCATTGTTCATGATTATGCCACCTACCATTGCCGATTTTTTTGAGGCCGGGTCGGGACCGAATATACGACCATAAGGAGCTAACAACTCGTTGACTCGTTGACCGATGATGCCCGGCTGTAGGGTGATGGTATTGCCATCGGGGCTGATGGTATAGTCTTCCCAATTTTTGCCGGCGACAATGAGTATCGAGTTGCTGATAGCTTGACCAGACAGAGAGGTGCCCGCGGCGCGGAAGGTTACCGGCAGGTTGTGAGCTGTGGCTAACTTCAATATGCGGGATACTTCCTTGGGGGTCTTGGAGCGGATGACAACTTGGGGGATAAGTCGGTAAAACCCGGCATCGGTACCCCACGCCAGACGGCGCAGGGGATCGGTATAGACGCGTTTTTTGTCAATAAATTTTTTGACGTCTTTGACAAAGGATTTGTATTTGGCCTCGAGTGGCATAGGAAGTGATATGGTAAGTGGTTGTGGCTGGTTTTGTGGAGGTCAGGTATGCCGGTATACCGGCATACCGGGAGGGTTATTTGTAGAGATAATATTTGGACGATTTAGCTTTGAAAGCCTCGGCGTCTTTGTTCCAGTAGTCGATGATGTCGGCAACGTTGTGATTCTTGGAGAAACGCTCACGTATCTGTTTGGAGCCGGAAACCTTGTCAAACATATCATAACGCTTGGAGTCGGCGTTGCCTTTGATGAATGGAGCCTTGTCAGGATTCATTTTGGCCATTTCCTGTATGACGTAGAACTGTACAAGAGAAAGAGGCGCTTTCTGGGCATCGGTGACATATACTTCAATGCCTTGGATATTTTTATCTTTGCATGTCGAGTAGAAGGGCTTGATATATAGCGGGCGGAACAAAAGCCCCGGGAGGTTGAGAGCGTTCATGCGGCGTGTGAGTTCGCCGGCGTTTGTCCATTCACTGCAGAATGTTTTGAAAGGCATTGTATAGCCTACACCAATCGAGATATAATACAACTCACCCAGAATTCCCGATACGGGGTACATGATAGCGGCCTCGGGATTGGGGATATGTGGTGATGGAAGTACCCATGGCATTTTGGTCTCGGCAAATGTCATGTCACGAGTCCATCCATCCATTGGGACGACAGTGAGCTTGACTTTCTTGCCGTCCTTTAGCAATCCCTCATCGTTGAGGTATGTGGCGAGCTCGCCGGGAGTGAGGCCATAGAGGTAGGGTATAGGGAATTGGCTCACAAACGATGTGCAGTCATCCTCGGTGAGGCAACCCTCGACTTTGGTGCCACCCAGTGGGTTGGGACGATCGAGGACCATGAACTCTTTGCCAAGCTCGGCACAGGCTTCCATGGCGAGTCCCATCGATGAGATGAAGGTGTAAGAGCGACAGCCTATGTCCTGGATGTCATAGACCAGGACATCGACATCCTTGAGCATCTCGGGGGTGGGTTTACGGGTCTTGCCGTAAATAGAGTATACGGCAACACCGGTGGCCGGGTCCACGGTGTTTTTGACTGTATCACCGGCATAAATATCTCCACGCACACCATGCTCGGGAGCATAAAGTCCGACCAATTTGACATCCTTGGCTTCGTGAAGGATATCAATGGTCGACTTGAGATTGTTGTCGACACCGGTGGGGTTAGTGATGAGTCCCACGCGTTTGCCTTTAAGGCCTTCAAAGCCACGGTCACGCAGGACCTCGATGCCGGGTTTGACGTGTGCCGACATGCCTAAGGCGACTGTCGCAGCCAATATTGCTGTAAGTAATTTTTTCATGTTATATTAGTGGGGAGAGTGGACGTTTAGGGTTAAATGGATTTATACTTATACGATGACCAAGGTAAACCACTACCTCCCCCTTCATAGGCAGGGGGAGTAATAGTGGAGGTAAATTCAGGTCTTAAGATTATTTTTTATTTTTGGCGCCGTAGGCGGGGTCAATCTTTGGACGGACGAGAGCGGTAACAGTCCAGGTTGCAAGGTTACATGCAAGTACCCAGAAGAAGAACATCTTATATGAGCCGTCGAAAACAGTTTCCATAATCCAGCCGGCTGCCATGCCCGGAAGCATCATGCCTAATGCCATGAATGCTGTACAGATGGCATAATGGGAAGTCTTATATGGACCGTCGGCAAAGTACATCATGAACAGCATGAAGGCGGTGAAGCCAAAGCCATAGGCAAACTGCTCGAGGATAATGCAACTCCAAGTCGTGATTTTGCCTGCCATTGTGGCATAGTCGGGTTGAATTTGAGACAGGATAATATAGGCGACACAGTTGAGTGATGTGGCAAGGGCCATGGGCCAAATCCATTTTTTAAGTCCACCATTGGCCGCGCAGATGCCACCGATGATACCACCGACGGTGAGACCGATGATGGCGAGTGTGCCATAGGCAAAACCTACTTCCATCTGGCTAAGACCAAGACCGCCCTCGTTGACGGGAGCAAGAAGGAATACTTGGCACAGCTTGACAACCTGAGCCTCGGGGAGACGATAGAGAAGCATGAAGAGGATTGCCAGGATTACATATTTTTTCTTGAAGAAAGTGCCGAAGGAGCCTATGAACTCGCGGGCGATGTCACCGGCTGTTTTCTTGCCTTCACCACCGACGGGGCGGTCATTGGCAGGATAAGGGAGGATAAACGCGTGCCATAGGAATACAAGGGCAAAAAATGCCGAGCAACCTGAAACGGTCCACATCCAGCCCGATGATACACTACCGGTCACTGACTCCAGATAGCCGGCAATCATCACAAGACCGCCTTGGCCAAAGACGCTGGCACAGCGGTAGAATGTCGAGCGGATACCTACAAACATTGACTGTTGGTTGGTGTCAAGCGCAATCATGTAAAAGCCGTCAGAGGCTATATCGTGGGTAGCTGAGCAGAAGGCTGTCAGGAAGTAGAAGAAAAGACATATTGTGAAGGCCGAGGCTGGAACGCCATTGGCGATTTCGGTTTTGTCTGGTAAGGGAAGAGTGAACGCAATGGCTGCCAGGCCTATAGCCACGCATAATTGCATGACTACTGTCCACCAGCGTTTGGTGCGGATAATGTCTACGAATGGGCCCCAGAAAGGTTTGATTACCCAGGGGAGGTATAGCCAGCCGGTATAAAGCGTGGCGTCGGTTTTGTTCATACCCATCTCGGTAAACATGACCATCGTTACCATGTTGATGAATATAAATGGGATACCCTGGGCAAAGTAAAGGGTGGGGATCCAGGCCCACGGGTTGCGTTTGGTTGCTTTTGCCATTTTTGTAGTGATTGAGTGATTTATTTAGTTGTTTGTTATTGTTTCTTGTAAGACAAGGCTTTGTAGCGCCGATGCATTGAGGTGTGGCATGTATTATTTTAATTATACAGAGTGTCGATGGAGGCGTCGATGAAGTAGTGGTTTAGGATTGAGCGGTAGTCATATCCGCGGGCCCCCATGACGGCTGCTCCGATTTGGCACAGACCTACGCCATGCCCCCATCCGGCACCGTGGAGAGTGAATGAAGCGGGGATATCCGTGGCGGGGTTTACGTCATTGCGCTCGACGACAAATGCCGATGAGTATAGGTGGGAGTTGGAGAGAGTGCGGCGTATCTCGAGTTCTTTGCCTATAATCATTGAACGGTTGGTACCGATGATTTTAAGGCGTACGATGCGTCCCGAGGTGCCACGTTCCAAAGGTATGAGATGGGTGATTGTGCCGAAGTCGATGCCTGAGCGTCGATGAGCTATTTCAGAGAGTTCGGCGGTATTGTAGTCGACTTTCCAGCGATAGAAGTCGGTGGTTTCTTGGTCATAGTTGTTGAGGACCTGACTGAGGATATGGGCGTCAGCCGTGTTGCAGAACGACTCGGGACGCGAGAGTATCCACTCGCGGGCGTTATCCTCGATGGTCAGGTCGGGGAATTGCATCGGGTCTTGATCATCACGGCGAGGGGCGAGGTAATGAAAGTCTTTGGGCTCCCAGCAGTTCTCAAATTTTTCAAATACGCCACCACAGCATTTGCTGAACCGGGCGTCACATAGTTGTCCGTCATACATCAATACTTGACCGCGTGTGGCGGCAATAGCCTGGGCAACGGTGGGCGTGGACTGGCGTGTGACCCCCTGGTAACGTTGACAGTGGTCATCGGCACATACGTCAAAGTTGATATGGTCCTCGCGGTCATACCATTTGATGCGCTCGGTATCGGTTTCAGTGCAGGTGCTGTAATGGGTGTCGGCTTTGGCCAGTTCCTTGTTTTTTTCAATCTGAGCCAAGAGCCATGACCGAGAGATGACAGCGTGGGCTTTCAGTAGCTCAAGTGAGGCGGTGGCGCTCATCTCTGAAGATATTACGCTCAGTAGGTAGTCCTCGACGGGGAGGATGTTGATAATTGTTAGTTTGTCTCCCTCGACGATAAAGCGGGCCGAGCCGCTGAAACGTTGGTTTTCCTTGCGTTCCCAGTGGAAGTTGACACCGATGACCACGTCCTTTATTTCAAATGTGGCTCCTTGGTTGTAGGGGTGAAATTCTACAGTGTCGTATTCTTGTCCTTGCCAGGCAATCTTGTGGTCGGGAGTAATGGTAAGTGTCTGAGGACCGCGCACCTGGGCGCCGTTGACGGTATAAGTCTCAAGAAGCGATATTTTAATCTCGGGAGCGCTGAGGATACCTACTTTAATAAATGGCTCTAACATAGATAGTGAGTAGTGATTAATTAATCGATTTAAGTCGGTTTAAGGCGATATAAACCGACTTAAATCGATGTGTGATATTATTCCACGTTTGCGGCTATGGTGTTAATCTCGTCAGAAGAGAGGCATAGCTCGTCAAGAACACGGCGAACGAGGTTGGAGTCCAATCGGTTGAAATCTTTCTCCAGGGGTGTGATGAACACACCTCCCATGTCGACAGAGGCAGGGGAGAGTAACATGCAGTCATCGCCTTCGGTGCCATAGAATGACGGACGATGGCGTTTGCGAGGGATGATAACCATGCGCTCACCCTCGGGGGTGGCGTAACAGAGGATGTTCATCATGGGTTCGCGTTCGCCCTCGGGAACGGGAATAGCGTCATATAGGCGGTGGAACAGACGTGCACCGGCTTTGTGGTCAGCTGCATCGATGACAAACACCTTGAGAGGCAGAGTGTCCACTACAGCCAGTACGGCGTCACCATCGGTGGCAACAGTCTTGAGGTCGGTGTTCTCGATGGCTTCGCCTATTGTAAGAAAATCGGAGTTGCCTGCCTGGAAGTGCATGTGGTCGGGAGCCGATGCTCCACACTTTGGACCGTTATAGAATACTGTGTAGCCATTGAGGTCATGGGCGAGGTCCATCATATCCTCGGCACGATCAACGATGAGTTGGTCAACGTGAGAGGTGTCGGGAATGGTGAGGTGACGCGGAAAGATCGGGAAGGGGTTTATGAGAACAATATAACGGTCGTCTTCACCCCAAGGCATGCCGGTCTGGACTTCGGGACGGTTGGCGGCACACAAGAAGCATTTGCGTTCCTTGAGGCTTTTGGCATCGACTTTGGCGGAGGAAGATACGATGCGTGCCGGGTTAAATTGCACTTTGAAGTGCATGCCATCAACGTCAAGGTCCTTGACCTTAACATTCTTAAGTGCCTCAAAATTGCCGGCGGCCTGAGGCCACACGGCAATTTGATCGGCAATGAGTTGGTCGGCCTGAGCCGAAGTAATATGGGTCATTGTGACTTTATTTATTGGCGTTCATGGCACAGCGGGCCTGGAGCTCCCATGTGCGGATGCGGTCTTTATAAAGGTTGTTGTTGTTCATCTTGACCACGTCGAGCGAGGCGTCGGAGTTGTCTTCCCAACGACGGCAGAGGTATACCACGTCATATACGCGTCCAATCTGGTGATGGCGAGAGAAGGCGAGACCGAGTGCATAGTCCTCACCATAAGAGGTGTTGGGGACATGAATTTCGCGGAGCATGGGAGTGTAGAAAGCACGTGGAGCGCCGAGGCCATTGATACGCAGTGCATTGTTGCGGCCATTCTCGGGTGTCCATTCCTTGTGGTCGATTACGCCCGGTGGAATGGGGTTTTTGTCGATGTCGGTGAGCTCGTATGTGCCTACAACCATTGCGCATTTCTGGTCATAGAAGGCTTTGACCATTTTGGTAAGTGTGTTCTCGTCGGCATAAACGTCATCGCTGTCGAGTTGTACGGCAAATTTACCGCATTTTGGGTGTTGCACGCCTGCGTTCCAGCAACCGCCGATACCGAGGTCGTCGCGTTGAGGCACGATGTGAACAAGGCGAGGATCGTCTTTAAATTCGTCAATAGCTTCGGTAGTACCGTCGGTAGAGTGGTTGTCAATGACTATAAGGTTGAATGGGAAGTCGGTTTTCTGGGAAAGAACCGATTTGATGGCGTCTCGGATTGTGCGGATACGGTTGCGCACAGGGATGATTACCGATGCTTCATATTCAAAGTCGCCTTTGTTGAAGTCTATTTCGGTGAACTTGGGCTCGAGGTAACCACCGATTTCCTTGAGGTGGGCGGTGCAGGCTTTTTCCATTTCAATCTGTACACCACGGTTCTTGGGATCGACATAGTCAAAGATTTTTTCGCCTGACTTACGGTTGTCTATGGTGACGTCGCTGTATAGGTATTCGTTGATGTGAACGATGGGTGCGATACGGCTTATACGGAGGCGTAGGTCATATAGACCGGCAGCGTCATAATGAACGTCGATGCCGGCAGCGGCTTTCTTGAAGTCAGCGGCGTTGAAGAATAATACTGAGCCAAAGTTGAAGTCGTCGCGCAGTGAGCCAAACTGATAGTCGATGACGGGGGAGTTGGTTTTTTTGCCTTCGACAACGGTGTAGGAGTCGGCATATAGCATACCGGCCTTTGAGTCCTCGGCGAGGCGTACAAAGCGGTCGAGCGCAAAGTAGCCCATGACGAGGTTGTTGTACTTGGTGTATAGGAGGATGTATTCGCCTTGGGCGGCCTCGGCAATCTTCTTCATTGTGTTGGAGGAATTGAGCGAGTCTATGGCGATGAGCTCACATCCCTCGATAGGCTTGGCCTCGGGGTCGGTCGCGAGGAGGAAGATTTTGGAGACTAAGGCACTCTGTTTGAGGCCTTCAACGGTAGCTTGGGCCTGAGCCGCGTCGGCAAAGGGGATGAAGCAGTTGATTGAATGGTTCATTGATGGTTATTTATTTAGGTTAAGATAGATTTGATTGTTGTTGATAATTTATCGATGTCTCGAGGCCTCGGAGTATCAAAATCTCTAAGCATCGAGAATATTGGAAGTGTTATCTTTTTTTCTTTTTGGATTTTTTATTTGATTTTTTGTTGGAGTTGGTGGGTGCTGCTTTGGGTGCTGAGAGGAAGTTCATTACTTGTTTCATCAGGCTTGAGCGAGCATTGTCGGTTTTGATGGTCTCGAATGGGAAGCCGATTACAACAGTGCGGTAGGTGTTGGCGTCCATGGCAGTGCCGGCGATGAGGTTGTTCTCGGAGTATCGCATGATGGTGGCACCGCGTTTGTCGTCCGAGGGGTAAAATGAGTCGGGAGATTCAACGGCATACATGTCGCTGTTAAGCTCGTTTGAGAAGGTATAGTCACCACCATCGAAGGCTTTGAAGCGAGACTGTACCTCGTATGCCTCACCGGTAACTGATGCCTGGCCTACACGCCAGTGATAACCGAGGATGTCGGTGGCAAACTTTTGGTCGGCCTTGGCGACAGCGTCTGAAGAGTTGGGGTTATCCCATAGGTCGGTCGCAACGTATGAGCCCGAGATGAACAGGCTACCGCCGGCTGAGGTATAGGTTTTGATGCGGTCCTGTAGAGCCGATGGGAATGTTTTGAAGCGTGTGCCATAGGCGCCGCGTCCTTGTTTTATTTCTTTCTGTTTACCGAGGATAAGGTCGACTATCATGGGCTCGGTCGAATTGTAACCTTTGATAAAGGCGTCAACCGATGATGATATGAAACCATAACCGGCATCGGCGATTGCACGGCCGTGGGTATAGATATAGTCAAATGTGTTGCCGGCAATGACGTCTTTTTCATAGTTGGCACGTGAGGCACCGAAGCCGGCGGCATCATCGTCCATCCAGGGGATGTCGCGACGGAACTCAAACTGAGAACCGATAAATGAGATGTCATAGATATATGGTACTCCATGATCGCGGGTGTCATAAAATCCGGCAATCTCTCCCGAGTCAAAGGTATCGGGGGCTGACACGCGTGTAAAGCCATTGACGATGTTGACATCGGCGGTCTTCCCGTCTTTATAGCGTAAGGCGAGTACCTCGGAGGGGAATGAAACGCCGCCGTCGTTGCCGGCGATTACGCGGTAGGAGTGGATATTATTGTCTGAG
Organism: Muribaculaceae bacterium; assembly: GCA_017621845.1. GTDB lineage: Bacteria > Bacteroidota > Bacteroidia > Bacteroidales > Muribaculaceae > CAG-873. Next base: position 34,122 of record JAGASI010000022.1, read on the forward strand.
ACGGTGAATGTATATGAGGTGGATTTGACACGGGTAAGGTATTTAAAACCACCGTCGGCGACACGTTCTTCTATAATATAATATGTGGGGTTGGCGGTCGGCTCGGTTGAGTCGGGAGTTGGAGCCCAAGAGAGGGTGTAATGCCCTGTTTTGGGGTTGGAGATGGACATTGATTGTACCGGTAGAGGTTGTACCACATATTGGCGACCATCGCGGTGGGCTATAAACTCAAGCATGCCTTTATATATGGCGCGTGATACCCAGAATCGGAAGGCGGGGTCGAGACCATATTTCATGTCGGCAAAGTTTTGGTGGGAGAGGAATTCCAAAAGCATGGCCGGGACTTCGGGAACGCGAGCTTCATAATATGATTTGTTCCACATGCCGCGGCGTGTCCAGTTGGGTTCAAATTTGTCGCGTATGTCGTTGACTATATTGGTCATGATTAAGTCTGTGAGATCACGGGAGGCATTACGCGAGGAGCCGTTGCCAAGGGTCTCACCGGTAGTGCAGTATATGCCCAAAGTGCCAATTATGGAGTCGTTTAGGGTGGTGCCTGCATCGGAGTGGAAAGCAAACGACAAGTCGACGGGAATATTCAGGCCCTTCCGGCCGGGTAGCATTGATGAGCCACCGGCGAGCCAATTGACCCACTCACTGCGTGAGCAGTAGTCATCGGTGTAGTCGTTGACGTTCTGGGTGACAGAATATACGCTGTCGGGAGCTCCGGCCCATTGCAACCAGTAACGGGCACCCTCGGTGAAGCGGGGGTAGTTGCTTGTAATGTATTGGTAGTCGATAGATGGGTCGCCCTTGCCATCGGCAACTTTGCGACCGATGTTTCCCATGCCACCACCAATTTTGACCGCGTCGGCGGTGACGACGGTGCCGGGATTATCTGATTGGGCTATCAGCTCGACAACGGGAAGTGAGGGTGTGCCTTTGTCAAAGTCAAAATGTCCGAGGTATATCCATGTGCCTCCACCCATCTTTTGATTAATCTTGAACTCTCGCGAGCCGGACTTGGCGTTGACGCGGTAAAGGGCATCGGTTGCGCTGTTAGGCATTGACTGGTAAGAGACGTATACGGCATATTGTCCGGCTTTGGGGAAATTGGCGTTCCAGGTGGCACGCGGGGCATTGTCTTTGGTTGTTGTAGCCTGACGAGCTGTCCCCATGGTAAAGGGATTGTCGTAGTCGACGAGCATTTCCTTGGTGTATCCAAATCCTTTCCGGTCGGAAGTTGTCCATGCTCCGGACTCGGTGTATGTTCCTTTGGAAAGTTGTCCGTCGTTATCGGCAATGATTTCAATATTGTTGATATCTCGCTCGCGTGGAGACATTACATATGCTCCGGCGTTGCGTAACATTGGCATCAGGAACGGGACAACATAGCTCTGGGTGTAAAGGTCTTCGACTGTTTGAAGAACTCGTGCGCGTTGCCATTCCCAACGGTTGAGCTTGGATTCAAAGTACCAGCCGTGGCTTTGCCACATGGCTATGTTGGCGCCATCAAGTCCTTTGGGTGCAGGTTGGGCACCGAGGTCGCGTAGGAAAGGAGTCTCTTCTGTCGGGCCAATATTTGTTTTGGGCGAAAACAATACCAGGTCATCGAGGTCTGTGACTGAGATGGTTTTACCTGATTTATCACGACTTGTAAACAAGAGCTTTAAATCATAACCGTCATATTTTGAACCAAGTTGAGCCAGGACATCCTTCTTGAATGTGGAGAGAGACTCGGATGTGAATGGAATGTAGGTAGCGGTCTCGTTGACTTGTGCGGTGACAGTTTTTTTAACATCATCAGTTGTGACGCTCGACACGTTGAGCCGACCTATGCCCGTAGGACCGGGCATGGCTTTTTTTAGCGAGTTAAGAACAATTTGTGACTCGTGTGATGATTGGGCGCATGCCGGCTGTGTCGGGAGTAGCGAACCGACTATCAATGAGGTTGCTATGAGTAGTTTTATCCTGGATATAAACATGGTATTTATAGGTGGTTTAGTAGAAGAAGAGCCAAGACTTACGGGCGCCTGACTTGTTCTTCCGACAAAGATAGCTAAACTTTTTTAGCAAACGCCTAAAAAATAAAAACAAAAATGCCGTATTAAACATAATTTAAGAATTAACTATAAAATTTAAGAATTTGTCACTGTGGTTATATAAATATCTGAGCCTCGGGGGCAGGCTTGATTTAATGCAATGAAGGAGATAGTAGCGAGCATTTATTGTGCTTATGTCGTGCTTATATATAAAACGATGTAAAAAACGGTGGTGGAGGGATGATGGTAATTGAAAAATTAGTACCTTTGTGGGTTGTAAAGAATATTTAAGAATAATTCGCGATGATAGAAAAAATAAATACACTGAAAACTGAAATAGAGGCACTTGAGGCTGATAATTTGCAACAGGTAGAGGAATTGCGCATCAAATACCTGAGCAAAAAAGGTCTTGTGTCGGTGTTATTCAATGACTTTCGCGCGGTACCGGCTGATCAAAAAAAGGCAATGGGCCAGGCGTTGAATGAACTTAAAAATCTGGCTACAGATAAGATTAACGCGCTGAGAGAGTCACTCGAGAGTGCAGATGTCATTGAGAAAGATCTTGATTTGACGCGAACAGCGACACCATGTCCAATAGGAACACGTCACCCCTTGTCATTGGTGCGTGAAGAGATTATTGATATTTTCCGTCGTCTTGGGTTCAGTATCGCCGAGGGGCCTGAGATTGAGGATGACTGGCACGTGTTCTCGTCGTTGAACTTTGGTGAGGATCATCCGGCTCGTGACATGCAGGACACATTTTTTATACAGCGTACACCTGACGTATTATTGCGTAGTCACACGTCATCGGTCCAATCGCGCGTCATGGAACATACCCAGCCACCGATACGCATCGTGTGCCCCGGTCGTGTGTACCGCAACGAGGCTATCTCGGCGCGTGCCCACTGCTTCTTTCATCAGGTAGAGGCTCTGTATGTGGCTGAAAAAGTATCGTTTGCCGACTTGCGTCAGACATTGTTATACTTTGCCCGCGAGATGTTCGGTCCTGACACCCAGATACGTTTGCGTCCCAGCTACTTCCCCTTTACTGAACCATCGGCCGAGATGGATATCAGTTGTAACTTGTGTGGCGGTAAGGGATGCTCGTTCTGCAAACATACCGGTTGGGTTGAAATCCTTGGTTGTGGTATGGTTGATCCCAATGTTCTCGAGTCGTGTGGCATTGACTCAAAGAAGTATAGTGGATTTGCTCTTGGTATGGGCGTCGAGCGCATTACTAACCTTAAATATCAGGTCAAGGACCTCAGAATGTTCTCGGAGAACGATACTCGCTTCCTTGAGGAATTTACTGCTGTGCGATAAACTGTTAGTACACTGACAGCCGAGATATGAATTTACTCTATGTATTCATGGGAGGAGGCCTTGGCGCGGTCTCGCGTGTGGCATTGACAAGTATGGCACCATCGGGTGACAAGAAATATCTGTACACGATGATTGTGAATATATTAGGTTCATTTTTTATCGGGCTGGCAATAGGACTGTTTGAGACAATAGGTGTCGGCCGGCAATGGCGCGACATGGCAGTAGCCGGTTTTTTAGGTGGGTTCACGACGTTTTCGACATTTGCCTTCGATATCGTAGATATGATGCAACGAGGATTGTGGGGGCGGGTTATGTTTTATGTTGTGATGACTGTAGGTGTTTCACTGATGGCTTGTGCCGTGGGTATGTGGCTGGTAAAAATTGTAATGCCAACACGTTAAATGATGACAACCAAGGAACGATACAATAAAATCATAGAGCGGTTTGAGCAAGAGATGCCTGTTGCCGAGACCGAGTTGCATTACGCCAACCCATTTCAGTTGTTGGTTGCCGTTATCCTGTCTGCTCAGTGCACCGACAAGCGTATCAATATGATTACGCCTGAGCTGTTTGAAGCATATCCGACACCCGAGCGATTGGCCGGTGCCGAGCAATTTGAGGTATATGAGTATATAAAGTCGGTGTCATACCCCAATAATAAAGCCAAGTCATTGGTGGGTATGGCCAAAGCTCTTGTTGAGAGATTTAATTCAAGTGTGCCCGACAATATTGATGACTTGCTGACAATCCCCGGTGTGGGGCGCAAGACGGCCAATGTGATACTTTCGGTGGTCTATAACAAGGCGGCAATGGCTGTTGATACCCATGTGTTCCGTGTCGCCAACCGTCTGGGGCTTACCAATGACAGTCGAACACCGCTCGAGACAGAGAAAACACTGGTCAGCAATATCCCTGAAAATATAATCCCTCGCGCCCATCATTGGCTGATACTTCATGGCCGATATGTGTGCAAGGCTCGTCGACCTGAGTGTGACAAGTGTTACCTCACCGACTTATGCAAATATTATAGTGATAAGTGAATAAAGATAATAATAAGACAAAATCCTGAAAAATAACCTGTCATGGAAGAAACGACCTTTATAATAGTCATAGAGGTATTAGGAACCATCTCGTTTGCCATCTCGGGCATCAGGCTCGCGGCCGCTAAAAATTATGATTGGTTTGGAGCATATGTCATTGGTCTGGTTACAGCTATCGGAGGCGGGACATTGAGGGATGTATTGATAAAGGTTCCGGTATTCTGGATGGAATCATGGCTTTATCTGGCTGTGACGGGCTTGTCGTTGTTGACGGTGCTGATATTCAGACGCACACTGGTAGGTGGCTTCAGAACATTGTTTATATTTGATGCGATAGGTTTGGCGCTATTTGTGGTTATTGGGATTGAAAAGTCCCTGGCTATGGGATATCCTATGTGGGTAGCCATTACCATGGGTATTATCACCGGGTCATTTGGTGGAGTAGTGCGTGATATGCTTATCAATGAAGTGCCGTTATTCTTCCGTAAAGATATATACGCCACTGCGTGTCTGGCCGGAGGGGTCGTGTATTCGTTGGTATGGTTGTTGGATGTTGACCCCATAATACCCCAGAGCCTGTGTGCCGTGACTGTGATAGGACTGAGAGTCTTGGCTGTTAAGTACAACTGGTCATTACCTGTTCTTAAGGTTGATCCTAACATTCAGCCTGATGCTGAAGATGAAATGAAAAATATTTTTACTTTGAAGCGTAAAGATAATAAACTTAAATAAAAAAACAGCGTGTCAACCCGGGACTTGATTAAACGATTAATCTAAAGTCAAGTCCTAATAATAAAGCGACAAATCTGACATATACCATGCAGTTAAACTCTGACTCATCACTGATACAGTTTATAAAATATGGCATCGTGGGAGCGATGAATACGATGCTCACACTGGGCGTCATATTTCTATGTAAATCATGCCTGGGTTTAAATCCTTATGTATCCAACGGACTGGGGTATGCCATAGGGTTGATTAACTCATTTATATGGAACAGACGTTGGGTGTTCAAGGCCGATGGGTCTTTATCACGTCACGCGTTGTATTTCCTCTTAGGGTTTGCGATATGTTATGCGGTTCAGTTGTTGGTCGTATGGTTGCTCAATAAGTCGGCTTTTGGAGATTTGAGAGTGGATGTCATGGGAATGGTGATATCGGGATATGGCTTGGCAACACTTATTGGCAATGTGGTATATACGATTTGTAACTTTATATATAATAAAGTGGTTGTATTTGTAAAAAAATAACCTCGATGCCGGTAATGACTCAACTATAGTGGGCGGTTGAATGTTTAAGTAAGAAGATAGGACTGTTGCCTGTGTCGTTTGACATTGTTCCTTCCTATAATCCATGATGCCGGTAAGATTGTATTAAATGTATATAGAGGCATCGTGAATTGATTAAGTTAATGTTATAAAAACAACTCAGATATGAAAAAGATTGGATTGATATTGATTATGAGCCTTATGTCAATACTGCCTGTGTTGGCCAAAAAGACCTATTGTCATGATGGCTCGTGCCTGCCGACGGCGGCAACCGTAGTATTGAAAAAGAATTTCAAATCCCAGGTAAGTCTTGTTAAAGTAGACAAAGATTTTGGCCGGGTGTCGGAGTATGAGGTGGTGCTGAGAGATGGCACTGAAGTAACCTTTGATAAGGCCGGAAATTGGAAAGAAATAGAGACCTCCAACCGGAGCAAGGTTCCCGATTCGATGATTCCCGCCCCAATCCTGCAGTATGTCAAAGAACACCAGAATAAAGCCAAAATCGTAGGTATAGAGAAAGATCGCATGGGATATGAAGTGACGTTGAATAATGGTGTTGAAATGAAATTTGACCGTGCTGCTCGATTTCTTAAATATGATGATTGATTAATACCTTCCCCCGACAGACAATCTTAAGCCGCCATAACAATTCACGATACGGTATTGCTGTCATATAATTCTAAATCAGTTCAATGTATCGTGATATTAACTTACATCGCATTATGAAAAAATTGCTTCTTGCCCTTGTCGTGACAATTTCGACATTATCCATGACTTCGTGTGAAGACGAGCCATATTACAACTATATAGACCCGAGTGATCTTCCGGGACCGGCACTTAGTTTTATACGCACCTATTATCCTACCGACCCAATCTGGGACGTGTATATAGGAGGATATTATAACGACTCCTATGTTGTAGAGATGGAAAGTGGCGCCATTGTTTACTTTGATACCTACGGTAATTGGTATGCTGTATATGCACCAACCGGTTATGGCGTTCCCTATGGTATAGTTCCGCTCTCGATAGAAAATTTTGTTTCGTATTATTACCCCTATGCTACAATCAATGGAGTCGAGACTAATGATTATGGTGGTTATCATATCATTCTGACCAACGGTCGCGAGATTGACTTTGATCGATGGGGTAATCCTCTGTAAAATTCTATATAGGCTATAATAGTAAGGTCCATAAATGATTATGTCATTTATGGACCTTGCTGTTGTGTGTATTAATCTCTCAGACCTCGATTTGCCGGGATGGGTCAAAGGTGGCTATGTGGCGAGCTTTCTTTTCCTCAAAAATGTCGCTGATGGCAAAGAATATGCCGCTTTCTTCGACGTCGCCAAACTCATCGTTTATTGCTGTGCCAAACATTTTCATGGTTGGGGAAAGAGACATGTATGCGTTGACCAAAGGTGGAATATTGATGCCGTGACGGCGTATCTCGGTATTGAGGATGCGATAGTCGGTTTTGAAGTCATTGCCGGTGAAGGTTTTGTTGAGTGTCTCTAAATCGGGATGAGTCTCGAGTGGTGTAATGGGGCGTACCAATTGCTCAGGGTCGGGGAAGTGTTTGTTCATGAAGTATAAAATCATGTCGCGACATTTGGCTGAGTAGCTTGGGTACATCGTGACTTTGCCAAAAAGATATTTGATTTCGGGATGTAGGACGGTGAGGGCTCCAAGTCCGTCCCAGAGGTTGTCAAGGGCGTATAATGCCTTGGCTCCGGCTCGTGAGCTCTGATATTCTAAGCGCACAAAGGAGCGTCCCAGTTCAAGTGTATAGGGTAGGTATTCCTTGATAAATTTGTCTGAGAACTTGAACATGTGACTGGTAGCGATGTGAGGACGACCAAGGTCATCAAGACGTATGTCATTGCCGGTGATGAACCGGTAGCTGCCGAGAATGAGTTTGCTTTCGGGCTCCCACACGATGAGCTGACGGCAAGGTGGGTCCATAAGGTCGTATTCATCGATATCACAGTCTTTGCCTGTACCGCCGCCGGCAGTGCGGAAGGCAATCTCTCTAAGTCGCCCGATCTCGCGCATCGTGTTGGGGCACGAAGCAGCATCGATCACATATATATCGTTGTCAGCCTTGTTGGTGTGACGCAGAAAACGCTCGGGCGTCAGTTCTTGTTCGATGAGTGATACATCTACAGGGTCTATAATCTTGCTTGTCATGGTGTTTCTATATTTTCTGCAGTCACCGGCAAATATTAGTTAGCGAGAGAATATACGATGTTTTTGATGGAGAGGGCTGTGTCGGCGGCTTCTTTACCATCGTGGAGCGTCTGCCAGGGTATTGGCTGGCCACAGTAGATATTGAATGTCTTGTCTCGTGATTTGAACAACTCTTGTGGCAGGTATATCATCTCGATGTTAAATTTTAGACCGGTTAGCTTTCTAAAACGTGCAAATTTATAGAAAAATTTTGAATTTTCGCCTTCAAAAAACAACGGAATGATGTCTCGTTTAAATTTGCGTGCCTTGTTAACAAACATTTTTTTCCACTCGAGATCACATATTCGTCCTTTTTTATCCATACGCGAGACCAAACCGGCGGGGAATATAAGTATAGGGTCGTTGCCGGCCATGACTTTGTCTATGTGTTGCAGAGATTCGCGGCTTTGGGCTCCTACTTTGTTTACCGGGAGAAAAACGTCGTTCAGTGGCTCGATAGCCATCAGCATATCATTGACCAGAAAGTATATTTGTCCACCATAGCGGCGTTGAAATACGTCAATTAGCGCCATTCCATCGAGTCCGCCAAGAGGGTGGTTGCTTACAATCATCACGCGACGGTTGGCCGGGTCGGGAAGGCGCTCGGCACCAAGCAATCGGGTTGATACTCCTAAGTCGTTGAGTACGCCACGGCTGAAGTCGGCACCACGGCGTGGATAGTTGTGCTGGATGAGTTCATTGAGTTGGTCTTGACATATTGTCTTGGACAATCGCTTGACGAGCCAACGCGGTATCCATCGAGCTTTGCGTCCCATCTTGGCGTTCACGACCTGTTGCAGGTCAACTTTTATTGGTCCGGTCTGTGACATTTTGTAGTGATTAAGAAGTCACAAAGATACACCTTTTGTACAACATTGGCAATTTAAATTAAGGGGTGCTCTGTGCTTTGTTAAAGTTAAGTAATTGTAAATATGATGGTTGATAATAGAGTTGTTAAAATTCAAGAATGTGTCGTAAGCCAGATATTGTGGCTCATATAAAAAGTTTGTCTATGGTATATCTGTGTGGTTACGGGATTTTAAAATGTCGGTGATTGCTGAAATGCTTGGTAATCAATAATCAGTGTTTATGATTTTATTGTAAAGATAAGGCGGACGTCAACCGATGGTGGTTGACGCCCGCCTCTATTTATGGGATGTGGTTAACCTATGTGGTTAACTGTTAAACTTTAGAGTTGGGGGCCGGCTGCTACGAGGGCTTTACCGGCGGCGTTGTTCTCATATTTCTTGAAGTTCTTGATGAATCGCTCGGCAAGGTCTTTGGCTTTTACAGTCCATTCCTCGGCATTGGTGTATGTGTCGCGGGGATCGAGGATCTTGGGGTCTACGCCCGGGAGCTCAGTGGGAATTTCAAAGTCAAAGATGGGGAGTTTCTTGGTGGGAGCTTTCAGGATAGCGCCGTCGAGGATGGCATCGATAATGCCACGGGTGTCGCGGATAGAGATGCGTTTGCCTGTGCCGTTCCAGCCGGTGTTGACGAGATAGGCTTTGGCTCCAGATTTCTCCATGCGTTTAACGAGTTCCTCGGCATATTTTGTGGGATGGAGCTCAAGGAAAGCTTGTCCGAAGCATGCCGAGAAGGTGGGAGTAGGCTCGGTGATGCCACGTTCGGTACCGGCGAGTTTGGCGGTGAAGCCTGACAGGAAGTAGTACTTGGTCTGCTCGGGTGTCAGGATTGATACGGGAGGAAGTACGCCGAAAGCGTCGGCTGACAGGAAGATGACGTTCTTGGCGGCTGGTCCTGCAGAGATGGGACGAACAATCTTCTCGATATGGTCGATGGGATAAGATACACGGGTGTTCTCGGTTACAGACTTGTCGGCGAAGTCAATCTTGCCTTCGGCATCAACAGTAACGTTCTCGAGGAGGGCGTCACGCTTGATGGCGTTGTAGATGTCGGGCTCGGAGTCTTTGTCGAGGTTGATAACCTTGGCATAGCAACCGCCCTCAAAGTTGAAGACGCCATTGTCGTCCCAGCCGTGTTCGTCGTCGCCGATGAGGAGACGTTTGGGGTCGGTCGAGAGTGTGGTCTTGCCGGTACCTGAGAGGCCGAAGAAGATAGCGGTGTTCTTGCCTTCCATGTCGGTGTTGGCCGAGCAGTGCATTGAAGCGATGCCTTTGAGGGGGAGGAAGTAGTTCATCATCGAGAACATGCCTTTTTTCATCTCACCACCATACCAGGTGTTGATGATGACTTGCTCGCGAGAGGTGATGTTGAAAACAACAGCGGTCTCGGAGTTGAGCCCGAGTTCTTTGTAGTTGGTGAGCTTGGCCTTGGAGGCGTTGTATACGATGAAGTCGGGGGTAAAGTCGGCAAGTTCTTCAGCGGTGGGGCGGATGAACATGTTGGTCACAAAGTGGGCCTGCCAAGCTACTTCCATGATGAAGCGTACAGCCATGCGGGTGTCTTTATTTGCGCCGCAGAAGCCATCGACAACATAGAGTTTCTTGCCTGAGAGCTCGTCAATGGCGAGGTCCTTGCAAGCGGTCCAAGCCTCCTGGGTGGCGGGCTTGTTATCGTTTTTGTATTCCTCGGTTGTCCACCATACGGTGTTTTTAGAGTTTTCGTCGAGGACGATGAATTTGTCTTTAGGTGAACGACCTGTATAGACACCGGTCATTACGTCAACAGCACCGAGCTCGGTGACTACGCCTTTCTCATAGCCTTCAAGAGAGGGCAGTGTTTCCTCGTTGAAGAGTTGATCGTAGGTGGGGTTGTAAACTACCTCGGTGGTGTCTTTGATGCCATACTTGGCCAGGTCGGCTTTTACGCCGGCGAGACGTTGGGCTTTGATTTCTTCGAGTTTGCTCATTGTCTATTTTTTTATTTATAAGGGTTTGTTAGTTATATGTTTGTGCTTTAGAAGTTTGACTCGCTATGGCGAGTGGCGCGGGGCAATCTTTGTTTGCCCCTTTAGGACACCGCAAAGTTACTAACTTTTTTTGGATGTAATGCAAGTATGGGGGATAATTATGGAAAAATTTCTTTATTAAATTTTCTTAATGCAGTATCGGGTCTGAGAGGGCCTTTTTCAGCCTTAACGTTCAGGGCGTGGAAAATGTTCATGATAGAGCATGACTACTCATGTATGTAGCCGTTACTTGAAGTTGGCTGCTTGGGTTCGGCTTGTTTTACAGATGTCTCAACATGAACAATGGTGATGAATTGAATCGAGGCAATACGTTGACTCTCACGTCAACCTGAGCGTCTATGGCATCGTGTATGGCGTCACCGACTTTGAGGCCGCGGGATTGAAGGGCTTGGGTTACAGTTTTAAGGGCAATTTCGGGATTGTTGTTATCTTCTGAGAGGTGACACAGGAATATATGGGTGAGGGTAGGCGAGCACACTTGGGATAGGTAGCTTGCGGTCTCGGCATTATCCATGTGGCCGCGGGGTGACTGTATGCGAGCTTTCAGGTAATTGGGGTAGGGGCCGTTAAGTAGCATGTCCAGGTCATAGTTGGACTCAATCATCAGGTAGTTGGCGCGTCGGATATAGAAGTCGGCGCGCTCGGTTATATATCCGGTATCGGTAGCGATGACAAAGTGATTGTCATCGTAGTCTATGGCAAATCCTACGTTGTCTGTGCCATCATGGCTGGTTTCAAAGGCAGTTATTGTGAGGGGGCCAACTGTGAAGGGGATTTCTTTGTAAATGGCTTTATGATAGTCTCGTATACGACGCGAGATGCTTGAACGGCGGAATATGCCGTTAAGTGTGCGTGGTGTGCAATACAGGACCATGTGTTTGTTGGCGCGCAACAGCGTGTAAGCATATCTCAGGTGGTCGCTGTGATCGTGGGTCAGAATTATCCCTTTGACTGATGATAGGGAAATCTCGTTTTCGGCAAGACGTTCGGTGACTGTCTTGGCATCAACGCCTGCATCTATCAAGACGCCTTCTTTCTCGTTACCGATGAAGGCACAGTTACCACTCGACCCTGAACCAAATGTCACAAACCTCATGCGGCGGCTGGGCCTGGCGGTCGAAAGTTCAACGCTGCGGTCGGCGCGGGCTTTGGCTACTTGACGTTCATGCTCGGCAATGACATCTCCTGCGATATCGTCACGGGACATATCAATCTCGACCATGTCAAACAAGTTGGGCAGGTCATCGAGAGGGCGGGAGGTGCGACGTGAACGTGTGGGCTTAGGCGTTGCCATATGGTTAGTGTATCGTGGGAGGCTTTATAAAGTGTTAATTATAGATGAGAAAAATAGTCGGGGTCTTGGCATAGTCATATTGACGTTTCTGCCATCCTTTTATAGTATCGGAGATGATGTTTTCGCCGGGGCCGGTGATATCGGCGGCAACACATAATCTGAAATCGCCTGGAAGAGAATGTGTCAGCTCGTCGATAAGTCGGTTATTGCGGTAGGGAGTCTCGATGAAAATCTGGGTTTGATGTTCCGAGATGACACGAGACTGTAGACGTTTGATGGCACGGGCACGCTCTTGACGTTCAACAGGTAAGTAACCGTTGAACGCAAATGTCTGGCCGTTAAATCCTGATGCCATTACAGCCAACAGGATTGACGATGGTCCCACCAAAGGCACCACCTTGCAGCCGTGACGTTGGGCTACAGCAACCAAGTCGGCGCCCGGGTCGGCAACGGCCGGACATCCGGCCTCGGACAGTATACCTATAGGCTCGCCTCGCTTTAGCAGTGGGTCAAGCATCGGGGCGACCTCGCCGGGGGCGGTGTGTTCGTTCAGCTCGACAAGATTGAGTGCATCGATATCTATCGAGCGGTCAATGCGTTTAAGGAAGCGGCGTGCCGAGCGAAGGTTTTCGACAACAAAATTTTTGAGTCCCAATATCACCTCTCGGTTATAATCCGGCAGCACGCGGTCCACGTCACCGTCGGCCAACGGTACCGGCAATAGATAGACTGCTGACTCAATCTGGGTATTGGATGGGGACTGCTGATTACACATTATTATTTATTACTATATAATTAAGTATATGTATATATTGAGTAGGTGTTATAAGGAAAATATTACAGATAGCTCTTTGAGGCTTGTAACATCACAAAATTAGCAAAAAAAATTCAATCGTCCTCAATTTTTAGATGCTGTTAACCCTTGGAATGCACATAAATTGGGGTAAACGCTCTGAAATATCAAAAAAATGTGTAACTTTGCAATCCCATACGGGATGGTCCGGTAGCTCAGCTGGATAGAGCATCTGCCTTCTAAGCAGACGGTCATGCGTTCGAATCGCATCCGGATCACAAGGGAGTCTTAACCGACTCCCTTTTTCGTATATATGTTGCAACATATTCAAAACCGAGACAAAGTATTGCTGTGCTAAAAGAAGGCGCAAAATGTTTTTTTTGTATGTCAGGGGATAATTTGGTACTTTTGTCTTAATATAACACACAATTCAAATAGACATGAAACTCAAACAGATACCTGTATTGCTGTTGACCGGCTATCTCGGTAGCGGCAAAACGACACTTTTAAATCATATACTCACCAACGAACGTGGGCTCAAATTTGCCGTCATCGTCAACGATATAGGCGATGTCAATATCGATGCTTCATTAATCCAGAAAGGAGGCATCGTCGGCACACCAGGCGATGGCTCGGGAGATGACCTGATAGCTCTCCAGAATGGCTGTATCTGCTGCAACCTCAAGATGGACCTTGTCAAGCAGATTGCTGACCTGCTGTCGACCGGACGCTTTGATTATATCGTCATTGAGGCCAGCGGCATCTGTGAGCCGGCCCCTATAGCCCAGACCATCTGCCAGATGGCATCAATGCCGGGCGTTGCCGCCCATGGCTCGATACCGGTGATGGATGCTATTGTCACGGTTGTTGATGCACTGAGATTGAAAAGCGAATTTGGATGTGGCGGCAACCTTAATCATACCGATGAGGGGGACCTCGCCCGTCTTGTTGTCGAGCAAATCGAGTTCTGCAACATAGTGCTATTAAACAAAATTTCAGAGGTGACACGTGCTGAAGCTGACGAAATCAAGACCGTGATACGCGCCATGCAGCCTCAGGCCGAAATCATCGAGTGTGACTACTGTGACGTAGATATCGAGCGTTTGGTAGGCACCGGTATGTTTAACTTTGAGGCTGTGGCAACCTCTGCTACGTGGATTAAAGAAATCGAACGCCCCTCAACCGACCAGGAAGAACACGAGCCCCATCATCACCACCATCACGATGAGCACCACGACCACGACGAGGAATGTCACTGTGAAGGAGAATGTCACTGCGGACACCATCACCACCACGGACATTCCCACACTGAAGAATATGGCATCGAAACGATGACCTATTATCGCCGCAAAGCATTTGACCTGAACAAGTTTGACTACTTTGTAGCCTCAGCGTGGCCTCAGAATATAATTCGTGCCAAAGGCCTGTGCTACTTTAGCATCAACCGAGACATGAGCTACATGTTTGAACAGGCCGGTATACAGAAAAATGTCAGCGAAGCAGGCCAATGGTGTGCCACAGCCCCGGCCGACGAGTTAGCCCGGATGATGGCCTTTGACCCATCGCTACGACGTGACTGGGATCCTGTATACGGCGACCGTATGATAAAAATTGTATTCATCGGACGCAACCTTGACCGTTGCGCACTGACCTCAGCCCTCGATGCCTGCCTGGAGGAATAGTCTATCATAGACCGATTGCCTCAACTTCTTACAGATATGCCTCCCGCCGATAAATAGCGAGGGGCATATCTGCTTATTGAACTTTAACTCACCTGATAGCGTTTTCATTATATAACAACCACCAAAATACATAAAACAATGAAACGCCTAACCACACTGTTACTTACCACTTGCCTGATAACCGGTGTTTCCGGCGCTCAAACCTATTTTTCGTTTGGAGCAAGCCCCTCAGGCGTAAACGTCAACGTATCAAGCGGACTCCCCGGATATACCATTATTTCACCCGGTTATTATTGTGGCCCGCCACCTCCTCCTTGCCATCATAGTAAGAAAGCCCGCAAGAAAGCCCGCAAGCATTATAAAAAAGCCGTCAAAGAATATCGCAAAGCCATGAAGTATGCATCGCCATACTACTATGAGCCACACCATAAAAGACATCACAAGCACCACCATGACGATGATGACTGACCGGATTACAGCTCACGCTAATCGTCAAGCACTAAGTATACCCCAAGCCTCTCCCCGCGCCAACAAGGAGAGGCTTAATCGATATTTAGGGACGGGATTACGTGACAATTTATTTCACGCTATCGCCTCTCGATATACATGCAACGCATGACAAATACCCATCGACTCGTCAACAACGCCTGAATATATTCTCATACGACATTCTCAAAAACTTCAAAACGTAACGTGTAAAAAAAAAGTTTTTTGAAAAAATTTGGTATTTCCAAAAAAGTTCGTACCTTTGCAACGCTTTCGGCGAGAACGGGCGTTTAGCTCAGCTGGTTCAGAGCATCTGCCTTACAAGCAGAGGGTCGGCGGTTCGAATCCGTCAACGCCCACCACGATTTAATCAACATAAAGTTCTCGCACAGCAAAGCCGTCATCGCGGGTTGACCAACGGGCCGACAGAGCAAGACGTAAAAAAGATACTTCGGGGCACAGTCCCCATTCCTTTATGGGCGTTTAGCTCAGCTGGTTCAGAGCATCTGCCTTACAAGCAGAGGGTCGGCGGTTCGAATCCGTCAACGCCCACCAATTCCCCCCCCCCACACACAGCACCCACATCACGGCGGTGCTGTTTTTTTATAGCCGTTCAATATGCTCGGGACGAAGCCTGTCCGCTGACCCGCAATACTTTGCCGCGGTTTTGAATATGTTGCAACATATATACGAAAAAAGGGAGTCGGTTATGACTCCCTCTTGTGATCCATACTGGATTCGAACCAGTGACCTCCTCCCTGTCAAGGAGGCGCTCTAAACCAACTGAGCTAATGAATCTTAGTATGTCATATCAGCTGTCATGCCAGAGGAGACGATATGCTGACACAGTGCAAAGTTAGACATTTTTTTTGATTTGACAAATTTTACCTCAGCTATTTTTAAATCGTTGCTTTTGGCAAATGACATTCAGCATTATTGCATTGTAAATCTCGGGATTGATATTTATGATTTTGTCGGATGTCGACTCGGAATGGGTTGCTGCCTATATAATATGGACTGTAAGCTGGTTAAGGCGTGTCATCGCTACCGCTGAAACGGCGGTTTCCCGACACATATTCAAAAGAAGTGTCTTGCTTCAGGGCCGCGAGTTTGTTGGCAATATAAATCTGCATAGAACAAGCACCTTTACAGTGATGTCTGCAAAGGTGCTTGTTTCGTTTAATTTATAGAAAGACATCTAAAATGGATAACTCAACCATTTATGCTGAGGTATAAACTCAAACCATTCTGAAATGTTGTCATCGGCTTTATTGGGAACATATGTGTATTCTTCGCCACAACCATTTAATGTTATACGTTTAGGTTCGCTTGACACATACGACCAATAGATTCCTTCTTTGGCAAAGGTACAAGTATTAGGATTAAACTTTGAGGCGTCTATTTCAGGGAGATTTTTCAAAAGTGCGTAATTGTCAGGCGCGGAATAATGGGTATATTCACCAGTATTCATATTTTTCATCATACGGATATTTTGCAGAAAAACTGAACCCTTGTTGGTATGACGTAGTGAAGCTGCACGAATATATGACATCTGAGGACTGACCATATACATAAATGAATTATTGTTTGTGTCAATCATAACCTGACAGAATTCTCCGTCCAGCATTATCTTTGTGCCCAACTGCCATTGTTGCAGACAGTCTGCAATATTTGAGGGGGTGGCATCAAATTGAGCATAAGGTTTTACGATGTTGATATTTTCGACCAGATACAACGGATTGCCATTTACCGAAATTGAGTTGTCGCCAACAACTATATCCAAAGGCTCGGCTTCTTTCAGCAATATTGTATCCGGTGTAAAGACGGTAGTCCGCGCAATCTCTCGGTTCGGTATAATCAAAGTTGCGGATTTA
Organism: Muribaculaceae bacterium; assembly: GCA_017621845.1. Classification (GTDB taxonomy): domain Bacteria; phylum Bacteroidota; class Bacteroidia; order Bacteroidales; family Muribaculaceae; genus CAG-873. Next base: position 51,043 of record JAGASI010000022.1, read on the forward strand.
GTCTGCAAACTATCATTCCGGGTAAAGAATATTAACACCGAATCTGTTTGCACAAGTTCGGAAGTTGCATTAGCCCACACTCCCTTAGCTCCCGGATTTAGCGTAGCAGCAAATGATGCAACCGTGAAAAGCATCATAAGCGATAGTAAAATTGGTTTCTTCATTTGGGAAGGCGTTTAGAGGTTGTTTAAAAATAAATGTGAACAGTGAGGCCGTATATGTCGTAGGATATTGTGTTCTGAGCCGAGGGAGCATAGCGAGCTATGTGACTGAGGAGAAGGATATAAGATACCCAACATATACGGTGGGATGGCAATTATTGGTGTTATGGACGTTCTAAATTCAATGTTGGGAGTGTTTAGAAATGCTTTTGCTTTGTGTATTATTGGCTACTTCGCTTTCTGGCCCCCTGAATATATTAGATAGTCTCTTAGTTGAGGACATTATATCCGGCTTGGCGCAGGGCTTGACGCACTTGTTCTATGTGTTCGGGATTGCGTGTCTCGAGGTCCATGCGAATGATGCATCCGTTGATTTCAGTTGAGGTATTGATGCGTTCGTGGGCTACGGATATAACATTACCGCCTTGCTGGGCGACAACGTTACATACGCCTGAGAGTTGGCCCGGTTTGTCGGGGAGGTCAATAATGAAGGTATAATTGCGACCGCTTTTGGCAAGTCCACGAGTTATAACGCGGCTGAGGGTGGAGACATCAATGTTACCTCCCGAGACGAGGCAGGCGACTTTCTGTCCATGGATTGGTAGTTTGTTGAACATTGCGGCTGCAACTGCAACTGCACCGGCACCTTCGGCGACGAGTTTGTGTTTCTCGATGAGGGCGAGGATGGCGGCGGCAATTTCGTCATCGCTGACAGTTACTACCTCGTCTACATATTTGTTGCACATTTCAAAGGTGTTGACACCCGGTTCCTTGACGGCGATGCCGTCGGCGATAGTCGAGACGCGGTCGAGATGGGCGATATGTCCCTCGGAGAGTGATGCCGCCATCGATGGTGCTCCTGATGATTGGACGCCGTAGACCTTGATTTCGGGTCTCAGGGTCTTGATAGTAAAAGCGACACCCGAGATGAGTCCACCGCCGCCGATTGGCACGATTACAGCGTCAATATCGGGCATGTCCTCAAGAATTTCGAGGCCGATTGTTCCTTGTCCGGCAATCACCTTTGGGTCATCGAATGGATGAACAAATGTATAGCCGTGTTTATCGCGCAGTTCGATGGCTTTGGCATAAGCGTCATCATAGACGCCCGGCACGAGGCATACTTCGGCTCCATATCCTTTGGTGGCCTCTACTTTGGAGATAGGGGCGCCGGCGGGCAAACATATCAGTGATTTTATGCCATTGTGTGTAGCGCCGAGCGCTACCCCTTGGGCGTGGTTGCCGGCCGAACAGGCGATTACGCCACGTGATTTTTCCTCATCGCTGAGTTGGGAGATTTTATAATAGGCACCGCGTAACTTAAAAGAGCCTGTCAGCTGTAGGTTTTCGGTTTTAAGCCATATGTCACAGTCTGACGATAGTTTGGGCGCATGGATTAGGGCTGTGTGTCGGGCGACGTCATTGAGGACGCGGGCAGCGTTGAATACTTCGTTGATTTCAAGCATAATGCCGTTATATTATTTAGGTGATTAATAATTGTTATTGGTGTTGCAGTGGTTGGCGAGGGAAAGCGTCTATGAAACTCCCCGGCGTGGAATTGTAGATGTTGACGTGGTGGCTCATGGCATATCGCCGTATGTCGTGATAGCTCTTGAAGGCTATGGCAAAGCTCTCGACAACCTGATGTAGTCTCAGACCGCGGTAGGTTGTGTCCACGCGTCGTTGTTCGTCGGGGTGGTCTTTATAGAAGTGGGGTTGTACCGAGATGACGTGGTTGTCATCGTCGACCCATATGGTCTTCATCCAAGAGTGGTCGGCGCCGGTGAGATAGATGGTATCATATCCCATGTATATGGCGGCCATTATCGATGGCACCAGTACATTGCGCGGGCGTGGCATTGCGCGGCCTGACTTGTAAAGAATGTTTTCGAGCCAATGAAATCCTGACGCGCCTATATTATTGATATGTGCAACTGTAATGTTGGGATTGCCGGTAACAGTCTTGTCGAGTTTTGATGCGCTCTTGGCAGGTACTATCAACGTCATGGGCCAGGAGACTGCCGACAGGGCCTTCTTGAGTTTGTCCAGATTGGGATTGTCGTCATTTCCAAAAAATACCGGGTCTATCATCAGATAATACTGAGGACGTAGAGTGTCAAACTCGGGGGCGAGGGCTGCAAAGTTGACTGCCAGGCGAGGCATCGTCATCAGGGTCTTTATATCGTTTTGGATTGTGTCGGCCAATGATGGGCCGTTGGCCATGATGACAATGGCGCCTTTGTTGCCCTTGGGTAGTGTGCACCGGCGTGACAACAACAGGACCTTGACCAGGGACTTGGTCGAGGCTCCGGCGCGTCTAATTAACTCAGAGGCTGTCATGGTCATAAATGTGGGTCAAGAGATAGTCGGTAACTATCGTGGGTGTATATTGTATGGCTTCCATCAGCTGTGAGTTGCTGAAGGTAAGCGTGGTGGTGAGATAGCGGTAGATAGCTGAACCCATGAGCAATCGAGCCCAGCGGCGCTTGACAGTAGATATGCGCTTGTCGTTGAGTCGATGGGCGAGGGCCTCGATAAGGTCATCAACGTCGGTATCAACTCCGTCGGTAACGTTATAGATGATGGGGGATTTTACGTTCTTAGGTAGAACGTAGGTTAACTCCCAAATGACTTTGGGTAAATCGACCGCGTGTACCAATGAGATAAGGGTCTCGGGAGCCGGTGATATGTGGCGGGCAAGTCCGCGGTTCAGGCTTTTGACCAGGTCCATGACGGGCCCATTCATACCGGTCCCGACAATCGGGGCACATCTCAGTATCACGGGAGTGACCCCTCGTTTGTTGCATATCGAGGTAAAACGTCGTTCCAGCTGGTTCCAGGGAGACTCCGGGTCAATGGATGTCAACTCGTTATATGATTTTCCCGAGGTCACGTCATATATCTCGACTGACGATATCATTACAGCCATATACAGTTGGTCAATGTTGTCAATCTCGTAGTGAAGCTCGTAATGAGGCGAGAGTTGGCGGTCCATATATGGCATGACATATTGGTGTTCAGGTGCAAATATCCATATTTTATGTTGTACAGGCATTGTCATGGCGTATCGGGGTGAGAGGTGTAACTTTTTAAGACTTTAAGATAATGTTTAAGTATGTGCCAGTATGAAGACTTGATATTGTTTTCGCTGAAAGCCATCAGACGCTCATGGTTGTGGGTATAGAGACGATGTATCAGCCGCGAGGATAATCCGCCCGGGGTCATAGTCACCATATCCATCGGCATATATTTCCATCTCAATGTATTATCGGAGAATAATCTTGCAAACATCTCAAAGTCAGCCGATACCTTATAGTGAGTCTTGTATAGCCCTATTCGCCGCTGAACATCGGCTTTGATATATAACGAGGGGTGGGGAGGTGAGAACCCTTCGGCGATGTCTTCGGGCCGGTAATCTTTGGCTGAATAATAGCGTATCACACGTGTGTTGTCCGGTCGGGCAAAATGAATATCGCCAAAGGTGAAATCGAGTGAGGGCTCGGTGATAAAAGTATGGGTTATTTTCTCGAGAATGTCGGTAGAGGTAAACGTGTCTCCGGCGTGTAACAGACCGATAATATCTCCGGTTGCCTTTTCGATGCCTTTGTTGATTGCATCATATACGCCACGAGGCTCACAGTGACATATTATGGCATGGGATGCAATATCCCGACTCAGTACCATGTCGGTAGAGTCGGTGCTCATGCCATCTACGATGATATGTTCATAGGGTTGCATGGATTGACCGACAACTGAAGCCAGGGTGCGTTCAAGCCCCCGCGCGTTGTCACGCGTAATGGTGATGATTGATATGCGAGGCTGAAAATTCATTCATTGAGGGACTTGCGATTGGACGTGATGACATATCAGTAGTGTTATCACTGCTAAGACTGCAAATATAGTCATAAATATTTTAAATGACCTCTTATTATGACAAATATTCCAGGTCTGAACAACGGCCGGTGCCAATAGCGCGACTGCCGGCAGTGCATAGCGCGATGCTGTGCCTCCTATTGTCCAGCATGGCGCCAGCCATATTATCGTTGCCCATATCGACAAGGCCATATAGCGTCGGTCTATGTGTCGGCGACCTATAAGGAGATAATATATAAATATAGCACCAAAAATATACCATGGGTAGGCCACATGGGCATAAATCTGAGACAGCCCGAAAGGTACATCACGCATGAAATTCCACGGGAATGGTATAAAGAATTGTACGGCGATACTCAGCGGCAACATCAGTAGCCGGTGGCCTATAGAGGAATTATTACCAACAATGTCATAGTAAGGCTTATGCCAACCGGTGGTGTCAACCACATCATCGCGTCCGGCAAGGCTTTCGGTCATGACATCGATAGCCGGAGCTGTAAAATGGAGCCTTGTCGGAATTATCCAGAAGATGATACCGATGATAAGCATTACACCGGCTATCGTTAACATCCGGCGCGACAATTGTTGACGACTGGCGATTATAAATACGGCCACACCCACCAACACGGCGAGTATCATGTTGGGTCTCATGAACATGAGTATTGCCATAGATATTGTCAGCGGTGCCAAGCTTTTATAGGAATTCATGTCGGTGAGGGCAACGCTCGAGAGCGCTATGGCAGCAATCACCCAGGCGTCTTTTATCAAGATCATTCCCGAGGCCATGAGATAGCATATAGCGGCTGTTGCCATCATTGTCTTCCATGCCATTGTGCGGTCGCCCGAGAGTCTTACCCCGAGAATGGCGGCACACACCAGGGTTATTAAGGTCATCGCCATCGATGCGAGAAGACCGGCCGTTATTGAAGGACCGGTGAAAGCAAAGATACCGGCATATATCATCCCAGTCAGTCCGTGAGAAGGGTAACTACGTGTAGTTGATTGGCCAAGATAATACATTGCATCACCCCATGTGCGCCGGGCGTCGATATTGTGTAATACCGGCATGTTGTCGGTTCCCCCCGAAAGAGTGGTGAAATACCATACGTTGGCAATCACTCCCACTGCCAGCACCGTCGAGGCTATAATCAGCATGGTGCAACTCGCCGATGTTGCCACATGTGCCCGGTGCAACCCCATGACCCCTGCCATAGATAGAACAATCATCGTTACTGCCGTTGACACCGGGGGGGCACCGGGCATCAGACATAACGAGAGCACTATCGCCACAAGGTATATGACGAAGGCGATAATCGCTCCGCGCATGGACGTTAAACTATGATTGGACCGTGATAGAGGCATCAATGGGTTGTTTAGAAGGATATGATAAGCTCGAGCGATAGGTGGTCGCCTACTTCTGAGTCGGGTCGGGTGTTGTTGCCATAGAAGTATTTCTCATAGTCAAGACGCACAGCGGCGTTGACACTCTTGTATTTATACCCGAGGGTTGAGCCGACAGTGAGTCGTGAACGAGATGGGAGCTGAGGTGTCAGTATGCCGTTTTCATCGGCTTTGCCATCAGAGTGGGCTGTCATCGAGTCAAATCTTCCATGAAATGACAATCGGTTGAAGATACATTTTTTTAAAGGTAGGCTATATTCTCCCCAGACATTAAAACCATGAACCGCACGCGCGGCATCGTTGGTATAATGCTTGTACATGTATTCACCCTCGAGGGTGAGATTGCCGTTTGACCATCCGACTGACGCGTCGGCGAGGTTGATGCGGACATCCTCGGGCAACAATGACATATATCCGGCCTCGACCTTGAAGTCTCCCGGAGACCATGACACCTTGCCGGCATAGGCATACTTCTTGACCCATTGGTTGTGGTCGGTGATTGCGGTGGGGTTGAACACGGCACCCTCAACCCATACCGGCACCTTGGCGAATGTATAACGGGCTTTCAGTCCCACACCACGCACGTTGGCCATATAACGGCCCATGAATGAACGGTTGGTGAAGATGTAATTGGCCGGACCACGGAACGAGTCGGTGCCAAACGGCATGCGGTACTGTCCTAATTGTACAAACAGTTGCTTGAGTATGTCAACCCGTGTCCAGGCATCAAGAATCTTGATTTTGCCGGCATCACAAAAGTCAGTCTGAAAATAATAGCTGATGATGGGAGCAACCTTGCCCTTAAGATTAAGTCGGGCATTGCGCACCTGAAAACGGCTTTCGCCGGTAGTCGTTGACATCTCCCAGCGTGTTCTCATAACGCCTCCCAGCTCAGGATAATAGTCAAAGTCGGCACTGTCTGAGCCGGCAGAGTCAATCTTGGCTTCCACACGATCGACAGGCCCTAATTTGACTGCTGAGGCCTCATTACCTGAAAATAAAGCATAGATAGATATGGCGCTGATGATTAAAGTCCTAAAATTCATTATTATTGGGTGTTTGGATTTATGGCACAAAGGTATAAAAAATATCGATGTAGATTGCACTATCGCATCGGGCTCTTGTAATCGAGTCCAAGAATATTACCGCCCACAGGTAAGATATCCTTAAGGTATAGTAGTCCTTGTGGACTTTTGTGGATGACAATGGCATTAATTGCACGGCTCTTTCATTTAAAATTTAAATAAGCGCATAATACCCTTACCCGATTCATTTCGAGTCAGGTAAATCTTTATGAGCTGTATGTTAGTTATTTATCTTTGGTTTGAAAGATAAAAATTCATTATTTTTGTGATAA
>JAGASI010000023.1 GCA_017621845.1 Muribaculaceae bacterium
AATAACGCACTGACGCAAAGAATATTACCTTCGCCTTCGCATCTCTCGGGTGCTTTTTGGTGTTCGTTTCGGTTACGTGGCTACGGCCACGCGCCCTCAACTCACGCCAAAAATCCCTCCGAGATATGCGACCTCAGCGTTAACATTTATCATGGGACAGCTCTTAGAGCCTTACCTCACTGGCGTAATCAGCCCGTCGGGTGAGAGCTTGAATAGGCCGTTGTCCATAAGTAAGCGCACAGCCTCGGTGATGTCCCGGCGTGTGGCACCTCCCATGGGTATGTCATAAATCTCGTTGAGGGTGAGACCACGCGAGTTGATAAGCATGGCGTGAAGACGGTTGGCGAGAGCACTAATGTCAGTGTCGGCACTAACATTGGCCAACTTCTTTGCACGGCATACGTCACACAGCCCACATTCGGCTGACGTGTCTTCACCAAAGTACTCCAACAGCATCTGTTGGCGGCATCGGTCATTGCTATATACTACTTTTTTTACCGCCTTGATTTGTTGTTTCATCAAATTGAGGCGGTCTTCATATACCGACTTGGGATATAGTATGTAGCGTGGCAATTCGCGAGAGGTCGGGTAGTATATGTAGGGCTTGGTAGACATAGGCACATAATGAACAATATGCCTACGTCCCAGTTCGAGAAGACTTTGGTAGACATCTTGCTCCGAGACATGGGCTGTAAGTGCCACTTGACTTTCGCTTATGTAGGCATAGTCGCTGAATAGACCGGTATATAGTCTCAGTATTGCTAATAAGACGTTGTTGGTTTTCTCATTGAGATCTATGTCATATAGATGGTGCCGTTCGACAAGTATCATAACGCGCGAGCGTGTGTAGGAGTCGTCGGCATATTCCAGATAACCGGTCTGGGTCAATATTCTAAGCGCCCCGAGTGTGGGACGCACATTGAGGTCATAGGTTTTGACAAATTTCTGAATGTCAAATTCATAAACATGGTCATAGCCTTCGCCAACAGCGACGTTAATAAAATTACCGGCCAATTCATATATCCGGGATATATATTCCTTAGGAGGGAAAGCGTCTGATATACGTCTTGTAAGAGTAGCCTTGTCCTGGATGGAAGCAATGACCACGGCAAAAGCCGGCAGTCCGTCACGTCCGGCGCGTCCTGCCTCCTGATAGTATTCCTCAAGAGTAGGTGGAAGATCATAGTGTACAACCATGCGAACATCAGGCTTGTCGATACCCATGCCAAAGGCGTTGGTGGCGACCATCACGCGTGTGCGGCCGTCTTTCCAACGGTTCTGTTTCTCGTCTTTATCTTCAGGTGATAGTCCGGCATGGTAAAAATCGGCACTGATACCGGCTTCGGCAAGTCTTATTGCAATCTCTCGCGTGCGTCGGCGTGAGCGCACATATACGATGCCTGAACCGGGGGTCGAGCTGAAAATCTGTAGTAGTTTGCCATCCTTATCCGGTGTGACTCTTACGATATAGCTGAGGTTGTCGCGAGCAAATGACCGTGAGAATATTTCAACATTTTTCATCTCGAGTCGGTCAATGATGTCTTGACGCACGCGAGGTGTCGCTGTGGCTGTCAATGCCAGTACCGGGACAGAGGGGAAGATGGCGCGTAATTCTTTTATTTTTAGATAGGAGGGGCGGAAATCATAACCCCATTGGGATATGCAGTGGGCCTCGTCGACAACTATAAGGCTTACATCAAAGGTGCGTAATTCGGCAATGAAGTTTTTGTTGCCCAGACGCTCGGGTGATACATATAACATCTTGGTTTTGCCCAGACGGCATTTATCATAAGCAAGTCTTACCTCGCGTTGTGATAATCCCGAACGCAGGCTGACGGCCTTGATGTCGCGTGCAAGCAGGTTGTCAATCTGGTCCTTCATCAGAGAGATGAGAGGACTGACAACAATGGTGAGTCCCGGAAGCATCATGGCGGGGACCTGGAATGTTATTGACTTGCCACCGCCTGTAGGAAGAAGCCCAAGAGTGTCGTGGCCCGATAATACCGAGTTTATAATTTCGGCCTGGACCGGACGAAAAGTATCATATCCCCAGTAGTGATTGAGGACGTCGAGGGGATTATCAAAGTGTTTAGACATGGATTTGTTTTACCATGAGCTGGAGCGATGAGGTAGCATTGCGGTGCTTGTTTTCCTCAATGGTATAACAGATGTCAAATGGCTTGCCCGAATGGATGTGATCAAAGTATTGGGCCATATTGAAAGCTATGCCGTTGAAAACCTTGCCCGATGTGTCGTCGACAAGCTCGAGTTTGATATGCTCGAGGTTTTTGCCTACAAGTTTACTGGTGCCAAAGTCTTTGACGCCGTTGGTGCAGAAAACAGGTTTCTGATTGCCGGGGCCAAATGGGTTGAACAGCCTGAGCATTGAGACAAATTCGGGGGTTATACGGGCAAACGGCAACATGGCATCGATGTCGAGCTGAGGTGTTAACTGAGATGGTAGAATATGGTCCTTGACATAGTCTTCAAATCGTCGTGTAAACTCGGGGATGTTTTCTTCTTTTAGAGATAGGCCTACCGCATAGGCGTGCCCACCGAAGTTTTCAAGCAAGTCGCGGGCCGACTCGACAGCCTTGTAGACGTCAAAACCCTGGACCGAGCGTGACGATCCGGTAGCTATGCCGTTGGATAGGGTGAGTACTACTGATGGTTTGTAATACAACTCGGTAAGTCGTGAAGCTACGATGCCGATGATACCTTTGTGCCAATCTTTGTTGTAGATGACAATGGATTTTTTGGAAGACTCTGACTCGCCGCGTTTTTCGATAATAGCGTTTGCCTCGTCAGTGATGCGTTTGTCGAGTTCCTTGCGGTCTTTGTTGTATTGGTCAATAGCGGCTGCCCGCTCGTTGGCGTCTTTGATGTCTCGAGCAACCAGGAGCTCTACGGCTTCGCGACCGCTCTGCATACGACCGCTGGCGTTGATGCGCGGACCAATCTTGAATATTACGTCTGAGATGGAAATTTCTTTACCACCAAGTCCACAGATACGTATTATGCCACGCAATCCCATATTGGGATTGGAGTTGAGGCGTTTGAGACCATGATATGCCATGACGCGGTTTTCGTCAACCATTGGCACTATATCTGCGGCAATCGATACAGCCACCAGGTCAAGCATACCCTCGAGCTCGGCGGTGCCTATGCCATTGGATATTGAGAAAGCTTGCATGAATTTGTATCCCACGCCGCAACCCGAGAGGTGTGGGCATGGATAGGTAGAACTTTCAAGCTTGGGGTTAAGTATGGCAACGGCATTGGGAAGCTCGTCATCGGGAACGTGGTGGTCACAGATGATAAAGTCTATGCCCTTGGTCTTGGCATAGGCAATCTCGGCGTTGGCTTTGATGCCACAGTCGAGAATGATGACGAGCTTGACACCGGTAGCGGCAGCCTCGTCAATAGTGCGCATCGAAATCCCATAGCCCTCGTCATAACGCGTGGGTATGCCGTAGTCAATCTCTGAATAGAAGTTCTGAAGATATTTATATACCAGGGCCACAGCTGTGGTACCGTCCACGTCATAGTCTCCATAGACGAGGATTTTTTCTTTGGCACCCATTGCACGATTGAGCCGGTTGACGGCCTTGTCCATATCGGCCATAAGAAAGGGGTCGTGTAGGTCGCGCAGTGATGGGTGAAAAAAGTTCTCGGCATCGCTGATAGACCTTATCCCTCTCTGTACCAACAATTCACTGATTGGCGCTACCGACGAAAATCTTCGGGCCAACTCTGCCTCGAGTCGTTGCTCGGCGGGTGTCAGTGGGAGATAATTCCATCTACTTGTCATTATATGTTGTTTTTTTTATTATCGAACATTGATGTGTTGGCTCGTACAATGTCTCTCAGGGATATATGTCGTTTGAGCCATACAAGGACGCGGCCAAGAGTGTGCGTGCCGGGACGCGTGTGGTTGGTGATATTATTGGCTTATAGTCAACGCGTTATTCTGGGGCGGTAAGTATGATATAGAGGAGCATAGTCGCGTTGGGCCCTACTTATGCAATATCGTGTGCAAAAATAGCGAAAATTCACAATTTTACCATGGTTATTAAGAATAATTAAGTAAATGCAATTGCAACTGTAATTCAGCCTTGGCTGGGGGTATTTAAACTTATCCGCGAGTTTGGTCGATTGGTTTTGGGGTCTATTGGGGAGTGTTTGACATTGGTGTTATAATCTTGTGTGTGATTGAGAAATTAAAGACATCGGGCAATCAAGATATGATTTAGGGATATTTAACCCTATTAACATGATGTTTTAGGGCAATTTAAGCGAATTGTGAGGAATTTTGACGTCCGGGCGTTGTTATCTATATACAAGCTAAAGGAAGTAAGATTAGAGCAAATGGATTTTTTGTAATATCCCTCGTCCTTTTTATCGAGTAGTGATACTGGGTAGTTAGGCTCTCATAAATAAATAGTTGAAACGTGGAACGGGCAATCGGAGTTTAATTCCGGTTGCCCGTTTTTGGGGGTATTGACAACTTGAAAATTTAAAGTGCTGACAGGCAAATAATGTTATAAATGATTGTCGGTATATCGCACGTAAAGTTCAATTTTGGAGGAAATCAATCCTATATTAAGATTAACGGTTGACTTGATGGGGCGCTGAACCGTCGTTGAAGTATTGGACAATGAGACGAGCGGCAGCGAGACCGGCGTTGATGTTAGCCTCGGCGGTCTGGGCTCCCATTTTCTTGGGAGTGAAGAATACTCGTGAGCCAAATTTTTCAACTAATGTTTCGGCATTTCCGGGCTTGATGTCAGCGACGTATTTAAGGTCGGGTCGTTCGGCGAGTATTTCTTCGAGTTCGGGCTCGTTAATCACCTCCTTGCGGGCGGTGTTGATGAGAAGAGCGCCTTTAGGCATGAGGTTTATGAGGCGTGCGCCTACCGAGCCACGAGTCTCAGCAGTAGCGGGAATGTGGAGTGAAACGACGTCGTTGTTGGTGTATAGTTCCTCGACTGAGTGGACTGGTTTTACACCGGCTTGTATCATAACTTCATCGGGGCAGAATGGGTCGAGGGCACTTACGTCCATGCCAAATCCTTTAGCTATGCGTGCAACGTTACGGCCAACCTGTCCAAAGGCGTGTATACCGAGTCGCTTGCCTTTGAGCTCGGTGCCTGAGGTTCCGTCATACATGTTGCGAACAGCCATTACTGCCATGCCGAATACCAATTCGGCTACGGCGTTTGAGTTTTGACCGGGAGTGTTTTCGACAATAATGTTGCGTTCGCGAGTAGTCTCAAGATCGATGTTGTCATATCCGGCGCCGGCACGCACTACAATTTGAAGTTCGGGAGCAGCTTTGATGATGTTGGTATCAATAATATCTGAGCGCACGATTAAGGCGTTGGCATCGTTCACTGCGGTGACGAGTTGATTGCGGTCGGTGTATTTTTCGAGAAGAACAAGGGTATGGCCGGCATCTTCGATGATTTGGCGGATACCGTTAACTGCTGCGGCAGCAAAGGGCTTTTCGGTTGCTAAAAGTACTTTCATAGGGCTTGGTTAAAAAGTGAAGCGTGTTAACAATCGACCTTTTTAGAAAGGTTGTTAACACGCTTGTGAGGTTATAAAATTAGTGTGTATGCTGGAAGTCGTTCATGGCTTCGACAAGAACTTTGACGCTCTCGAGAGGTAGGGCGTTGTAGAGAGAAGCGCGGAAACCACCTACCGAGCGATGGCCCTTGATGCCTATTATGCCGCGTTGAGTGGCAAACTCGACAAACTTGGGCTCAAGTTCTTTGTACTCGGGTTTCATGACAAATGTAACGTTCATGATTGAGCGGTCGGCTGGGTCGGTGACTGTGCCGACAAACATCTTGCTGTCATCAATGGCATCATAAAGCATGTGGGCTTTCTCGAGGTCTCGGCGCTCGAGTTCTTTGATGCCGCCGAGATCTTTGTAGAAGCGCAGTGTCTGGAGTGCCGAGTAGATGGGCAATACGGGGGGAGTATTGAACATGGAGCCTTTCTTGACATGAGTGCGGTAGTCGAGCATTGTAGGCAGGGGACGGTCGACCTTGCCGAGGGCATCCTCTTTGATAATAACGAGTGTCACGCCTGCAGGAGCAAGGTTTTTCTGGGCTCCGGCATAAATGGCGTCATATTTGGCGACATCTATGGGACGTGAGAATATGTCAGAGCTCATGTCGGCAACAAGGCGACATGGGACGTCGGGATCATGTCGTATTTCTGTACCGTAGATGGTATTATTGGAAGTGTAGTGGAAGTAGTCAGAGTCGGCCGATACTTCAAATCCCTTGGGAATAAAGGTGTAGCCGGCTTCTTCAGATGAGGCTACGACGTCAACGTCTCCAAACAGACGTGCTTCCTTGATGGCATTGTGGGCCCATGTGCCGGTATCGAGATATGAGGCTTTTTTGACCAGAAGGTTCATAGGTAGCATGCAGAATTGCATTGAGGCACCACCTCCGAGCCACAGCACTGAATATCCTTCGGGTATTTCAAGAAGTTCTTTAACAAGAGCCGAAGCCTCGTCAATGACGGCTTGGAATTCTTTGGAACGATGGGATACCTCAAGTATTGACAGGCCGGTATTGGCAAAATCGAGGATGGCATCAGCTGTGTTACGGATTGTGTACTGGCTCAATATTGATGGACCGGCATAAAAGTTATGTTTTTTCATATCTCGTTTTGTTTTAGGTGTTTGCTTTAAAGCGGGGGAAGGTGATTTAAATGTTTGGGATAGCGTTGTTAGCTACCGACAAATTTAATAAAAAATTCCTATATTCCAATTATTTTTTGGACTAACTGAAATAGGGCGGAATAATATATATCAGCGGTTGGCCATGAAGGCTTCGACATCAGGTGCATGGTATGGGATACGCTCGGCACCGAGGAAGCGGCAGCCGTCTGATGTGATGAGAATATCGTCTTCGATACGTATGCCACCAAAGTCTTTATATGTGTCCAGTAGGTCAAAGTTGAGGAATTGTGAACAGTGGTCCTTGGCTCGCCAGTCATCAATGAGGTCGGGAATGAAGTAAATTCCGGGTTCGTCGGTCATGACAAATCCTTGTTCGAGACGTCGGCCACATCTCAGGCAGTTGGTACCAAATTGGTCGAGGTTGGGGCGTGTTTCTTCGTCAAATCCCACATAGGTCTGACCAAGGCCTTCCATATCATGAACGTCCATGCCCATCATGTGTCCAAGTCCGTGGGGCATGAACATGGCGTGGGCGCCGGCGGCAAGAGCTTCCTCGGTATCACCTTTCATTAATCCCAGTTCTTTGAGTCGTTCTATCATCAGCCGGCATACATTCATGTGCACATCCCACCATTTTACTCCCGGAGCAGCAACAGTGAGAGCATAGTCGTGACATTCTGAAACGATGTCATAAATCTCTCGTTGACGAGTTGAGAAGCGTCCGTTGATGGGCATGGTGCGAGTGTTATCGCTACAGTAATGGCTGAGGGTCTCGGCACCGGCATCACACAGCATGAGGCGTCCGGCCTCAAGTAGTCGTGGCGAAGGGTTGCCATGCATGATTTCGCCATGCATGGTGACAATTGGCAAGAAGGATACCTGAGAGCCGTAGGCTTGGGCTATGCCGGTGATGACGCCACCTATGTATTGCTCGGTGACGTGGGGCGAGCATAGGCGCATGGCCTCGGTGTGCATCATGTAGCCGATATGACATGCCTTTTCTATCTCGGCAATCTCTTCGGGAGTTTTTTTGTCGCGTTGGTGTACCACGGCCATGATTAATTCAAGGCTCGCCGCATCGCGCTGTTGTTCGGGTTTTAGGCCTAACAGGTTCATAATCTGTATCTTGGTCTCTCCGCGGTAAGGAGGCAGGAAGTGAACCTTGCGGTTTTGTTTAACAGCTTGATCTACAATTGCTTTAAGCATCGCCATCGGAGCGCTGTTGGCAATGCCAACCTCGGCTGCCATGTCGGCGACACTGTTGACCTTTCCATACCAGACAATGTCATCAATGTCAATATCGTCACCGATGAGGTATTCCTTGTTTTCATCAATATCAATTACTCCAACCAGGTCCTCGCGTTTCTGGCCAAAGTAATATAGAAATGAACTGTCCTGACGGAACAGGTAGGAATTGGATGGATAATTGCAACCGACGTTACTGTTGCCAAATATTATTATAATACCGCTTGATATGCTGTCGCGCAGGTGACGGCGGCGCTCGACATAAGTGTTTTTGCTAAAATCTATCATAAGGCGTGGTTTTTTATGTGCAACTTGCTACATTAAACAGTCTTAAGACTCAGGACCCATAATAATGGGCCTGTCTTAAGTTTTCAATGCCTCAAATTTACAGAAATTATTGTTAATAATCGACTATCGCGGCTTAAAAAATCGTGGATATGTCGGAAGTGAACTTTTGATGGGTAAAGGTGTTATTATTTTTGAAAAAGCTATTATTAACACACTTAAATATTAACACACTTAAACCATTATCAAAAAGATGAAAACTGTTAATGTACTACTTGCTGTCGCCGGTGGAGTCGCCATAGGAGCTGCTCTCGGGATTTTGTTCGCACCTCGCAAAGGCGAAGAAACACGTGAAGAACTTATGAGTTTTATCCGCAAGAACTGTCCGATGCTCAAGGAACATCAACTTAATGAGCTTGCCGACCGTATCGCTGAGGAGATAAAGTAAGGCTCTTGCCACGCATAAATAAAAGAATACCACGTTTAAATACCTTAATTTATGAAAGCTGTAAATATATTCCTCCTTGGTGCTGCATTAGGGGCTGTTGCAGGTATTCTGTTTGCTCCTGAACGTGGCGAGGACCTAAGGTTCCGTATCAAGACTATGCTAAAAAAGAAAGGGTACCTTAAGCCAGACCAAATTGATATCTTGGCTGCCCAGATTGCCGCCCAGATTGACAAACAATAGATCAGGCTATATAGGAGGCTGATTGGTTATAAACCTGACGGTCTCTAATGATTGTCTTGGGGTCATGTGTGTAGATTTGTACATACACATGTGACCCCGGGCAAATACCTGAAAGACAGATGAGCTGTTGCCGATATGGTAAACAACCTCTAAAAGTAAGTATTAATTCATTCACATTATCTAAGTCATGGAGTATCCTCAAGACGATATTAAACATACGACCAATACAACAACCGCCTCATTGATATATGGGGCAGTAGGATCGGTAAAACGTTTAAGTCAACTATATGTCGAGTCATTGAGACTCAAGGCGACCGACAAGCTCACGGTGCTGTTGTCTTCAATTGCCTATGTCGGTGTGATGTTGGCTTTGGGTATTGTGTGCCTGGTATTTATATCGATAGGTATAGGGCATCTGTTATCGGACAGTATAGAACCTCACTTGGCTTACTTGTTTATTGCCGGGTTTTACTTATTGCTGTTTGTTATGGCAATACTTCTCAGACGTCGTATCTTTGTCGACCCTATCTCCCGGTTTATGTCGCGATTGCTTGTCGAGGTACCCGAGGATGAAGGAGAATTTGATATAGTCAAGGCTCAAGAAGATGATACCGAGCCGCGACAGGAAGATAATATCATTGAAGACGATGTATCCCGATTTCAGGGTGCCGCTGACCAAGAACCATTAAATAACGATAGCCATGAATAGTCAAGCCGAACTCAAGTCGGTTTTACCGGTTACTCCCGAGCGCACTCTTACGACCCGCCGATGGCGTGGCTATACCCTCGACCAGCTGAGGACGCGTCGCGCTTTGACTCAAGCGTGTATTCTCGTCGAGAAAAATCGTTTGACATCGGTTGTGAATACATTGAAAGTCAAGCGTACTACACGTAAGGATACTTTTAAGAAGATAATTAATGCGTTGAGTGCTGTTGACTATGCTGTTCTTGCAGTAGGGATAGTGCGCCGTGTTAGTTCGATAGTCTCGTTTTTTAGAGGTAATAAGAGAAAATGAGTCAAGAATGAGAACAAGTTATAAGTGAGTATGTATGATATTTGCGAGATTATAAATTAATATTTAAATTTGTCAGTATCATAAATATTTATAACTGATTTTTATTGCACATGAAACACGTTTACCTCACATTGTCGACATGCCTGTCGCTTGCTGTAACATCCTGTAGTTCAGATGAAAAGTTGCGTTCGACCAATGCCGGCCCGATTGATGGAGAAGTCGTCGGGGACTCTATTGCCAATGTCGTTGAGGAAGCGGTGCTTGTCGAAGAAGATACACAGACCACCGATTCCGCTACCGAAAATATACAGACACCTGAGGTCGATTCTGTAGCTGAGCAAATTGCCGCAGAACTAAGTGAGGCTCAGGAGGCTGTGCAACAAGCAACGGTATCTACACATGCTACTGAGATAGATGCCATCGAACGTACTATCAATGGCCTTGTTGAGAGAGCCAAGTTGATAGAAAAGGATGATGCCAAGGCTGTTGTAGATTTTGCACATGATATGAATAGTGCTCGCTCTCGTCTTAACAAGCTCATGAAGTCAACAGGTCTCACCCCCGAAGATAAGGCTCGTCTTTCATCGCTTGCTTCCCGACTCTCGAGCGCACGTCGTTAATGGATGGAATATCTGTCGCCATTTTTGTTGTCCGCTATCGTTATCCTGCTAAATCCTGCTAAATGAATTTTAATATCAAATAAACGGGGTGGACCTTTGGCGTTTTAAAAAAAACGTGTACTTTTGTATTTACTTTTATAACGCATATTCAATTATTTTTCAATCTAAACTTTTCTAAAAAACATTACAACTATGGCTTACGTAATTGCTGACACCTGTGTTGCATGTGGCACTTGCCTTCCCGTATGCCCCGTAGAGGCTATCTCAGAGGGCGAAATCTATCACATCGATCCCGATACTTGCATCGAGTGTGGTTCATGTGCCGAGGTTTGCCCCACAGGTTCAATCGCCCCCGGTGAATAATTATTCCCATCGGGAACTATAGTTGTCCCTCAGGGGATAGCTGAATGAAAAAGCATAAGGCCGAGTCCGCGTGGACATGGCCTTATGCTTTTTTTTGATAGGTGGTTATAAGAAGAGCCTTTTTTTGTTTATCGACTGAGCCGGAAGGATGAGTTGAGTAGGGGGAAGCGTAAGGTCAGGATGTTGTCGGCGATAGTGGCGTTGGCTTCGTAGGGAGTGCCGACATCGGTGCCTTCAGGGGTATACCATGCCAGGTTGTAGTTGTTGGAAAAGTTTGATGGGGTTAATCGTCCCTTGACGATAAGTTGGGATGGAGAGTCGGTATCGGTGAGTACGAGATGATTGGGCGTGTCTTTCTCTGGGACGATATAAAGAGTATAGTTGGTATTAAGGATGGCGCGTGAAGTGTCAATGTCGCGGTCAAGGTATTGCCATATACCGGATACCGATGTTTTAGACGTCATTATCAACTGTTGTATTTCATGACGACTGATTACAAGGGGTTTATATAATGGAGAAGCCGACATCGTGGTATAAAATTGTTCGGGCGCGACTCTTGCCGGATGTATCAATATCAATCTGGAGTCGACAGGACATGGTGTATAAGCCCAATCCCCTGCATCAATCATCGTGCCATCACCGATGGTGAGCTTGATATCACCGGGTGAACGTTTCAGGTTTACAGAGAACCCGGGTAGGTCATGGGAATATTGGCGAGACATCAAATTAGCAGATTGGCCATTGACGGTGTGCGAAACGGTGAATGTGGTTGTATATAGATTGGTATAGTCGTTGTCGGCATAGTGGGTTGTGACGTTGGCACAGCTGAAATTATTTCTATCGGTATAGTCCCATATCAAAGTCCAGTCAGAGGCTTTGGAGCGTACATGGGTTTCGGCAGTTCCACCCGAGGGAATGACGGCTATATCAATGGTGTCTTTAGGTATATCAGCCTTTGCCGACAGCCAGAACAGGACGGTCAGTACAAAGGCTGATAATGTTTTAGGTATCATATATAGATAATGGGGGTGAGAGGCGCCTTGGGGTGGCTTATATCTTCACGGTCTCTAAGAATGTGTTTGGATTTAAAACATTTTTAACCTTGGAGTATGAATAAACTATATCCTAAATTAATCTTGAGGCCTTTTTCGGTGGTTTTTTGCAAAGCACATCGGTCGCGATGCTCCTATCGCTCCATCTTCACTTTGTAAAAGGCCCTCGAAAAATCCTCCCACCCTTAATTTGGTTTAAATTCAAACATACTTTTTAGTTTTGAAATATAGACGAGTATTTCTCGATGAGCTGGATAAATCTCAGGTCATATCGTATGGCCGAGACATTGATGCAGGCGTCATCGTTTTTCTCCCAGTCATATTTGTTGGCATAACCGTTGGATAATGATTTGTTGACACACTCAAGAGCACGGTCGTTAAGGTCAGCGGCGCTATATAGACAAGCACCTATATAATTGAGGTAACCGTCGGGGTCGGCATTGTGGGTGAGAATGTCATCCATCCAGCGGACTGCCTCTTCTTTATGACCCGAATATAACAGACCAAAACCCTTCAGTGATTTCACGTCATATATGTCATAGTCCATTAGAGAGGCAAGTTGGTCATAGAAGCCTTTACCGGCTACCGGCTCATTGAGGTGCTGTGTTAATATCCATCCTCTTAACAGATAGTTGTATGGTGCAGACTCACCGTTCATCATGGCTTCGCCAACAAGATTTGCGGCTTCGCGGTAATTCTTCAACGAGATATAGCACAGAGCCATCTGTTGCATTGCCTCGGCGTCATCGGACTTAATGGCGAGAGCTGAGGCGGCAGCTTGTTTGGCTTCTTCATATTGGCCTAAGGCGCGAAGGATGCGTGAACGCACGATGTAATGTTGGGCTGAGTTACGATCCATCGACAGGGCCTGGTCTATAGAGGTCAATGCGCTGTCATATTGTCCTAAGGCAAATTGGCACTCGGCTATTGAGGCATATATGCCGTGATAGTTGTATAGGTTTTTGTCAAGGATCGTGCGGTAATCGGCCAGTGCGGCGCCATAGCGATAATGTGCCTGAGCAATGAAGGCTCTCATATATAGGTACATGCCTACATTAGGAGCTTGCTGAATGGCTCGTGTCAAGCCGAGGTTGACCTCGGGATAATTGGAGCGGGCCATGTCAACCAGGAGGTCGGTGGCGCGCACATTGCGCGAATCGGTAGCTATAGCCAGTATGAGGTCATCAACGGCCGCCTGATCATTACCCATGAGACGTCTTACCGAGGCACGACGCACATAGAGAGTCGAATTACCGGGATCGTTGTTTACGGCGGTCTCGAGGTACTCGTTGGCCAGTCCCAGATTGTTTTCTTTGACGGCCACGCGTGCAAGACCGATAAGCGCTTCGGCTGAGCGGCTGTTAAGACGTTGTAGACGTTGATATGCGGCCTTGGCCTCGCTGTATTGTCCAAGCTCATACAGACAGTTGGCTCGTTGATAGACAGCTACGTATGATGTTGGCTCGAGGGCTATTGCCGAGTTGAGGTCCTGAAGCGCTTGTTCGTGACGTCCTGTTTGTTCATATATGTTGGCTCTCAGCATATAGGCTTGGACACGTAGGTCTTTTTCTTTTTCGGGAGCAAGCTCGAGGGCTCGGTCGACATCGTTGAGGGCGCGCATGTATTCGTTGTGACGATAATACTCGTTGGCGCGTCTAAACCATGTCTCATAGTCGTTGGGGTCATCCTTAAGCATACGTTCGTAGGCATCGTATACGGCTTGAGTCATCTGCCTGGATGAGTTGCTCTGAGCAGTCATGTAGCTTGGTGAGATGACAATGGCTCCGGCAAGAATTATCTTGGTGATAAGTGACATAATGTAGGGATTGTTCTATAGGAATTACATTGGGTTGATAGCGTTGATTGTCTGTCTTAGAACAGTCAGTCGCTTGAGTAAGTCGGGCAGGAGGTCGAGATGTAACATGTTTGCACCATCGCTCTTGGCAATGGCCGGGTTGGGGTGTGTCTCGATAAATAGGCCATCGGCGCCGACAGCTATTGCGGCACGGGCTATGGTTTCAATCATGTCAGGGCGTCCGCCGGTTACACCGCCTGCAGTGTTGGGCTGTTGGAGGGAGTGGGTGATATCCATGATTACGGGGCAACCACACTGTTGTTTCATAGTAGGAATACCACGCACATCTACAACAAGGTCTCCATAGCCGAACATTGTGCCACGATCGGTAACCGCTACCTGGGTGGCTCCTGCTTGTCTTACCTTGTCGACCGCAAATTTCATAGACTCCGGGGCTAGGAATTGACCTTTCTTGATGTTCACCATGCGACCCGTCTCGGCGGCCGCGACCAATAAGTCGGTCTGGCGGCATAGGAAAGCCGGGATTTGGAGGATGTCGACATATCGGGCTGCGATCTCGGCTTCCGAGGCTTGGTGTATATCGGTAACTACCGGAACGCCGTAACGGGTTTTAACCTCTGCAAGAATTTCGAGCGCCGGGATGTCACCGATGCCGGTAAACGAGTCAATGCGTGAGCGGTTGGCCTTGCGGTAGCTTCCCTTGAATACAAACGGGATGTCCAGTTCGCGGGTAACCTCATAAATTTTTTCGGCGATGTCAAGAGCCATCTGTTCGCCCTCAATTACACAGGGACCGGCGAGTAAAAAGAAGTTGCCGGAGGATGAAGAGTTCAGATATTGTTCAGTAGTCATCAGTTAATTGTCTGTAAGAATTTATATATGCCCGGCCTCAGAGGCTTGGCTGATGATATGGCATGTGTCGCAACCGACCAATGCGGCGGTCTCGGTTCTCAGACGGTTGTCTCCCATGGTCACCGGAACAAAGCCGTGGTCAATAGCTGCCTTGACCTCGTCGGGCGAGAAGTCTCCCTCGGGTCCTATCAAGATTGTTGCCGAGGTGCCGGGGATGTATTCACGGGCGAGTGTGCGCCGTTCAAACTCGTTGGCACAGTATCCTATAAATCTCCCGGGAGTGTTCACACTTTCAAGATAATCCTTGATAGGTGTCATTTCATCAATGACGGGTAGTGTTGCCTTGAGTGACTGTTTCATGGCCGATACAGCTATTTTGACCAAGCGCTCAGTGTTTATTTCTTTGCGCTCGCTATAGCGACACTTCAATGGGGTGATACGGTTGACACCTATCTCGACAAGTTTCTCCACCAACCATTCCATGCGGTCGTTGTGCTTGGTTGGTGCTACGGCAATGTTTATGTCATAGCCCCACACCGGTTTGATGTCTTCACACGCGACAATCTCGACGGCGGCATGCTTGTTGTGAGGAGCGACTAAACGGCATGTATAGCGATGCCCATGACCGTCGACCACGATAAGTTGATCGCCGGCTTTCATCCTCAGGACACGCGAGCAATGGGCCGAGTCACTCTCGGGCAAGCTCATAGTCTGTAGTATGTCGGGTGAATAGAATTGTATCATTTGGATTATTCTACCGGGAGAGCTGAAGCCTCAGCGGAAGGAAGGTCGCGAGTGCCTTTTTTGTTAGGGTTCTTGAAAATAAAGTAGAACAGGACAAGGACGACAAGTGAGTAGGCGGCAAAAATCAGCCAGGAGTGATGCCAGCCGTTAATACATTCCATGGTCCCCTCGGGTTGTGAGAATACATATTTATTGACAATGAATTCGCCGGCGATAAACGTGCCCAGTGAGGCGCCGATGCCATTGGTCATAATCATAAACAATCCTTGAGCCGAGGAACGCATCTTGACATCGGTTTTCTGGTCGACATAGATGCCACCCGAGACGTTGAAGAAGTCAAAGGCTACGCCATATACGATACAGGAGAGGATGAGGAAGATGATGCCCGGGAAGTTGGTGTCACCGATGCCGAAGAAGCCAAAGCGCAGTATCCATGCTGTCATTGCAATCATCATCACACCCTTGATGCCGAAGCGCTTCAGGCAGAATCCGATACCGAGGATACACAGGGCTTCAGAGCATTGGGATATGGAGATGAGGAATGTCGGGTTGTTGGCAAACCATCCATCCAACAGGCCTGATGCATATTCCGGAAGTTTACTGAAGCTTTCAATAAATGATGTGCCATAGCTGTTGGTTATCTGTAGAGATACTCCCAATAGCATTGAGAAGATGAAGAAGATAGCCATCTCACGTCGTTTAAATAGCTTGAAGGCATTGAGACCGAGAGCCTCGGACAGTGAAGCCGGAGCCTTGTCTGAAGTAGGACACTTGGGCATAGTCAGTGAATAGAAAGCCATGACCAGACCAAAGGCGGCAGCGGCATAGAACTGTGTGAAGCTTTTCTGCAGACTCACACCGTCTATTGCTATGAAGTTGACCATCAGCTCGGCGACGATAAATCCAACAGTTCCAAATACACGTATCGGGGGGAAGTCCTTGACGGTGTCGAGACCATGTTTCTCGAGTCCGTTAAATGCGACTGAGTTGTTCAAGCCAATGGTAGGCATGAAGAAGGCCACCGAAATGGTGTATAGGGTGAAGATGGGCATAAATTGAACAGTGCCGGCAAGTTGGGCAGTATCCATGTTAATCCATCCCTCGGGGAGGTGGGACATGGCATAGAAGCCGGTGGCGGCCATGAAGCCGGCGGATATGAAGTGGCATAGGGCGAGTGTTTTCTGGGCTTGGATATAGCGGTCGGCGATAATACCCATGACGGCAGGCATGATAAGAGAGACCAGGCCTTGTACCATGTAGAATAGATAGATTTTGTCACCAAGTCCTACTTTGCCAAGGAACATACCCATTGATACCAAGTATGAACCCCAGATGGCAAATTCCAGGAAGCTCAGGGTGGCTAAGCGAGCTTTGATATGGGAGCTTTTCATGTTAAGGTGTTGATTTTTGTATTGTAAATCAATTGTTAATTATTAGCGTTGTATAGTGTTTAAACGGGTTATAGTATCAGGTCGGAGAGAGAGGGGAGATCGTCATCGTTGTCTGAGATGGTCTTGTCGCCCGGGCTTGATGATTTGAGGCGTGCAATCTCGTCTTTGACACGGGCGGCTTCCTCATAATTTTCATCAATTATAAGATTTTCGAGTTGTTGTTGAAGTCGTTTTATAGAGCTGTCGACATCATGCTCGTTGGTCGATTGGTCTATATTGTTGTCATCGTTGTCTTGGTTAGACGGCAAGATTATACCGGTCTGGTCAATAACCTCGCGTGTGGTGAAGATGGGGGTCTTGGTGCGTAGTGCTATGGCTACGGCATCAGAGACGCGTGACTCAATCTCAGAGGTAATGTTGCCATCGCTCAGGGTTAAGGTGCAGTAAAATATGCCGTCATCAAATTTATAAATGAAAACCTCGATGGCAGTTAGACCAAAACGATGCAACATACTGACTATTAAGTCGTGGGTGAGTGGACGTCGTGGCGTGAACCCTTCAAATCGTGTGATGATGGCCTGAGCCTCGGCCTCACCGATTATTATGGGTATGCGCATTGGGCCGTCATCTTCTCCCAATAGTAGTGCCGAGGCGCCGTTTTGGGTTGGATTATATGAGAGTCCTATGACATTGAGCCTTATTTTTTCCATGGGTCGGTTGTCATTGGGTTATAACGTTGCGTCCGGTGATAATTCCGGAGCCATAACATATTTTATAATCTCGGTCATATATCACGCCGAATTGTCCGGGGGCTATGCCCTGGATGTCTTTATCAGCCTGAATTATGTAGTCTCCGTCGTTCATACGGGTGAGCATGGCATTGACATAGTGAGGTGTGTGCCGGTTCTTGAAAGTCACGGGGACATCGTTGGCATCTGAGCCCCATGGGTCGGCAGTGATAAAGTGCATCTCAGTGAGGTGGACAGTGCGGCCATATTGGCGCGAGGTATCATATCCTCCCGATACATATACCACGTTATCGTGAACATTTTTCTTGACGACATACCATGGCCCGCCACTCAAGCCGAGTCCTTTGCGTTGACCTATGGTGTGGAACCAATATCCGTGATGGGTGCCTATCTTGCGTCCGGTCTCTATTTCAATGATAGGGCCGTCTTTCTGCCCGAGGTTGCGACGAATAAAGTCGTTATAGTTAATCTTGCCCAAGAAGCATATGCCCTGGGAGTCTTTGCGCAGCGCGTTTGGCATGTGTGTCTCGAGTGCAATCTCTCTGACACGGGATTTTGGTAGGTCGCCGATGGGGAAAATCAGGTGTTTGAGTTGGTCGTATGAAATGCGAGCCAGGAAGTCGGTCTGGTCCTTGACTGGGTCGACTGCCGTTCCGAGCCATTTCATGCCGTCTCGCTCGAGGGTAGTAGCATAGTGCCCGGTGGCTGTAAGGTCGAACTCGTGACCCCAACGTTGCTCAAAGTATCCAAATTTGATAATCTTGTTGCACATCATGTCGGGATTGGGTGTGAGCCCTTGTTTGACAGTCTGCAGGGCATATTCCATAACGTTGTCCCAATATTCCTGATGAAGGGACACAACGTCAAATGGCAGATTGAAGCGCCGTGCTATAAATCGGCACATCTCAATATCTTCTTCGGCGGCACAGTCACCTTGGTCGGTATCCATCCCGATG
Source organism: Muribaculaceae bacterium (assembly GCA_017621845.1). GTDB lineage: Bacteria > Bacteroidota > Bacteroidia > Bacteroidales > Muribaculaceae > CAG-873. The sequence continues at coordinate 18,478 of JAGASI010000023.1, forward strand.
CGTATATAGAACAGGTGCAGGTCATGACCTTGTTCAAGCAGTCGGTAGACTGCTACGGCGCTGTCCACGCCTCCTGATATGAGTACTGCTATGCGCATTGTCTATTGTTTATTCTTGTTTATCAGAGGGTGTGTTTTGAGAAGATTGTTCTGTCTCGTCGGCGTGTTGTTGAGATGAGCTTTCGACGAGTTGGTGGAAAGCGGTGAGTATCTTGTCTGTAGTGACGTTCTTGGCTGCTACTTTGCGTTCTTGGTTGAGATAGTATATGGTTGGCGTCGAGGGAATGTCAAATAGGCTCTCGGCATCGGCCATTGCGCCTGAAATCCAGTTTTTGGGTAACGTGGTAGCGTATGACAGCCATTCGGCGTCATTGGGGTCACCGGGATATATGGCGACTATGTCCAGTATTTTGTTCTTGACAAGGGCCTCGACTACAAAGTCGGCACTAAGACGTATTTTGGCCAACGAGCAGTCGATACAGTCAGGGTCGATGAACATTAACAGCACGTGGGGAGCTGTAATGTCGGCAATATTGGCTTTGGTGCCATCGGGGCGCGTAAAGGGCAGTTGTTGGACAATTGTCCCCAATCGGCTGTTGGTCATAATTTTATATTGAGCCTGATAACGCGCTTTCTCAGGGTTTTTTATTTTCTTGTTAGTGGCGACAGCTTTGATAAATGGGTAGTATAGGTCATCGCTGTAATACTCGGCAGAGTCGCTCTGAGTCCAGCTTTCGGCCATTTTGCATAGTTCTACGAGGTTGTCGGGCTTGGTCTTGGCGACACCCTTGATTAATTCGTCAATAGCTATATATACAGTGTCGGCCGATGCACAGGGTACAAAGTCCAGAAAGCGCCCCAGAGTGTTATTCATGCGTTTTTTGGCCGAAAAAGCGCTCTTGTAATTGAAGTGGTCCCAGTAATGATATACTACATAGTTGCATCGTTCCATAGGGCTGGTTATCGATGCCGGAATCTCGGGTATAGAAGTTAATACTTCGGTATCATTCTGGGCGATAGCCCCGTTGAACGAGAATAGGAAAATAAGTGATAGCGCAATGCTTGGTAATATATTTTTCATCATGATTGCAGTTGAGTAGTAAGATGTATCAACAATAAGCGGTTGATTTAATGAATACACACATCCATCATCTTGCAAAATTAATGAAAAATATCAAACATGTGACCTTTTTGGCTTTCCAAAAGTTCTACCATGTGTTAAAAACAGCAAAAACGAGGTTGGACCGGTGATGTTGGCCGGGGGTTGTTGATTGTAGATAACCGGAAATTGGGCATGTATGATAGTTGTTCAATCAGTAACTTTTACAGCAACACAACCGAGGTGTTAAAAAACAAGCTTACGTATTATAATAGGTTATAATAGGCGGGAGGCGGGCGCCACTGTGTGCGTCCACCTCCCGCGGGGTTGGGCTATGTTGTGCCGGTCAGACTGTTATTTTTGGCCGGCTGATGGGGTCTATTGACCGATAGTGAAGATTACGATACGGTTCCAGTTATTGACCTCATAGGGTTGTACGTCAGAGCCGGAAGCCTGGATGGCAAGACGGTCGGGGTTGATTCCATACTTGTTGGTGAGCATGTCATAAACGGCCTGAGCGCGTTTTTTAGATAGAGTCATGTTGTACTCCGATGTGCCGGTGTCTTTATCGGCATAACCTGAAATTACTACGTTCTGGTCGGGATTGTTCTTCATCCATTGGGCGATATTGTAGACATTGACGTCTTCTTCGGGAGTGATTACGTCAGAGTTGATTTTAAATCTTACTGTAGCCATCAATGGTGCAGTCTCAGTGACAGATACTGTTTCTTGAACCTCGGGGCATGGAAGTTGGGCTTCAGCCTCGGCAAGTGCTGCAGAGGTGGTGGCAAGTGCACCGCGCAAGTCGTTGACTTGGTTGTTCAGGGAGTTGATATAGCCAATGTAGTCACAGGGGTTGTATGAGCGGAAGTTTGACCCGCCAATGTTAAAGGTAAAGCCACCGATAGCTGAAATGTTTACGTCTACTGGGTCACCGATGACTGTGTTGTTGAAGTTATCACCGTGGAATGATGCACGACCCTCGGCAAAGAAGTCAACATATTTGCACAGACGGAAGCGTAACTGAATACCGGCACTTACGGGCAATGTCCACTGGGTGTGTTTCATTTTGCCGTTATCCCGATAGCAATTCTCGGACGGTGCTCTGAAGTCCCAGCCAAAGGTGCCACCGATACCTACAAATGGTATGATTGAGAATACTCGCTTGCTGTTGACGCCACCGAGAGAATTAAACATGTCCCACATGAGGTCAAAGTTGCCGCCTACAATCTTGGCCTTGGAAATCTCATGGTCGTCCCAGCGAATCGCTCCTCCCTGGAAGCCTAAGCGCCATCCCAGATAGGGGCTGAACCATTTGCCAAAAGCAAAGTTATAAACGGGAGTGAGTTTGTGCTTGGCATCCTTGCCGTCAAGATAGTTCTCGACAAAAGGCGATTGAATACCGGCACCAATCTGGATAAACCAGTTGTCACGTGCCGTTGAATAATAGTGAGTCTTACAGGGAACTTGTTCGGTGACGATGGTCTCTGTTTCAGTGACCACGACAGACTCTTGAGCTGATGCGCTATTGGCACCTAAAAGGGTTGTGCCTGCGATAGCGACTAATAATGCGGTCTTTTTCATGACTTGGGTAAGTTAGGTTTTGTTAGACTATTAAGAATGTTAAATAGATTAGCTGAAGTGTGTGAATGGCTATTGAGTCGGTATTTAACAGCCATTTGAATAGATAACACCCAAGTGTAAAAAAGTGTTTTCGTTCCTCTCAAAAAATATTTTTTATCCTGATGTATATGTTGGGGCAGTTCTAATGGTGATGGAAATAACTTTTGACGTAGGTCGGTTGTTAATTTATTTAAATTGGTCATGGTAAGAAGTTACACGGTGTTTTTAATGTTTTTCATCGGTGGCAGTATGGTGCTTCTCGGTGATGGACGTTGTTATAATCCATGACTTATATGTCAATCACGTTTTAACTATTAATAAATAATGGATACATCGAGTGTAAATGCTTTAGTCAAGCGAGTATTGGGTTATTTTTCGCTGAGGTCTTATTTGATACCCCAGGCTGATGCCGAGCAGTCGGTGCGTGAGGGGGTGTCTTTTAGCGGTGTCAACATGCTGATGTTGATAATAGCCATATTTATAGCATCATTGGGTTTAAATACCAATTCGACAGCTGTAATCATCGGAGCTATGCTTATCTCGCCGCTGATGGGACCAATCATTGGACTTGGGTTGGCTGTGGGTATTCATGACTTTGAGTTGATTAAGCGGTCATTCCGCAATCTGTTGATGGCAACTATGTTCTCGGTGTTGACCTCTTGTATATATTTTATGGTTTCTCCGGTATCAGAGGCGCATAGCGAACTATTGGCGCGAACTTCGCCCACGATATATGATGTTTTTATAGGATTCTTTGGTGGCGCAGCCGGTATTCTTGCAATCGGTAGCCGAGTCAAGGGGAATGTGGTCCCGGGAGTGGCCATAGCTACGGCACTTATGCCACCGTTGTGTACGGTAGGATATGGCTTGGCAACTCTTCAGCCCAATTATATCTTTGGGGCGTTGTATTTGTTTTTTATTAATTCGGTGTTTATAGCGGTAGCCACTACAGCCGGTGTGCGACTGATGGGTTATTCTTATAAGCCTCAGGCCGATGAGCAGCGGGCACGCAGTGTGCGGCGACTGGTTTATACAATAGCGGTGGTCACGATGATTCCGGCCGTGTATATGACCTATTCGATGTATCGTGAAAATAATTTTATCAACGACTGTCAGCGATTTGTCAGAGAGGAGTTTAAGTTTGCTTCGACCCAGGTGGTCAACAGTACGCCGTCTTATGGGGGAGGAGGTCGAGATAATACGTTGACAGTGTTGTTGATGGGACGGCCACTCAATCAGGATTCACTTATTGAGGTGATGAACGGTCGTCTTGTTTATTATGGGCTCTCGGGTACGCGTCTTAATATCATCCAGGGAGTCTCGGCTATAAATAATGTAAATAAGGAGGATGGGCAGCGGGTCTATGCGATAGCTCAGAGCACGATTGTTGCCCAGCAGTCGACAATTGATTCGTTGAATAATGTGTTGTCGGCCGATGAGCGATTTGACTCGGCCTCGGTCATGGTGAGGCCTGAGGTCAAGGTGTTGTTCCCACGAGTGGAGCAACTATCTTTGGCTCGTATGATAGTGGCCGATATTGATAGTGGCAAGGTTGATACGGTCAATGTCGCTCTGATAAGTGGCTCGCGACTGATAAGTGAGTCTGAACGCACCAGACTTGCTCGCTATCTTCAGGTGCGTCTTGCGCTTGCCGGAGTTCTTGTACGGCAGGTTGAGTTGTAAGTGTCTAAGGTCGGTGCATCGAGATACAATGATAGTATCAAGATGCACCGATAATTATTGAAAGATGATGTCAGGGCTCAACTGAAGGGTCGGCCGGATGGTCGGGAGTCTCATACCATAGAGAGTATTTAAGGTAGTTACGGGCGATTTTCTGGTTGATTTCGCGGCTTTGTTCGGGGTCAACCTTTTTGATGAAACGGGCAGGCGCGCCACCCCATAGCTCGTGAGGGGGGATGATGGTGCGTGACAGCACGACGGCTCCGGCGGCCACGATTGCGCCCTCACCGACGACAGCATCGTCCATGACTACCGCTCCCATGCCGATAAGAGCCATGTCGTGGATTTTGGCTCCATGGATGGTGACGTTGTGGCCGATAGACACATCGTTGCCAATCTCTATGGTTGATTTTTTGTATAATGTATGTAGTACCGATCCATCTTGGATGTTGACGCGGTCACCGATGGTGATAGTGTTGACATCACCGCGAAGAACGGTGTTAAACCATACCGAGCACTCGTCGCCGAGAGTCGTGTCACCGATAATGGTGGCATTAGGTGCCACAAAACAGTTTTTGCCAAGTTGCGGTGTGTATCCGCGCACGGGGATTATCAGGGCCATTGTAGTAGTATTTTTTATTTAGTGAGTGGTTGGGTGTGTATTTCGAGCCAAGTGCGCTCGGCGCTGTTGAGCAGAGGTGAGAGGCGGTCGCGTACGGTGCGATGGTAATTGTTGAGCCATTTTATCTCGTCATCGGTCATCATCGAGGTGTCAAACAGCGTCAGGTCAAACGGGCATAGTGTCAGCGTTTCAAATTTCAAGAATTGACCAAACTCGGTTGTCATGGCGGGAACAGTGAGTAGAAGGTTCTCGCAACGGATGCCGTGCTGTCCCTCGCGGTATAGGCCCGGTTCGTTGGACGTCACCATGCCCGGGACGAGTGCCACGGGGTTGTGATTGAGTCTGATGCTCTGTGGCCCTTCATGAACATTGAGGAAATGTCCTACGCCGTGTCCCGTGCCGTGGAGGTAATTGAGCCCGTCGTGCCAGAGGTGTTGCCGTGCCAGGACATCAAGTTGGTGACCGGTAGTGCCGCGTGGAAAGACAGCATCACTCAGTGCGATATGGCCTTTCATCACCAATGTGAAGTCGTGGCGTTGTTGGGGTGTCGGTGTGCCTCCGATAGCGATGGTGCGGGTAATGTCGGTGGTACCGTCAAGATATTGACCTCCCGAATCGATGAGTAGGAGGCCACCACGTTTGATGGTGGCGTTGGTCGTCTCGTTGGCCTCGTAATGGACGATGGCACCGTGTGGGCCAAAGCCGCTGATGAGGCCAAAGCTCTCGTCATAGAACAGATCGCAGGATGAGCGTTGCTGGCGGAAGATATGTTTGATGTCCAGCTCGGTCAAGGTCAGGTCATTGTTGATATGTCGCTCGATTTCCATTAGCGATTTTATCATGGCAACTCCGTCTCGTTCCATAGCGGCACGTATACCGGCGACCTGGATGTCGTTTTTGACCGACTTCATCAATGCTATAGGTGACTCTGCCTCAAGAGTCCGGTTGCCAAGGGTGTTGACAAGGGCGATTGAGTTATTGGAAGGCTCAATCAGGACCTTGATATTGTCGGGTAAAGATGTCAGGTAGTTCAGTACATCGCTGTAGGGTAGGGTGTGTACGCCGGCTTCCGAGAGATGGTCGCTGACAGCGTTGTCGATTTTGACGGGGTCGACAAACAGCACTTTTTCAACGGGAGATAGATAAAGAAATGAGGTTGCTACAGTGGTATAGTGTATATCATGGGCACGTATATTGAGCGTCCATGCAATCTCGTCGAGCGATGACAGGAAGATGGCGTCGGCGCCTGACTGATATGTCTTGTCAAGGACTGAGGCTATCTTGTCGGAGGCAGATTGTCCGGCGTATTGTTGCTCATGTATAAACACGCGGTCGGCCGGAAGTGGCGAACGGTCGGGCCATGTGTCGCCTATAGGGTCGAAGTCGGTGATGAGCCCTATGTCGTGAATGGCAAGAGTATCAGCCAACTGACGGGCCATCGTGGCGCTGAACAGCATGCCGTCGATACCTGCTTTCTGACCGGGAGTGAGGTTGGCCGTCAACCACTGCTGAATTGAAGGGGTGTCGGGTAGTCCGTCTTTCATCAGCTCTATACCCGAGCCTTGAAGCTGGTCGTTGGCTTGGATGAAATAACGAGAGTCGGTCCATAGCAGAGCCCGGTCGCGAGTCACCACCATCGTGGCGGCCGAACCGGTAAATCCGCTCACACGGCGCAGAAAAGCCCAGTGACGGCCGATATATTCACTTTGATGAGGGTCGGTCTTATTAATGATAACGGCATCGATGCCGGCGTCGGCCATCAAGGCGCGTACTTGATTAAGATGTTCTTGTCGGGTATGGTTCATGGAACGTTGTAGTTATTGGGTTGTATAGCAAGCATATAGTGCCTCTAAATTTAAATACGGTTTATAGGTCAACTGCAAATGTACACATATTTGTCGTGATATAATACTCGAGCCCCTTAAAATCTTGTTGACCTATTATAAATTATGTAAAAATAGTTGTAAATATATTTGATAAATATAAAAACTATATATACCTTTGCCAATCGCAATATATTATGGATGACCTATGTCCCGGATATACCTGAATCAAGCTTAACTAATTTCTATCAATTTATAGGATAAATCATTAATAACATTATTGTATAACACAAAAATTTAGTTTATGAAAAAATTTTTACTCTCAATGTGCTGTGCACTTGGTGCACTTGCAATGAACGCTGAGACAGCTACCATCCTTGATGGTGCATCAGCAACATGGGCCGGTGATGCCAATTCATACACTACCACTGTTGACGGCTTCAAGATAACTCTTGATAAAGCAAGTTCCTCTACCGATTTGGTAGCACCCGGAGAACACATTCGTGTATATGTTGGTTCTGTTTTCACTATTCAGGCTCCTGCCGGGGCTAAAATGACCAAGGTTACAATGACCGAGATACACTCCAAAGCTACAGCTCTTACCGATATGTCTTGGTCTGAGGGTTGGACTGCATTTGGTTCACTGACATCCTCAACCAAAGCTGAAGAGTTTGGTGCAACATCTGCAGGTCTTAACACTCTCGAGATTTCAGATGTGAAAAAACAAGTACGTATCTCTAAAATTGTTGTTGAATATACCCCCGGTACAGGTGTTGTTAAGGATGATGCCGGTATGTCATTCCCCCAGGCTACTTACACTGTAACTCTTGGTGATGAGTTCACCGCTCCCCGCCTTACAAAAATGACTGATGGTGCAGTGACTTATACATCTTCAGTCCCTGAGGTTGCCACCGTTGATGCTACCTCAGGTGCCGTTACCATCGTAGCTGCCGGTACTACCGTTATTACCGCTTCAGCTCCGGAGACCGATGATTTCTATGCCGGTACTGCCAAGTATACACTTGTTGTTGAGGAGCCCGCTCCCGACAATCTCGTAGCAAGCCTTCTAGGTGAGGATGATGCCAATACAGCTAATGAGATGCCTACCGGATGGACTGTTTCAGGTACTATTCCCGAGGGCCTCACCTATGTATGGACTTGGAAGGTTTATAACAAGAAAGGTTATCTGAACGGTTCAGCATACAAAGGCGGCGCATTAGAGGCCGATGTTCTTGCTGTTTCACCTGTTATAGACCTCACCGGTAAGAAAAACGTTACCATGAGCTTTGACCACGCTGCCAAGTTCCAGACAACCCTCAAAACTCTATGTGGTGTTCAGGTGCGCGAGCAAGGTGCTACTGAGTGGACTGCTCTTGTAATTCCCACATGGCCCGAAGCAGGTGCATGGACTTTTGCCAACTCAGGCTCAATCAGCCTCGAGGCTTTTGCCGGTAAGAAAATCGAAATCGCGTTCAAGTATGGTTCATCAGCCGCCGGTGCCGACACCTGGGAAATCAAAAACCTTCAGGTCCTTGGTGACACCGAACAAGCTGTTGAGACTATCGTAGCTGACGAGAATGCTCCTGTTAAGTATTACAACCTCCAGGGCGTAGAAGTAGCTAACCCCCAGAACGGCCTCTTTATCCGTGTTCAGGGCAAAAAAGCTACCAAGGTTCTCGTTAAATAATTGACTTTCATAATTCCATATATAGGAGTTTATAAATTCCCCTAAAACAGGCACGCCCAATCCCGGGTGTGCCTGTTTATTACTATAGGTTTATTACTATAGGTGGCAATAATATATTATTGAGGGATTATATTTGGATAAAACGCGAATACGTGTTATTTTTGGGATGAAATTTATAAATACAAATATGGACCAACCGACCAGAGTACTTGTGGTGGAGGATGACACCACACTGTGTGAGATGCTTCAGCTCAACTTGGAGCTGGAAGGCTATGACGTGGACGTGTCATATAGCGCTGAAGAAGCGATGCGTCTTAATCTTAAATCCTATTCGCTAATCATCCTTGACGTGATGATGAAAGAGATGAGTGGCTTTCAGATGGCCAAAGAACTCAAAAAAAATCAGACGACAGCCGGTATTCCAATCATATTCTGCACGGCGCGTGACAGCGAGGATGATATGGTTACCGGACTTAACATCGGTGCCGATGACTATATTTTCAAGCCTTATACAATACGTAATGTTCTCACGAGAGTAAAGGCTGTGCTCAGGCGCACCCAAAAAAAAGCCGACAAAGACGTCATAAACATAGATGGAATTGAAATCGATACACGCTTCAAGCGTTGCCGGGTTGACGGCAAGGAAGTGAAATTGGTAAAGAAAGAATTTGAAATATTACAGATGCTTGCCGAGAACCGTGGCGTGTTGTTCTCTCGTCAAGATATACTTGACCGTGTGTGGAAAGACGAAGTCGTGATACTTGATCGCACGGTTGATGTCAATATTACTCGTATAAGACAGAAAATAGCGCCCTATGGCGATCGTATAATAACCCGGCAAGGATATGGCTATGGTTTTGAGTAAGATGTCATACAGGCATAAATTGTTTGTGCTTGTAATGGGTTTGTCGTGGATTATCGTGGCCTGCTTCATGGTATTTCAGTATAGCCGAGAGAAGCAGTATAAGGCCGAGCGACTTGATGAGCGATTACAGTTGTTTAATATGCAGGTTGTGGATGCAATCGAAGGGGGTAAGAGCCCGCGGGAATTTCTGACCGAGAAGCCGTTGCCTATCGAGGGGTTGCGCGTGACGGTTATAGACACGCTTGGCAGTGTGATATATGATACCCATGCCAACAGCACCAAGGTCACCAATCATCTTGACCGGCCGGAAGTAAAGATGGCCCTCGAGACCGGTACCGGGTTTACCCGGAATAGACATTCCGACACTACTAATGACGTGTACTTCTACTCGGCGATGGCCGACGGTAATATCATTGTAAGGTCGGCGGCTCCATATACATTGACGTTGGAAGAATTGCTGGCAGTTGATAAAAATTTTCTGTGGTTTCTACTATTGGTGACAGCAATCACGAGCATAACAGCATATCTTGCCACTCGTAAACTCGGCATGAATATCTCTCGCCTCAACCGATTTGCCAGACGTGCTGAAGCCGGTGAAAAATTTCTGGATGACAAGGCCTTCCCTCACGACGAGCTTGGCGAGATCTCCCAACACATTGTCAGGCTGTATATCAAGCAGAAAGAACAATATGAACTCATGACGAGACAGGAGCAAGAGAAGTCAAGATTGAAGCGGGAGCTTACCAATAATATAAACCATGAGTTGAAAACACCAGTAGCCGCGTTGCAGGTATGTATCGAGACGATGGTCAATCATCCCGACCTCGACAGAGCCAAGCGTGAAAACATTTTATCCAGATGTAACGAGAATATCGGGCGGCTGAAGTCGATGCTGGCCGATGTGTCCACTCTGACACGCCTTGAAGATGGCAATGCCGAGATTGCTCATGAGTCGGTTAATCTAAATATGCTTATCCGAGAGGTGGCCGGTGAGTATGACGATGATGCCTACATCCCTATTGTTTTTAATCTTGGCCGGGATATAATCCTGTATGGTAATCGCTCTCTTCTTGCCGCGTCATTTAGAAATCTTATCAATAATGCCATTGCCTATTCACGTGGAGACTTAATCGAGATTACCCAGCCCGACGACTATACAATAGTCTTTGCGGACAACGGTGTTGGCGTTCCTGACCAATATTTGTCACGTATCTTCGAACGGTTTTTCCGTATTGATAAAGGACGTTCGCGAGAATTTGGCGGGACAGGTCTGGGTCTCGCGATAGTAAAGCATACGATTGCTTTGCATGGAGGAACAATCGAAGCTTCTAACCGCCCGGAGGGAGGTCTGCAGTTTACAATGAGATTTCCGTCAGGCGATGATTGACACACCTCATATATGCTCCACCGGATTTAGCTCAAAACTCCCCGGCTTGTCACTTAATCCGGGGATGTTGTCAGTTATTGCCCAAAATGTTTGGTTTGCCATAGTGCCATATTGTACCTTTGCAATGTCAACCAACGATAACGATATCAGTTGACTCATTATTCAGCTTACAAAATATAAAAAACAAATAAAAACCTACAGAAATGAAAACCTCAGACAACATCTACCTCGGACAAGACGACCAGACACGTATCGCCGACAACACCGTATTGAATACCTCAACCCACGATAACACCGTTATCTCAGAAAACGACTCAACTGAGTTGATGGATGATAATCAAGAAGTAGCCAAACAAGACGTGAAAGCTAAAAAAAATACCACCCTCGGTACTAAAGTTGCCGTCGGTGCAGGCGCAGCAGCTATAATCGGTGGTGGAGTCTTTGCTGCCTCGGCTATGTCAAGCGACACACCCAAAGAAAGCACTCTCGCTCAAGCTGCCACCCCCGACCAGGAAATGACTGACGAGCAACTCCAGGACTCTCTCGCCCAGCGTGAAGACCCGTCCAAAGCTCCCGACCCAATCCTTCATGATGATGTCACGATAACTGAAGAGACAGTAAACACCCCTGCAGCCGGCACTGCAACCACCATTGCCGACAATAATACAACATCTCATGAAATACTTATTGACGAAAATCCGGTAGGTGATATCCGCACAGATGTTCCCGCTCAGCCTGATGCCCAGCAGACTGCTCAAGATATAAACATCAACATCACTGTGAATGGTGAATCGGTAGAAGTTGTTCCCCAGGCCACGGCTGAAGCCGCCGCTAATATTGAAGAACCTGTCGATGTAACCCCCGCCGCTGTAATGATTGAAACTCCTGGTGGCGTCGCAATCGCCCACGTCGACGACAGCCTGTCGTTCAACGAAGCTTTTGCTCAGGCACGCGAACAAGTTGGCCCCGGCGGTATCTTCCAATATCATGGCGCGACATACGGTACTTATACCGAAAACGAATGGAATGAGTTGTCTAATGACCAGAAAGCCCAATTCTATACCGAGGCCCAATTTGACGATAATATCAAGTCGGTAGAGCCGGATATTGATGTTCATGTAACATCAGTGGGCACACACATGATGGCCGACGGATCAATTGCCAATATCGCAACTGTCCAAATCGATGGCGTCAATACCATTATGGTCGATGGAGACGGTGATGGTGTAATCGATGGAGCTATCGTAGACCTGAATGGTGACGGTGTAATCCAGGAAAATGAACTCGTTGATATGTCAGACACCGGTCTTACTATGGATGACATATCAGCCCAGATGCTCGCCGACAATAATATGGACATGACTGTTGACTTTGATGCCAATTGCCAAGTTTAACAACCTCTGATTAGACAATATTAATTTTACTCTCTACTATATCTATTCTCCTCTCTCCTCATCAGGTCTATACTGAAAATCACACACCTGACAATCAAAAAAGGTCTCACACCCTCACGGGCTGAGACCTTTTTTAATTGATTTCCGTTTGTACGGAAACTCAAAAACCTAAATAATCATACTTTTAACCTTAAGATGACTCACGTCATCGCTAAAATCTACCATTGAAATCTAAAATCATCTTTTGATAACCTTTGTATTGTACCTTGTAGTTTTTTTACATCACCGTTGTGATATAAAAAACTTAATCTTCAGTTTTACCGTCATCATCGGGTTTACCGGTGATGACTCGTCTTTATCGCTCTAAAGACATTGCAAATTTATAACTCATGCCGATGCGATGCAAGATGTTCAAGATTATATAAATATATTTTCCAATAAATATAAATGTATATCCTTAACATATTGGTTGTTGTTGAAAAATTCATTGATAATATATCTAACAAGAATATAAGTATAAATCAATAATTTTTATTACATTTGCAGTGCCAATTATAAATTTTATCCTATGTCAAGACCATTTTTTATCACACTGCTGACTGCATTCCTCGCCATAGTCACGCCATTCAATTCAAGAGCCGTTTCTCATGCAACGGAAGCCCTCGATTCACTTGATTTTTATGTCAAGCGACAGAACGAGTATGAGGCTACAAAAGTTAACTCGCTGAACAAATATAAGAGGCAACTGAGTAAAGCGACTTCCGCTCAAAAACTTGACATGTACAATTACCTTTCACGAGAATACAGGCATGTTGACCTTGACTCGGCAATCCACTATGCGTCTTTAGGTTATCAGCTTGCATCGGATATAAATGACAAAAATCAGCAGACCCGTTTTAAATTGCTCAAGATTACCGTTGGCCCTATTTATGGGATGGTAAGAGAGTCGATTGAGGAATTTGAAACCATCGACCCTAATACCTTGCCACAATCTATAAAGATTTATTATTATGAGTCGGCTGACCTACTGTTTAACTATGCCAAAGACTTCTATTCCAATTCTACACTCAAACAGCATTACACCGAATTATCCCATAAAGCTGTTGACTCCTTGCTCATCTACTTGGAGCCCGGCACTCCCAATCACGATTTTTATCAAGCCACCTCCTTACTCAACTCAGGTGCAGGCCCCCAAGCGATAGAACAAATGATTAAACTTCTTGATAAAGTGCCATTTAAAGACCATCTGTATGCCAGAACAGCAGCTATCATTGGTTCGGCTTTTATCAACGATCCCTATCATACCGATGATGCCATATATTACCTCGCCAAATCAGCCATGAGCGACATTGCCACCGGTAATCGCGAGACAACCTCACTTCACCGACTTGGCAAACTGCTATATGACAAGGGTGATATCGATCGATCATATAATTACTTGACGTGTTCATTATCGACTGCCGTTGAGTCACGCTCAAGACTTCGCTCGCTTGAAATTGCCGAAGCTCTTCCACTTGTATTCCAAACTGTACAGGAACGCAATGCCGAAGCTCGACGAGACATGATTGTCGTTATTATCATATTAAGTATATTGCTTGTTGTTTCCATCACGTTGTTCTTTATTTATGACCGCGCGAGATGTCGTCTGTCACGCATGAAAATCAAACTTACCGCCACCCTTGAGCTAAAAGATAACTATATACGCAAAATCCTCTTGCTTTGTGGTGCCTATCTTACTGCTTTGGAGAATTTTAACCGTGTAGCCGGCCGCAAAATCAAAGCCGGACAGGTCACGGATTTGCTCAATATGATTGAGTCTGGCAAAATTATGAGAGAACAATTACACACTTTCTATGATATATTTGACTCGGCATTTCTGATGATTTATCCCGACTTTGTCAGTGAAGTGAATAGGTTGCTGGTTGCTGACCGTCAGATTAACCTTCCTGAAGAAGATCGATTGACTCCTGAGTTGAGAATTCTTGCCTTTATGAAACTCGGTGTTGATGACAGTACACAAATTTCAAAATTCCTCGGACTTTCACTAAACACCATATATACTTATAGAAATAAGATAAAAATGAGAGCTATATCGCGCGATACTTTTGAGCATGATATAATAAATATCGGTAAGATAAGCTAAGTGAATATTTATATTTATTTTAAAATTACATAACATTAAAGTATAATATATCAACTATTTACATTTTTACATCTAATATATATTTTATATTATGCTTATATAATCTTTGAATAGCTTGACAGCCGTTGTAATTTTGCATCGCATTAAGGTAAATAATAATTCAGGTCTAAGATTCAAGGTTATTATTTTAGGATTTTTGTAGTATTAAAGCCGGATATTTCGTGAGAAATGTCCGGCTTCATTTTTTTGCACTATCTTAAGGTGTGACATCAAAAGTATATGTTTGGGGTCAGCGGACAGAAGCGGTTGGTAGGGGTCAGCGTGCAAGAAGGCTCTAAAATAATGTGATAGGCATGAAAGGCCACGGTTATAGCCGTTCAATAAGCTCGTGACGAAGCCTGTCAGTGATGAATAATTCTGAATTAAGATGAGCGAGGGCCGGCGGCCCGCGTTGTGATTAACTGCATGCACAGGGCCGGTGGCCCGAAGCTTGCAGCCTATACTGAGCAGCGGTGTCTTAGGCCCGGAGGGCCGGGTTGTGGTAACCGGTGAGGATAACTTATTGTAATTAGCAGAGTCTCTACCACAACTCAGGCCTCCGGCCCTCACTCAAAAAAGACCCGCTAACGCCCCCGGCTTAGGGACTCTGTCCCTGCACCGGGGGTTAATCACAGTCCGCCGTTCCGTGCCTACATCCCGCGTTTGAGAGTTTGCAGTTTAATCGGGGTAGGGGTGACCAATCGCTCTTGTCCACTGAATCCAAATTTCCACGACAGTGTTATCGACATGCTCCTTAGACGTTCTGAGATAGGATTGTCAGTTGAAGTGTTGAGTGTGTCACTGACTGCAGGTAAAATATGGATAAAATAACGGTTATTTTAAAATGTATTTAAAATTAATATTGTGTATTACTTAATTTATTGTAATTTTGCACCTAATGTAACAACTACGCATAAATCCTAATCAGTAGCTGACATACTTTAGTCATTACTGGCGATGGCGATGTTCCAATCATCACATATTTAATCTATCCGAAAAATAACAAAATCCTAAATGATAATGAAAAAACTAAAATTACTACTAACCGGTATAGCCGTAGCGATGGGGATATCAAGCGGATATTCGACAGTCAACTGGTCATCGACCAGCGGCAGCTTTACTATTATGCTTGACCCCGGTCATGGCGGTAGCGATCCCGGGGCACTCGGACCCTCGGCTCCTCATGAGGGTGAATTGTGCCTTAGATGTGCCAACAGCATTGTCCAGCGTTTTAATGAGCTTGGCTGTAACTACAAGCTTACTCGCACCGGCGACTATGATGTTTCGCTTTCCTCTCGAAGCCAGATGAAAATTTCCTATGACCCATGGATTTTCTGCTCCATTCACCTTAATTCAGCAGGCATAAACACGGCTCACGGATCTGAAGTGTTTTATCATCACACATCCGGCAATTCCTCGGCGCTTGCCAATTATGTCTATAAAAGCCTTCTGAACGAGTTAGGTACATACGGACGTCGTTGTATGACGGATAATTCGTTTTATGGTTACTCCTTGGCAGTTCTAAATGACTCCTATTCTTCAATACCATCTATTCTTACCGAGGCGATGTTTGTAAACAATCCCAATGAATGGTCAAGAATCAAGGATGAAAATTCTGATGGGTATCGTTCATGGGTCAATGCCTTTGTTTATGGTTTTTATGACTATTTCTATAATGTACATGGTACAAGCTATGGAGGTAACACCATTCACAACCCTCGAGTAGCACAGAAAGCAATAAATGTCTCCAACGTAACGATGAAGTGTGGTTACGGTGACCGTCCATATCAGGATGTTAATGTCTCGACTACCGGTCTAAGCGACGGTATTTCGGTGTGGTGTGATGACGCCTCCAAGATAGAGCTCAGCACCACGTGGCTCCCTGCCTCAGGAGGCTCGGTGAGAGTGACATATACCGATACCAAACACTACACGACCCAGGAGTCCTGGATACACTTCAAAAGTGGTGATATACAGAAAGATGTCAAAGTTACATGTGAGATTGATGGCGGAGTCTTGGGCTCTATGAACGAGGGATTTAATGTCTCATCGGCTCGTGGGTCAGATACATCTAAGGGTTATGATGCAAAGAATATACGCAACTTTGCATACATGGATGGTAAAATCTACTGTGTCTACGAGACCAGCCGTATCATAGTCCTACATTCCCAGACCGGCGAACTACTTGGTGAGCTAAAATTAGGCAATGTTGTCAACGGTGGCACATTGAAATTGTGTGACGTACAAGTGAGCAATGGCCGCATTTTTGCATGTAACCTCGCTACCGGCAGTGATAACCTGAAAATCTACTGTTGGGATAATGATACATCCGAGCCCTATGTGGTCCTTGATACCAACGACAAGCAGGGATGTAACCGATTGGGTGATGGCATGTCAATTGTGGGCACCTATCCGTCAGACTGCTGGTATGGTTTTGCTTGGGACAATGGATCGACCGAAACGCGTATTGTAGAGTATCATCAGACCGACGATACATGGACTTCCAAGTACACGCTGGCTTGTAACGGGTCGGGCAATTATATGAAAGTCGGTAGCAATGCCCGCGTGTATATATGGGGTGGTGGCAATTACTGGATTGACGGCAATGCTACCAATCCGTGCTACCTTGCCGGAGCAGGCAATGGCAAGGCCAACTGTGCCGCTGTCAACCACCAGGATGGTCACACTCAAGGAGCCTCACATCACGAATTCTATTTCCGCAACTGTAAATACGCCGCTCACCTCGTATTCCGCGGAAGCGCCAACTATACCGGGGCCAAAATGAGAGTTTTCCGTGACCAAGCCGGTAACTTTACCAATAACGACTGTCTCCAGGAACTTCCAACCGACGGTCTTGGTGACACTCCAAACCCCAACGGCACCGGAGAAGTTTTGGTCAACACCGATGGCGATAATTTTGTCGAAGCCTGGGTGCTATCTTCCAACCAAGGTATTGCTTATTATAAATATGGCGATACCCCCGTCCAAAACCCCGGAAAGGTCAACCAACCTACACTGTGGTTCTCGGAACGAGACTCCAAGGTCAATGCATACGCCGGTAGTTCGGAGGTCAAAACCCTCTATATTGATGGCAAAGACCTCAAAGACGGCATTTCAATAAGTCTCAATGGCCCCGGTGCTTCCAACTTCTCTATCGACCCCACATGGCTCAGTGGTCCCGGCGAGGTAAAAATCACTTATCATCCGACCGATTGGTCCTATGACTGGATATGGCTTGGAGCTAACTCTACCGGAGCCGAGACAGCGTGGACCGATGTTCACGGCAGTAGTCGCAAGTCGCCAACTGTCGATGTCACAGGCGATGGTAATTTCAATTCCTATGTCAACGAGTCAACCACCAATACCTATAGTGTACGTGCCGATAATCTCAGCGGTGCCCTGTGGGCCGGACTATGGGGCGACAATACAGACCAATTTACGCTAAACCAAACAATGACACTCCAATCTCCCACAACAGTATATTGGGATAATAACCGCGCCGGATGGGACAAAGTATATGTGTGGATATGGGATATGAGTGACGCCTCCAAAAACTTTACCGGCGGGAATTGGCCCGGTGTCGAGCTTACCAATCCCAACAACGGCATATACTCCTATACCTTCACACCCGAAGACACAGGCCACAAATATGGCATTGTATTTGCTAACGACGCCAACCATACAAAAACCGAGGAAGCCATTGTTATCAACGGTGCCGTATATTCAGCTGCCGGACGAGTCGCCGACCGATGGCCTCACGCCATCCCCCCGATTATTTATTATGATGGCACGTTCAACGTGACATTCCATCCAACATCGGTGGGTGACATATACTCCAACTTCTTTGTCCAGACCGACGGCAAACCTCAAAACTTTGACATGACACTTCATGGCCTGTCAAGCTATCGTCCTCAAGAATTCTCAATAAACGTGGGCAACATCGACTTTGGCAATCGTCCTTGTGATGTAAAGAACTACTATGCTGTACAATTTGAGCACAGCAATCTCAGAGAACCCATCAACCTCGAGATTACGGGCCAACACGCCAACAAGTTTAGCCTCGACTGTTCACAAGTACCCGACCATGGTCAAGTCAACGTTATTTATGAACCGTTGGAAATGGGTGTCCACAATGCCTCACTGAGAGCCTACGTTCCATCAGGCGAAAAAGAACTGGTCGTTCCTATCACCGCCTACTCTGATTGGGCCAGCGGAGTCAATGACATCGCCACTGACAGCAATATGCATGTCATCCTTATCGACCGTACATTGTCAATCCAAGGAGCACAAGCATCCCACGTGAGACTTTACTCTGTTACAGGACAACTTGTGATGCATGAACAAGACACCAACCTTGTTAATCTGCAGTCGCTATCGGCCGGAGCATACATAGTAGCTGTAACAAATGCCAACAGCGGGATGACACGTCGCCTGAAAATTCAGGTCAAATAACCACACGACTTCCCACATCACTCGCGTCCTCATCTTTTCCAAGGGTGAGGACGCGTTTTTATTGCATCCTACGTCACCATTATATGATTGGCAACGATTAGCAATCGACAACGAGTTTGACAGGTGAAAGATTTACGATTTGCAAACGTGAAATAAAAGTTTTAAATTTGTAGCAACAATGGAGGGGTGTCCCTTTTAAGGACTGAGATTATACCCTACGAACTTGATGCGGTTAGTACCGCCGAAAGGACCGTTTGATAAATCTACATTCATATATAAAGGTTCACTTCTCTATGTATCCGTTGTCATATTGACGATGGTTATTATTCATATATAGACAAATCATGAATGTAGAAATCAATCACAAAGAAATTAACGTACCCCGCGACTGCACCACTCTTGCTGCTCTACTTGAGAGCCAGGGCATTGACGGTAAAGGGAAAGCCGTGGCTATTGGCTCACGCGTGGTGCCTCGACAGGAATGGGATAAAACGGTATTGGAAGCCGGCATGAAAATCACGATTATCAGAGCCGTGTGTGGAGGATGACACCATGAAAAAAATAGCTATCACCGTCCCTTACTTTTTTAATGGCGAAGCAAAAAAGATAACTTCTCTACTACTCAACGATGGCTTTTGGCGTGTACATATCCGTAAACCCGATGCCACCCCCGAGCAAGTGTATAACCTTCTCAGAGATATACCCGGAGACCTGTATCCTCGTATAAGCATCCATGACCAATTCAATATTGCCAAGGATATGGGAGTGGGTGGTATACATCTGACACGGCGTAATCCTATACCACCTGCCTACTGGAGTGGTTTGATAAGCCGCTCGCTACATTCAATCGAGGAAATCAACACCAAACATTATGATTATGCCTTCCTAAGCCCTATATTCCCAAGTATCTCCAAACCGGGATATGTCGGTAATTTTGATAACAAAAGACTAACGGACAACCTTAACGAAAATATATTTGCATTGGGCGGCGTATCCCCTGCAAAGTTCGACACACTTCAAGCCTTAGGCTTCAGCGGGTGTGCGATGCTTGGAAGCGTGTGGTCAACAATCATAGATGCTAATGCTTTCAAGCTCCAGTTTATCACCCATCCCGTTGATAAAATATCTATACCTCAAGAAGTAAAACTTGCACTGGACGGTGGATGCCGATGGATCCAACTTAGACATAAATATGCCGACCGAGAAACTATACTTGAGGAAGGTCGTGAAATACGCAAGCTCTGTGACCAATATAACGCGATATTTATTATCGACGACCATGTAGAACTTGTAGAGGAATTGAAGGCCGATGGTGTTCACCTTGGCAAGAATGACATGCCTGTCAAGGAAGCTCGTCAGGCGCTTGGACCCTCAAAAATAATCGGGGCGACTGCAAACTGTTATGACGACATTACTGAGGCCACATCAAATTCAGCTGACTACATAGGACTCGGCCCATACCGGTTTACAACCACCAAAGAAAAATTAAGTCCGGTCATCGGATTGGAAGGCTATAAAAAAATTGCGACAAAGTGTATAGACTCACACCTTAATATTCCGATTGTAGCCATCGGTGGAATTACTATTGATGACATATCACCAATACTAATTACCGGCATAAATGGAATTGCAATTTCCGGCGCTATTATAAACGCCAAAGACCCTACTGAGATGACTCAAAAAATAATACAAACGATACAATAAATCAATATAATTAAATCAGCTCATTATGTCAAATCTAATAATCGGAGGTCGAGAATTCAGTTCGAGACTTTTTGTAGGTACCGGAAAATTTCACAGCAACGAACTGATGGAGAGAGCTATCCTTGCATCAGGTACACAGATGGTGACAGTAGCCATGAAGCGTATCGACATGGATAACACCAAGGACGAAATGCTCCGTCACATCACACATGAAGGTATTCAGCTACTTCCCAACACTTCGGGTGTGCGCGACGCTAAAGAAGCGGTATTTGCCGCTCAGTTGGCTCGTGAAGCTTTCGGCACCAATTTCATAAAATTGGAAATACATCCCGACCCCAAGTATCTTCTTCCCGATCCTGTAGAAACATTGAAAGCCACTGAAGAACTTGCTAAACTCGGGTTTATAGTATTGCCCTACATCCAAGCCGACCCTGTCCTATGCAAGCGCTTGGAAGAAGTCGGTGCAGCTACCGTGATGCCCTTAGCAGCACCTATTGGGAGCAACAAGGGATTAGTGACAAGAGAATTGCTAAAAATCATCATTAGCCAGAGCCGTGTCCCCGTTGTAGTGGATGCCGGACTCGGCGCTCCATCTCATGCGGCTGAGGCAATGGAATTAGGAGCTGACGCTGTTTTGGTCAACACTGCTATCGCAGTCGCCGGCGACCCTGAAAAAATGGCCGGAGCATTTGCCCAAGCCACAATTGCAGGCCGCGAAGCTTACCTCGCCGGACTCGGTGCTGTATCAGAACATGCTGTGGCCTCAAGTCCGTTAACTTCATTTCTTGATTGATTATGTTTTCTGACGAACTAAAAAAATATAATTGGGAAGAAACGACTGCCCAAATAATGGCGTCCACCACTGTTGATGTCGAGAGAGCCTTGAACTCCGAACATCTTACCGACCGAGACTTCATGGCACTAATTTCACCGGCCGCCACTCCCTATCTCGAACTGATGGCTCAGAAGAGTCGGCGGCTAACCGAACAACGTTTCGGAAAGACCATGCAGATATTCATTCCCATGTATATCACCAACTCATGCACCAACTCATGTGTATACTGTGGATTTAATTGCCATAACAAGTTCAACCGCGTGATACTCACGCCCGAACAAATTAAGGCAGAATGTGAAGCCATAAAAAAACTTGGCCCATTTGAAAACCTGTTGATAGTTACCGGCGAAAATCCTGCCAAAGCAGGTACCGACTATATTGAGAAAGCTCTTAATGTATGCCGACCGTATTTCGCCAATCTAACAATTGAAGTAATGCCATTATCCACCGAAGATTATGAACGTTTGACTCACTCAGGGCTTAATGGCGTGATATGTTTCCAAGAAACTTATCACAGAGAAAATTACAAGAAATATCATCCGGCGGGAATGAAATCAGACTTTGAGTGGCGGTGCAACGGCTTTGATCGCATGGGTATGGCCGGAGTCCACAAAATCGGTATGGGGGTCTTAATCGGCTTGGAAGACTGGCGAACAGATGTCACCATGATGGCTCGACA
This sequence comes from Muribaculaceae bacterium, assembly GCA_017621845.1. GTDB lineage: Bacteria > Bacteroidota > Bacteroidia > Bacteroidales > Muribaculaceae > CAG-873. Next base: position 40,509 of record JAGASI010000023.1, read on the forward strand.
TCTGATATATTTAAGACAGAATTATTGGCGCACGAAATATTCGGTCAATTTCCCTCGCATGCGACCATCAGAGTCCGGATTTCAACCCAATGTGGTGATGAGCGACCGTGAACTCGCCCAATTAACCTTTGCCTTCCGTATTTTTGACCCCGATGTGGATATTTCCTACTCTACTCGTGAAAATCACCAATTCCGTAACAACATGGCTACACTTGGTGTAACAACGATGAGTGCCGGCTCGAAAGTAGACCCGGGAGGATACGCCACATATACCGACTCTTTGGAACAGTTCACCATAAGTGATGACACATCTCCCCAAAAAGTAGTGGCCGACCTAAAGGCTTTAGGCCGCGAGCCTGTGTGGAAAGACTGGGATCGCGCGTTTGATTGATATAATATGCTGATTTATAACATAAATAGCACTGAAAATCATGGATAGATTTTTACGTCAGACAATGATTGACGGATTTGGAGAGCAAGGACAATCTCTTCTCAAGCGGTCAAGCGTCTTGATTGTGGGACTCGGTGGCCTGGGCGCTCCGGTCTCTTCTTATCTCGTATCAGCCGGCGTCGGTAAGATAGGTCTTTGTGACAAAGATGTCGTAAGCGAGACCAACCTTCAACGTCAAATTCTTTACACCGAGGAAGATGTCAGTAAAAAAAAGACCGATTGTGCACTCAGCCACCTTTCAGCAATGTCGTCCAATACAATATTTAAGGTATACCCTAATGGATTGACTGATGACAATGCCCAAGACATGATATCAGATTATGATGTTATAATGGACTGCACCGATAACTTTATTGTTCGCCTCCTGATTGACAATGTATGTCGCCGGCTCGGCAAACCATGGATACATGGCAGTATAGATACTTCATACGGATGTGTGACAGTTTTCAATCACACCAAGGGTAAGAGTCTGCACGACCTATACAATGACATTTCCGAACTTTCTTATCAGCCATCAAATATAATCGGAACCTTCGGTCCGGTTGTCGGAATGGTGGGTAGTATTCAAGCTATGGAAGCGATAAAACTCATTTCGGGTTATGGCGAGATCCTTGATGGAACTCTTCTTACAATTGATCTGAAAGATCTCTCCTTTGCCAAATATCAATTTTAATTACCTCACTTAACTTATATAATTCACCCTTCTTATTAAATAGCTATGTCAGGATTTGATGAATATGCAGGCAAGTATGATGCCTGGTTTATTGATAACGCCAATGTATTGGCCTCAGAAGTAGCCTTGGTTGCCGCTACGCTGAAGGATGCTCCCCGCCCGATTTTATCGGTAGGCTGTGGAAGCGGTCTGTTTGAAGATATTATGCGCCGCGAATACAACATAAATGTGAACGATGGAGTTGAACCTTCATTGGGGATGGCTGAGATAGCCGAAAAACGAGGACTGAAAGTAACAATCTCCACCGGTGAAGACTTCAATTACCCCAAAGGCCTATATGGGACAATAATGTTTAACGGATCGCCAAGCTACATCTCAGACCTACGGGAAATAGTAAATAAAGTTTATACAGCACTCCCCGAGGGAGGACGCATTATTCTTATCGATGTACCAAAAGAAAGCACCTATGGCATCATGTATAATCTTGCCAAAGCGCTCGGCACATGGAATCACCCCTTGCTTGAAGGTGTATATCCACCCAACCCTTATCCCATTGAATTTGTTAATGTGGCCAATTGGCGCACGACAGATGAGAAAACAATGCTTCTGTCAGAAGCCGGGTTTAAAAATTTCCGCTATCTCCAGACTCTTACTACCCACCCCCTATATTCCGATAATAAAGTCGAACAACCTACCGAAGGATACGACCGGGGTGATTATGTAGCCGTAATAGCCGAAAAATAACGCCTATGAAGTGGAGTGACCAAGCATGGGCCGCAGCATCCCATATTATTGAAAAAATCAAGCAACATCCGTTTCTATTGAAACTTGCCGACGGGACTCTTCCTGTCAGATGTTTTCATCAGTATATTAGCCAAGACCGACTATATCTTGAAAGTTATACCCGAGTGCTTGCACACATCGCATCGCGGCTACCCGAGATGGAGGATGTCAACTCATTTTTAAAATTTGCATTAGACGGCGTGGCTGTAGAAAAAGCCCTGCATGAAAAATTTAATCCCGACGTCAACGCTGTCAAGTCTGAGGCATGTGAATTTTACACTTCCTATTTAATGGCTCGTTACGGGGATGATATAGCTATTGAAACAGCTTCGGTATTACCCTGTTTTTGGGTTTACCTCCAAGTCGGGAAATATATACTCTCAATAGCTCATCTTGAAAATAATCCCTATAGCGAGTGGATTAAAACATATTCCGACCCGGAATTTGAGAGTAGCACACTGAAAGCAATTGAGATATGTGACCGGCTCGCCGATAATACAACTGATAATGTCAGGAAAGAGATGACCCGCGTTTTTGTCTCCTGCACCCACCTTGAGTGGCTTTTCTGGAATTCGGCTTACAGTATAGTAACAAATGAAGAACATATAAAATAACCGATAATTACTGTCATTCATGAAAAAATATAATATTGCATTAACCATTGCCGGCAGTGACCCCTCAGGAGGGGCAGGCATGCAGGCCGACCTAAAAACATTCTCGGCATTAGGAGTATATGGGGCCTCGGCCATCGTCGCGCTGGTAGATGAAAACACTCAGGGCGTTTATGGCGTACACCCCGTGCCGGCTGAATTTGTGGCCGGACAGATACGCTCGGTAATTGATGATATTGGAGTGGACGCCGTTAAAATCGGTATGTTGCACGACTCGGAACTAATCCGCACTGTCAAATCCACCCTCTCACAATATCCCGATGTGCGTAACATCGTCCTTGACCCTGTAATGGTAGCGACTTCGGGCGATTCGCTTTTGTTGCCGGAGGCTGTCGCCACACTTCGAGCTGAATTGATACCTTATAGTCGGGTAATTACACCTAATCTACCAGAAGCATCTCTTCTATTGGGCGAAACCATCGACCACCAGGATCAACTTGAAGATGCAGCTATCGCTTTATCAAAAATATCAGGAAACATCTCCGTCATGATTAAGGCAGGCCACTTGGAGAATAATCTGCTTGTTGACATTTTCTATAATGCCGAGACCGGGAACATCACGCGGCTATCGTCGCCTAAAGTTGACACTGTCAACACCCACGGCACCGGTTGTACACTATCTTCGGCAATTGCCTCTTACCTTGCCAAGGGATTTCCATTGGATGATGCTGTCATATCAGCCAAAAATTACCTCAGGCAAGCTATTGTTGATGGAGCCGCTTATTCAATAGGCAGGGGTCATGGCCCGGTAAACCATTTCCATGCATTATGGGACTAATATTTTAACGAACAATAATATATAGCCTCAAAATGTCCTCTGTATGAATAATATTGATTAACTTTGTGGGACAAAGGAGACTGCTCTCCTAATTTCTGTTTTGATATTTAACCTCAAAATATAACCATACTCATGAACGTAGTAGACCGATTTCTACAGTACGTCAAATTTGACACTCAGAGTGACGAATTGACCAACATGACACCATCGACACCGGGTCAGATGATTTTTGCCCAATTCCTTGAGAAAGAATTAACCGACCTGGGACTGAGCGACATATCGCTTGATGAAAATGGCTACCTCATGGCAACTCTTCCCGGCAATGTTACGCCCGGCACCGTCCCCACCATAGGTTTTATCGCCCATCTGGACACATCACCCGACATGTCGGGACATAATGTATCTCCTCGTATTGTCCAGAACTATGATGGAGGTGTCATTATCCTCAACCAGGACCTCAATATCCTATTGTCACCCGATGAATTTCCTGAGCTTAAGCATTATATCGGACAAGACCTTATTGTCACCGATGGCACCACATTGTTAGGTGCCGATGACAAGGCCGGCATTGCCGAAATAATCAGTGCCGTGGCTTATCTGAAAGAGCATCCCGAGATTAAACATGGCGACATACGAGTGGCTTTCAATCCCGACGAAGAGATTGGGCTGGGAGCTCATAAGTTTGATGTTGATAAATTTGGTGCACAATGGGCCTACACGATGGATGGAGGAGAAGTTGGTGAATTGGAATATGAGAATTTCAATGCCGCCGTTGCTCGCGTGACATTTAACGGTCGCAACGTCCACCCCGGATATGCCAAGCATAAGATGATTAACTCGATGCGCATTGCCAACCAGTTTGCTATAATGCTCCCTCGCTGGGAAACACCCGAGCATACCGAAGATTATGAAGGCTTCTATCATCTCGTTGGCATGGAAGGCACCGTCGAGAAAACAGTCTTGACATATATCATACGCGACCATGACCGCGATAGATTTGAGCGTCGCAAAAAAGAATTTGAGCACCTTGCACGTAAGATTAACCACGAATATCCCGGATGCTGTGTCCTCGACATCAAGGACCAATATTATAACATGCGTGAGAAAATCGAGCCGCTGATGTATATTATCGATACAGCCGAGCAGGCGATGAAGAATTGTAACCTGACTCCCAAGGTAGTTCCCATACGAGGTGGTACAGATGGCGCTCAACTCTCGTTCAAGGGTCTCCCATGTCCCAATATCTTTGCCGGCGGTCTCAATTTTCACGGCCGGTATGAATACATCCCCATCCCCTCGATGGAAAAGGCTCGTGACGTCATCATCGAGATTGCACGTCTGGTAGCTGAAAGGCAATGACCTATCCTACAGTTATCGTTATTACCGGAGCCACGGCTTCGGGCAAGAGTGCTCTTGCCCTGGACGTGGCTCAGGCTCTTAATTGTGATATAATTTCGGCCGACTCACGTCAGATCTACCGAGGTATACCCATCACCACAGCTGCCCCCTCGTCTGACGATCTCTCTCGGGTGAGACATCACTTTGTCGAGACTCTTAATCTGGATGAATACTACTCAGCCTCGCGATTTGAAGAAGAAGTGATGCAACTGCTGCCATTGTTGGCGCGCACATCACCATACGTGGTAGTGTGTGGTGGATCAATGATGTATATTGATGCGTTTCTCAATGGCATTGATGAGATGCCCACGGTAACAACCGAGGTGAGAGAGCGGGTGCTGGGAATGTATCGTGACCTGGGCATGGAGGGTCTATTGGCTGTATTACAGATCTCAGACCCCGTGACCTATAATCGGATAGACCGTGCCAATACCCGGCGTGTTATCCATGCACTGGAAATCACTATCCAAGCCGGTGTTCCATATTCATCGCTATGTACCAATTCAGTAAAAAAGCGTCCTTTCAGGTCTTTCAAATTTATGATTGACCATCAGCGTGAAATACTATTTGACCGTATCAACCGACGAGTGGATAAAATGGTCGATATGGGAATGGAACAGGAAGCACGCTCGGTGTACCACCTCAGGCATCTCAATTCGCTTAACACTGTAGGTTTTAAAGAATGGTTCAGCCACTTTGATGGCCTTATAGACCGGGAGACAACGATTGCACGTATTGCCAAAAATACACGTGTCTACGCCAAAAAACAACTTACATGGCTTGCCCGAGACCCTGATATTATTCATCTTGACCCTGACACTGATATGATGACTCGTATTCTGTCATTTTGTAATCCAATGTTATGAAAGCCCTACATAAACTCGTCGTGTTATCCTCACTGTTAACGCCCTCAACAATTATGGCCACGAGCCTTGATGATTGCCTTGTGTCTTATCTCAACACCCGATATGGAGATACAACCCACAGCCCGGGGGCTGCGGTCATTATCGCCAAAGGTGATTCAATTATCACCGAATATTACACCGGAATTGCCGATATGCAGACAGGGCGTAAAATAGGGCCTGAAACAACTTTTAATATCGCGTCAGTATCCAAGCAGTTTACAGTAACGGCATTGTTGAAATGTGCCTCGGATTCGCTTGTCGACATAGACTCTCCGATGAGTGACTTTGTACCCTATACGGCTGATTTCTGGCACACTGTCACTCCTCGGCATCTTGCATCTCAATCCTCGGGAATACCAGATGCTCGCGACCGCTCGAGCCATGAAGCATGTGTGTATGCCACCGACGAGATTTCCAAATCTTATTTCCCTCTGGTAAAATCAACATTGTTTACTCCGGGTTCGGCATACGATTATGTTAATCCAACGTTTATTCTTTTGGCCGATATTGTCAGCAAGGTGTCGGGAATTGATTTCTTCAAATATCAGCAGGACAACATCTTTACACCGGCAGGGATGAACAATACCTATTACTTTGATCCCTGTCATACACCATTAGTCCAGTCTCATGCCTATGCTCCTGACAGTTTGGGGGCATGGCATGAATATGACTATGGCGAGGAGACATTTTTTGCTACACGTCCCGATGGAGGCATATACTCCACAGCCCGTGACATGCTCGCCTGGGAAAAAGCTCTGGCCGATGGATTGATATTATCTCCCCGGTGGCGCGACATGGCATACACTCCTCATACTGATGTCGCATCGAGTCGATGGTGTGATTACCAACAGCGGCCTTATACCTGGTATGGATTAGGATGGTTTATACATGCCTTGCCGGGACGGCCTCGTAAAGTATTTCACACCGGTGACAATGGTGGCTACCAGGCTTATGTGTGTAAATATCCGGCCGATGACCTGCGTGTCATTGTTCTTGAAAATCGCCATGACCTCGACCGATGGTCACTCGCCACTGACATTGAGAATATACTTATCAATGCCGGTATACTGACTGCCGATTAGGACCTTCATTTAGGAGCATTACCCGGTTGAGGTACAGGAGAAGCTTCAAGGTTGACCTTGATATCCTCGTCGGTCAAGGAATAGTTAACCAAGTTTCCGGCAAGATATTGGTCATAGGAAGACATGTCAATAAGACCGTGACCCGAAAGATTAAAAAGTATAACTTTTTCTTCACCGGTTTCTTTACATTTGAGAGCTTCCCTGATGGTGGCGGCGATTGCATGGCACGATTCAGGGGCCGGGATTATTCCCTCGGCGCGGGCAAATAATGTACCTGACTTAAATGATTCGAGTTGATTTATATCTACAGCCTCCATAAGCCCGTCCTTAAGCAACTGGGATACAATAACACCGGCGCCATGGTAACGTAACCCTCCTGCATGGATATTGGCCGGAGCAAAATTGTGACCGAGTGTAAACATCGGCAACAGCGGAGTATAACCCGCCTCGTCGCCAAAGTCATATTGAAATACTCCACGGGTGAGTTTGGGACATGATGCCGGCTCGGCTGCTATGAAGCGTGTTTGTTTGGGGGCCACACCCTCATAGCGGTGGCGCATAAAAGGAAAGGCTATGCCACCAAAATTTGATCCGCCACCAAAGCAAGCTATAACCATGTCGGGGTATTCACCTGCCATTTCCATCTGTTTCTCAGCCTCGAGACCTATGATAGTTTGATGCAGTGTTACATGGGAGAGTACCGAGCCAAGAGTATATTTGCAATTTGGTGTAGTGCGAGCCAGTTCTACAGCCTCACTGATAGCTGTGCCAAGCGATCCCTGGTGATGAGGATTGGCGGTAAGTATATCCTTGCCGGCACGGGTTGACATTGAGGGTGAGGGTGTCACCTGTGCACCAAAAGTCTGCATTATGCTACGACGATAGGGTTTCTGCTCATACGATATTTTGACCTGATAGACGGCAGCCTCAAGTCCAAACAGGCTTGCGGCATAGGCCAATGAGGCACCCCACTGTCCGGCACCGGTCTCGGTGGTGACATTTGTCACGCCCTCTTTTTTGCAATAATAAGCCTGAGGTATTGCCGAATTAAGTTTATGTGAGCCCATAGGACTCACGCTCTCGTTCTTAAAATAAATATGAGCCGGTGTCCCTAACGCTTTTTCAAGTCCGGTTGCTCTCACCAAAGGGGTCGAGCGGTAAAATTTGTACATCTCTCTCACTTCATCCGGGATATCAATCCAGCGGTCGGTCTGATTTAGCTCCTGACGAGATAACTCTTCAGAAAAAATAGGATATAAATCCTCGGCCTTCAGTGGCTCTCCGGTTCCCGGATTGAGTGGTGGCATGGGTTTGTTGACCATATCGGCCTGTATGTTATACCATCTGCGTGGAATATCGTTTTCGTCTAATAGATAACGTTTTTTGTCTTGTGCCATAATTGTAATTATTATGAAGGTTTAAAAGTATTGTTGCACAAAAGTACTCACCGGTCTTGTGTTTGCCAAATTTTAAAGGTGAAAAAAATAACATGCTTTAATATGTCAACTATATTTTGGTTTTCTGTTTTATTTTAAAACATAAATAGCCTGATTAGGGGTGATATATTAATAAAATATGATTGGGGTATTATCAGACATGCCTATTGACGTGTCCGGTGTGGATTTAGCGGATATTTCATCGGACTGAAATATATTTGAAATATTAGCTTAATAACCATGAACTAATTTGCCGATAACTTTGTAGTGTAAAAAAACAATATGACTTTTAGTGGAATTCAAGCCTCATGATGGCTATATTATTTTATAGAAATTAAGCAATTAATATATATTTATGGAATATATTTTTCTTGGCATCGTCATTTTCTTATTCTTGTTAGCAACTATAGACCTATCAGTGGGAGTCAGTAATGATGCGGTCAACTTTCTTAATTCGGCCATCGGGTCTAAAACCGCCAAATTCAAGACTGTAATCATAGTGGCGTCTATCGGAATATTCCTCGGGGCGGTAATGAGCAATGGCATGATGGAAATAGCTCGTCATGGGGTATTCCGACCCGAGCAGTTGTCATTATTTGATGTTATGTGTATCTTCACTGCAGTGATGGTCACTGAGATTATATTACTGGATGTATTTAACACATTGGGATTACCTACATCTACCACGGTGTCTATGGTATTCGGCTTGTTAGGCGCGGCATTCGCGGTATCACTGTTTAAAGTCTCGGCCGATAATACCGGATTGGGAATAGAGGATATACTTAACAGTGAGAAAGCATTAACAATGATTGTGGGAATCTTTCTATCGGTTGGTATTGCGTTCTTCTTTGGCACTGTGGTACAGTATCTGTCCCGCTTATGGTTCTCTTTTAACTATCGTAAGGGGTTGACTTGGAAGATTGGTATGTTTGGTGGTATCTCCATCACTGCTATAGTATACTTCTTATTGGTAAAAGGGGCCAAGGAACTGCAATTCATGACGCCTGAGGTTAAAGAATGGATAGCATCAAATACCACGATGATAATATGTTCCTGCCTGATATTCTTTACACTACTATGTCAACTGTTACATTATCTCAAGATTAACGTTTTCAAGGTGATAGTTCTCACTGGTACTTTCGCTTTGGCCATGGCATTTGCAGGCAATGACTTGGTCAACTTTATCGGTGTGCCACTCGCCGGGCTGTCTTCCTATCAGGATTGGTCGTCTAATGGAGGTGGTGACCCTCAAACATTTATGATGAATTCTCTAAATGGGCCCTCCAATACATCAGCGATATTTCTTGTTGTGGCGGGCGTGATTATGGTGATATCGTTGGCCATTTCCAAAAAAGCACGTAAAGTAGTGGAAACCTCGGTTAATCTGTCACGCCAAGACGGTGGTGACGAAATGTTCGGGTCTTCAAGAATTGCACGTCGGCTCGTGCGTATGGCCATAGATTTCTCAGAGTGGGTGGTGAGCCACACCCCTCAAAAGGTCAGGGCTTGGACAGCCCGTAAGTTGGATACCAACGAGGTTATTCTTGAGCACAATGCTGCATTTGATTTGGTGAGAGCGTCTATAAACCTTGTTCTTGCCGGAGCTCTGATAGCCCTTGGAACATCCCTGAAATTACCATTGTCAACTACCTATGTCACATTTATGGTTGCGATGGGTACATCTCTTGCCGACCGGGCATGGGGCCGCGAGAGTGCTGTATTCCGTATTACAGGGGTTATCTCGGTAATCGGTGGATGGTTTATCACTGCGGGTGCCGCCTTTGTTGGCGCCGCCCTGGTGGTCTCGGTAATGCACGTTGGCGGCACGCCGGCTATAATTATATGTGCCATAGTGGCTATAATAATAATCGTGCGCAACAACATCCACCGCCACAGTGAAGAAGAAAAAGAGGAAAGCACACTGTTCCAGACTATAATCGCCACTAAAGACCCTCAGAAATCGTGGGAGCTATTGAAGGTGTACATTGTTAATAATGAGGTGGAGTTTTTACAATTTGTAGGTGAGATGCAGCGTTCTACTGCCGAGGGGTTCTTCTCCGACAAGGCTTCGATGTTAAGTAAGGCTGTAAATTCGCTTGCTCGCTATAAATCGGTGCTTAAAAATAACCGTCGCAAGGCAACTCTGTGTCTCAAACAAGTACCACTCGAGGTATCAGTTGAGTACAGTACATGGTTTCATCTCATCAATAACGCCCAGATGTCGATGCTATATAATATGAGACGCATCGCCGAGGTGTGTCACGAGCATGTTGACAACAACTTTAATCCTCTACCTCAATGTGCGATTGATAAGGGACGTCCAATATGTGACGATGTAAATAACCTTATGAATGATACGTGTGAAGCTCTGGCGTCTCCGGCAAGTGCCGATATGAAGGCCCTGCGTCGCCGATGTGAAGAAATCAGGGATGCGATATCAACCGAGACTCGACGTATCTATGGCCACATGCGTCAACAGTCCAATGACCACATGTCAGTGATTTATGTATACCTCAATATGCTCCAGGAACAACAGGAATTGGTGGCATCACTGCGCAAACTCATACGTGCCAATATCAAGCTATCAATGGGTGCGGACACTCAGACTCGTATGCTTAATAAATTTGAAAAATATGCTTAAAGACCTTCTGTATATTTTACCTCTATAAGGGTTGGTGGTTAGAGACCATAAGTTGATGTTGGCTCTCTTTCGCCGGGCCCCGGTAGGTTATTTGGTTGATTTGTGATTTTTTGTTACTTTTGTGTGGATTAACAAAAACAACCATGAGCGACACCGACGACCAACTTATCCCTGAAAATACTACCGAGAATTCAACTGATGCCACGCCGCGTATGATGCCTGCAGGCCAAGAAAATGTGCCTGATGAAGGGGTTGTCATTGACCACGATGATGATATATGTGATGCCGGCGAGGAAAATCTTCTCTCGGCCGATTCCAAGCCTTACAGTACCTCTGGTGAGGTTATCAAACATCATCTTAAAGGTATGTACCAGACTTGGTTTCTGGAATTTGCATCCTATGTCATTCTCGAGCGTGCGGTGCCCCATATCGATGACGGGCTCAAACCTGTTCAGCGTCGTATACTTCACTCGATGAAGACCCTTGATGATGGCCGGTATAATAAGGTTGCCAACATCGTGGGTAATACCATGCAGTATCACCCCCATGGAGACGCGTCCATCAATGACGCTCTGGTTCAGCTTGGGCAGAAAAATCTGTTGATAGACACTCAGGGTAACTGGGGTAACACGTTGACAGGAGCCTCGGCTGCTGCCGGTCGTTATATCGAGGCTCGTTTGTCTCAGTTTGCTCTTGACACTCTTTATAATTCCAAGATTACCGACTGGACCATGTCTTACGATGGGCGTAAGAAGGAGCCGGTGATATTGCCATGTAAATTCCCATTACTGCTCGCTCAGGGAGTGGAGGGTATTGCCGTGGGCCTGTCATCCAAGATACTTCCTCATAACTTCAATGAGCTTCTTGATGCCGCCATTGCCCATCTCCAAGGCGAGGAGTTCACGCTATATCCCGATTTCCCGACGGGCGGATTTATTGACGTGTCCAAGTATAATGACGGACAGCGTGGTGGCTCGGTCAAGATAAGAGCCAAAATTGAAAAAATAGACAATAAAACGTTGGCTATAACTGAGATTCCATACGGCAAGACTACCGGTGTAATCATAGACTCGATACTTAAAGCCTTTGAAAAAGGAAAAATCAAGATACGTAAGATTGAAAACCTTACAGCTGCCAATGCCAATATCGTAGTACATCTCCTGCCGGGGACATCGTCTGACAAAACCATAGATGCACTATATGCTTTCAGTGATTGTGAGGTCAGTGTTTCACCCAACTGCTGTGTTATCAGCGATCGTCATCCCCACTTCTTGGGCGTCTCTGATGTGCTCAGGCATAATGCCGAGCGCACCCGTGAATTGCTACGTCGTGAACTTGAGATACAGCTTGGCGAGGTTAATGAACAGCTCATGTATGCCTCTCTCGAGCGATATTTCATCGAGAAGCGTATCTATAAAGACAAAGAATATGAGCAAGCTACAGATCTTGATACCGCTGTCGCCCATATAGACTCACGCCTCGAGCCAATCAAACCTAAGCTTGTGCGCCCCGTTACACGTGAGGATATTCTTAAGTTGCTTGAAATAAAGATGAAACGCATCCTCAAGTTTAACGCCGAAGAAGCTGACCGTGCCATACAGGCTTATAATGACCGGATAGCCGAAATACAAGACCATTTAAATAATATCACCGCTTATACTATCGAGTGGTTCCGAAATATCAAGGAAAAGTATGGTCATGCCTATCCGCGACATACCGTAATTCGTAACTTTGACTCCATCGAGGCCTCACAGGTAGCCGAGGCCAACGAAAAACTCTATATCAATCGTGACGAGGGATTTATCGGTACAGCACTCAAGAAGGATGAGTTTATAACCAATTGCTCGTCAATAGATGATATCATTATCTTCTACAAGGATGGACGCTATAAGATAGTTAAAGTAGCTGATAAACTTTCGGTCGGTAAAGGAATTATACATGTTGCCGTGTTCAAGCGTAATGATGAACGCACAATCTATAACGTTATCTATCAGGATGGACGCGGAGGCGCCTATTACATGAAACGTTTCAACGTCAAGGGCGTCACCCGCGACCGCGAGTATAATCTTACCCGTGGTACCGATAACTCACGTGTATGTTGGTTCTCGGCCAATCCCAACGGTGAGGCCGAGGTTGTCAAGGTTACTCTTAAACCTCGCCCACGTCTCAAGACTCTTCAGATTGATGTAAACTTTGCCGATATGGCCGTAAAGGGTCGTGCTTCACAAGGAAATCTGGTGACCCGCAACGAGGTACATCGCTTCTCGCTTAAGGAACATGGTACCTCTACGTTAGGAGGTATCAAGGTGTGGTTTGACCCCGATGTATTGAGACTCAACAACGATGGACGTGGATACCTCTTGGGCGAGTTTCAAGGTAACGATATGGTACTGGTCGTGCTTAAGGACGGAACATATTATACCTCGTCTTTTGCCACTACCAACCATTATCCTGATAATATACTCAGGGTCGAAAAGTTCCGTCCCGGCCACGTCTTTACGGCCATACTCAATGATGCCGACCAAGGCTATCCGTATATCAAGCGTTTTGCATTTGAGGCCACGATGCGTCCCCAGCGGTTTATTGGCGAGGATGAGCGTTCTACTATAATATTACTGTCTGATGCTCCCGGCGCAAGATTTGAAGTGAAATATGGAGGGGGCGATGCTTTCCGCGAACCTATGATAGTCGATGCCGCTGAGTTTATCGGTATCAAGTCTTATAAGGCTCGTGGTAAACGTCTTACCACATATACTCTTGATGAAGTTGTCGAACTCGAACCACGTGTCAATCCACCACTCGATGAGACACAACTCGAGGCGCAGGTTGCCACGCAGACCGTCAATGAGTATGATAACGATGATATTGAGCCAGACAAAAGCGATGATGAAATCCGAGATGAAATCACCGGCCAGCAACGTATCTTTTAACTCAAGTCAACCTATATGAAATGTTTTGTTAAAACATTATTGGTGACATTGACAGCAGTGCTGTTGTCCCAACGGGCTTGGACTGCGGAAGACTCGGTGGCACGACCGGTGACATCGGCTTATATGCTTGAAGTGGGCTCATCTCATATTGCTGACACTTACCTGACTCCATTGAAGTATACCGGTTGGCATGCCTCTCTGGGTTATCAGCGACGCCAGATGATGAAGTTTGCGCCCGACCGCTGGGTAATGTCGCTCAATGCTACCGGAGCCATTGACCGCACACTCAATCCTGCACGCAATGCAACGATGTATTCACTGGATTTTGAAGCCTGGTGGTCTATGGAGCGACGTTTCATGCTGACACCTCGTTTAGCCGTGGGTATCGGAGGCGCTACCTCTTTGACCGGCGGTGTGTTGTATGTTGCACGCAATTCCAACAATCCGGCAGCTGCCAAAGGGGCCTGGACTGTAGACCTCACGGCCTATGCCTCCTATCGTGTCAACCTCGGGCGCCTGCCCGTGACATTCGGTGTCTCGGCACGCGTCCCGGCATTGGGCGTCTTCTTTTCACCCAATTATGGCGAGCTATATTATGAGATTTATTTGGGCAACCGGGCGGGGCTCGTGCAATGTGCATGGCCCGGTAACTACCGACGTGCTGACCTGAGACTTTGGGCCGACCTCCATTTGGGAGGCACGTCTTTGCGCCTGGGTTACCATGGAGATTTGCTCTCCACCAAGGCTCATGATATTGTATCGCGGCACATCACCCATGCGGTAACCATTGGCATTGTCACCGAGTGGCTGTCTATCAACACGCGTCATAACAATCCGGATTATAGCTCGGCCTTATATTGAAGAATAACTATGCATCGTATCAAAATCTTTATATTTAGCTCGTTAGCAACATTCTTGATGGTATCGTGTCACACGCTTGAGGAATGGGACAACACGGTCGCGGGCAACTTTGATGCACTGTGGACTGTGGTTGACGAACATTACTGCTTTTTTGAACAGAAAGGAATTGACTGGGACTCGATAGGAGCTGTATATCGTCCTAAGGCAATGGAGTGTCGCACTGCCGGACAACTTTTTGACGTGTGCGCCGAGATGCTGAACACGCTTGAAGATGGACACGTAAATCTGTCATCGACATTTGACGTCTCATATTACCGCAAATGGTGGAGCGACTATCCCCAGGACTATGACCAGCGTTTGGTTGAAGAGCATTACCTCCATTTTGACTGGAAGACGGCCGGAGGGTTGCGGTATGCTATCCTGACCCCTGACTCGATAGGGTATGTGAGATACAGTTCATTTAGTTCGCCCGTGGGACAGTCCAATCTTGATGCCGTGCTTTCATATCTTGACCGTTGCCCTGCGTTGATATTTGATGTGCGTAATAATGGCGGTGGCAATATCTCATACGTCGAGGATATTGTGGCGCGATTTATCGACCGACGCATCCTTGCCGGATACATCAACCATAAGACAGGTCCGGGGCATAATGATTTTTCAGAGCCTTATGCCTACTACTATTCGCCGGCCGATGGTCGTATACGTTGGAATAAACCTGTGGCAGTGCTTACCAACCGCTCGACATTCTCAGCGGCCAATAATTTTGTGTCGGTGATGAAACATTTGCCCGGAGTTACCATTATAGGAGCCAGGACAGGCGGTGGCAGTGGTATGCCGTTGACGATGGACCTCCCCGTGGGGTGGACCGTAAGGATGTCGGCGTGCTCGGTGCTTGATTCTGACGGGGTGTCTACCGAAAATGGTGTGGACCCGTCACCGGGTCATGAAGTGGGGCTTAATCCCGAGTTGGTAAGTCAGGGGCGCGACTCAATGATTGACCATGCAGTGAAATTTCTGTTAGAGACAAAACAATAGACGTTAAATAGACATTTATAGAGTAAATGAAAACTCCCAAGAAATATCTTATAACCGGTGGTGCCGGATTTATTGGTGCCAATATGGTCAATACACTTGTCAAGACTCACGGCGATGAGGTGGACATACTGGTCATTGACTCGCTGACTTATGCCGGTAATATCAATAATATTTCATCAGCTCTCGAGCGTGACAACGTGCATTTCCTGCGAGCCGATATACGTGACCGTAGCTTGATGAAAAAGACTGTCGCTGAGTATAATCCCGATTATATTGTCAACTTTGCGGCCGAGAGCCATGTCGATCGCTCTATAACAGACCCTGGGATATTTTTGGAGACCAATATTATAGGCGTGCAATCGATGCTTGATGCAGCTGTCGCCTTATGGCTTGGCGAAGACAGTGAGCATCATCGTGACAAACGCTTCCTGCAGATATCGACTGACGAGGTATACGGTGCTCTCACTCGTGACTATGACTCAGCCCATCCCCTTGAACTTCCCGAGACTCTTGGCCGTGTTGTGGGGGACCGGCATGATTTGAAAACATTTGGTAAAGGGCTTTTTACCGAGAATACTCCTCTGTCTCCTCATTCTCCGTATTCTGCATCCAAGGCTTCGGCCGACATGATAGCCATGGCCTACCATGACACCTATGGCTTGCCTGTTCTTATCACACGTTGTTCCAACAACTATGGCCCCCTCCAATTCCCCGAGAAATTAATACCGTTGATGATTAATAATATCTTGAAAGGCAAAGAATTGCCTGTATACGGTAAGGGCCTTAATGTGCGCGACTGGCTCTATGTGGAGGACCATTGCCTGGCTATAGATGCAGTTTTGACCAAGGGTGTGCCCGGTCAGATATATAACATCGGAGGCTTCAATGAGCAACAGAATATCGATATCGTTGGTGATATTATAGATCTGGTTGCCGAATATACACACACCCCGGCGCGTCATGACCTGATTAAATATGTCACAGACCGTCTCGGCCATGACATGCGTTATGCCATTGACCCAACCAAGACAGCCGTTGAACTTGGTTGGTATCCTCGTACATCTTTTCACCAAGGAATACGTCTTACCGTCAAGTGGTATCTTGATAATCGAGAGTGGATGGACTCGGTAACATCGGGTGATTACCTCGATTACTATGATAAGATGTATGGTAATAGATAACCGACCCGATTTCCTTGGCCCAAGACGTCAACTCGATTTAAGCGGTGTAAACGAAAAAAACGATTTAATCGAAAACTCCTAATCCCTAATCCCCCCCCCAAAAAAAATGAAAGGCATTATTCTCGCCGGCGGCTCCGGCTCTCGTTTGTATCCGGTAACTCGTGGCGTTTCCAAACAGCTTTTGCCCATCTATGACAAGCCGATGATTTATTATCCTCTGTCGGTATTGATGTTGGCCGGAATACGAGAAATACTGATAATCTCGACACCGGCAGACCTGTCATCATTCCGTCGGCTCCTGGGTGATGGTCACGATTTGGGTATTGACTTACATTATGTTGAGCAACCATCTCCTGACGGGCTTGCCCAGGCGTTTATTCTGGGACGTGAGTTTGTTGGTGATGATGATGTGTGTCTTGTCCTGGGGGATAACATTTTTTATGGTCAAGGGTTTACCGGAATGATGAACAAGGCTGTTGCTGATGCCCGTCAAGGACTTGCCACAGTGTTTGCATATCCTGTGCCCGACCCCGAGCGCTATGGGATTGTGACTATCGATGATAAAGGTGTGCCTGTGGAGATAATTGAGAAACCATCTCGACCTGCCAGTGATAAAGCGGTCGTAGGTTTGTATTTCTATCCCAATGATGTGGTGAATATTGCGGCCGATGTCAAGCCATCGTCGCGTGGCGAGTTGGAAATCACGTCAGTAAATCAGGATTATCTCGAGCAGGGAAGACTGAGGGTGCAATGTTTTGGCCGTGGCTTTGCCTGGCTCGATACCGGCACTGTTGATTCATTGCTGGACGCCGCCAATTTTGTTGCTGCCATTGAAAAACGTCAGGGTGTCAAAATCGCTGCTATCGAAGAGGTAGCCTATCGTCGGGGCTTCATTACTGCCGAGCAACTTTCTGTTCTGGCCAAGCCTATGTTGGCCAATACCTACGGCCAATATCTACTCCGTCTTGCCCAGGGTAAATAATCGGCCAAGGGGGCATTGTTTATGTGACGTTGTAGGCAGGCAACGTTTCTTAGTCATCCATTTCGTCGATGGAGATAGTTTTTTTTATTGAGTAAAATCATATTTAACTATAGTTCACACTGGTGGGAAGTAGTCTTGCACCGGTGAGGAGGTAGATTTGCAGTGTTAATAAAAAACACTGTAAAATTATGGCTACAATCTCTACCTCCGATGTTATTTTTGCGACAATCATACGTGGCGGACGTGCACTCTTGTCAACCCAACTCAGTGGCATAGACTCGCTGTCATCGCTTGTCAGTTATCTAAAACATGTCATGCTCGTCAATAATATGGACGTATGCACCAATTCACTTATGACTCTCAGTGTACGTAATCACACTCAGGGGTGGACGGCCTCCCGACACCTCATACTCGCGTGACATTCTCTGGTATTTATGAGATATATTCAAGCGTGAAATATCCACCATGTAGATGCGTAATTTAATATGTTGTCTATGTGCTACTGTATTTGTTGTCAGATAATTATGTGATGTTTTGAAATAAAGATGCATAAACATCAGACGGCAGTTTAAAAAGTGTTAAATGTGTTAATGGCATGTGGTTTTTAGCTATATTTGCATAAGTACTCCTCAATACTTCAGGTTATGCATAATTACACCTCTTTTTTCCTTGACAACCCATATGTATATTACTCCTTGATGGGGATATACGCTCTCACTGTCATAGTAATCCTGATGGTTGTTATCTCTGAAAATCGTAATCCAGTCAAGTCTCTGGCATGGATTACGGTGTTGTTACTCATGCCTGGTGTCGGTATTGTGCTATATATGTTTTTTGGTCGCTCGATTAAAAATACGCGTATGATTTCACGTCGTAATCGTCGGCGGCTCAAGCGAGTACAGCAGAAACATAAAGTTGACCCATCACGGTTGGGATTGTCCGAGCAGTCTCGGTCTCTTGTCAAACTTGCCTATTCACTTTCGGGCGCGATATATCACGTAAATAATAATGTCGAGATTTTTACTAACGGCAAGGATAAATTTGATGCTTTGAAAAAAGATATATCGACAGCTCGGCAATATATCCTCATACAATATTATATATTCAGTGACGATAAGATAGGACAGGAGATAGCTCAACTATTGATAGACCAGGCACGCAAGGGTGTCAAGGTATGTGTTATTTATGACCACGTCGGGTCGTTGCACACCAAAAACCGCTTTTTTAAGCGTATGCGGAAAGCCGGTGTTAAGATATACCCATTCTTTAAAGTCACATTTCCTCCATTCGGGACACGCATCAATTGGCGTAACCACCGCAAAATATGCGTTATTGATGGTAAGGTCGGATATATTGGAGGTATGAACATTGCCGATCGTTATGTAGAGGGTGATAAACTCGGGACTTGGCGTGATACCCACCTGAGAGTCACCGGCACAGCCGTCACATCTTTGCTGTTCTCGTTTGCTGTCGATTGGAATTTTATGGGACAACCACTGATAGATAGTGAAGTAGTGGAAATTGGCAAACCTGTGGGAGATATGGGTATACAGTTGATGACTTCGGGCCCGACCTCCCAGTGGTCAAATGTCGCTATGATGTTCCATCATGCTATAGTCAATTCCAAAAAACGTGTGTATCTGCAGACTCCCTACTTTTTGCCAACCGAGGGCTTGCTTAAAGCACTATGTGCCGCTGCCCTCGCCAAAGTCGATGTACGTATCATGATTCCGCGACGATCCGACTCAAGAACGATGACTTATGCCTCATGCTCCTATATCACAGAATGTCTCAGGGCTGGTATAAAATTTTATTTCTATGATGGCGGCATGTTACATTCCAAAACTTTGGTTATTGATGATGAATTTTCATCTGTAGGCTCTACCAACTTTGACTTCCGATCGTTTGAGCACAACTTTGAGTCTAACTTGTTTATCTATTCGCGTGAACTCAATTCTAAGATGGCCGACATATTTATGCAGGACCTCAACCAATCGACGCGTGTGTTCCCTTCAGAGTGGAAAAAACGTCCGCGACATGTCAAGATTGCAGAATCATTGCTTAGACTTTTATCCCCGATACTGTAAACAGACACTGATTTATAGACTATTAAATGAAATAAAATCTTATGAATAATAAAGAACGATTTATAGAATTGTTACGCGCTACCGGGCGTGAAAATATAGACTATGTTATCGAAGACCTCGATGCCCTGGGTTTTTTTGAGGCTCCGGCATCGGTGCGTAACCACTTCAACCATCCCGGTGGCCTTGTAGAACACTCATTGTCGGTATATGACGCCGCGATGGCTATACGCGAGGCAATGATTAAGCTCAAGCCATCGGTCGAATCTCAACTTAAGCCGGAATCTATAGCTATTGCCGCCCTGTTGCATGATGTGTGCAAAGCCGATATATATAATAAGGTACAACGTGCACGCCGTAACGAGATAGGCGTGTATGAAAAATATGACGAGTATCAGGTGGAATACTCACGGTTCCCGGCGGGGCATGGTGAAAAGTCGGTTTTTATGCTCTTGCGCAGTGGCTTGGATCTCGAGGATGATGAGTTGTTGGCGATACGATGGCACATGGGTCCATGGGACCTTAGTCAGAACTCGATTGATCAGGAACGCAATTACCGGTCAGCACAGAAATTCTCACCACTGGTGCCTCTAATTCACATGGCTGACTCAGCATCGGCCTCAATCCTTGAGGCTGACGTCACATCGGCATAGGAGCCTTGTGTTGCATTTATTTGGAGACATACTATTAGTCACAACCATATTTAATGTCGAGACCGGAAAATAGCTGTTTCAGAAGGTCACGACTTGATGAATCAAGATATTTATGGTTATGTCGTGAAACGGTCTTGCCACATGGGTGGTAAATTGTAATCACGTTATATGCTTGAGCAAGTGGACGTTGATTATATATTTGCTTTGAGCATTGCCTTGGACCTGATTTTTTTTGAAAAAAATTCATTTAAAATACTTGCCGGTTCAAAAAAAATGCCTACCTTTGCATCGCAAACGCGAAAATGGCCTTTGAAATAATGCGAAAATAGCTCAGTTGGTAGAGCACGACCTTGCCAAGGTCGGGGTCGCGGGTTCGAGTCCCGTTTTTCGCTCCAAGTAATAAAAAGAGAACATTTACTTCTTAATCATTCAGTTGATTGCCGAGTAGCTAAATTTCCTGAATAGGATAAGCAAATTATTAAATTTGCGAAAATAGCTCAGTTGGTAGAGCACGACCTTGCCAAGGTCGGGGTCGCGGGTTCGAGTCCCGTTTTTCGCTCCATTATAGCCTCTCAGCTATGAGACTGTATGTGAAATGTCCGGATGGCGGAATTGGTAGACGCGCTACTTTGAGGGGGTAGTGATCATTAGATCGTGTGAGTTCGAGTCTCATTTCGGACACTTAAAAAGCTAATTGGTAGAAATGCAATTTTCACCGATTGGCTTTTTTAGTTTATTTATGGCCCGACTTTTATATAGTTTTAAACTGTTGAAACCAGAAATATCGGGTCAGCGGACAGGAGCTACCAACCGCCTGTTGTTCGCTTATCAGGATTTTGAGGTTAGAGAAAAAATTGTTAACTTCGCGGTCGCAAACGCATTAGCCTCTGAGAAAAACTCAAGTCGTGATGATATTGCCTCACTCCATTTTGAGCAGTAGATGGGATATTTATTTAAGAAGAAAAATTAATAATAACATATATAAAGATATAAGCAAAATGATTAACGCTCAGGACATTAAAAATGGCACCTGTATCCGTATGGATGGCCAACTTTACTTCTGCATCGAATTCCTTCATGTAAAACCCGGTAAGGGCAATACTTTCATGCGCACCAAACTTAAAAACGTTGTTGATGGTCGCGTATTGGAACGTCGCTTCAATATCGGTGAAAAACTTGAGGATGTGCGTGTAGAGCGTCGTCCCTATCAGTATCTCTATGCCGAGGGTGGTGACGATATATTTATGAACCAAGAGACTTTTGAGCAAATTCCTATTGCCAAGGATCTTGTTACCGGTGCCGCTTTCATGAAAGAAGGTGACGTTGTAGAGGTTGTCAGCGATGCTTCGACTGACACCGTCCTCTATGCCGAGATGCCTGTCAAGGTTGTTCTTGAAATTACCTACACCGAGCCCGGTATCAAAGGTGATACAGCAACTAATACTTTGAAACCGGCTACACTGGAGACCGGTGTCGAGATACGTGTTCCTTTGTTCTGCAACATTGGTGACAAGGTACGTGTCGATACCCGTGACGGCTCTTATCAAGAGCGTGTCAAGGAGTAATCAGTCCTTGCTTAATCGACTACACAGATATAATGCTCCCCACGACGGTTTATTGCCATTCGTGGGGAGTATTGTATCTGAAATACAGTGGTCGTCTGAGAAGACTTCGATAATTAATCTATGGTGTTCTTGGATAGATTGTTGGAAATGGCGTTCCAGCATAAGACAGCAAGTATAGCTCCTACGGCAGGACCTAAAACCATAATCCAGAAGTCTCCCCATGCATCGGGTGAGAACAGTGCCGGACCGAAAGAACGCGCCGGGTTGACCGAACAGTTGTCAACGGGTATACCCACGATATTAACCAGACCAAGTGCAAGGCCGATTGCAAGACCTGCAAATTTGCCAAAGCCGTGGCGCGTGTCGGTGGCTCCGAGAACAACCAGTACAAAGAAGAAGGTCAGCAGCACCTCGGACATCAACGCCATCGGTGTGGTTGCCCCCGATTGTAAAACATTTGTAGCAAGATTATTATCACCGGTTACTCCTCCAAAGTTGAAGTCAGGGGCTGATTGGGTAAACCAATATAAGAAGCCGGCTCCTATTGCTGCTCCTATCAACTGGAAGATGATATAATAAATACAATCTTTACCACTCATGCGTCCTGATAGATAAACTGCCAGCGATACTGCCGGGTTGACGTGGCATCCAGAAATGTTGCCTATGCAATAGCATAGACATACCAGTACCAGACCAAAACATAAACCTATTCCGAGGCCGCCTATGGACGGACCTGCTAACACGGCACTTCCACATGCCAGCAATACCAAGAACATGGTACCGACGCTTTCTGCAAAATATTTTTTCATAATAGGTGTTTAATTATAGTGTAACTATTGGAGATATATCGTTAGGGCGAGAGTAGCTTATGGATACTGATTGACTCCCGGCTGAGAGATGATATTAAAACGTGTGAAACTTCCAATCGGTTCAGGGCCTGATATTAAAATCTTTTGCCGAATCATTGTGGGCCATTGATTATATAACAAAAGGACACAAACTATCACTATAGAACTAATGTGTAGTTTGTGCCCTTTATTTTATCTGACACGATTTATTGATGTCTGATCTGTCAGGTCAAAACAATGTTGTCGTGTGTCTGTTTTATGGATTAATGCTGGTGTTTGCGACGTTTGAAGATGTCTGATAATCTGCGTTTATGGGGAGTTTTGCCGTAACCATAGCCATATCCGTAGGTATGCTTGGCATTATAAGCGTAGTGTCCGTAGCGGCGGTAAATGTATGTATTGGAGTTCATGTTGACGCCGTTGAGG
Organism: Muribaculaceae bacterium; assembly: GCA_017621845.1. Lineage (GTDB taxonomy): Bacteria > Bacteroidota > Bacteroidia > Bacteroidales > Muribaculaceae > CAG-873. The sequence goes on from JAGASI010000023.1 coordinate 63,892, forward strand.
ATGATGTATGCCTTGGGAAGACGATTTTGGCTAATGGCTTGATGGAGCACTTTGAGACTCTTGCGTGTGGTGTAGCCGGCACGTGCAACATAAATTTGGATATCGGTGTGTGGAGTGACCAGATGTGTGTCTGAAATCATGCCTATAGGCGATGTGTCCACGATGATATAATCAAATTGTTCGCGTAGTTGTTTGAACATCTCTTTCATGTTGTCTGACATAAGCAGCTCGTTGGGATTGGGCGGAATTGGACCTGCGGGCAGGACATAGAGGTTGTCGTCAAACGATGATTGATGTATGAGCGAGTTGAGGTCTTTTTCTTGGCCTGATAGGAATGTGGTGACTCCACGTTGGTTGGTGAGGCCACATGTGTGGGCGAGTACCGGACGGCGTATGTCGAGACCGACGACACATACTTTCTTGTTGGTTAAGGCGTATGTCATGGCAAGGTTGAGGGCGATGAAAGTCTTGCCTTCTCCCGAGATGGTGGATGTGAGCATGATAACCATGCGGTTGCGTCCTTGAGAGGTGAAGTTGATATTATTGCGCATCAAGCGGAATAGCTCGGCAATGGGTGTGGCTACTTTATCGCCGACGACAATGGGGTCTTCGCTCTTATCCAGGCATATCTCGCCTAATATGGGTACAGAAGTCACTCTCTCGAGTTCTTCTTGGTCATTGAACTTGGGCGATAGACAACGTTTTATCAGCAGAAGGAGCCCTGGGATAAGTAGGCCGATAAGGACTCCGATAGCTAAAATCAGGTATCGTTTGGGTGAAACCGGACCTGAGCCCATGGGGTTGTCGATAAGTTGGGCCGTTGGTGTGGCGAGTGTTTTCTGTATGGCAATCTCCTCACGCTTCTCCAATAGGAAGGTATAGATGTCGTTTTTGACCGATTGCTCGCGGAAAATGTCTTGGAGTCCCTTGTCAATCTTAGGCTGGGCTGAGAGTTGGCTTGCTGAGCGACCGCCTACCGAAGCCACGCTTGAGCGATGTTGTCTGAGGCTGTTCTTGGCCGAGCGTATGTTGCTTAACACGAGGTTGCGTTGTTCGTTAAGACGCTGTTTGCTTTCCTTGACGATATCGGTTTCTTCAGTCTGTACTTCAGATAAGGCATTGTATCTGTTTACCAGAGTGTTATATGCCTCAATCTCGGCCTTGACCCCGGGGTCATCGACTACATTGGGAAGGGTTGAGAATTTGTCTTGGCTTTTGACCTGTGTCTCGACATCGCTTAAGATGTCAATCTGGGCATCGAGTTGGCTGGTCTGAATTTCAGCCTGACTCTGTTGACTGAGGTTGGTGGCTATTTGGGCGTCTTTGTCTGATATGTTATGTTGCTCTCGGTAGGTTTTTAGTTTTTCTTCTACGTCACCAAGTTCGCCTTGAATCATTCTGAGACGGTCGATGATGAATGCTTCGGTCTGGATTGCCGATCGATTTTTGTCCTCAATGATTTTACGGTTATAGAATGTGATGAGGGTATTGATTACGTCACGGCCTTGTTCAATGATGGGGGTGTTAAGGTTGATACGTAGGATGCTGTTGGAGTTTTTGGGGAATTCAATCGAGAGGTTGGCTGAGAGATTTGCAGCTACGGTGCGTGGATTGGAGATGACAATTTTTTCAGCTTGGGTCATCTGAGAAGTCTTCCCTGCTTGAGATAGGGTAACAACCCCCGATGGGAGCTTAATTTGGGCCGGAAGACGGTCAAAGGTGCTTTCTTGTACGATTTCCTCACCATCTGTCCGGGTCTCGGCTTTGACGTTAAACTTGTTGTCTTCTTGAGAAATTGTAAGCGTTATAGGGTTGTCAAGGTCATTGAGTGATGTCGAGTCCATTGATGCCTCGAGCACCGAGCTGCGGTAGGTGGGGATGTCGCGTAATTTGCCTACATAATAGTAGGAGTAGGACATCTTCAGTGAGTCAACGATTTTAATCAGATTGTTGCGTGACTTGAGGATTTCTATCTCAGTCTCGTCAATAAATGTCTTTAGGTTGACCATCGGGTCGGTGGACGAGAAGTTGACAGCCTTGCCGTTGGCTGCTGACTCATCGTTGAGGTATACCGATGCCGATACTTGATAGGTGGGGATTATTGTCGAGGAATAGTAGTAGGCGAGACCGGTTGTGATAATCACGCATATAAGGAACCAGTACCAGTGTTTAAGGTAGTCGAGTAACAGGCCGGTGATGTCAAAAGACTCGTCTTTGGTCTTAATGTCGTTTTTCTGTAGAGTGTCGGTGGACATATTATGTTGATGCTCTTAATGTATAGGGAAGTGGACAGAAGGGAGGGGTTATTTGTCGGTGAGGTTTATTATACCGATAATAAGGCCGGCCAGTGACGAGACGCCGCCGACAACGGTAATTGTGGTTGTGACGGCGGGGTTGAGTTGCCAGGCGTTTTGGGCGGCCGACTTGTTTGGGGTCACGTATATGAAGTCGTTCTGTTGCAGGTTAAAGTATGGTGAAAGTAATAGATTGCGGTCATGGAGGTTGAGACGATGTATTTCGCGTGTGCCATCGGCATTGGTGCGTAGGAGCATGATGTTCTCGCGTTCACCTTTGATATCGAGGTCACCGGCCTTGGCCAAGGCCTCTAGTATGTTGAGGCGCTCGTTGGACGAGGTGTATACGCCGGGACTTTTTACTTGACCCAGAACGGTTACTTTAAAGTTCATCAGACGTATGTCGACCGAGGGCACGATTTTGATATACTTGGGATATATGGCATCTTTGATTGACTCGGCAATCTGTTGTTTGGTCTTGCCGGCGACATGGATATGTCCGAGAGTGGGGAAGTCTATGTCGCCATTGGTATCTACGAGATAGTAGTCGGTTTGGGACTCGTTGGAGGTAGAACTTGTATTATTATTGGAGGCAACAATTTGTATTTTACCGTCAGGGTCAATATATTGGCTTTTGTTGAACTGGGCAACAGCTGTCGGGTTGGATGCATAGACCTTGATATTAAGAAGGTCACCGGGGGTTATCACTGGGTCGGGTGCAGCCGGAAGTTGGGAGAGGACTTCATTGGGAATACCTTCGGCATCAACCATATATGGTACTTTTTTGGGGGCTGAGCATGATGCCATGACTGTACAACATAATGCCATGGCTAAATATTTCTGGATTGACATAGGAATAATATGTGGAAATAAACAAGTCTATAATAGTTACGAGGATAACGAGATACTATCCCATTATCCTCGCAAAAGTAGTTAATTATTTTTAAGTATGCAAATTGAAGTTAAATACGGTGGCAACGGCGTAATATTTTTGTGAGATATGCGACCTCAGCGCTAACATATATTAAGGGAATGCTCTAAATATCAAATCGATATTTTAAGAGACGCGTATAGTGAGCGTGGCATGGCGGGACCGTAGATATATCCTGAGTCGCGTGTGGCTCCGAGGTCAAAGTCTTTTTGGTAGGAGTTGAAGATATTAGTGATGCCGATGGACGGGAGCAGGTCGACACATCCCAGGACTCGGAAGCGGTAGGAAGCTTTCAGCGACAAATCAAAGAAGGTAGGGGTGTTGACAGCAACATCGATGTCTGTTCCCGAGCCTTCCATGTGCTGTACGAGCATAGGACCGGTGAGTGTTCCTGATGCTGAGATTGTCAACCGTGGTGTAGGATTATATGTGGCGGTGAGGTAGCCATAGATGTCCGGGGTGCGGAACATACGTTTGACAGGGGCTACATCGGGGTTTTCTGACCATTGTTCGGGTTGTTTGTATCGGCTTGATTGGAGGGTAACACCGAGTTGTACGTCAAAGTGGGATGTAAACACGGCTTTCCCCTCGATGTTAATGCCGAGTACACGTGCTCCACCGCCATTATATCGTTCCAGGACGGCGTTGCCGAGGTCGTCGGGCTCGTCGAGTCGTCTTAGTGCAAACGCGTCCCTGAGGTCGGTGTAGAAGCCTTCGATAAGGAGGTTGGTCTGTATATTGCCTATGCGTCCGTATAGGTCAGCTGATGCGCTGACTGATTGAGATTTCTCGGCTTTAAGTCCGGGTGCAAGAATAGTCACGACACGGTCACCGCCGACGATAGCCACGTGGAAGTCTTCGTCATAGGCCTGGGGAGAGCGGAAACCGGTCGAGTAGGATAGTCTGAAATTGTAATTGCGGGATGGATTGAAGCGCACATTGATACGGGGTGATACGATGGCATTATGAATAAGCGAGTGCTTGTCAAGGCGGGCGCCGATGAGGAAGCCCCAGCGGTCATTGCGCCACTCGTTCTGGGCATAGGCGCTGTATATATTGACATTCTGGAGTTGATTGTGGTTATAGCCTATTGAGACGTCGTGGAGACGGTTGTAGTTGTATTCCAGACCGGCAATAAATTCAGCCGGCATGAACCACAGCTGTTTGATATTGTGGGTCCACTGAGTGCCGGCGTTAACTGTCAGGTCGGTAGTACGTCCGTAAGCGTTTGGGTCCATGTCTGAGCCGTAGTAGCTTTTGCGGTGAGTGCTCTGTGTGGCAGCATAGATGGCCAGATGTTTGGTGCGTTGTTTGTCGCGTATGTCAAATGTCACTTCTCCCGAGTGGATGTTATGGTCTACTTGCTCGGCAATCATGACCTGGTGGGGTGGCAGGTCGAGTTGGTCACCGCCACGTCGATACTCGTTGGTGGTGTGGTATTCGAGAGTGAGTTTGGTGTCGTCGGTGGTGCGCATGAAAGAGCGCACTCCCACGGTGCGTGACGAGATGGTGGCCAGCTCGGTGAACCCGTCGCCATTGTGGTCATAGCCGTCTCGCGATCGCGACTGTCCGTAAATGAACATGCCGGCACGTCCATTCTTAGTGACAAGTGAGGCATTGAGTGTGGTGTTGTTGTCAAGGGCGCCGGTGATGCCGATAGAGGTGAGGGTGTGGGAGACGTCGGCCGAATTGGTCTCTGGGTCTTTGGTGATGATATTGATGGTGCCACCGACAGCCGATGACCCGAACAGAGCTGAGCCTCCACCACGCATGACCTCGACGCGGTCAATCATGTTGGCCGGTATATGCTCCAGTCCATAGACACCGGCCAAGGCCGAGAACACGGGTCGGGAGTTCATCAATATCTGGGAGTAGTGACCGTCGAGGCCGTTAATTCTCACCTGGGTGAAGCCACAGTTCTGGCAGTCGTTCTCGACACGCACTCCGGGTTGGAAGTTCAGTCCGTCGGCGAGAGTGCAGGCGTTGACGATGCTGAGAGTCTTGCTACCCATGACATTGACCAGTGAAGGGGAGTTGCGGCGTTTCTGCTCGCTTTTGGAGCCGGTGACGACTACCTGGTCAAGGAGAAAGGCGTCAGGGAGGACGTCAAAGTTTACTTCTATGGTCTTGCCTTTGGAGACTTCAACGGTTTTGGTTATGGTCTGGTAGCCGGCCATTGAAGCCTCCAGTGTGTGCTTGCCGGGGGTGAGGTCGTGGATTGCATAATGGCCCGAGGCGTCGGTCATGGCGCCGATGGATGAGCCTTTGACGTGGATTGAAAAGAAAGGCAGATGTTCGCCGGTCTCGGCATCTATAACGTGGCCCGAGATATTGGCATCGGTGCGAGTAGGGGCCTCGTCGGCATGTGTAACGAAAGGGTGTGCCGCGGATAAGACACAGCACAGCAATAGTGTATATATTTTCAGCATGTTGTCGTTTTAATGTTTTAATAAAGTGGTAGTGACTGAGTGGCAATATTAGCTGTTCACTCATCATAAGGTGTTAATACCGACATCACATCGGGATAATGGAGCATACCGGTCAATCCGGTAATAAACACGTTCTAAACGACAACTGGTGGAGCTCTCAGTGTGTTGGATGCAATATCACCGGCATCCCATGTCGACTGGATGGGGTGTATATTTAAGAAGTGGTAATTAAGCGCAGGGTGTTCAACGTGGTCGGTGACGGTGGTAGGAGTAGTGCCGATTGAGGTTATATTGTTGGCGTTGATGAGGTTGAGAGAGGTGGCGTCATGTGTGTGATGACCGTGGGGATTGAACGGGTGGGAGTGGGTTACACGGCCCTGCTTGAGGTTATGGGTATGGACATAAAGGGAGTTTGCACCGATATAATATGCAAACATAACAATAGTGACAACGGTCCATATTTTCCTTAACCCTGTTTTCATTGAGGCCACAAAGTTAAACAAAAAAACTCAGGCCCGCAACGCCGGGGGCGTCGGGGGCCTGAGCTGAGGGGTCCACACCAAAGGATGCGATGAAACTCCGATATGACAGGATTTGAGTGTTAGCCGCTCTTTGTAATCCGCCTGGTGTAAGTCTTACACCTTCCCCCTCACGGGGAAAGTGGGGCCCGCCATTGAGCTACTGAACTTGTCTCGGTATTTCATGTTGATTTGAAGAGTTTCCCAATCTACTTTGATGTGGATATGGGGTGGGACCGATAGGGTGTCAATGTTCGTCGTTGTGATTTGATAACACAAAAGTAGGCTTTTTGGTTTAATATACCAAATATTCGTGCCTGAAATGAATGTTAAAAATCCATGTAAAACAGGATGGGGGTTCACTGTTCACATTTATTTTAGATAACCTCTATTTCAGCAATACTATTTGGATGAGATTGGAGATGTGTGGGACGCGGCGTAGGAGGGGTCGTAGATTAGGTTTAGGATGTGGGCGAGGCGCAGACCTCCTTTGACGAGTTGTTGCTCGATGATAGGAGCGGCGGCGGCTATCTCGTTGTAGCTGACTTTGGTGCCTGCAGGAGTCTCCTTGTATATCTTGTCGGCGATGGCGACTGATTCTTTGGCCCAGTCATGGATGGAGCCTTGGATGATAGCTTCTTGTTGTTGGGGAGTAAGGCGGTCGAGTTGCTGTTGCCACTCGGTGTAGCTCCACTTGTGGGCCGATTCGACGAGTGAACCGTCCCAGATGGAGTGGAGGTTGGTGCCACGGTCAAAAAATCTCACTTGTACTTTGTTGCCCCCCAGGTCGGTTGCATGTCCCATGTGCATCGGCTGATGGATGTCGCCTACGACATGGACGAGTATCTTCAGGTCGAGTACCGAGTCGATAGTGTTGTCTCCATGGCGTGATAGTTGCTCAATCATAGTTGTAATGGCTGTGACAGCATCACCCTTGGGGTTGAGGGCCATGTCCTCATAAGCGACGCCCTCGTTGATGTTCTTATAATGCCATGTCTTGGTATAGGCATACTGGGGGGTGTGGCTGGCATTGTCGAGCCAGTTGGCCCAGTAAACTATGGACTTGCCGTCGAGTGCACGGTCGATGGCGGCGCGTGTAGTGGGAGTGAGGTGTTGCTCAGCTATGTAGGCGGTGACGTCGTGGCCTTTTTGCCCCCAGCCCCAAGACATGACAGATGTCAGGGCGATAGCCATTGTGCTGAGTAGAAGTTGCTTGAATGTATTCATGTTATTAGGGTTTATTATTTATGGCAAATGTACGATAAAAAAATCTTTTCTTCGCCCTTGTCTTAACAAAAAAAGCGCCCTTAGGGTAATAGAGGCAGGTCAATGCGGAATGTTGTGCCTTGACCCGGGATGGAGGTTTTAACATATATACGTCCCGAGTGGTATTGCTCGATGATGCGTTTGGCCAGCGTCAGTCCGAGACCCCAGCCTCGTTTTTTAGTGGTGAAACCGGGGTTGAAAACCGTTTTGAAGTTTTTGCGAGATATACCTTTGCCGGTGTCTGAGACTTCGATAAAACATTTTCCGGGGGAGTCTGAGCCACAGATGACCTTAATCGAGCCATGTCCATGCATGGCGTCGACAGCGTTTTTGATAAGGTTTTCCATCACCCACTCAAACAGTGGGGCACAGGCTGTCGCTTCAAGAGGTTCTTGCTGTATGTCGGTAGTCAGTTCGATGCGCCCCGATATGCGGGTTGACATATAGTTGGCGGCGCCGCGCACTATGTTGGTGACATCACATGTCTCCATCTGAGGCTTGGAGCCAATTTTGGAGAAACGCGAGGCGATGGTGTTAAGGCGGTTGACGTCTTTATTCATCTCGTTGACAGTGTCTTGGTCAACCCCATATTCAGGCAACAGTTCCATCCATGCCATGAGCGATGAGATAGGTGTGCCGAGTTGATGGGCTGTCTCCTTGGACAATCCTACCCACACTTTGTTCTGCTCGGCTTTTTTGGTGGACAGTACTGCAAAGTATACCACCACCAGGAACACTATCATCACCAAGAGTTGTATATAGGGATAGTAGCTCAGACGCTTGAGCAGGGTCGAGTCTTCATAATACAGGTGTTGGCGAGTATTCTCGTCGATGTCAATATCGATGACATTAGGGCTTGATGTCAGTGCTTTGAGTTTGTCGTGGAGATATTGATTGTTGGCCGGTGTCAGTTCGAGTGGATTAAGTGAATCGACGGGATCGGGAAGGTTAAAGTTGCGATAGTTCAGGATATTCCCTCGGTCATCGGTAAGAAGCACGGGGATGGTGTTGTTGCCCTCGATGACCTTGAGCAGGAAGTTGATGTCGGTCATCGGTGCTTCAACCGAGGTGCCTGTCGAATCATTTATTGCCTCCTCGGCGACGGCAAATTGGTTTATAATCTCTTTGGTAGCATCGGCCCATATCTCCATGCGTTCGCGTTCCTGGGCGGCAAGGTCCTTGACAAGGTTGTTGGAATGATAAAGAAACAGCAGGGCGACTGCGGCGGCTATCACCAGAAAAACAATCTTGCCATAACGGCGTATATCGTAGATGTTGGACACGTGTTATCGTGGAGATATATGTTTATAAATCAAGATAGATATTGGCCGCAAACAGTGCCAGTACAAGTACTGTATTGGTTATTACCATAAACCATTTGAACTTGCGTCCTTTGTTGATTAGCGCGATAAAGTCAATGAAAGCTATCAGGATATGGACACTGCCGATACCACGGTAGTAATCAGATCCTTTAGTTATACATGCTGCTCCCATGAGGCCCATAAAAACCATGATGATTACAAGAAGGGTATTGACAAATGCCGCTCCCCCTTTTTTCTTGATATCTTTATTGAATTCCTCAATAGAGATATTGTCAGTATTGACTTGTTGGTGGTATTGCTTATGGTTGGAGGTGTGCTGTCGGGATGAAGGGGTATTGTACAGAGTGTTGATAAATGCTTGCATGTCATGCAGGCGATTACCGGCGGTGTATTGCATGGCGCCGCTTATCGTAGCGCGTATGTTGTTGGGAATGGAGTTGTCAAGGTGTACGAGTTCGGGAGAGTCCACCAGGACACTTGGCTCGGGTGGGGTTTTGCCTGTGATTAAATAATATAGTGTCGCTCCGAGAGAGTAGATGTCGCTTCGGGGCTCAAATATCGGACGTGGACGGTATTGTTCGATGGCTGTGTAGCCCGGTGATACCGCCGCCAAGAGTTGAGTGGAGTTGGAGACTCCGTTTGAATCGTGCTGTCGTGAGAGCCCAAAGTCGATAAGTTTTGGTAGTCCGTTGATGTCGAGGATGATGTTCTCGGGCTTGACGTCGAGGTGGGTAATGAGGTTGGAGTGGAGATAGCTCAAAGCCATGGCTATGTGTGTGACCAGGTTGGCCGCTGTCTGATATTCAAGTGGACCATTATCTTTGACGAGCTTCTTGAGGTTGGTGCCCTCGATGAGCTCCATGACCATGTAGGCTGTGCCATTGGCCTCAAACATTTCTATGATGGTTACGATAGACTGGTGGCGCAGCCGGGAAAGGTTTTGGCCCTCGGTGAGGAATTGTTCACGCAGGCGGTTGATGATATTCAGGTTGTTTGGGTTGTCAACCATGAGTATGCCGGTGTCTTCATCGCGCGTCACTTTGTCGCGGGGGAAAAACTCTTTGATGGCATATTCTATACCCTGATGAAGGTCGTGGGCGATGTATGTTATACCAAAACCACCACGTCCGAGGACCTCGTCGATAACATAGCTACCGCGAGCGCCCCCGGACAATACGGTTCCGGCTCTTAGGGGTTCGGACATTTATTATTTAGTTATTGATTGGTTTGATAAGGATGGCATGGCCGACTGATATTATTGAATATCGGCGAATGTTGATATGGCTTGTGCTGTTTGTGTAGGCACCTACCGTGTTTTTGTTACTGTTTTCTTATTGATGGCTTGCAGGAGCCTTTGACGTAATTCTTTGTTTTCGGCAACATCTATCATCTTGTAATTATTGTTGTTAAGGAATTGGTTGAATTGGGTCTGGACTTTGTCCAAGAGATTAGGTTTGCCGTTATTAAGGAATTTTATTATGCTTTTTTTGTCAACCTCATTCTGTTTGTTGTAGAACGCGAGGAAGTTTCTGATAAGAGTATTTTCACGGAGTTCATCTTCATTGGCGCGGTCTTTGAGGTCATCGGCAATTTCTTCGGCAATATTGTGGTCAATTTCGTCGTTGCCGGGATTGAAGGGAGGCACAGTCTCATCGTCCACTTCATGGTCTTCATCTTTATCCTTGTCCTTTTTGTCTCTGCTATTGGTGTTCTCGGTTGTGGGCTTGTATTTGGGGACTTCTTTAGCCTCGGGCTTGAATATGAAGTATATGATGCCGACAATCAGGAGTGTTGCGACAACCGATAGGATGACAATTAATGTACCCGATAATTTTTTCTTATCCTGGTCGTGGGTGGGTTTCTGGATGCCTGTGGTGGGACGTTTTCCGGTGCCGTATACGTTGACGCGCTCGGGAGTCACCTCAAAGGCTTCGGTCGTGCTTGAAGTTGTTGTGGCGGGACGCTCGACAGGGGTGGGGAGGGGTAATCCCTGAACTTCAGTGATGGGGATGAGGTAGCAGGTGAAGTTGTCGCGAGTCTTGCCGAAGCAGGTAGTGTATATGTCATTTAGCTTGGTCGAGGCATCGGTGTCGGCTGAGATTATCTCGACAAGACGGTCATCGGAGAGTTGTTCGAGTATTCCGTCACAGCACATAAAAAGGTAGTCACCGGCCTTGACATCGGTGAGGATGTGGACGTCGGCGGCATATTGACGCTCGAGGCCGGGTTGCATGGCACGGGTGATGACATTCTTGCGTGGAAAGTTGACGGCTTCTTCCTCGGTCAGCTCACCTGCATCGATGAGTTGGTTGACCAGTGAGTGGTCTTTGGAACGGTATATGATGCCTTGGCCGGGGCGCACGAGGTAGATGCGTGAATCACCGATGTGGGCGGCGAGGATACCGTTAGCGCCTAAGATGGTGCAGGTGAGGGTGGTGCCGGGGCGACGCTCGGTGTGATAATTCATCTTGTCGAGCTCGTTATAGGCGGCTTTCAGTGACTTATTGAACCAGTTAACGGTCAGGACGTTGTCTTTGGGAAGCGTGGAGGTGAGGCTCTCGTAAAGGGTCTTGGATACAATCTCGGCAGCGACCTCGCCTTGTTCGTGTCCACCCATGCCATCACACAGTACAAAGCATCGGTTGTCGGGGGTGAGTCGGCTGATGGGAGGAAAGAGACGATCTTCTTGTTGGTCTTTGAGGCCTTGTTCGGTAAAAGCCTGAGGTTGTCCTATTCTTATAATCATGTTGTTGAATGGTTTTTATTGGGGACAGTATTTATTAATGGGAGTGAAGCCGTCGGTGACCAATCAGTATAGCTGGGTGGCACCGTCATTGCCGGCTTGTTGGGGAAATCCTTGAGGTTGACTGTTTAGACGTATTGTGAAACTCATGCCGGCGAGTTTGAAAATGGCACCGGGAAGCAGTTTTACGATAGTGCCGTTGGTGACTTTATTGTTGTTGACCCATGTTCCGTTGAGGGAGTTGAGGTCTTGCAGGAGGAATACGAGGCCGTTGTTTTTGACTTGGACATCAATGGCGGCATGCGCGCGGCCTATATGTTTCATCGGGTCGTTGAACATGATGCTTGCCTTGGGAGGCTGAGCAGTGCGTCCAATGGTGTTACGTCCCTGTCTCAAAGGTTGTTTTACTCCACTGTCAATACATTCGATAAAAGCGCCGGTAAGGTTATTGCCGGCATTATTGTTGGCGCCGTTGTTTAGAATTTTTGTCGCGTCGTTGTTGCCGCCTAACGGAGGCATGGGGCCATTACCTGATATAATTGGTGAGATTGGGGGCTGAGGACTGGGGTCATATTTGATGTATTCCTTGATGAGTCCGTTGTAGGAGCAGAATGGACAGCGCAACGGTGATTCGAGATAGTTGGGAAAAGGTTTGAAGGATAGGATTTTTCCGCAGTTAGGGCATTTGATGTGTACTTTGGCCTCCATTAGGTATCGTTATTTGGGGATTGGAAATTTGGATTGAAGGAGAGAGGCTTAGTCACAGGTGGGGTCAGGCTTCAAAGCTTGACATGTCCATGTTGTTGTCAAAGTCGGTCTGGCTGTCAATGTCAAAGGCTTGGTCTTGAGACTCCTGTATCATCATCTGTTGGGCAACATCGTCGGTTGATAAGCCTGCTTCAGATATGTCATACAGCTCGTCGGGGCTGATGTTCTGGTTGCCGTCGATATCAACGTGCATGACGTCGTAAATCATGTCATGGTCAGTGTCGACAACTACTGCGGTGGTGCCGTTGACGTCAATCTGGGCATAGTTATATGAATCACCGTTGGTGTCGGTCACTTCTGACATATTGATGACATGGACCTCGTCATCATAGCTGTCGACATAATTGTTATCGTCGAGGTCATAGGGTTGGTCGGTTTTGGCGGCATACAATTGTTCATCGACTGATGTAGAGGGAGTGTGCCCTTGGACAGCTGCAATCTGGAATTGGTGTTGTTCGTTGGGAGACATGGCGTTCCATTCATTTTCATAGTAGGTGCCATATACTTGACCGTGCCAGGTGAAAGATCCGCCGGGGCCGACTTCGGCGCGTGCGGTGGCAAAGGCCTGAGAGAATGACATGGAGTCATTGACGCCGGTGGCGGCGGTAATGTTGCCGGGCTCGATGTCTACAGCTTCAACCTCGACGGCCTGAGCTTGATGATAATTGGTGTCAACCTCCGGGTCCTTGGCTGATACGGCATTTTGGTGCATGTTGATGCCGGCCTGGTGAACAGCTTCGGCGGGATTGGGACCGGTTACGTGGAGCGGTGCCTCGGTAGTGCCGGCGGTTGGATTGCTTGTATTTATATTAACATTGACATTGACGGTGCCGTTGGACGCTATGGTTGACTGGCCTGATGTAGGGTCTATGTCAATTTCAGTAGTATCGTCAGTTGAGATATCCTTGGATGAGAAGGAGTCAAACAGGTGGCTGTTTGAGGTGTTGTTATCGGCTGATGCACTGTCGTTGGTTGAGGTGTCTTCATCTGGGGTATTGTCTTTGTCGTCGCTCAAGTTGTTGAGATTGGACTTGGTTTTAGACTCTCCTCCCATAGCGTTTATAGCGGCCATGGATCCGGCCCCTACAGCCACGCCGGCACCGGCGGCGGCAAAGTGAGAGCCTCCAATCGATGATGATTTCTTAGGGGCTTTCTTGAGGTTGGTAGAGGACTGTGACTCAGATGAGGGGGTAGCCTCGGTTTGATTGGACGATTCGTCGTTAGAGAGAACGGTGTTGTCGCTCAGAACGGTAGAGTCTTTGGAATCATATAAACGAGTTGCGTCAGATGAGTTGTTCATAATCGTGTATAGTAATTGTTATTATTAATCAGGTTGGACGGGCTTTGTTGTTATTTAACGATGCAAAGATAGGCAATGGGGTAGCTGAAGCCCAAACAATCTATATAATAATGGACAAAAAGGGTCGATTAATTGATGAAACAACCTTTTAATGCTATGACACCGCGTGGGCGGTGTCATAGCTTATCGGTGATTGGAGGTTGTAATCGTGTTTAGGTGTCTCGGAGGACAATTATTTTACTTCCCATGTCTCGCCGGCGAGAATCATGTCTCTAAGGGTGTTGAAACCTTTCTTGGCTCGCACTTCCTTGACTTGGGCTTCGACGCCATCGTTGTAGGTTATAGCCTCGACGTCGCGGATTATTCCGATAGCCAGTGGAAGAGTCTCGCCATCCATCATGGCTAATTGCTGGTGAAGGAAGTTGGAAGGGGTGTGGGCATCGTGAACCAGGACATCATCCATGGTGTATCCGTCCTGGCCGATAGTGACAGCCTTGAGCAGGAAGCCGTCACGCACGAGACCTTTGTCACCGTTGGCACCAAAAATCATCTTCTCGCCATGTCGCAGGTGGATAGTGCGGTCGGCACGTACCGAGCGGTCGGTTATGGCGTTATGTATGCCGTTGTTGAAGATGACGCAGTTCTGTAGTATCTCGACTACCGAGGCTCCTTTGTGTCGGGCGGCGGCTACCATGACTTCCTGGGATGTCTGGAGCTCGACGTCAATAGAGCGGCCAAAGAAGTTGCCACGTGCGCCAAATACCAGCTCGGCAGGAATAAACGGGTCTTCGGTGGTGCCGTAAGGTGATGATTTGGAAACAAAGCCACGTGCCGAGGTGGGTGAGTATTGACCTTTGGTGAGACCATAAATCTTGTTGTTGAACAGCAAAATGTTAATATCAATATTGCGACGCACGGCATGTATGAAGTGGTTGCCGCCGATTGCGAGGCCGTCACCGTCACCCGAGATTTGCCATACGGTCATCTCGGGGTTGGCGACCTTGAAGCCGGTGGCTATGGCTGCCGCACGTCCGTGGATGGTGTGGAAGCCATAGGTGTTCATATAATAAGGTAGACGTGACGAGCATCCGATGCCTGAAATTACGGCAGTCATGTGGGGAGGCACGCCGAGGGTGGCCATGGCCTTGTGCAGGGTGTTGAGAATGGCGTGGTCGCCACATCCGGGACACCAGCGCACTGATTGATCGCTTTTATAATTGGCTGCTGTGTAGCAGGGTTTGTCTTGTTCCATTGTAGGTGTATGATTTTAAGATGTGACGTTATGATTATTTGGTGAGGTCGATGACACTGTCAACTATTTCTTTGACCAAGAACGGCTGTCCTTGGATTTTATTGATGCGCTTGATGGTCTTGCCGGGTATTTTGGCCTGGAGGTAGTCGGCGAACATGCCTGTATTGAGCTCGGCTACTATAATGTTTTTGTATCGGCTGAGTACCTCGAGAGCGTTTTTGGGCAACGGGTTGATATAGCGGAAGTGGGCAAAAGCGACGTCGTGTCCGGTGGCACAGAGCTGGTCGGTGGCTGTCATCAGGTGACCGTAAGTTCCGCCCCAGCCTACGAGGATGGTGTCGGCATCGGCATTACCTTGGACGGTAAGCTCGGGGATATTGTTGGCGATGCGTGCGATTTTTTCGCGGCGTAGATTGACCATCTTTTCGTGGTTGGCGGGATCGGTGGAGATTGCGCTGGTCACACAGTCTTTTTCAAGTCCACCGAGTCGGTGTTGTAGGCCTTCAGTGCCCGGAATTGCCCAGTAGCGCACGAGGGTCTCGGCATCACGCTGGTAGGGCTTCCATGATGTTTTGTCAATGTCCGATGGGAGGTAATTGGGCTTGATGGCGGGGAATTCGTCAGCCTCAGGGATGCGCCAGGCACTGGAACCGTTGCCGATGAAGGCATCGCTCAGGAGTATGACGGGTGTCATGTGCTCGATGGCGATACGGCAGGCTTCAAAAGCCATGGTGAAGCAGTCGGTAGGTGAGGCGGGAGCCACGACAGCGACGGGGGACTCTCCGTTGCGGCCATACAGGGCTTGCATGAGGTCGGTCTGCTCGGTCTTGGTGGGGAGACCTGTTGAGGGACCGCCACGTTGCACATCGATAACGACTAATGGAAGCTCGGCGATAACAGCCAGTCCGATACCTTCGCTTTTGAGCGCCAGACCGGGACCTGAAGTGGAGGTCACAGCAAGGTTGCCGGCAAATGAGGCGCCGATGGCCGAGCATACTCCTGCAATTTCATCTTCCATCTGGCAGGCTTTGACTCCGAGGTCCTTGCGCTTGGCCAGTTCATGAAGAATGTCTGTGGCGGGGGTGATGGGGTAGGATCCGAGGAATAGGGGACGTCCCGATTTTTCCGAGGCCATAATCAAGCCCCAGGCGGTGGCGGTGTTGCCGTTGATGTCGGTATATATGCCTGGGCGGGGATCCTCGGTCTCGATACGGTAAGTAGATACCGAGGCGTGGGTATTATGGCCAAAGTTGTAACCGGCGTCAAGGACAAGCGAGTTGGCCTCGGCGACAGCCGGCTTCTTGGCAAACTTTTTATTTAGGTGTCGCTTGGCAGCATTGATGTCGCGATCAAATAGCCAGCATACAACGCCGAGGGCAAAAATATTGCGGCACTTCAGTACGCTCTTGTTGTCCATGCCACGTCCTTCGAGGGCGGCTTTGGTCATTGAGGTTACAGGGGTTTCCATGATTTGGAAGCCTTCGAGACCGAGCTCGGCGATGGGGTCAAGTGTCTTGAACTGTGCTTTTTTGAGATCGTTCTCAGTAAATGAGTCAACGTCTACGATAATGACACCGCCGGGCTTGAGGAAGCGTACATTCTGCTTGAGGGCTGCGGGGTTCATGGCGACTAAAACATCACATTGGTCACCGGGAGTGTGAACGCCACGGCCTACACTGACCTGGAAACCTGACACTCCGCTGAGTGATCCCTGCGGAGCGCGTATCTCGGCGGGATAGTCGGGAAATGTCGATACTTGATTGCCGACGCCGGCCGATACATTGGTAAAAATGTTGCCGGCAAGTTGCATGCCGTCACCTGAGTCGCCCGAAAATCTGACGACTACTTTGTCGAGAACTTTTACGTTGGTTTTCTCTAACATGATAAATTTTATAATACAGGTTGAAGATTGAGTGGACAGGACCAGGTCAACCGCCCATAGTGATAACATGGTAGGTAACAGAGGGGCCGTATGGACTATTATCCCGGCAAAAAGCTGTCAGGACGTGTCTATATGCGGTCTCCCCATTGCCACCGCAAAGATACTAACTTTTTCTACCTTCTACAATAAATAATGTTAAAGTTTATCAGGTTGGCTACGTTATTAATACCTCTTTATCAGATTAAATGTCCGATTTTACTCTATGTCTTATTGGTATACGCACTCATAGGCTGAAGAATGGGTATCATTGATGTACTAATTGAGATTCCAATATCCTCATAGGCGCGTAGCGCCGGACCGGTGCAGTGCTGGAGTCCTGAGTTGCCACACACCTTGTATAACGTTGACTATAAGGGGTTAGCTGACAGCCACCCCTGTCCGCTGCTCCCCCCCCATTTAATCGCCCTTTACTTAAGATGAAAAAAAGAAAGCAGCAACTTACAAGTTACTGCTTTCTTGCTTTTGCTTTGTCGGGGTGACTAGACTCGAACTAGCGACCTCACGCCCCCCAGACGCGTACTCTAACCAACTGAGCTACACCCCGATTTCTTTTCAAAAGCGATGCAAAGTTAAACACTTATTTTGAACTGGCCAAACTTTTTGTGCATTATTTTTTTTATATAAAAATATTTTCTCGGCTATTGTTCTTATTATCAGCGTGTAATGTCGGATGATTTTTTTTTAAAAAAATGTGTTAAAATTTTGTGGGTCATTATGCTGGCTTTTTTAGAGAATTTTAGCATTTTGGTGGCTGATTATTTTTAGTCTTGGTGGTTGCATTATTACAAATAAATACCTATTTTTGCATCGAAAGTCACGTTTTTTTGAACCGTTTTTCGGGATGAACTCCCTGGCATAACTAACATTTTGCTTTGGTGTGCGTTAATAATATGACTCGTTGTCATTATATGTTGCGGCGGCTTAAGATAACGTGGTTTGGATTAAACTAACACTTGGCAGGTTGCTATAATATTATTGAGGTGCCTGCTGAAATTATTTATTAATAATATGGAAACAAATCTTGATTGGGCATCACTACCTTTTGGGTATGTACCTACAGATTACAATGTGCGTTGCACCTATCGCGATGGGAAATGGGGTGACATCGAAGTCTCCCAGTCTGAGACAATCAACATGCATATGGCAGCAACCTGTCTTCATTATGGGCAGGAAGTCTTTGAAGGACTTAAGGCCTTCAGGGGTAAAGATGGTAAAATAAGAATTTTCCGTCTCAAAGAAAATGCCAAACGTATCAGGTCCTCAGCTGAAGGACTTGTTATGGAGCCTATCCCCGAGGATTTATTCCTGAAGATGTGTGTGATGGCAGTGAAGCTCAATGAGCGCTTTGTGCCTCCTTATGGTTCGGGAGCATCGCTTTATCTGCGTCCTTTGGAGATTGGTATGACACCTCGTGTTGGCGTCAGCCCTGCATCGGAATATATGTTTATAATATTTGTGTCTCCTGTAGGGCCCTATTTCAAGAGCGGATTTGGTACTACCAGTATATGTATTACACGCGACTATGACCGAGTTGCTCCCAAGGGGACAGGCCGTTTCAAGACCGGTGGTAACTATGCCGCATCTCTCAAGGCTGGTATGACTGCCAAGGATAAAGGTTATTCGGCCGTACTATTCCTTGACCCCCGAGAGAAGAAGTATCTTGATGAGTGTGGTCCCGCCAATTTCTTTGCAATAAAGAATGGTGTATATATTACTCCTGCGTCTGACTCTATATTACCATCAATCACCAATATGTCTCTGCAACAATTGGCCAAAGACATGGGCATACCCGTCGAGGCCCGTCATATCCCTGTTGAGGAACTGGCTGAGGTAGACGAGGCGGCTGCATGTGGTACAGCTGCGGTGGCATCTCCCATTGGGTATATAGATGATCTGGACAAGAACGTGCGTTATGTCATAGCCAAGGATGGTAAACCCGGTCCTATCACAACCAAGCTATATAATGCCTTGCGTGCCATTCAGCTTGGCGAGGTTGAAGATATCCATGGCTGGAACCATGTCATGGGTATATAATCATGGGCTGGTCTCCATTTGATGAAGAGTTGCTGAGGATAATTACAGATGATGCAATAGATATTGCATATCTGTCGGTTGACTATCAGACTATTATAGACAAGTATTATAGGCCCGGGACAAAAGTCAGGGATATAATATTGAGCCACTCGTCATCGGTGGGAGAATTTGCCTTGGAGATATCACATAGTAATAGCCTCGGTCTTGACGACGACATCGTCAAGACCGGGGCTATGTTGCATGATATAGGTATTATTCTTACCGATGCGCCCGGTATCGACTGTCGCGGATCGGCTCCATATCTGTGTCATGGACTGTTGGGGGCGCGGTTGTTGTTGGATGAAGGTGCGCCACTGTGGGTGGCGCGTATAGCGGCGCGTCACACCGGCGCCGGGCTTACCGCACGCGAGATTAAGGCTGAAGGCCTTCCGTTGCCATGTATTGATCTATTGCCTGAAACATTGCTTGAAAAACTCATATGCTATGCTGATAAATTTTATTCCAAGAGTGGTAATATGCAACGCAAGTCTATTGAGAGAGTGCGGGCTTCGATGGAGCGGTATGGTAGTGAGTCTTTGGCTCGGTTTAATCATCTCGATCGCATATTTAGAAATTGCCCCGCGCAGTAAATACTTAGAGTTTGCCCCGCGATAATACTGTGGTGTTATTGGGCTGTGTGTAAAATCTATTGATAACGTGTACGCGTGCGCGCGCACGCGCGTGTTTTTATTATGTGTTTTTTTTGTCGTGTAACCAAAATTGAGTAACTTTGTGTCGCTAAATGGCTATTCACATGATTAATCACAAGGAGTAAATCTCCCCTAAATAAGACAATTCCATATTATAGTTATGTCACAAGATCCAGAAGAATATAGCGCCAGTAATATTCAAGTGCTTGAAGGCCTTGAAGCTGTGCGCAAGCGTCCCGCGATGTATATTGGTGATATTTCAGCCAAGGGCCTCCATCACCTCGTCTATGAGGTAGTAGATAACTCCATAGACGAGGCATTGGCCGGATTTGCATCACATATCGAAGTCACTATCAATACCGACAACTCCATAACTGTCGTGGATAACGGTCGTGGTATTCCGGTGGATATGCATGAAAAAGAACACAAGAGCGCTCTTGAAGTGGTGCTCACCGTGTTACACGCCGGTGGTAAGTTTGACAAGGGTACATATAAAGTCTCAGGCGGTCTTCACGGCGTCGGAGTCTCCTGTGTCAACGCGCTGTCTGTATATCTCCGCGCCGAAGTCAGACGCGGTGGTAAAATATATATGCAGGAATACTCGTGTGGTAAGCCCACCGGTGACCTTCAAGTTATTGGTGAAGCCGAGACTACCGGCACGACCATTACTTTTAAGCCTGATGACACGATATTTACAGTCACCGAGTATGATTACAGTACTCTTGCCAATCGTCTGCGCGATCTCGCCTTCCTGAATGCCGGCATTTCGCTGAAACTAACCGATATGCGCTCATTGGATAAGGACGGCAATCCCCATAGCGAGACATTCTTCTCGGCCAAGGGATTGAGTGAATTTGTACAATATATTGACTCGAGCAAAGAATCTCTGATAGGCGATGTCATAGACCTCAATACCGAGCGAGCCGGTGTCCCTATTGAGGTGGCACTCACTTATAACAACTCTTACAATGAGAATATCTACTCGTTTGTCAATAACATTAATACTATTGAGGGCGGTACCCATCTTACCGGTTTCCGTCGTGGACTCACCACTACTCTCAAGAAATATGCCGAAGATAACGGGTTGTTGAAGAACGCCAAAGTCGAGATCTCGGGCGACGACTTCCGCGAGGGTCTCACTGCTGTTATCTCGGTCAAGGTCATGGAGCCCCAGTTTGAGGGTCAGACCAAGACCAAGCTTGGTAACTCAGAGGTGTCGGGGGCAGTGCAGGCCGCTGTATCCGAGGCCCTCTCCAACTACCTTGAAGAAAATCCCCGGGAGGCCAAGATTATAGTATCCAAGGTCATCCTTGCCGCTCAGGCTCGTCAGGCTGCCTATAAAGCCCGTCAGAATGTACAGCGCAAATCGCCGCTTAGCGGTGGTGGCCTCCCCGGCAAGCTTTCAGATTGCTCATCCCGTACAGCTGAAGATTGTGAGATATTTATCGTCGAGGGTGACTCGGCAGGTGGTACCGCGCTTGATGCCCGCGACCGTCGCTATCAAGCGATACTTCCACTTCGTGGCAAAATCCTTAATGTTGAGAAAGCCATGGAGCATAAGATATTTGACAACGAAGAAATTACCAACCTTTTCCGCGCGTTGCGTGTAACCATTGGTACCGAGGATGATCCCAAGCAAGCCAATGTCGATAAACTCGCCTATCACAAGATTATTATCATGACCGATGCCGATGTCGACGGAGCCCATATCGCCACACTGTTGATGACATTCTTCTTCCGTCGTATGCGTCCCGTTATAGAACAAGGGTATCTCTACCTCGCTACACCTCCCTTGTACAAGTGTAAGATGGGTAAGGCCGAGGAATACTGTTGGACAGACCAGCAACTCCAACGCTTTATCACCGAGCATGGCGAGCGCACAACCGTTCAACGTTATAAAGGTCTTGGCGAAATGTCGGCCAAGGAGCTGAGAGAAACGACCATGGCCCCCGGACACCGTATGCTCAAACAGGTTCACATCCAGGATGCCGCTGAGGCCGATCGTATATTCTCGATGCTTATGGGTGAGGATGTAGGCCCACGACGCGACTTTATTGAAGAGAACGCCAACTACGCCAACATCGACGCCTGATACAATACATACCTGCGCCCTGTCTGTGACCTTGGTCCAGGCAGGGCGTTGTGATAAGAAATGACGAGCCGGGCATGTCCGGATATACACTATCCTAAAGATACAACCTTTTAAGCTACCAAGGTGTTAAATATAAAAATCAACTAACATGGCACGATCCAACACCAACCAGACCAAACGCCTGCGCGACGCAGTAGCCACATATATTCTTGCCCAGAAACAGGCAACCTTCAATTATAAGCAAGTTTCCCATGCGTTGGCAGTCACATCCCAAGCCCAGATGAGGACTATAGCGCTATACCTCGCTGAGCTTGCATTTGACGGAGATCTAATCGAGGTCGCCCCGGGAATTTATAAAGCCCCGACACGTTCAGTGACAGCCACAGGTACCTTTGTGAGACGTTCCAATGGCAAGAATAGTGTAGTCACCGACCAGGACGGCGAAACAATATTTGTCGCCGAGCGCAACTCCATGCATGCCCTTAACGGTGATAGAGTTGAGGTGACTATCGCGGCACGTCGCCGTGGCGTGGAGCCTGAGGCCGAGGTGACAGCAATTCTCGACAAAAAAGAACAGACATTTATCGGAACCGTCAAGGTTGATAAACAGTATTCGTTCCTGCAGACCGATTCCAAATTCCTCGCTACCGATATTATCATTCCCAAGAAAGGCCTGCATGGGGCCAAAAACGATGACAAAGCTATTGTGCGTATCACCGAGTGGCCTGAAGATGAAAAAAATCCGCGTGGTGAAGTAGTCGATGTCTTAGGCAAGACCGGTGAAAACAACGCTGAAATCCACGCTATACTTGCCGAATTTGGTCTTCCTTATAAGTATCCCGAGGCGGTAAACCGTGCAGCCGAAAAGATCGATGCCGGAATTACCCCCGAGGTTGTTGCCACTCGCGAGGATATGCGCGATGTTACCACATTTACCATCGACCCCAAGGATGCCAAGGATTTTGACGACGCTCTGTCAATACGCTGTTTGCCCAACGGCAACTATGAGATTGGTGTCCATATCGCCGATGTTACCCATTATGTTAAGCCCGATACGTTACTCGACCGCGAGGCCCGGGACCGTGCCACCTCGGTATATCTTGTCGACAGGGTCGTCCCTATGCTGCCCGAGCATCTATCCAACGGTATATGTTCGCTACGTC
The DNA here is from genome assembly GCA_017621845.1 of Muribaculaceae bacterium. Taxonomy (GTDB): domain Bacteria; phylum Bacteroidota; class Bacteroidia; order Bacteroidales; family Muribaculaceae; genus CAG-873. The sequence goes on from JAGASI010000023.1 coordinate 86,635, forward strand.
CCGATGAAGACAAACTTACCTTCTCGACAGTGTTTGAGATGGATACAAAAGGTAATGTGCTCAAGTCGAGAATTGTGCGCACGGTTATCCGTAGCAACCGCCGATTTACATACGAAGAAGCCCAAGAAATTATTGAGTCTGGCAAGGGTGACTATGCCGATGAGATACTGGCTCTTGATAAACTGGCCAAAATTCTTCGTGCCAAACGTTATGAAAACGGCTCGGTGGACTTTGACCGTATGGAAGTGAGATTTGATATAGACGAGACCGGACATCCGGTAGGAGTGTACTTCAAGGAGTCAAAGGACGCCAACAAGCTTATCGAAGAGTTTATGTTGTTGGCCAACAGGACAGTTGCTACAACCATAGGTATGTCTCAAGGAAAGAAAAAGCCCAAGGCATTTGTATATCGAGTCCACGATCAGCCTGATCCCGGCAAACTGACAGATCTTGCCTCCCTCTCACGCACCTTTGGTTATAAGCTTAAGACCAGCGGTTCTTCTCGGGATGTTAACCGCTCTATCAACCGTATGCTTGCCGATGTCAAAGGCAAGGGTGAAGAAAACTTCCTCTCGACGCTTGCCATCCGTTCAATGGCCAAGGCCATATATACGACCACCAATATCGGTCACTATGGTCTGGGATTTGATTACTACACCCATTTCACCTCGCCTATACGACGTTATCCCGACATGATGGTGCATCGTCTGCTGGAACGTTATCTCGCCGGCGGCCGGTCGGTAAACATTGAGAAACTTGAAGACCAGTGCAAACATTCGTCAGAACGTGAGCAACTTGCCGCTAATGCCGAGCGCGCTTCGATTAAGTACAAGCAGGTAGAATATATGAATGATCATCTCGGTGAAATATATTCAGGAATGATATCCGGAGTCACCGAGTGGGGCCTGTATGTCGAGCTGGATGACAATAAGTGTGAGGGACTTGTGCCTGTGAGAGATCTCGCTGATGACTATTATGACTTTGATGAGAAAAATTATTGTCTGGTTGGTCGTCGCCACAACAACCGTTATCGTCTTGGAGACCAAGTCAAGGTGCAGGTGGCACGTGCCAATCTTGACAAGAAACAACTGGACTTTGTAATTGTCGATGAGAAAAATCCGCCTCGAGATATGGACTCCTTGGGACATAATGTATCTGTTGCCAAAGCCTTGAGCGGACATGCTTCTAAAAAATCGACCGGAGGCACCAAAAACCGATCATCCAAGAAGACCAAGATGTCGTCTAAAGCGTCGGGCAAAGTATCCAAGAAAAGAAAAAAAGCCAAGTAATTATATACCAATGACCACTCCTCACCAACCGGTATATTATACCGACACCTATATTACTATATCGCGCCTGTCCCTGTACGCCCACCATGGCGTGTTGGAACAGGAGCGACAAGTAGGTAATGAATTTCTGGTTGACGCTATACTACATTATGATGCTGTGACAGCGCTTGACTCTGATGATGTCAGACATGCCTTGAACTATGCCGAGGTCATCGACATCATCAAACGAGTCATGAAGACCCCCTGTAATCTTATAGAGCACGTCACCGCCAACATAATTCAGGCGTTACTCACAGACTTGCCGATGCTAACCCATGGATCGATAACTATCACCAAGGTTAAGCCTCCCGTGTCAGCCCAACTTGCCGGCGCATCATTCACAATCGACTTTTCGCGCTCGTGATGGAGCTATTTTTTCCAAGTGTAGTAATTGGTGCGGCGTAGCTTCATAGATATGGCAAGCTTGAGGTTTCTTACCGGTCGGGTGAAAATCAACCATGGAAGGGAGAAAAGTAAACGACGGCCTTTAAGGGCTTTCATTGCCCCGCGCCAAGTGGCGGTGACGGTAATAATGGCGATAATAAACAACAAGGCCGCTATACCTATGGCAAATAAGTTGAACCCCGAGAGATATACGCCGGCTAAACCGGCAAGTAACATAAGCCATAATGCCCATTCGCCTGAGGCTTGAATACGTCGTGATGTCTTGCTGACGCGCGCTCCGGTGAAATGATGTCGGTGACGGCTGTCGCTGGTCGCGGCAGTGTGGTCGCGGTAGTTGGCCATCACCATACTGTCGGTTGATAATTCTACGACAGTATTATAGGGACGTGCTATCTCACTGATAAAGATGTCATCGTCACCATTCTCGAGATTGAGCGAGCGTGAAAATCCCTTGTTGTTGAAAAATAAGTCGCGGGTGTAGGCAATGTTATATTGTGTGCCACGGTAGGGCTTGCCGGCAAGAGCCGATGTGAGCCAAGTGACGCTGTCGGCAACGAAGTCAAAGGCGCGACGCCTTTTACCCAGGCCCTTGTCACCGTCAGACATATAGGCATAACCCAATACCACGTCACATGCGCTGTCATTGTAGTTGGCCATGATATGTTGAAGCCACAGTGGTGAGTCTATAATCGTGGCGGCATCGGTCATCACGACAACGTCGTGTTTGGCGGCTTTGATACCGATGGTAATACCGAGTTTTTTGCGGCTGAGGTTGCGAGCACCATCAGGTGTGTAGGTGAGGTAAAGGTTGGGGTAGGCCAACGCAAGGTTTTCAACCAAGTCGCGTGTTGCTTCCGAGGCACCATCATTGACGACGATGACTTCAAATCCTGCCGGATAATCCTGGGCAAGTAAGCCGGGGAGTAATTCTTCGAGCCATGAACTTTGGGCCTGGGCATATACGATTACTGATGCCGGCAACATTGTCATTGGATCGGTTGGCTCTTGCCCGTCAGTTGTGTCGGAATTGACGGCTCGCGTCACGCGCCGAATACGTCGGACATATACTATGATTATATATATTAGCAAGATCAGGCACGTTGCTAATGCTATAATTACGCTTGAAGATAGGTTAAAATTGAAATTCATCTTTTAATGGTTGATGACACGTCTGTAGAGACGTGTCCTATGTGTGTTCGTTTCATTGAGTTATTATGCCGTTAATTCCGGGATATTGGCATGGTCGGGGAGGACTTTATAGGTTTTTGTCTATATAGTCAATGATTTTCAGACATGCGGTGCCGTCTCCATACGGATTGGCAATCAGTTTGTTGGCTTGATAGTAGGCTTGGTCATCAAGAAATCGGCTACATTCACTGACAATCTTGTCTCGGTTGGTCCCGACCAAACGTATTGTGCCGGCCTCGAGAGCTTCGGGGCGTTCTGTAACCGAGCGCATGACAAGGACCGGCTTGCCAAGCGATGGAGCTTCTTCCTGTATACCGCCTGAGTCGGTAAGAATGATATAAGCGTGCTTCATCATGTGGACAAATGGCAGATAGTCAAGAGGCTCGATAAAGAAGACATTATCGGGGCGGGATCCCTCGTGTTCAAATACCTCGGCAATAGGACGTCGCACATTGGGGTTGAGGTGCATTGGGTAGACGAGGTCAATATTGGGATATTTAAGAGCCAGGTCCTTGATAGCATGGCATATATTCATGAAACCGTCGCCAAAATTTTCGCGACGATGACCGGTAATCAGCACCATCCGGCGACCTCCACTGAGACGTTTCAGGTCATATCCCATGTTGAGTATATCTTTGTCAAGCTTGTCGGCAATGTCTTTGTCGGTGTCTATTTTAGAGCTGACGATGTGGAGGGCGTCAATCACGGTGTTGCCGGTAACTACTATATTTTTGTCAGGGACATTTTCTTTGAGTAGGTTGTTGCGGCTTGTATCGGTTGGCGCAAAGTGCATGGTGGCCAATCGGCCTGTCAGTCGACGGTTCATTTCCTCGGGCCATGGGCTGTAAATGTCACCTGTGCGAAGTCCGGCTTCGACATGTCCTACAGGTATCTGGGCGTAAAATGCACTTAAAGCGGCTGCGGTGGATGTCGAGGTGTCGCCATGAACCAATAATAAGTCGGGCCGGTTGTCTGATAGTATATCCCTCATGCCTAACAGAATACGCGATGTGACATCAGTGAGGTCTTGTCCTGCCTTCATGATGTTGAGATCATAGTCGGGCTTTATGTTGAACAAGTCGAGCACTTGGTCAAGCATCTGGCGATGTTGGCCGGTGACGGTAACTATGGGCTCATAGCGGTCAGTGAGCGATTGAAATGCTTTGACCAACGGGGCCATCTTGATTGCTTCGGGGCGTGTCCCGAATACTAACATCACTTTTTTCTTTTGCTCGGTTTTCATTGCTTATCGTTGGATTGGGCGGAATTGTGTTGACAGGTTTTAGGGTAGGGCCTCCGGCGCTTGGAGTCAGAATTTATGCCATAGAAGCCACCAGGCGTATTTTATAAATTTAAAGTTGCGTGTTATACGTTTGGGCTGTTTGATGAGGCGGTAGGCAAACTCGATGTTGTGGTCTATCCACCACTTGGGCGCTCGCTTGACGGTGTCGGTGAAGACGTCAAAGCTACCACCGAGACCTTGGTATATGGCGCGATGTCTCTTGAGCATGTCGGCCATAAGAAGTTCTTGTTTGGGAGACCCCATTGCTACAAACACTACATCGGGACGCTTATCGGCAACGTCATCTATGAGTGCTTGTCGCTCGGTGTCGTCTTTGATGTATCCGTCACGATGACCGACAATCTTGATGTCGGGCCAGCGCTGTAACAGACGTCGGATTGTCTCGTCATGTACCTCGGTTTTGGCACCTATGATATAGAATGTCTTGGTGTCGTGGTAGCGTTCTATGATTTTGAGCCACAGCTCGCATCCTGCAATCTTCACGGCTTGTGTCGCGCCTTTCTGACGTGCGGCCAGGACAGCTCCCGAGCCGTCACAGTAGGCGATGTTGTTGTTCAGGATGGGCAATGTGAGCTCATTGGCGTTCATTATTTTCTCGGCATTAACAGCTACAAGGATACCCTTATGCTCGTCGGCAAAGTCTATAAGGTGGTCAGGACCGGTGAAGGGGTATACTTTGACGCCACGCAGGTCGATACGCTCTATTGTTTGGGAGGCCTCGTTCATGCTTTGGGGTTGAAAATGCCACAGAAGTCGAGGACTTGCTGTGCATCAGTTGGCTTAATAGATTTGAAAGGTGTGTGGCCGGTGAGCATCACGAGGATGTCGGCACGCCCGGTTGCCTCGTCGGTGGGTGTGAGAGTATATTTAGGGTGAGAGGTTACGTTGGGCTCGACGACAAGGATTTCGGCGTTGACGTTCTCGGCTATGACTTGGTCGATGATGTGTCGTGCGGGGCTTTCGCGCAGGTCATCGATGTCGGGCTTGAAAGCTACGCCCATCATGGCGACCACAGGACGTCGGCCGTTGTCAAGGTTAAACTTGAGTATGGCATTGATGACTTTCTGGGCACACCAGTCGGCCTTATAGTTGTTGATGGCACGTGCATCTGATATGATGCGAGCCTCTTCGGGAAACATCGCGGTTATGAAATAAGGGTCAACTGCTATGCAGTGTCCGCCTACACCACATCCCGGACGTAATATGTTTACTCGCGGATGTTTGTTGGCGAGTTCAATAAGCTCCCATACGTTGATGCCGGCCCGGTCACATATCAGTGACAGCTCGTTGGCAAAGGCTATCTGAACGTCGCGACTCGAATTTTCAGTAAGTTTACACATCTCGGCAGTGCGGGCATTTGTCGGATGTAACTTGCCTTGGACAAAGCGACCATAAAATTCTTGAGCCTTGTGAGTGGATGCATCATCAATACCTCCAATCACACGGTCATTATGCATGAGCTCATATATGACATTTCCCGGCAATACTCGCTCGGGGCAGTAGGCGATATATATTTTATCTTTCAATTCGGGCCTTTCCTCAAAGATAATCTTGGCCATAGTCTCGGTTGTGCCTATGGGTGATGTAGATTCCACGACATAGAGGTCTCCGGGCTTCAGGTAAGGGATTACGGCACGTGTGGCGGCCTCGACATAGGATATGTCGGGTTGGTGGTCCCCCTTGAAGGGTGTCGGGACAACCATAAAATAGGCGTCAGATACTTCTGGCTTACCCGCGGCTTTGAAGTGCCCTGAAGCAACGACTTCCTTGAGCATCTCGCCCAAGCCGGGTTCTATTATATGCAATTCTCCACGATTGGTTTTTTCAACCACTTCGGGGTTTATATCAACGCCAATTACTTCGACGCCATGTTTGGCAGCTATGATTGCTGTCGGCAGGCCTATATAGCCCAGTCCCATAAAACAAGCTTTCATCTCAGATGTGTTTCATAATTATAATAGTGTACTTGCCTGTAGTATAGGCGCTTATCATATTGCAATCCATACATAGGCTTAAATCACTACAAATTTACGAATTTTATCGGTATAATGTGTCGGCCGTGAGTTTAAAAATCACGATTAAATCACTGTTGTGTCAAATAATATCTATATTTTGGTAGTCGACAAGTTTTCGCTGATTGCTGTGGCCAGTGCACAGAACATGAAGGCGTTGGACCAACGCATATATGAAATCTTGGATGAAACGCCTTTTTTTAGTTGATAATAAAAGTATCCTTTGGAGGACAACATGTTATCAAATGTCCATGTCAGGACTTTGTCAACCATCTCGCGGTGACGGTCATATTGATGCAGTCTCGAGAGTGTCATTACCAGTTGTCCGGGACAGTGTATGTCGATGGGGTATTGTGTGTTGTGGTAGTATTTAGGGGCTCCATCGGGTAGGAAAAAGTTGGTAAGGTAAAAGTCGAGTCCACGGTTTATGTTGTCCTCAAAGCGGGTGTCTGCCGAAAGCTCCTGATAGGCGATTAACCCGTCAAGGTTGTAGCCGGTGTGGAACGAGTCAATCCATCCGGTCACCGGTTTCAGCCCGTATGTCCATGAGCCGTCGGGATGTTGCTCGGAGCAACAAGCCTCAACCGACTCTCGTGCCAGGTCGAGGTATTCCTGGCGGCCGGTTTCTTTCCAACAACGTGTCAACAGACGGCTTCCCAGCAGTGAAGCGTTGTATATGGTGTCGTTGCCGGGCATTTTGGAGTAGGAGATGATGGTGCCGCTGTTGTGAGGGGTGCGACGCAGGTCATGGACGATAAACTCGGCGGCCGAGAGAGCTGTTTGCTTGAAGTCGTCACGGCCTGTAATCTCAGCGGCATCAAGCAGTGCCCAAGCACAGAAGTTGGTTGCCACAACGGTGGGTTCACCGGCCGGGAATAGAAATTCTCTACGACATTGCCAAGGGAAGTTGTATCCCCAGGCGGCACCGCTGAAGCCGTCGGTCTTCATTTTCAACAACAGTTCGCCAAGATAGGTTATGCGGCCTTTCAGGTTGTCGGGCGTTCCCAACATGTCCTCGAGCGATGGTTGTTGCTCAACAGCTTTATATAGAGTGCAGTAGCCTTGCAAGAAAAGTCCTATCCCCTTGGCATTATGCTGTTTGGGGACCAATAGTAATTTCCGGAGGTTAAAGGGTGATCGTTTGAACAGTTGAATCCACACCAGTCGGCACACGGCAGAGCGCCCTACCAAGGGTATGGCCTTGAATACACGTGAGTTAAGTCCATCGTATGGGTCCCAGCCCCGATAGTCCTCGGCCTCGCAGTAGTGCCTCAATCTGTCAAAAATGTTGTACAGACGCTTATTTGGATCGTTATAAGCCATAAGTGTGTGGTCGGTTTTAAATATTCAATTAGGTTTATAAAAAAGGTCTGACCGGGGATGTTGCCGAGTCAGACCCATAAAACTAAATTCTTTACTTAATCAGGATGGGCATGCCGTCTTGACGTATAGACTCGAGGGCGGCAAAGGTGGCTTTGGTTACGCTGAAAATCTCTTCCATTGAGATAGGTAGTTTGCCGTCTTTGAGCGACTCAAAGAATTGTCGCATCATTTCGGGTTGTCCTTTGTCCTGGTTCATCTTTTTTATCTTCTCGACTTTGCGGCCGTAGACTTCGGCGCGACGGAAGTCATAAATGATTCCTGTAGTACCGGCATGGTATACTTCAAAGTATTCCTTTGGCAGAGATTTGGAGCCGTTGGCATAGTAGGCGACAACACCTGTCGAGCCGTTGGCAAACTCGACCATGATATTGAGCGTATCATTTAATCCGGCAGCGTCGGGAAGTGCCGAGGCCGAGACCTTGACAGGTGCCGAACCGCACATGTAGGCCATCAGGTCGATAAAGTGGCACACTTCGCCGACAACGCGACCACCGCCTACCGTGGGGTCTTGTATCCAATGGTCACCGGGTATGGCACCGGCGTTGATACGGTAAATCATAGACATCTTGCCCGAGCCGACTTTCTTTTTAATCATTTGGGCGAAAGGAGAAAATCGGCGATTGAAACCTATCATTACCCCCTTGCCGGTCGATCGTGTCAGGTCTTCAATTTCGACCAGTTCGTCAAGGGTGAGACATAGTGGTTTTTCGACATATACGTTTTTGCCGGCGCGCAATCCCTCGGCAACATATTTGGCGTGGGTGTCGTGGCGTGTGGCAATAAACAGGGTGTTGATAGGCGTGTCATCGAGTATTTCGTTGGCGTCGGAAGTGCATTTGGCAAATTTAAATTTCTCGGCAACGCGTTTGGAAGTTGTGCCCGAGTTGGTCATCACTGCGACGCGGCCCACTTGCTCAACGGGAGGAAGGTTGGGCAGGAGGTTGCCCTGAGCGTAGCTGCCGGCTCCGATAAAGGCGATATTTACATCGGCAACGGGCGTGAATTCGACGGTAGTTATTGAGCCGGGTTTATGCTCTTTGGTGGTGTCATATTCGAGAAGTATGCCAATGAAAGGCTCGGTATGTTTCAGCACGATGTCATAGGCCTTGGGCGCATCCTCAAACTTAAAGGTGTGGGTGGTTAGGTAGGCCAGGTCAATGCGTCCGTTATGTACAAGACGTTGGAACGCCTCCATATTACGTTTTTCGGTCCATCTAACGTATGCCGCCGGGTAATCGAGACCTTTTTCTTCATAGTTGAGGTCATATCGGCCTGGACCGTAGGAGCAAGACATTTTCAGCTCGAGCTCTTTTTTGTAATAGTCGGGGTCACGGTCAAATCCGGTGGGGACAGCCCCCAGAACTACCACACGACCCTTACGTCGGCATATCGAGCCGGCAAAGTTGACAGGGTCGAGGCTCGAGGTGGCGGCAGCGATAATCACGGCATCGACGCCGCGACCATCGGTGAAGTCGAGAATTTGTTCTTTGATGCCGGGTTGGTTGCGTACCAATGCCAGGTCGGCGCAATGTTCGGCTGCAAGTTTTACGGGGCCGGGGGCAACGTCGATACCTACGACATTGACACCCGAGGCTTTCAGCTCGAGGCATGCCAGTTGGCCTATCAGTCCCAGTCCGATAACTGCACAGGTCTCACCCAGGCGCATGTCGGCTTGACGTACACCCTGGAGGGCGATGGCGCCGAGGGTGTTGTAGCAGGCTTTGGAGAGGTCAGCGTCGGGCGCGAGCTTGACACACAGGTTTTTGGGAACGCTGACAACCTCGGCATGGTTGGCATATCCGGCACCGGCACATGCAACTTTATCGCCGACCTTAAATTCGGTGACATCATCGGCTACAGCAATTACCTCACCGGCTGAACTATAACCCAGAGGTGAGTAGGCATCGAGTTTTTTCATTACAGCACGATAGGTTTGGACGACTCCTTGTTGCTTGAGCTTCTCGAGTACTTGCTTGACTTGCTGAGGACGTTCTTTGGCTTTGCCTATCAATGACTTGCGGGCTGCTTTTACTGTAGAGCCTTCGGTGCCGGCACTGATAAGAGAGTAGTGATTTTTTACTAATATCATGCCTGATGATAGTTGGGGTACAGGCAGTTCTTGAATAACCATTTCGCCCGATCCGAGCTTTTGGGTCAGTTGTTCCATATCGTGTTTGTGTTATGATGTTTGTTTCAAGTGGGTATTTCAGGTCTGTTTTACTATGTGAGCAAACTTAAATTTAGATGAGCCCACTCACTTATGAGCCATTACAAGTCACAAAGGTAAGTATTTTTGACCGATTTTCCTAAGTAAAATGCATCATACTGGAATTTTCTGAGCTCTAAACTCCCCTCTAAACTTCTGAACATGGCTCTTGCATTTAAAATGCATCGTTTTATAAGCGAAAAATATATTTTATGGGCAGATTTTTACTACTAACAGGATTTGGCCTAAGCATATTGACCCGTTATTTGTATGAATATATTATCGGTTAACCAATGAGTAAAATGTTATTTCGGGAGCATCTTCCACCGGGGGGGTAGAAAATAATAATACCTACCCCGACATCGGGGTAGGTATTATTATTTTTTTTACTTGGTAGAGAGGCCTTTACTTAGGCTTCAGCCACGGGTGTAACGTTGATGAAACGACGACCGTTCTTACCCTCGGTGAAGAGGACGGTACCATCAACGAGGGCATACAATGTATGGTCACGACCAATACCGACGTTTAAGCCGGGATGGTGGACGGTGCCACGTTGACGTTTCAGAATGTTACCGGCTTTGGCAAATTGTCCGCCAAAAACCTTGACGCCGAGACGCTTGCTTTCAGACTCACGGCCGTTCTTAGAACTACCAACACCTTTTTTATGTGCCATTTTCTTGAGATTTTAAAGGGTTAAGCGACTACGTCTTTGATAACAACTTTGGTGAAATATTGGCGATGGCCGTTTTTGCGACGATAGCCTTTGCGACGTTTTTTCTTGAAAACAATCACTTTGTCACCTTTTACGAGGGGCATAGCTACCTCGCATACTACTTTTGCTCCTTCTACTGTGGGAGCACCAACTTTTACGTCACCGTCGGCGTCAACCAAGAGGACACGGTCAAAGTTTACGGTGTCACCCTCCTTGACTTGGTCACCGAGGAAGTGTACGTAGAGGAACTTGCCGGCCTCAGCCTTGAATTGCTGTCCCTGGATTTCTACGATTGCGTACATTTAATTGATTAATGCTTAAAAAGTTAGACCTTCGGGCGAGCCGCCTGATAAAACGTGGAGACTGCTTGTCTGAGCCCGGGTAGGCATAATTCGGCCACAAAGATAGACATTTTTGTCTACCTCGCCAAAGTTTTTATCGGTTTTTTTACAAAATTTTTCGTGATAGTGATGGTTAAATAGAAAATTAGTAATTTTGGGGGATTGAAAAAGTTGTAAGATTATGGAAGATAAAAATCCGTTGTTCAGTATTATTACGGTGACATATAATGCCTCGGGAACAGTCGGTCGCACCATGCAGTCAGTCAAGTCTCAGTCGTTTCACGATTATGAGCACATATTGATGGACGGTGTGTCATCAGACAAGACCATGGATATAATCAAAAGCGAAGCCACCGAAATGACACATGTCATATCTTCCCCTGACAATGGCATTTACGATGCCATGAATAAAGCATTGGGTGTCGCGAGAGGCCAATATGTAATCTTTCTCAATGCCGGCGATAAATTCCACGCCAGCGACACTCTTGCTAAGATTGCTCGGGCTATCAAGGACAACAACTTGCCGGGTATTGTCTATGGGCAAACCGATCTTGTAGACAACGACGGCTCATACCTGGGTCCGAGGCATCTGACGGCTCCCGATACGTTAACTCTCGACTCATTCAAAAAAGGGATGTTGGTATGCCATCAGGCTTTTGTCGCGTTGAGGCGCATTGCACCGTTGTATGATACACGCTGGAAATATTCGGCCGACTATGAGTGGTGTATCAGATGTCTGCAACACTCACGCAAGAATATTTACATCGACACGACAATCATCGATTACCTTTCAGAAGGCATGACAACTGCCAACCATAAGGCTTCACTCAAAGAGCGGTTCAAAATAATGTGCCACTACTATGGTACACTTCCAACTATATGGCGACATATAGGTTTTTTTATACGCAACCGCCGACGCCAACGCACAGGAAGCGCCAATATCCAATAACAGCCCCATCATAAATATTATATCTTTAATTATATAGCGATATATGCATCTGATAAACACCACATTCTGTGTCGAACGCAGCATTGACACCGCTTTCAGGTCATGGCTGAAAAATGTATACATACGCTCGGCACTTTCGACACCATTCTTGTCCGGGCCGATGCTCACCCGCGTTTTAGAACAAGAAGACCCTACAGCCACCACCTATGCTCTTCACCTTCGTGCGACATCGCTTGCCGAGGCGCGACGCTGGCACGATGAGACTGCTGCTATGTTGCGCGACGACATGTCGGCACGCTTTGGACAACGTGTATTGTTTTTCACTACTTATTTAGAGATAATTGACTGACCATAAAGACATAACCGGTAACATCCGAGACTGGGACCGCATCATTATCGGCATTGATCCGGGCACTAACATTATGGGCTATGGCATACTTGGCATCAAAGCACGCAAACCCTCTCTCATAGCCTTAGGCGTGATACGCCTGAGCAAATTTGAAAGTCATTATATGAGGCTTCACCGCATATATGACCGTGTTCTCGGGCTTGTCGAGCAATATCTTCCCGATGAGATGGCCATCGAGGCTCCATTCTTTGGTAAAAACGTGCAATCGATGCTTAAGCTTGGACGAGCTCAAGGAGTAGCTATGGCTGCCGCACTGGCACGTCAGGTGCCCATCACCGAATATGAGCCACGTAAAATCAAACAGGCTATCACCGGCTCAGGCGCCGCTTCCAAGGAGCAAGTCAAAGAATTGTTGCGTCGCCAACTCGGTATTGATAAAGACAACCTCGTCGACATCGAACTTGATGCCACTGATGCATTGGGCGCCGCACTATGTCATTTCTATGAGTCATCACGACCAATCAAAGTCTCCGGCTCGGGTTCATGGAAAGACTTTATCGCTAAAAACCCCGACAGAGTCAAGGGCTTATAAATACATATCACCAATTTAATGGACAACAGATTGACTGACAAAACTTCCGAAAGCCGAAATACATCCCTGAGGACTCTGATGGGAACGTTTTTCAAGATAGGAGCGTTCACCTTTGGTGGTGGCTGGGCGATGATTTCCATCATAGAGCGCGAGATTGTTGATAAACATCGATGGATTGACCGTGAGGAATTTCTCGACCTGCTGGCAGTAGCCCAGTCTATGCCCGGTATTCTCGCTGTCAATATTTCGGCATCAATCGGCGACCGTGTGAGAGGGCGCTCGGGCAGCATCTGTGCCGCCTTGGGGACTATCATTCCATCGTTTCTCATCATTCTGGCCATCGCTATCTTTCTCACACCCGAGACCATTAATTCCAACCCCACACTGACAGCCGTATTCAAGGGCATACGCCCGGCTGTCGTGGCTCTGATTGTAGCCCCCGTAATTTCAGCGGCACGTGCCGCACATATTGACTGGCGCACAGTGGCCATACCAATCGTCGTGGCATTGGCCATATGGAGCAAGCTACCCGTTATTTCCAATCCTATACTATGGATTGTCACCGGTGGTCTTGCCGGTTGGCTTATCTATCGGCGTGCTATTGCCAATACTTGCCAATCAGACAACACAACCACTAAAAATACCCGGGGAGGGGGTGATGAGAAATGATATACCTGCAACTTATATGGAGCTACCTTAAGATAGGACTCTTTGGATTTGGAGGCGGATATGCCATGCTTGCATTGATTGAGAACGAGATTGTAGGGCCCGGCTGGATTACCGAGAAGATGTTTACCGACATCGTGGCCATATCCCAGATGACCCCTGGTCCTATCGGCATCAATTCGGCGACATATATAGGGTATGTAGCTCCGGCCCAGGCGGGATTTACCGAGTGGTACTGGTCTCTGGCAGGGTCACTGATATGTACCATTACTGTTGTGGTGCCATCGTTCCTGCTGGTCATCTACACCAGCCACTTCATCATGCGCCACCACGAGAGCACCGTCATCAAGGGCATATTCAAGGGGTTAAGACCTGTCACGGTTGGCCTTATCGCTTCGGCGGCATTGCTGTTGATGAACAGCGCCAACTTTGGTGAGGCCACCGATGACGTCATCAAGAGTATAATAATATGTGTAGCGGCTTTCTGCACTGTCTTTTTTACCAAAATTCATCCCATCTGGGTCATTGTAGCCTCAGGAGCTGTGGGATGGATAGTCTTTTAAGAAATTATCGGATAAGCTAATAGAGCATATTTAAAACAATGGACAATATCGAGACAGAATACAACCTGGTGCTTGAAGACTTATATGGGCGTCTTCAGGCGTTCCATCGCGTGGGTTCAGCTGCTTACAAGCCGGGACTGGATACGGCCCACATTCTTGCCGAGGCTTTCGGCAATCCCCATCACCGTTTCAAGACCATCCATGTCGGTGGCACCAACGGCAAGGGCTCGACGGCCCATCTTTTAGCCGCCATACTTTCAGCCGCAGGCTACCGCACCGGATTATATACCTCCCCCCACCTCGTTGACTTCAACGAGCGTATAAGGGTTGACGGCCGGCCGATACCCCACGAGAAGGTAATCAACTTTATAAGACGTTGGGAACAAATCAGACCTGATTGCGACCCGTCTTTCTTTGAGTTGTCCACCATCATGGCTTTTGATTACTTTGCGGCCTGTGAAGTAGATGTTGCCGTCATCGAAGTGGGCCTTGGCGGTCGCCTCGATACCACTAATATAATCACTCCCGAACTATCTATAATAACCAATATATCACTTGACCACACCTCCATTCTCGGCAACACCATTTCTGCCATAGCCCGAGAGAAGGCCGGCATCTTCAAGAACGGTGTTCCGGCTCTTGTGGGCGAGGCTGACGAGGACAGCCGCAGGGTATTTGAAACCGTGGCCGGGGAAGTGCGATCACCACTGACTTTTGCCCAAGACTCACCCCAAGTACTGAGCCATGAGATAAAGAATGATATATTGGTGCTCGACACACGGTCATGGGGAACACTCGATGACCAACTGACCGGCGACTGTCAGAATCTCAATGCCAATACTGTCCTTAAAGCCATCGATATTCTCATCAGTCACGGATGGAAGATAAGTCCCGAGGCGGTATGTAACGGCTTGGCCAATGTGTGCAATCTCACCGGGCTCATGGGACGATGGATGAAGCTACAATCCGAGCCGACAGTAATATGTGACACGGGCCATAATCCCGGTGCTTGGCAATACCTGACAGCGCGGCTTGGTGACATCGCCCGCGACAGGACATTGCACATTGTTTTAGGATTTGTAGGCGATAAAGACTACCGTCACATTATCCCGACATTACCATCCGGTGCCCGCTACTATATGGTGACCTCATCTACGCCCAGGGCTGTCACGGGTAAAGAATTATGTGCCATAGCCCGCGAGGCCGGTCTGGAGGCCCAAGCCTATGACTCGGTTATCGAGGGCTATGAACAAGCCATCGCCCACGCCGCCACCGATGACACCATATTTGTCGGTGGCAGCACCTTTGTCGTCGCCGACCTCTTGAAATGTATTGATTTCATATCAAGATAACAATTTACCCATCGAAGGCGGCACGCGCGAACACATGGCTCTTGCTTTATGCTCCCGGGCCTTTAGAGCCTGACCGCCTCAGCGTTAACATTTGTTGTGGGACAGGCTCTTAACTTAGCGCCGGAATTCATTGTATCAAGTGGAAAAATACTCAAGGCAGGAGCCCCTTGCATTTCAGAGACTCCTGCCTTGAGTATTGATTGGTCGTTGCCTGGTAAGGCACCTAAAAGTTATATTGCCTTACATGAACAACTTTAGATTTACCAAATCACTGTTTGGTAGCTTGAGCTGTGATACTGAACTGGCCGATAATCCACAGAACAGCACCGACAAACATTCCAAGACCGCCAAGGACCGATAACACGCCCATCATACCCAAGGTGCCCAGTGAGGGGGCGATACCAAAGATAAACAAGCCAAAGCCTAAAACAAAGCTACCGATAGCATACACGAGGATACCGGCGCTGAAAAGACCCTGATTGAGGTTTAATTTCTCAAAAGCCGCTGACATGTTTTTCTTGAACATCAGCATCAATACACCTACACCGATAACAAACAAGCCGGCCATGGCGACTGCAAAGAATGCGCCACTCACGCTATGTACATTGTTAGTAGCTACAATGATTGATGACAAGACGTTAAGTCCGGTGATGATAAACAGGAAGATTGCACCTTTTTTCAGCAATTCAGCCGCAGGATGACTTGCCTTAACCAGCTCGTTGGCCGAAAGAAAATATCCTACACCTATAACGCCGATTGAAAGGGATGAAAGAACGCCAAAGAAATCAACAAAGACTCCTAATAACGAGCATACGGCCACGCCGAGAGTCGCCCATTGAGCGAGTTGCCAACCTGTGTTGTACTGTTTTTGATCCATAATTTTAATTGTTAAAGTTTGGTTAATATTTAAGAATTAGATTTTTGGGACTGAGAAAACACCAACCTCAGAGGTTATTTAAGAAGAAATGTGAACAATGAGTCAGTATATGTCTAAGGACATAAGAAACTTGACAGATACGGGTATGGTGTTTTTGTCATAAACGTTATAAATTCAATGTCAGGATTGTTTAAAACGACCTCTAAATCAGATTATATTCACGCCCACTATTACAGCGAGCAGAAATCTCATAGCGCAAATTTACAACTTTAATCTTAATAACAAAAAATATTGTGAAAAAAAATTAACGAGGCTTTCACCGGTAGGCTTACAACCGAGGCAGCCCTCCTCCGAAAATCACCTTCCCGAAAAATATCTTTACAACTACTCCAAGGCCTCTTTTATCCGTAAAGAAAGCTACAACCAGAACTTCCTTATAAACTGGGCATAAAAAATCGACTTTTTTATGTACCTTTGTAACATCCATAATAAATCTACAATTACTGAAATATCAATGCCATCATCTATCACTCCAGCCATCAATCACCGTCAACCCCGACAATCTAATATGGAATTACTGCGTATCATTGCTATGGTACTGGTCGTGTTGCTTCACTCCAATTTTAAATCTCTGGGGGCTATTGAGTTCCACTCTCAGGTTGTTGCCAATCCATTATCATCGTTTATAAGACTCGAGCTTGATGTTTTTTCAATTCTCGCCGTTAATCTTTTTGTCCTTATTTCAGGTTACTTTGGAATTCGCCCCAAATTAAAAAGTGTGCTGAATATTGTATTCCAATTAATATTCTGGAAAACAATATTAGCGATAATATCTTATACGGCCGAAGGTTTTACCTTATCAGAGGTCGCCAAAAACTTAGGCAACGGTATATTATTTGGCGGATGGTTTATCCCATGTTACTTTTTGTTAATGTTGATAGCTCCAGCCCTTAACAGTTACATTGAGGCCTCATCTAAAAAAGATATATTCAAATTCCTATTGATTTTTTACGGTGTACAAACAACATTGGGATGGTTGATACCCTTATGGCCCTATATTGATGGTTACTCGTTTGTTTCATTCATTGGTCTATACATGTTAGGCCGATATATAAACAAATTCATGAATGACCAACAACGTGACAAGATTACATTTAAGCGTGGACTGGCAGGGTATGCCTTAATATCGGCTTTATTGGGCGTGGGCGGTTTCTTGTTCTATTATTTTGTTGATATGGATTATTTGTGCCACCTCGTTGATCGTGCTATAAACAACTACACTTCACCGTTCAATATCCTATGTGCAGCATTGTTGATAATCGGCTTTTCAAACCTGAAACTCTACAGCAAAGTAGTCAACAGATTGGCACAGTCGGCATTTGCAGTATACATTATTCATTTAGACCCGGCTGTGTTTGACTATATCAAAGCGACGAGTATTTATCTGTACGACAATTTCAATATATGGGTATTTGCAGGTGGAGCAATACTGCTTGCCATCAGTGTCTATCTCGTGTGTGCCTTGGGCGACACAGTCCGTATATGGGCCTGGAATAAGCTATGTTCCATAATTCCAGTCTTGAGATAGATAATCCAATACAATAAATATCATATTCATTCATAGGATAATTTTGTGCTAAATCAATATAATACAACAAATTAACAATATTACCTTCTCAACAACCTGGTTATATAGTCAACGAGACGTCAAATCATACTTGCTTGTATGGATTATTATATATAATTTTGTCGTTGCTTTCATTCAAGGCAAAATTATTTAACATCAAGATAATATTTTGTCCATTTCGACGTTAGCTAATTATAAAGAATAATAACAAGTGTTTAAAACACTCTTAAGCACATTTGAAGGATTAATCGTTATATAATGAAAATCAACATATTAACAACAGGAGCCATTGCAGTCGCAATGGGGCTGTGTTCATGTAGCACCCAACGGTCGCCCCTGACATACTTTGAAAACATCGACAGCGTTAAAGTCGTCTCTTTCAACGAGGCCGACTATATGCCCAAGGTTGAACCCGACGATGAGCTGTACGTGCTTATCACTTCATCCCAACCCGAGGCTACCGCGGCTTACAACCTGCCACTGAGCAACCCGGCAGTCAGTGCCAACAAACTCATGGCATCTTCACCACAACAGATGACCTATATCGTTGATTCCACGGGACAGATAGATATACCATTAATAGGCAAACTTACAGTGCAAGGTCTTACTACCGAGCAAGTTGCCGATATAATTGAAGCCAAAGTCAAGCACGACGTCGAGGACCCCATTGTAGTGGTCAAGCTACTCAACTTTAAGGTCAACGTAGCCGGCGAAGTCAAGAATCCCGGTGCAATCCCCGTAACCAACCAACGTTTCTCGGTATTGGATGCCCTCACCGCTGCCGGTGACCTCACCGAATATGGCGAGCGCAACAATGTACTGCTGATACGTGAAGAGAACGGCAAGCGAGAAGCCCATCGCCTTAATCTCAACTCGGCTGACATCCTCACTTCTCCATACTTTTTTGTCAAGCAGAACGACTATATCTATGTCGCTCCCAACAAAATACGACAAGACAACTCCAAGTATAACCAGAACAACGCCTATAAAGTGACCGTCATATCAACTATAGTGAGCGCCGCATCGGTAGTCGCCTCTCTTGTCATTGCCCTGACTGTCAAGTAATCTAATATCTTAATTTATCACATCTCACTGTGAGAGCCACCCCTAACCCCCTAAAAGCTATTCACAGCAACAAATAAATCAATATGGCCTCAGATAAAAAGAAAAGCGAATTTATAGATATAAAAGAAGTTTTAGCCATATTCAAACGCAAATGGTACTGGTTTCTTATATCGGTAATCATTTGCTGTGGCATCGCTTATGTTTATACCAAAATTTCCAAGCCCCAATACAAGGTAGTAGCCAACGTCCTCATCACCCAAGAAGACGGTGGCGGCATGGGTAGCTTCGGTGGCCTGGGTGACCTGTTTGGCTCCAACGGATATGTTGAAGACGAGATATTTGTCATTACATCCCACTCGGTACTGCGCGAGGTCGTCAAGGACCTGGGCCTTTATCGCAGCCACATTGTAAAGACCGGCTTGCTGTCCAAGACATTTGAATATGAAAAATACCCCGTCGATGTCTATCCCTCCCCCGGTATTGTTGACACACTACGCACTGCAATCGTGTTTAAGACCAAGATACACGATGGTAAGGCTGATATCAAGGTATCGGTATCGGGAGACGATATTGAAGACCTGAAAGACCAGACGTTACCAGCCACTATCAAGTGTGACTACGGACAATTTGTCATCGACCGCACCAAATATTGCCCCAAAAACAAGGAAATCAATACCACCGTCACCATCATGGGATATGACGCTGCGGCCGAAGACCTGGCCAAGACGGTATCCAGCTCCATAGCTTCCAAAAAGTCCAATGCCATCAACCTCTCCATTGTGACCCCGGCACCCAAATATGGACTCGACATCCTTAATACCATAATTCAGAAATATAACGAGCGTGGCATAAACCAAAAAAATCTCCAGAGCACCAAGACGGCAACCTTTATTGACGAGCGTCTCGCTCTTATCTCGGGAGACCTCGCCGGCGCCGAGTCTGACATCCAGGACTACAAGGAAAACCAAGGTATCGTAGATGTACAGACCGAAGCCTCATATAATATCGCTCTCAAAGGCGAGGCCGAGCGAAACCTCATCGCCGCCCAGACCGAGAACGAGATTATCAAGATGACACGTGACTTTATCAACGACCCGGCCAAGGCCTACGAACTCATCCCGTCATCCAACGAGATAGCAGGTGTCGGCTCAGCTATCGGCACATACAACTCCCTGATACTTAAACGTCTCGAGTTGATGAACAATGCCAAGGGTAACAACACGGCCCTGAAGTCACTGAACGACCAGATTGACGCCATGCGCTCATCTATCAACACGTCGCTCCAGCGTGCATATGTCAACTCCAATGTACAGGTCAAGGAGCTCTCGGCTCAAGTCGCCAAGGCCCAGGGTAAACTCGGCAACATACCCACTCAAGAACGCACATTCATAAACCTCAAGCGGCAACAGGAAGTCAAACAACAACTCTACCTCTTCCTGCTACAACGCCGTGAAGAGACCGCCATGATGCTTGCCAACGCTGTTCCCAAGGGCGAGATTATCGACGAGGCCTATACCCTGAGTGACCCCGTCAGCATGAGCAAAAAACTTATCCTGCTGATTGCTCTCCTTATAGGCCTCTGCATACCGCCGGTAATCATCTATATCAAGAAACTTTTACGCTCCAAATTTGAGACACGCCAAGAAGTTGAGAACCGTGTCGACATGCCTGTACTCGGTGAAATGTGCATTGACCGCTCCGGCGAACAACTTGCTGTTGGTGCAACCAATACTTCCTCTACATCCGAGCTGTTCAGACTGTTGCGCACCAATCTCCAGTTTGTCCTCAACGGCAAGGACGACAAGGTAGTGTTGATGACATCTACCAGCTCGGGCGAGGGCAAGTCTTTCATTTCTATCAACCTTGCCGCCTCACTGGCACTGCTGCACAAAAAGGTTATACTCGTGGGTATGGACATACGCAATCCTCAACTCGCCAAGTATCTTAACCTGGCCCCTCATACAGGCCTCACCCAATACCTTGCCGACCCCTCGATTGAAGTAGACTCACTTATCATGCACGACCAGATGATTGAAGGTCTCGACATAATCCAGGCCGGTCCTATACCGCCAAACCCCGGAGAGCTTCTTGCCTCTCAGGCAGTCGATGATCTTTTCGTCAAGCTACGTCAAGAATATGACTATATTCTTATTGACTCGGCACCCGTGGGTATGGTCAGCGACACATTCCATATCGTGCGTGTCACCGATGCGACAGTATATGTATGCCGAGCCAACTATACCACACTGCGAGATCTCGACTATATCGAGGACCTCTACCACGACAAGCGCCTCAAGAAAATTTCGCTCGTGGTCAATGGTACCGCCGCACGCAAGGGCTATGGCTATGGTTACGGCTCAGACAAGAAAAAGCGCAAAGCCAAAATTTAACAAACATAGCAAGCCTCATCGAGGCTTGCTATGTTAATACCCAACCCCAATTCTAATTTCCAATTTCCAAATCCCAATTCATTCGTGTCCAATAAAGGCGTCTACAAATGGAGTGCGATAGACCGAGTGTTAAATTCGGCCATGACCTTTACCGGCAATGTCGTGCTGGCCCGTTTGTTAGACCCGTCAGATTTTGGATTGGTAGCTATGGTGGCAATATTTACAGCCATCGCCCAGAATCTCAGTAGTTGTGGCATGAGCGATGGGCTCATACATAAACACAACCCGACAGACCGAGACTACTCCACAGTATTTGTGTTCAACGCCGCCTTTGGGTTGTTTTTCTGCTTGCTTTTCATTGCATTGGGTATGCCTTTGGCAAAATTCTTTGCTAGACCTCAAATTAGCTCAATTATGTCTGTTCTTGGCGTGTGTTTCCTATTTCAGACACTTTGTTTTGTACAAGAAACTCGTATGCGCAAGAATCTTGATATGAAGCACATGGCAATTGTACACCTTCTATCCACAGCTTCTGCTGTAACTTTAGGTATCATTGTTGCAATCAATGGAGGGGAATATTGGGCGTTGGTGATTTCCCAATCCGGTTTGTCGATTTTTACATTTATATATTTCATGTTAATATCAAGATGGATACCTCGCATAGCATTTTATAAAAAATCATTCCATGAATTGTTTGGATACGGTGTCCATCTGATGATAGCTTTCATAATAAACATGATTAGTAGAAATATAAACAGTTCGGTCATTGGCAAATATGTCACACCGGTGGCTGCTGGTTTATATTCTCAGGCTCAAAAACTTCAAGATGTCCCATTTGCTATAATAGAATCGGTATTTAATTGGGCTTTCTTTGCTGTATTATCTAATGAACAGGATAAAAATGCCCGACTTAATCTTGTATCTGAAATGAATGTGCGACTATGGACAATAAATATTACAATATCCTTATTATTATTATTAATTTCATGGCCTGCGTTTAATTTCCTATACGGAGCGAAGTGGGACGGCGCTATTCCTATTTTTCAATTGTTATTGGTGTTTGGACTTGCTACAGCTATGAAATCTTTCTATCAAACAGTATTTAAAGCGTACGGCAAAGTTAAAATAGTCAAAAATCTAACATTTATTGAAACAGCGATACAATTAATTTTGCTTGTAATTTTTCTTAACTCGGGAGTGATAGTGATAACGATGACATTAATCATTGCTGTAGTTTTTATTTTACTATGTCATGTCATATATTATTGCAAGCTACTTGATATACGGCCCATAGTTGTGATTAAAGCCTTTTGGGATGCTTTGATTGTCCCTTTAATTGCATTTGGTATTAGTTGGGGAATAAGATATAAATTTCTCTCAGCCTCAACTCCATTTTTACAATGTCTATTATTAATTATAATTTTCAGTATAATTTTCCTTATATCTTGTTGGCTTATTAAACCTCCATATTACCAAATCGTAAACCAATTAATATACAGCAAATTCCGATTAATAAATGCATCAAATAAATAGTTCTGGAATATCTCTATACCATCAGCCAATAGCTGATGTGGAGAAAAATACCCCCAAAACATCCCATACGCCTGAACGAGACTCAGACAAAGAATATACGCGCCGGTATATTGAAATTTCAAAATCTGAATGGTGGCGTGTAATTCTATTCTGTCTCTCAATGTCACTAATGGGATTAAAGTTCCCTCTAGGCTATCTATTTGTCCCGATGTGTCTTATAAGTTCGTGGCGTAACAGTAGATATGATTTCATAATACAGTTTACAATATTTGTAGGAGGCTACGCATTTCTTTCAGATTCGACACTCCCATTTAAAACCGAAGATTTAGCTATGCTATTAGGAGTTATAGGTGTTTTTATATACCGTAAACCGCCTATAGTAAAAAAAGTGCTTGTGGCTGTAGGTATTTATGCCGCAGCTCTGATTATTCTCGCAATGTTTTCCGATGAAAGGATGGGAATTCAGATACGCACGATGCGATATTGGCTGTGTTTTATTTATTTTATGGTCCCGCTTATGGCCTTTGCTGGCCAAAATTTTGACATTAGGGAATTAATGAAAAAAATATTCCCTTACGTTCTCGTTATCAGTGTATTCTATATACTTGACTGCTTTATCGTTAACGGAAATTTGTTTGTCCCCAATTCCTTTGTATGGGACAGCGCAGGTTCAACATGGAATAACCTTGCATTATCGGGATTTGGGAGTTTCCCACGCAAGTTTCCTCCCGGCATGTACTGGTTGCTTATGGTTGTCGCTCCAATTGCCCGCTATTATAAGCTAAAATGGTGGCAATGGTTGTTAATTGTTGGTGCATTAATCGCTGCACGCACCTTTACTCTCATCATCACCACAGTCATTGGATTGATGCTCTTCCAACCTAAGGTTGGTCGTCTTGTAGGGTATTCGGTAATTGCAATCTTCTTGTTCAGTATCGCATATAGCATAGACTCATCTCTTCCCAAACGTGCCAATGGAGAAAGCGCTATGCGTATTAAATCATCTATAGACCAAATTATCAGCCTCGGGGAGGTCGAGGATGACGAGGACCTATCTAAATTCGGTACGGGGCGCATCGCCCAAGCACTTCCCATCATGGACTTGATGACTGCCTATAATAAACAGGCTGTAGGGTTGGGCTTCCTACATCCCGAACTGACTACCAATACTCGCTATATCATCATCAACGATTATCTTGATAATGTTGAAGAAAGTGTAAGGGTTGCCACAGGTGTTGAATGTTCTCCACTTCAGGTTTATGTTACTGTTGGCTATATAGGACTGATTATTCACCTGGCGTTCTTTATCTCGCTGTGGGTCTTTGTGCGACGTCTTAAATATTCATGGTATTTTTTATCAATACTACTTCTCACATTTATATTGGGATTAAGTGGCATGACTAAATGGATTGACAATACAGGGCAATTTTTACTTGCACTGTCATTCAGCGCTGTTCTGTTAGAAAATCATGACCAACTATGGTCACACATACATTTAAGGAGTCTAAATCCATCTGCTCAATCTGTAACTAAAGAAATTATCGATGAACAACATAAATAATCTTGTTGAATTATGAAAATTGTTCACGTCATATTTTCGATGAATACGGGCGGCGCTGAGCTGATGTTGGTTGACATCATGAACCGGCAGGTCCGGCGCGGTCATGACGTGCACCTGTTGATTATCAATAACCAGTACACGCCCTCAATCATCGAGTCTGTCGACCCCAAGGTAAAAGTACACTATATCGGACGCCCCGAAGGTTCACGCAATCCGTGGTGGATTTTAAAATATAACCTAAAGTTGAGATATCTTAAGGCCGATGTTATCCATTTCCATCACGATGGGGCTGTCGGCATGGTGCCGGTATTGCCTCGACACGCGGTCAATGTCGGGACAATACATGCGCCCGGAATTGCTGTCAAGCATTACAAGCATCTTGATAGAGTATTCGCCATATCAGATGGTGTCAGAAACGATACTCTCAAACGCACCGGCGTAGACTCGACTGTCGTCTACAACGGCATCAATACCGATGATATAATCCCGGCCGACTCCCAATCCCTACCGGGCCAATCTTTCAAGATTATACAAGTCGGACGTGTCAGCATCGATGTCAAGGGACAGGATATTCTTATCCGCGCGATAGCCCGACTCGCGGGCCAAGGTTATGACATAACGGTGGACTTTATCGGTGCTCCGTTTGACCGACCTGTTCTCGATGAGTTGGCAAAAGAATTGGGCATACTTGACCGTGTGAACTACCTCGGACTGCGCGACCGCCGGTATATATACTCCCACCTCAAGGATTACAACCTCTTGGCCGTCCCCTCGCGATATGAGGGATTTGGCCTGACTTTGGCCGAAGCCATGGCCGCAAAAATTCCGGTCATGGCAAGCGATACCGAGGGCCCGGCCGAACTTTTAGCCGACAACACCTATGGCGAGTTGTTTAAAAATGAAGATGTAGACGACTGTGCACGCGCCTTAAAACAGATAATTGATAACTATCCTAAATATATGGCCATAGCACGTGACAAGGCTTACCATTATGCCATCGACAACTTTTCGATAGCGTCGACTGTCGCCAATTACATTAATCAATATCAGGAACTCATAGAGAGGAATAACAAATGAGTCACCGAGAAGATAACATATTCCGCCGGGTACTGTTTATTGGCACCGACCGACAAATGGCCGGAGGGGTAGCTGCCGTGCTGAAATCTTATGAGCGCAATATCGACGGCTTCAAACACCTGGCGACCAACAGCCGACATGGCAAGTTGGCGGCGATGGCCAACTTTGCTCTTACCCTGGCATGTATACCATTCTACCGGTGGATAGGTGGCCGCGACATAATCCATGTCCACGGCTCAAGTTATATATCGTTTACACGCAAGTCGATGGTGATACGTTGGGCCAAGATACTTGGCTTTAAAATCGTCTATCACATACACGGTGGTGCGTTCAAGGAATTTACCGCCGAGCGCGGCGAGAATGTAATACGCCGCACCCTTGACCGATGTGACGCCATTATATGCCTCAGCGATTACTGGCATGAATACTTTGCCGGACAGTTGGGATATGGCAATGTCCACGTCGTCCCCAATATGATTGACAATCCTACCGACCTGAAAATCGAGCGTGCCGACTCGCGTGTCAACTGCATCTTCATGGGTACTATCTGTGCCGACAAGGGTATCTATGACCTCGTGAAAGTTATCGCTGATGACCAAGAATACTACCGCTCCAGAGCACGATTTATCATTGGCGGTGTCGGCGAGAATGACCGCCTGGCCGAGATGATTGCCGACTATGGTATCGGTGACTTGGTGGAACAACGCGGCTGGATTGCCGGGAATGATAAAATCCAACTTTTTAACCAGGCCGATGTCCTGTTATTGCCCTCCTATATCGAAGGGCTTCCGATATGTATCCTCGAGGCTATGTCCTACGGCTTGCCCGTGCTAACAACCGACGTGGGAGCCATTCCCGATGTCATCACACATGGCGTCAACGGTCTCATCGCCAAGCCCGGCGACCTCAATATGATAGCTAAGGACCTACACCATATTATCGATAATAACGAATTTAGAAGAAATGTCAGGCCAATTTCTCTAAGCAGAGTTAAGCGATACCTGCCTAAACAAGTTTTAGGTAAATTAAAAAGTATCTATAGTAGGCTGTAAACTGTGATATAACAGATTATCATAGCATTTAAGATAACGTCTTAGACTATTATCACCCTTAAATAATGAGGTATATTTATTATATGCCTTTTTGCTTTCATTTTCTCTCAATTTAATATTTTCGGCATATTCGCTAATAAGCTTGTTTAGTTGAGGTATGTCTCCCACTTCAAAAGTTGTATTTGATAATTCGGGCAAACCACCAATATTAGATCCTATTACAGGAATTTTAAACCTTAGAGCTTCGATTGACGCAAACGATAATGCTTCTGTGCGCGACGGCTGAACATATATATCGGCCATACACAACCAATGGTTAACATCATTAGTAATTCCCACCCATATAAATTGGTTGGAAATTCCTTTTTCTTGCGTAAGTTTTACAAGTGATTGTGTATACTCAACGTTAGGATTACATCCAATTATTATATACTTGATATTTGGTATTGGATTATATATAGCGGCATTAATAAGTATATCTGCGCCTTTCATTGGTACCGCAAAAAGAGTGGTCGCGACAACAATCTCATCTGAATTAATCCCATTTTCTTTTCTGAGTTTTTCTCTATGCTCTTTATCAACAGGGGGAATATCGTCTATACCAAAGTATATAGGATCTTTCTCAATTTTTTTATCAAGAAATTTATAAACACCTGAAAATTGAGTAACTACATATTTAGATATTCCACAAATTTTATCCATTGCATAATATAATCGCCCATTTAATGATCCAATACGATGTTTAATCGAAAAATCTGACATCCTATTTATTTGTTTATCATTTTTGTCGCATAGACAGCTATGCAAAGTCCATAAGGTGTGGGCTTTATAGATTTTAGCAATAGGAGCCCAATATAACGCTGCAAACGAAAAATTGAAATGAACAATTTGAGGTCGGTATTTTTTTAAAAGTTTGATAAACGAAGGTATATTTTTAATAACCTTATTATCACTACTTGAAAGAATCTCAAGTATACACCCTGTTTCTTTTAGTTGATTAATATATTCCGGCACTTCAGGTAAATCATTATATACAATTACAAATCGGTAATTACTATAACAAAAATCAATCAACCTCAAAAAAAAACGTTCAAGGCTACCATATTTAGTCACATTCATTCCTGTAACAATCATTATGAGTGGTAGTTGTTGATGACTTTGGTGTGTATCTTTTGTCATAATCGGGATATTATATAATGTCAGCATAGATTCAATGCTATACAATTTTATTAACACAATTTTTTGTTTGATTTTAGCACGAATGAATTGTATCTAACGTTAACGTCCACAAAGATAACCCTTATCCATGTATCATACACTATTTCAATGGTATTTTTTGTGACTCGTCGTAACTGCCTTTCAGCGTTTTTCAATACAATTTCGCTTTATATACCAAAAGTGGAACTAAAAATAGAGTAAAATTTCATAACCAAAGCTAAATCCATACTTATAGATAATTCGCTGATGACGAGGAGGATATTTGGGGAGAATTTGAGATGATAACTTGATGCGTTAGATATACATTGATATACATCAGGGAAAAGGTGGTGGTGTGGGAATAAAATGTTAACTTTGTGAGTATTTATTTTAACACCTTGACCGATTGAACGATGACAGTATTGAATAAAATACTGTCTATTAGCTGTAAATACACTTTATTCAGAGTCAACCATGAACGTCGATAATCACGCTATACAACCCCCACGGCCTTCCAAACTCAAGAAAATTCTATGGCTCGGCGCGTCCGGTTTGAGATTTTTAACACTTTGGACCGCACAATATCTTACTCTCAAGAGTAATGATAGTGTGAAACGTTATCAGTACCGCCGACTTAAGCGCCTCATCAAGCACGCCTGGGACAAGGTCCCGTTCTATCGCCAATATTGGAGTGAAGCCGGCTTTAATCCTTCGATGTTTAAGAGTCTCGAGGACATTAGTCTCATACCGGTTATAGACAAGAATACAATCTTGGCGCATCGCGATGAATTTCTGGCACAAGGCGTCAATATGTCACGCCTCGAGCTGATTACCACAGGTGGCACCACCGGTATGCCCATGGAATTCTATATCGACAACTACCGTGCCCGTGCCAAGGAACAAGCCCATCAGATGTACGCCGCATATCATGTGTGGGGATACCGGCAATATATTGACAGGTGTATATCTCTGCGTGGTGCACGCATCGATGATAATTTGCTCAGCCAAGGCATCTTTTGGCAAAAGTCAGACCGCGACCGCGGCTATGTGATGTCCTCGTTCCACCTGCTCGAAGAGAATTATCAGGCCTATATCGACAAGATACGCGCTTACCGCCCACGGTTTATACGCGCCTATCCCTCATCGATAGTAGCCTTGTGCCTGCTGATGAAAAAGCACGGTGACCACGGGTTTGAACGACTGAAAGGCGTGCTGTGCTCGTCAGAAAACATTTATGATTGGCAGCGTGCTCTGGTGATGGATGTCCTCAGTGTGCCCATCCATAGCTCATATGGGCACACTGAAAAAGCTGTATGGTCGTTTGAACACGACGGACATCTGCTGTTCCCGCCACGATATGGCTATGCCGAGTTTGTTGACGATGACCTTAATCCCGTGAACACGCCGGGCTCACAGGCCCAGATTATTGCCACGGGATATGACCTTGACGCTTTCCCGTTTATACGATACAAGACCGACGACATCGCTATCGTAGGCGCGTCGGTCGAAGGGTATCCTCAGGTAGCCGACCGCATTGTAGGGCGCCGTCAGGAGTTTGTCATCGACCGCTATGGCAACAAGGTGCCATTTACATGCTCCGACGAGGTTTTCTGGGGACTGCGTGGCATCGACGCTTACCAGTATGTCCAATCCACCCCCGGAGTTATGGATATCAACATACAGACCTCCGATGACTTTGACCCCGCCACAATCGAGACCATCAAAGGCTCGGCCCGGGAAATATTCCTGAACTTTGACATCACCGTCAACCAGGTACCCGATATACCCAAAACCAAATCGGGCAAATTCAGATACCTAATACAGAACATCTCTGAGTGAAACCATAATGAAGATAGACATAATCACGGCACCGGTCAATATCGGTAGCGGAAAACAAGGAGCCCAGGATGGCCCCGAGACATTGCTAAAAGCCGGAGTCACAACCTGGCTCAACCCCCATGAGTGTAACATCGTCGCGGGATGTGAGTCTCATGACCCGGTATTGAACATCGATGACGCCGCCCTACATGCTGTCGCCGCTCAATGTAAATCCCTGAGACGGGCTGTAGTCAAGTCTTTGTCAGTCGGACACTTGCCACTTATCCTTGGTGGTGACCACTCCCTGACATGGGGTTCTTTGGCCGGCGTGATGGATTTATACCCCGATGCTTACTGTATATATATCGATGCGCATGGCGACATCAACACCTATGAAGGTTCGCCATCGGGACATGTCCATGGCATGTGCCTGTCTTTCCTGTCCGGGATATGTGACGTCTCGACCGTGGTCCCCGAATACACTCATCCCACGATTGCACCCCAAAGGATAAAATTCTATGCCACACGCTCTCTCGACCCTTGTGAACAAGACATTATAAACAACCATCATCTTGATGTCATAACCTCTGACAACATATTGACCCATGGCGTGCAGACCTACACCCGTCAACTCGAACAATGGCTCGATACGGATGAAGTCAGACACGTCCACCTGAGCTTTGATATCGATGCCATAGACCCGTCATTAACCCCTGCGACCGGCGTCCCTGAAAAAGAAGGTATCACGGTCCAGGATGCCGTAGCATTGATTGACACTGTTCTTGCATCAGGCAAAACCGTCGCCATCGACCTTGTTGAATTCAATCCCCGCCTTGAAGGTCGAGATAAAACCCTCGACGCATGGCAAAACATCTTCAACGCTATAGCACGTTCTCTATCATCGCGGACATCGTCTAAATAAACTTATCGTTATTGATCTTAAGCTCAGCAACACCGATTGCCATGCCGAAAGGTAATTGTTGCGGGCACATATTCTTGTGGCCTGACCTGACTTCTACAGATTAATGGGAAGACCAATGGTCTATGATGAAAAATCGGGAACCTTCCGAGGAAGATTCCCGATTAAGTACCCGGAGCCGGGGTCGAACCGGCACGGATCTCTCCATCGGTGTTTGAGACCGACGCGTCTACCGATTCCGCCATCCGGGCGTTTATGGGTGCAAATTTAGGGATTTATTCCCGTATGTGCAAATTTTTTTTGATAGGCCTATTAAATAAACTGTTAAATTGAACTGTTTCATGTTGTTGAGGAGGGGAAGCGTTGAGGGGGATTAGGGATAATATGTTATTGTACGAGAAATGGTTTGTTTTTCACGGCCATTAGAGTATGTTGTAATACGACGGGTCCAGTTGCGGTGGGTGTCGTATTGGTATAGATGCTTGGTTGTAGATTCGATTTGTCCTGAGGGCGTGTATTTTGTAACAATTGTGGGATTTTTGTTTGCGTCGGCTGTACTTACAGAGACAAGCTGTCTGAAGCCGTTGGGTGTAATTTTGTATACATAAGTTTTTGAACCTTGATATTCAATTAAAAAGGTTTCGGTGCCCGAGGTGGATTTGAGAATTTGAGATGTCGGTCGTTCGATATAGTCAAGTTTCATTGTAGAATATCGATTGCCGGTTTTGGCGCGGAGCTTGGCTATTGTGCGGTTAGGACGCATGATGATATAGTTGTATTGTGTTTCGCCGGAATTTGATGTGTGGGTCTGGTTTATATAGGTGCTGTCTCCAACAATGTGGCAGTCGTATGTCTCGGTGAAAATGATATTGTTGTTTCCATCAATGGCAGTGGCCGATACCGGAAGATGGCGTGAGTCGTAGGAGGTGGTATAGGTGCGGCTAAGCTGAGAGCCTAAATATCTTTTTTCGGTGGTGGGTAAACCTGGAAAATTTTCTTGGTCAAGATAAGATATGGTTTCTACCACGGGCGTAGACCCCCAATATGAGACCTCCTTGGTGGTGTATCCATATCGGTCATAGTGAATTTCACTGATGATGTCTTTTGAAATTACCGGCGGTTTGCGGCCGAGACGTTTATATTTGGCTAATGTATCGGCATGATAATATTTTATGGGAGTGATATTATATTCTTTGATACATTTTACTTTGCCATATAAGTTGGCGCGTTTGGCGCTTGATATTGAAGAGAATTGGGCAGAGGCGTTATTAGTCGATAGGCACGTAAACAATGCTATCATAATTGTGTGGAAAAATTGGACTTTCATGGACGTAAAAGCATGTTTTGAGTTAGCTGTGACAAATATAAGGATATTTTTATATATTCTATGCATGTATGGAATAAAAGTATGATTTGTTACAAATGGCTGACAATAATGATACAGATTGTTGGTAGTTTGGTACATGGTGACATGGAGGTTACAATGCTGATAATATTTGGATACGAGTAAAAACGGTATTGTGTAAAATATTACCTTTGTCGAGCAATGAAAGAAAGTGTCAGCATAATTATCCCGACTTACAACTCATCACAGTGGATTGAGCGCTGTCTGAACAGCGTGGTATCGGCTATCGATAACACATGTGAGATTATCGTTGTGGATGATGGCTCAAGCGATATGACAATGGCTATTGTTGAGGATTATGCCGGAAATCACCGAAATTCTAAGATTAGGGTGGTCGGTATAGAACACAGTGGACCTGGGGCTGCGCGCCGTGCCGGTGTGCGTGTCGCCAAAGGACAATGGATAACCTTTGTGGATAGTGATGATGTCATCTTGTCTGACTCGTTGAGCCGTATGAGGTTATTGGTGGATGATGAGACTGACATAATATGTGCCAATGTCACGGTTAAATCGCCTACCAGCGTTGAACGTGTGTTTTTGGGAGAGCAGTCAGAGTTAACCGGTCGCGCCTTTGCTATTAAAGTGCTTAATAATGAAATAATGGGAATATTGCCGGCCAAGCTTTTCAGACGCTCGTTGTTTGATGGTATCAACTGGGATGATGACAGCATAATCACCAATCACGAGGATGCCATGTTGTTATTGATGCTGGCTACCGTTGCGCGTGGTAAGGTTAAAGTCGTGCCTTCAATACATGCATATGTATATTATAGAAGAGGCGGGTCCCAGTCATCCATGCTCAAGATGAGCCTTGAGGGACTTGAACGTGTGTGGAATAATGTCAAGGAATTGGATTTGCCTCATGATGCACTTACTCGCTGGGGATTATCAATGCTATATCAGACGTTTATATCGCGTGGCATAGTATTTGAAAATAACTATGGCCCGGCAGTGGAGCTAAGGCATATGTCGAGGCGTGTCAAATTGGATAAAGTTTATCGTCGTACAGCGTGGATGCTATATAGTAAACGACTGAGGCGTTATATTATGAGACGTCATGTCAGGGACGGACTGTTGACTGTGGCAGTACCCCATCTGGCGTTTATACTTTACTGTCGGAATGATATCCATGGTGTCAACCGCACTGTCAAGTCCATTCTTGATACAGGACTGCGTAATATCGAGATACTTATAGTCAATGATGCTTCGGACCAAAATACGTCGGTAAGTCTTAATGCATTGCAAGTAAAGTATCGTCGCGTCAAGGTGTTGAAAAACACGACAAGTCTGGGAGGAGCAATCTCCCGCAGCAAGGCTGTCAAGGCATCTCAATCTTATGCTGTAATGTTTGTGCGTCCGGGAGATACGGTGTGTCGAGATGGCGTGTATGAGGCTCTTGTCAAGATTGATAATGGAGCCGACATGGCGTTGATGGGTACGGGTGTCAGGTGGTCTATGATGGGTATGTCGGGAATGAGAGAAGCAGGTGTCACCTCTCACGATGACGACATGTCGGAATGGTCATTGAAAGCAGTTCTCGGGCGATTTTCGACCCTCCCACCATTGGATGGTGTTATGTTTAAGCGTGAATTTATCACCGATGAGGATTGTGTCGACGACAACGATGTGGCGCCAATGAGTGGTGAGCTGTTGATGAGGCTTTCGCTAAACATGCGAGCTTCCATTGTAGATAGTGTAGACACCCTGGGCTATGTCAATGCTGTTGAACCGTGTCATTGCCGGGATAAGAAGACTCGCCATCGTCGCATTTTCAAGATGGCCGATGAGATTATCGACATGCTTGTAGAGTCGGGGATGGATGACTATCTACCTGAGCTGGCAACCGGCTTGGAGGATTTTATTGTCAATGATATGGCATGTCTTATGGCTAATCCGTTTGTCCGACGCGCACGTGTCATGGATGAAATCAATTCTATGATTGAAGATGATGAGTATAGAGGGCTGTTGTCGCGTATAGGCGCAGACACACCCGATGCCGACACAATGTATAGACAGTCGTGTCAGCGTCTCAAGTCCAATATATGGATGTATACTACTCGTCGCCTTAGATGTTAGGATTGTAAGTTGCTGCCATCTAAGGGTATGGGCCAGCTTTGTAACCCCTCCATTCGAAATCCTCTCAACCTTAATCAGGTTTAGAGCCTGTCCCACCTTAGATTTGCAGCGGCAAACCTAAGGTGGGACAGGCTCTTAAAATCAACCACTCTTAAGAGACCGGCATTTTATCAAGACGGCGTTGGTGACGACCTCCTTCAAAGTCTGTGCTGAAGAATACGTCTACAATCTGAAGTGCCAATTCGGGGGCTATGAATCGGGCTGGAAGGACCAGAACATTTGCATTATTGTGGGCTCGCGTCAAACGTGCCAACTCGGGCTCCCAACATAGACCGGCTCTTATGCCCTGGTGCTTGTTTAGAGTCATGGCGATACCGTTGCCGGTGCCACATATACCTATAGCCGCGCATACGTCGTGATTTTCTACTGCCAAAGCACAGGGATGGGCATAGTCGGGGTAGTCACAGGACTCTATGCTGTGAGTCCCGAAATCTTTATAGGCAATTCCTTGGGACTCGAGATAGCCTTTGATGATTTCTTTTAGTTCATATCCGGCATGGTCGCTGCATAAACCGATAACATTGTTTTCAAGTTTGATATTCATTGCTATAGTGTTGTTGTATTCTGTAATATTTGTGTTATAATATTAATGTGTCAACAGATGATAAAGTTCAATGTCATGGATGAAGTATAGCGGAAAGAGACGGAATACCGTTGAGGTAAAGGCGAGCACGTACATTGGACATTTCAGATGTCAGTTCAAAGGGAGTATTGTATATTGGGGAGTTTTCGGCCGGTTCAGATCCATCGGTGGTGTAACGGATAATTCCGTCGGGGTAGGGCGAGTTCATGTGCACCATGTCATCGATGACTTTGATGCCGGGCATGCGCACGTGGTATGTAAAGCCGGCGTTCTGCCACATTGGAATCTCGCGCATGGCAATAAGTGTGTTTAATTGGGCAGGGGTGTATGTCTCTTTTTTATTCCAAGCGCGTTCGCTGAGTCCGGCAATTTTAGGTAGTAGGAGATTGTATAATTGTTGTGGCGAGCGGATTGTCTCGGCAAAGATTTGTGCGCTGATGCCGATGACTCCGGGGATAGAATCAGAAATAGGACACAGACGCGAGGTATAGGCGTTGAGTGCTGAGAATTCATCTGTTGCGCCACCCCATTTAAGACCGCGTTCACCGGGATGATCGGTATAAGACATGTCAAAGTATAGGTGGTTGACGTTGGAGAGTATTACCGGCCATCCGCCACGCACGGCGCGGTCAGTGACGTCGGCGTGTCCGCTGGCGGCCAAGGTGCTCCAGCAGTTGATGCCTCCTGTGAGAGGACGCACGTGACGGTCGTATTCAGCCGAGTGGCCAAGTGCTACTTCTTGCCAGCCAAACATGGGGATGCCGTGACGAGCGAGAGTGTCGGCAATCTGCTCGACAAAGTAGGCGTGAAGCTGATGTTGGTCGGGGATGTTGTTGTCGGCCATGAATTTTTGGGCAACAGCCGAGCCGTTCCAAGCGCCACGTGCAACTTCATCACCTCCTATGTGGATACCTTGGAGTGGCACGTCGGCCTCTTGATACATATTGGCAATCTCACTGATGACCTTACCCATAAATCTATAGGGACCCGGTAGAGCCGGGTTCATGACATTGTCGTGGAAGGCCTGGGCTGAGGTATAGCGGGAGGTGTCTCCATCGTGAATGAGTCGGTATGTGTCATCTCCGTGGCGGTGTCGTGATTCCATGGCGCGTATGGCAGCACGTGCATGTCCGGGAGATTCGATTTCGGGTATGACGGTGATGCCAAGGGTGTTGGCGTGTTTGATTAGATCGATAAAGTCTTGACGCGTGAAATAGCCATTGGCCGAGCCTCGCTTTGAGTCGGGATTGCCGTCACCGCCAAAGATTTGTGGTAAGAATTCAGTCTCGTCAGTAGTATAGCCACGACGTGAGCCGATATCGGTGAGCTCGGGGAGACCTGGAATTTCGAGACGCCAGGCTTCATCATCAGCGATATGAAAGTGCAGGTGGTTAAGACGGTTGACCGCCATGAGCTGGAGTATGTGGTGCATTGTCCGGGGTGTCTGGTAGTTGCGTGCAATGTCAATCATAAGTCCACGGTAGGTCATGTCGGGATAGTCCTCTATTATAGCGTTGGGAAGGGTGACGCCTTGGTCGCGGCCTCCCATAACTTTGGTCTGGAAGGGGGCATAGGCCAGCCACTGGTCCTGGGGGCAACTGGTGACGATAACACTGTCACCACTGACTTGGATGCGGTAGTGCTCGGGCCTCATTGCAGTGTCGGGATTAAATGCCAGATACTTGATGGTAGAGGTGCCTCCGGTGAGATGTACGCTTTTATAGGATGGTATGATGTCGTAAGGACCGGGAGTCCAGGAGGTCTGTAGTGACTCATTGAAGTTATATATAACGGGTCCATAGGGCATCTCGTCTTTGACTGTATCTTTGACGGGAAATTGCCATTGAGCTTTATTGGCCGTGGGCTCTCGGCGTATTATTAGTATTGGCTCGGTGGTGCCGTCGTGGTTGACTCTGTGAAAACCGTCGGGTGCATAGCTGAAGTTGATGAGACGACCTCGGGTCTCAATATCAAATGTTACCGAGTCGGCGCCGATCCCAAGGCGTGGCGAGGCTATGGCGTAGTACCCGGGTACAATTTCGATGAGTGTGTCGGATGGGTTAAGGATTTTGGCTCCACGTGCAAATTGGTTGAAGGCCAGTCTCTTGAAGTCGGTGTCGCCAGAGACCGTGATGTGCTGGATGTATCGCACGGGAGTGTCACTGAGGTGCCCTTCTGTTGACCATGTCACGGTTGTGCGGGTGGAGATGTCATTGTTGATGACGTCGGCATGTACCACAGGAGTGGCCGTCCCCCATGCCAATCCTATGATTATGGTTGTGATTTTTTTCATGATAGGATTTTATTGTGGTAGGTGTTACGACAAATGTACGACATTTATCTTATTCGTCCAAATCATAAAATAAATGCGTCATCCCGGGGGAGGAATGACGCACTTGGTGGTTGTTATAGCTTAGGAGTGTGTATAAATTAATCTTGGACTATAGCGGGATTACTTTTCAAATTTCTTGAAGATGACGGTGGCATTGTGTCCGCCAAAACCAAATGAATTGCTCAGAGCGGCGCGCACGGTGCGTTTCTGGGCTTTGTCAAAAGTAAAGTTAAGGTTGTAGTCGATGTTCTCGTCGATATCCTCGGGGTCGTGGTTGATGGTCGGGGGCACGATATCTTCTTCGACAGCTTTAATCGAGAATACGGCTTCCATTGCGCCTGTAGCGCCGAGAAGGTGACCGGTCATAGACTTGGTTGACGAGATGTTGAGGTTATAGGCGTGTTTGCCGAAAACCTCGACGATAGCTTTGACTTCCGATGTGTCACCAACGGGAGTTGATGTGCCGTGAACGTTTATGTAGTCGATATCCTCGGGTTTCATGCCGGCATCCTCGAGGGCATTGTTCATGGCAAGAATGGCGCCAAGACCTTCGGGGTGAGTGGCTGTGAGGTGATAAGCGTCGGCTGACAGGCCTCCACCTGCTACTTCGGCATAAATTTTAGCACCGCGAGCGAGAGCGTGCTCAAGTTCTTCGAGGATAAGTATAGCCGAGCCTTCGCCCATGACAAAGCCGTCACGAGATTTGCTGAATGGACGTGATGCGGTCTCGGGAGAATCGTTGCGTGTAGACAAGGCATGCATAGAGTTAAAGCCACCAACACCGGCGGGGAAGATGGCAGCCTCGGCACCACCGGTGACGATTGCATCGGCTTTGCCCAGACGGATGAGGTTGAAAGCATCAACGATAGCGTTGTTGGATGAAGCGCAAGCCGAGACAACGCCATAGTTGGGACCGTGGAAGTTGTATTCCATTGAGATATGGCCTGATGCAATGTCGGCAATCATCTTGGGAATGAAGAAAGGATTGTATTGAGGTCCGTTCTGGGCACCGTGTACGGCATAGTATCCGGCTTCTTCTTCAAAGGTGTGAAGTCCACCGATGCCGGCAGCGACGATAACGCCGATACGGTCTTTATTTATTGATGTGTCTTGGTCGAGGTTGGCGTCTTTGACGGCCTGACGGGCAGCAACTATGCCGTACTGGGCATAAAGATCGAGCTGGCGCAGTTTCTTACGGTCAAAATGATCGGCGGCGTTGTAGTTTTTAACCTCACACGCAAATTTGGTTTTAAACTGTGAGGCGTCAAAGTGAGTGATGGGGCCGGCGCCGCTGACACCGTTTTTGGCGGCCTCCCATGTGGTGGCTACGTCGTTGCCAAGGGGGGAAATAGCTCCAAGGCCGGTGACGACTACTCTTTTTAATTCCATTATCGTATTATTGGTTGATATATTTTGATTGTAATCAAGTGACTTGGCATGGCTTATGGCGTGTCAGCTTGATACGTTCTATTGTTTGCTTGTTTAATTATGTGGGGCGGGTGTCGCTCCCGATGGTGTGTGATGAGGATGAGTTGGATGTAGGTTGCCTTGTCGGTTGACTGACAGGTCTTACTGTTTTCAGGAATAATTGTTTGCCCGTTCCTCGGGGGATAGTTACGTGAGGTCGATATATGGGCCTCGGCGTTATCGGTTGTATTGTGTAGAAAGGAGGTGTTAATTGCAAAATTTCCGACCTCGTGGCACATAGACGGGCGTTATAGGCTCGTCTATGGTCACTTGGTAGGATATTTGATCTTCAATCACTGTCGGCTGTGACAGTGCCAGGGTTGATGAGATGCTAATTACTTGTTAGCTTCGATGTAAGTGATAGCGTCGCCAACGGTCTGGATTTTCTCAGCTTCCTCGTCGGGAATTTTGATGCCGAATTCTTTCTCAAACTCCATGATGAGGTCAACGGTGTCCAGAGAGTCAGCACCAAGGTCGGTGGTGAAAGCAGCAGTTTCGGTTACTTGGCCTTCGTCTACGCCGAGTTTATCGACGATAATAGCTTTTACGCGGTTAGCAATTTCTGACATAATGATTTAGTTTTTAATTAGTAATATTCAGTTTTTGCGGTGCAAAGTAAGTAAATATAATTGGAATAACGAAATTTTTCAGCAAATAAAACTTAAAAAAATGTTATTGAGGCTCATTGTGAGGTATATAGAGGCCTACTGCTCCTGACCGCTGATTCGGTATGCCGGGTTTATGGGGTAGGTATTCAGAAAATAAGAGGAGCAACCAATCGGTGGAAGGGTTGTTCCTCTTTTATCGTGGTGCGCGCGGGGGGACTCGAACCCCCACATCGTGAGATATTAGATCCTAAGTCTAACGCGGCTACCAATTACGCCACGCGCGCTTTTTTGTGCCTGTAAGCCATGATGAAATCGTGAGGCTCGTTGACGGGCACAAAATTAGTTATTTATTTTGGATTTTCAGGCATAAGTTGTCGAGAACTTTTGATAGATGTTAATATTTTTCATCAAAAGATACTTCACCGTATCCGTCAGGATCAAATTCGTCAGGGTTGTAGCTGTCTTCGTCAAACTCGTCATTGAAGTCGTCAATGGTGGTGTGCTTGGCAGCGGCTTTGACTGACGATTCAAAGTCAAAGTCATCGATGTCAACATGTTGGGGCGGAGGCGTGCCTAACGAAAGTGTACATATCGGGTCTTTGAGGTTCTTGCCGGTAATCAGTTCTTTCATCTCGAGGAAAAACGCCCGATCTGTCATGTAGTCAAATACAAACAGGAGTTTCTGGCCCTCGTCATCGATATAGTCGCTGAGAGTACACTCATCCATCAGATAGATGTCTTCGTCATTGTCCGAGCCCATGTCCTCAAGGGTTATCTCTTTTTCTTTTTCCCATCCTGAGTCACATAGGAAGAATGAACACATCTCATCGTTGTCATATTGCACGGCTTCGATGATGGCGTTTTTCAAATCAAGGAATGTAGCGTCGGCATCGATTTTGATTTCTCTTTTGAAGTTGTCAACTTCGTCAGACACTAAGCGGAAATTGAATATCATATTTTTTTTATTTAGAGGGGAAGTCTTAAAAATGGGGGGTGCACGAGTCTTATCGTGGTTTTGATGATGCGAAGTTAGTAAAACAATTTTGTATATGAGATAAATTTTGGGAAGAATAGCAAAAAAAAATTTTTCTCAGTGGAATTGAGTGCTGTCTAAATTGGTGAGGGTTGGGAGATTGACCCTGAATATTGTGAAAGTCGTTTCTCTAAGCGGTTTTTGATGAGTTGGAAATGTTGAATTTTTTTGCTATGAGTTCATTTATTTTTAAACATCCTCTTAAAATGTCAAATACAGAGAAACAACAATCTTTTCGTGTTAAAAAATGTTATAAGTATTGCCAATTAAGGGGTTAATCAATTAATTTTGTAGAGTAAAATAAAAGTTAGAGAGCCGGGATTGGCAGATTAAGTCATATATTGGAGATATGTAAAATGACAATGCGCTGATAAATAGCTCTTTAGATAATTAAACAAAGATGTTAATTTAAATGTATGGAACACAACTTTGATAAACTGGATTTACAGATAATGTCAATCCTGACTCAAAATGCGAGAGAATCGTTTCAGGAAATAGCCCGTATGTGTGGATTATCAGGAGCGGCAATACATCAGCGTATCAAACGTCTACAGTCCACCGGCGTCATCAAGCGCTGGGAGTGTGTGCTCGAGCCCAAGACATTGGGTTATAATACATGTGCAATTGTGGGCATGAAGATGAGAGAGTCAGCCAAGTTTAATATTCTGCTTGAGCGTATCAAGCATACACCTCAGGTTGTGACTTGTGACGTGACATCGGGACGATATGATGTCGTTATCAAACTTATGGGTCGATCCAATGCCCATATACTTGAGCTTGTTCAGAAAATGGCTGACGGTATACCCGTATTGACTGAGACCTTGGTATCATTCCAGGAAGTTTTTACACGCCAGCTGTCACCTTCCGAGAGCGAGAAAAAAAAGAAATGATTTTCCGGACGCGAGCCCGGGTATAATCCATAAACATAGGGACATGCCGTGTAACAAACACTTGCCGGCATGTCCTCTTCTGTCAAAAGAGGTACTGTAGTATAGACTCACCCTCACCATATGGATAGTCGACAAAGAGCACAACACATATTATTGCGGCTAATATTATACCGATAATTATGAATCCCCATTTGATAAGCCGATGTGGAACTTCGCCGAGAATTTTACGCACTTTCTCAGAGCGTATCTCCAGATTGTCATGTGAAGGTTTTTGTGTGGGCATTGTCAGTTTCCTAATTCAAGTTGATTTTTAACAAGATTGAAGTATTCACCGCGTCGGGCAATCAATTGGTCGTGAGAACCGGTTTCGACGACGTGTCCCGAGTCGAGGACGATGATTTGGTCGGCGTTTTTGACTGTAGATAGTCGGTGGGCGACAATTACCACCGTGCGCCCACGATAAAACTCCTCGAGGTTTAGAACAATATCGCGTTCATTCTTGGCGTCAAGGGAGTTGGTAGCTTCGTCAAGAAAAATGAAGTCCGGGTTGCGGTATACGGCGCGGGCTATGAGTATGCGCTGTTTCTGCCCTTGGCTCAGCCCGGTGCCGTCTTGCCCTATTTTGGTATTGTATTGTAGCGGTAGAGATATGATATAGTTGTGGATACAGGCTATGCGGGCGGCTTTTTCAAGTTTTTCGA
The DNA here is from genome assembly GCA_017621845.1 of Muribaculaceae bacterium. Taxonomy (GTDB): domain Bacteria; phylum Bacteroidota; class Bacteroidia; order Bacteroidales; family Muribaculaceae; genus CAG-873. The sequence goes on from JAGASI010000023.1 coordinate 128,255, forward strand.
TGTCGATGTCGTTGTCATCGACAGCTATGTTTCGGGCAATGGACTCCGAGAAGATTACGCCGTCCTGCATTACGACACCACAATGACGGCGCCACCATTTCAGGTTGTATTCCGAGATGTCGCGGCCGGCAATCATAATCTTGCCGTTCAGTACCGGATAATATCCGAGTAATAGTTTGATAAGTGTTGTCTTACCGCTACCGCTGGCTCCTACTATGGCTGTTATTTTACCATGGGGGATGTTGAAAGTAACAGCCTCGAGTGTGGGCTTAAAGGCGTGTCGGTCATACTTGAAGTCAACCCCCGTGAGAGAGATATCTTTATCGTTCGAAAACTCTTTCCACGAGTTTTCAGGTGACTCTTCGTTTCGCGATACATGTATCTCATTAATACGTTCAAGCGAAATCTTGACATCCTGAACCGAATAGATAAATTGCATCAACTGTTCGACCGGTGAGTTGAGTTGCCCAACGATATATTGTATAGCGAGCATCACGCCCAGGGTAATCTCCCCGTTAATGACGGCTGTTGCGGCAAAAACGGTGATAAGAATGTTCTTTATTTCGTTTATAAAAATGCTCCCGGCCTCCTGGGTCTGTTGAAGTTTCATTGACTTCATCTGCACGTTGAATAGGTCAGCCTGGGTGTCCTCCCATTCCCAACGGCGTCGCCGTTCACAGTCTTGCAGTTTTATCTCTTGCATCGAAGTGATGAACTGATAGGTGCGGTTCTGATTTATTGCCTGTTGCTCAAACAGTTCATAATCAAGGACTTTGCGCCTGGTGAGAAATCTCGAAATCCACAGGCCATAAATGATACTACCGGTGAGAAATATTAAGAAAATCAGGTTATTATAAATAAAAAGCACCACGCCGAAGACAATAAACGATAGCATTGAGAACATAATGCCGAGGGCCTGGCTTGTCAGAAAAGACTGGACACGTGAGTGGTCAGTCATGCGTTGCAACAGGTCTCCCATGAGTTTGGTATCGAAGAATGACATCGGCAACTTCAACAGCTTGATAAAAAAGTCACTGACAAGAGAGATGTTAATTCTCATAGAGATGTGCAACAGCAACCAACGGCGTATAAAATCGGTAGCAGTGCGTCCGATGACAATCATCAATTCACCTAACAGCACAAGCCATATAAAATGAATGTCGGCGTGTTTGATACCAATATCGACTATCCATTGAGTAAGGAATGGCATTGCCAACTGTAAGATACAGCCTAACAACAATCCGAGAATAATCTGGATGAAATAGCGCTTGTATTGGAGAATGTATCTGAATAAGAATTTAAAAGAGCGACGTTCTCCGGAAGTCGTGGTAATATTTTTTTGAAAGTCCTCCAGTGGTTTCAGAAACATTGCGACACCTTTATCAGTATTTTCACTTGTTGTAGATACCCAATGTCGCTCAAATTCTTCACGCGACAGTTTATAACAGCCTTTGCCGGGGTCGGCGATATGGAAACGTCGGCCGTGCCGGTCAATTCGGTATAGGACGACAAAGTGGTTTTGATTCCAGTGAAGAATACAAGGAAGTAGCGGATTGCTGACGAGATTTTCGACCGAACATACTGCACCGTCGGCGTCCATGTGCAATTCCCGTGCGACGCTTTTGATGCCCCACATGGAGACACCCTCTTTGGTGACTGATAGGAGACGGTCGACCTCCGATAATGGGCAGTCGCGCCATCCATGATACCGTAATATCATGGTAAGCGCGGCTGCGCCACATTGCATACCGTCCAGTTGCTTGACACAAGGAAATCTCGACATTTGTATGATTTAAAATGTTGCCGGTTTATTTCAAGATGGCTGATTGAGGGCCGGATGTAGCACCGACTTCGTTCCCTCTCTTTACTTTCTTGCCATAGCCAATTGTATAAGTCACACTAAGATTGATGTTAAAATGGGAATTGGTGCCGATTAATGCTTGTCGGGACTGATAATTATTGGCGATAACGTTTTGGTAACTTTCAATCCAGTTATATCTGAAAGGATTATTGACCATAGCCGTTAAATTCCAGTCATTTTTGCTCCAACCAATCTCGATACTCAGGTTATCCTTGTATTTATATTCAATGGGTTCGTTCATGTCAATGGCTGTTTTTTTACTTGACCAGTAAATCCCAAAATTAAAATCGTTGAGATAATAAGTAGCGCTAACGCTACCGGTGATATTGTTTTTGGAGTATTTATTTATACCGGTAATTTTTCGATATGAGTTTCCTATTGATGCCGACAGGGTGAGATTGCGGTCAAACAGTCTAAGTGTACCTTTTATGCCTGCGCTGTAACAGCTGTAATCGCCGCTGTTAAGGACAGTGCGTATCATTTTGTTTCCTTCGGGCACGTAAACAGGTGTGAATCGATCTAATACACCATTATAACCGATATATGCGTTTAGTGAGAACTTGGAATTTACAAACCATGTAAAATCGGGGTTGATGTCCAGTATTGTGGCATCACTGACATCAGGGTTACCGGTTAACCATAACAATTCGTTCTCTTGAATCATCGAAGTCGTTTTATATCCCTGCATAGGTATACTTGAGGTGTATTGGAAAAACAAACTTGACGAAATCTTGTCAGAAGGAGAATACTGAGCACTCAGATAAGCATAGGGCTTGGTTTCCCTGTCATAGGTACTGTTTAGCTTATCCCAACTAATGATGGTTCCCGCTTCACCTCTTAGATATACCTTGTTAAGTCTTGCAGATATTCCGGCTTTAAAAGAAGCAAACTGGTTCCTTAGTACATCATGCATCACGGTTGAGCCGGAATAGTCGACTCTGTTGCATGAATTAAAATAAGTAGCGCTCAGAATCAAATAAACTTTACCCAACTTCTTATTCGCGTCCATGAAGCCACCGAGGCTCCAGGCATCCTCGCGAGCATTATTCAAGATTGAGCCAATGCTCGGTGTTTCGTATAGACTATAGTTCTTTGTATGAGAATAAGATCCTTTGGCCTGAAAATTCATGGTCCATCCTTTTCCTAATTTGCCATAGATGTATCCTGTATATGATATCGAGTTCTCGCGATTGGAATTATTAGAGTCATAAATCTGTTTTTCAAAGATTTCGGGTTGAAACATCACCTCTCCCGATCCTCTTGAAGCGCGAGTGTCTGACCAGCGTCCTCCTATTAGATTTACAACCATAAAGCGAGGTTTATTGTATGTGGCTCTAAAGGTTGCATTATAAGCGTCAGAAAGGTGCTTTGATGATTTTTGCTTTGTGATGCGGGTTATATTCATCGGCTCCCCGTTATAGTCTGTAAAGTTGAATAGTTCCTCGCCCTCCGTACCGCCATGCTTGTTATCTTTAAAACGATAGCCACCAAAAAGGTCATACACCATAGCTTTATATGTCATCTTTGAATAAAAAGACCCATATAATCTGTTAGCGGCAGTCTCGCCTTCACCATAAAATTTGGTATATCCACCGTATTCATATTTTTGCATCACAAAATTTATGACATACGGGGCATTGTTAAATCGCGGGTCGTCAGAAAATTTATAATATTCCACTCTTAACACGTCGCTCATACGCATCCCTGAGAGATCTTGAGCAGTAGCAGGCATCATATCAATGTATAAACTTACACTATGTCCCGATGTTGTAGACACGCCGCCTTTCATCGAGACCTCCAACTGAGGTATAGCCATGTGTCGTAATAGGCCGGTTGCCGTTTGAGAAGCTTTCTTTTGTTTCCTATCCGGGATATAGACTGTCTTATTGGAAGTCGCACGTTCCATTTTTGCACTAACCACTACATCTTTAAGCTGTTCGACCTCAGATGTATCTTTTTCTAATGTGTTTTTCCCCTCTTGCCCATAGGCATTAACTATAGATATAATTAACAATCCAAAATATATGACTCGTTTCATCATGTCTTTAAGATTTAGTTGTGATACAATGCGTTTATAAAAGTAATTATTACCAATATTGTTGGTATTACACCTTAAAGATATAGCGGTTGTTGTATATCCGGTGAACTTGGTGTGATACTGAGGACGAGAGCCTCTTTTAGAATTTCCTGATTTTTATAAGGGGAACATAATTCAAAGGTTGTTCCCTTAAGGTTGTTGCGCATCCGATGCCAGCCACAACCACCTTTACATATGGGAAAAACTTTACATTGGCGACATCCCGATGAATTGAATTGGTGTGAGTAAAGAGTGTATTCCGATAGCAACCGAGAGTTGAGAACATCAGGAGTGTTGAGATTGCCAACAATTTTTTCGGGATGGTTGACGTCGTTCCAACACTTGTAGAGTTCGCCCCGGGGACCGATGATAAAGCTGTTTATGTTGTTTATCATACATCCCCTATGTTTGGGTTTCTTTGGCATGAATTGAATATTTATACCCTGTTCACGTAATTGTTTATATAGGTTGAATTTATCGTTATTGGTAATATAGTTATAGCACATCGAGCATCCATCTTTTTTCTCGGTCTGGATAATGCCCGGATATACATAAATTTTGTCTGACGTAAACTCCCCGTGAATGTATCTGAACATTTCCTGAAAGTCATCGATATTGTTGCGGTCGATATTGACTCTTATTGAAATATTCAAGCCGGGAAGATTGCTGGAGAGAAGGTGTATATTGTTGATTATCTTAGAAAAAGTAGGCGTGTCGTTACGGAGGCATCTTGTTTTGTCGTGATTGGGTTGAGTCCCGTCCAAGGTTATCTGCACGCCATTGATTTTGGCTGTTTTGAAAAATTCAACGACTTCATCGTTAATCAAATAGCCGTTTGTAATTATATCATGTGTGCCGATGGGTATTTCTAATTCGGCAATTTTGGCATATAAAGATTTGATTACATCAAAAGCCAATAGCGGTTCACCACCATACCAGGTGATGTTAAGTTGCTCTAAGTTTTTATATGATTTTATATGCTCAATTACTTTGTCTTGAATTTCATCGGACATCGTGGCATTTACTTTTTCGCCTTCAAAGCAATATGGACACTTGAAGTTACACGAGGTTGTAGGTACAAGGATGAGATAAAGGACTCGTGGATTGAATGAGTTGGTGAGAAATTTGATATTTTCCTCGTTAAAAAAATTGGAGTCTTGTGTATCATCTTCCGATAGATAGTCGGCATCAATCAGCTGTTTTAAAACGTCCTCAGGAATGTCATCATAGTCTTTATTGAACAGCTTGATATAAAGATCCTGCTCAACTTCAGCAAAAAGCACCCGTTCAGCATTAAATATGAAATAACGACCATCTCGCTCAAAGCACTGTGAGTAAAAACTTTCTCTCATGACTAATATATTTGTGTAAAAAGGATTTAAATAGTTTGTGGAGTGTAGCAAAGTGACTAAAACTCCACTCCACAAACTTTAGAATTTAGGTCTTAGGTACTGATGGTTCGTCAGGGGCAGGTTCGAGTTTGTCTTTATGAATGCCACATTCAAACTGTTTACAAATGACGCTTCCCGTGTGGATTTCACATGTGTACTTTAGACATTCTTTTGCCATGTAAGTGCCACCTTTAATAGCGTCGAGGCTCATTGGCATTAGAGGCTCGAGGTTATACAATTGTAGATTCATTGTTTGATGGTTTAAATGGTTAATAAATTAGTGGTAATTTTTATATTAGCGGCCGTAATATATCGGGATGTTCGTTTGGGGATGATTAAAGTTGTATCAATAAATTTGGAAACAGGTAAATAATTGAACTTTTAGTGGTAAAGTGTATCATTGCAAGGCTTGAGCCAGATTATATTTGCAAATGTATAATAATGCTTTGATAAAAACAAATATTTGGCTAAAAATATGTAATTTTCTTAAAAACATGACAAAAACATGACAAACATGAAACGGGATGGGCGTGTTTTGTGGGACAGGCTCTAAAGGTCATACTCAAAGGGTATGATTTAAAGAAATTGACTCGAAGATATAAAAGATATAAATTGGACTTTATACATCGGCGTTACCTATACTTGCGGCTTGCTCGTCTCACCAACCGGTTCTGTCCGTTGATCTCCAATTTATACCCAATTCAACAAATTTTTTATTCTTTCGCGGAATAAATTCCGCGCTCCTACATGCCGGCTGTCAACATTGTAGGAGGGCGTACTTCTGTGCGTGGATGTTTAGTTAACATCAGATTTTGCAGTTTAGATGTAGTTTTGAGGGAATGGATTTGGTGGGGTGGGAGAGATGGTATAACTTTGCATTTCAGTTGATTTAGGTCGACTTCAATGATAATTACTTTAAAATAAATATTGTATAGGATGTATATGATGGTGCGTGTGGCGATTGTCGCTGTTGCTATGGTTGCAATGTCGGTTGATGCCCTGGCCGGGAAAATCAAGGGTGCTGAAGCCGGAGTGTTGAGATTGGACTATGTGTTTGCGGGAAGTGCCGGCGAGAAGCCGGTAGTGGCCCTCAAGCGTGTGGTATCTCAGCCCGACCGACATGTAGACTTGACAGGACGTGTCAGGCAGTTGCCACTTGATGGTAACGGACGCGTGTCGGTGGTTGACCCGGTGAGCCTTGACACGCTGTACCGACAGAGTTTCTCGTCGTTGTTTCACGAGTGGATGCAGACCGGAGACAGCACGTGGCGTGCCTATGAGCACTCAATGATAATACCTGTTCCCGAGCGAGAGGTCAAGGTGTGCCTCGAGCTTACCAATGAGCGTCGCCGGGTGATGGCACGACATGAGGCTCGTGTCAACCCCGAGGATATATTGACAAGGCCTGTCAGAAATCCGGGCTATGACACCGTGTGGATTAACCGTGCCACCTATCCCGGACGTCATATAGGCGTGGCAATTCTTGCCGAGGGCTACACCCGCGGTGAGATGGCTCACTTTGAGCGACGTGCGCGGGAGACCGTCGAGGCCCTGTTTGCCCACGAGCCGTTCTCGACCTATGCCGACCGATTTGATATTGTGGCGGTCAAGACACCGTCTGACTCGTCGGGCGTGAGTGTACCCAGGGATGGGAAATGGAGAGAAACGGCTTTTGGGTCCCACTTCTCGACGTTTTACAGTGACCGCTACCTGACGACTCCCAATGTATTTGCCATTCATGATGCGATGGGAGGCGTACCCGCCGAACATATAATAATACTTGCCAACGAGGAGACATACGGCGGAGGTGGCATCTTCAATTCCTATACGTTGACCGCCGCCGACAACAAGTATTTTGAGCCGGTGGTGGTACATGAGTTCGGTCACTCGTTTGGAGGATTGGGTGATGAGTATTTCTATGAGAACGATGTCATGAGTGACAGCTATCCGCTTGATGTGGAGCCATGGGAGCCCAATATCACCACTTTGGTTGACTTTGACAGTAAGTGGGCCGACATGATGGACGAGACGACACCGGTGCCGACACCTCGTGCTGCCAAGGGAGAGATTACGCCATCAGTAGGAGTGTATGAGGGAGGTGGCTACTCGACTCATGGAGTTTATCGTCCGGCCGACTATTGCCGCATGAGGGTCAACGACATCGACCACTTCTGTCCGGTGTGTCGACGTGCTATTGAGCGCTTGATATTATATTATACCGAATAATGGTGAGTTGTGATAACGGCGCTGTGCTCAGTGCCGCGACAGGCCGTCACGGAGTAGCAGAAGTGCGATTGATGGAGTTTAGCGGAGGAAGCGTGGCGCGGTGAGGTAGATACCGAAGGTGAGACCTACGTTCCAGTTGCGTGCGCCCGAGGAGACATAGTTGACATAGCCCGAGAGGGTGGCAAAAGGGAAAGAATAAGAGACATTCAGCTCGCTGTAAAACTCGGGATTGGAGAACCATCGACCATTGTCTACACCTTGGGTAGTGTAAGATGAGATACCGCTTCCAGTGCCGGATTGCTGTTCAGTAGCCTCTATGCGCCGGAATGGTAGAAAACAATTTAGCATAAGTCGTGCTGTCAATGCCGAGCTATATTTATAGACCGGAATTAGTCCGATGCCGATAAAAGAGTTGGCTCGCAATGCCGGGTTGAATATGTTATGTGATGCAATGGAGGGATAATAAGCCGGGGCATTGACAATCGATGCGTTGTATGTTGATGCCAATGACCGCGTAGAGACAAGGATATCTGATTCAATACCTAATGAGAAATATTTGTTGAAGTCAAAGTAATTGCGGCTGTTAAGCTCGAGTTGCAACCATCGCGTGTCATGCCGTTCCTGAGGAAGAATAGAAGTAGATATTGCCGGGTCATAATGGTAGGTTCCTAACAGTCCCATGGCGCACAGGTTGTAGGCCGAGCCTTTGGTTGGCAATTGGTCGTTGTCGAGGGTGTTGCCTGTATATCTGATCAAGACTTGTCCCAAGTTATAGTAAGAGTGGTCACGCCCGGTGCGGTAGGCGATATCTGAGGTGTTAGGATAGAAACTGTCATAGAGATGTCCATATCCGATGCCCAATGACAGGCGCCCCAAAGAGCCGGCAGCCATGTTGAATGATGCACGCCCATAATATTCATGGTCGATGATGAAGGCCGGAGCATTGGTCTCATAAAACATGTGCTCGCTCTCATAGAAACGTTCACGCGATACAACAGCCTCGAGGCCTACTGACGATGGAATGGATGTCCTGAGGTTGATGTCCCCGGTGAGGCGGGCGCCAAGGTAGCTCTGTCCGAGCCATAACCCCAGGTGGGCGCTGATTGATGAAAAACTCAAGGTTTTATATCCGGCCGATGCGTAGAGGTAGGAATTGGTAGATGAGGTGAGATATCCGCCCACGCCGATGTTGAGCTTGTTTTTGACTGTAGCCTTGAGGTCAAGGGTGAATAATCCTGATGAGTCATTATATATGGCCTGGGGAAACAGGTCTCGTAGGCGTCCGGGAGAGATGGCACGGTAGTAGGACTGGCGCGCGTGTGTGATGCCAAATGTGTCGGCTTGGTGGGAAGGGGTGAAGAGGTATTTGATATAACGGTTTTGCTTGGGTGAGGCGCCCGAGACGTTGATAGAGTCAAATCTCAGGTAAGGGGTGCGTGACTTAAAGGCGCCACGGGCTGTCTCTCGGGCGATAGCCGGGACGCGCGAGTGGACACGACTCTTGATGGAATCCATCATGGACATTGTCTTGTCATAGCCTATCTGATAAATGCGGCGTGCTGCCTCAAAGTCCAGAAGTGAAAACTGATGCAGGTCGAGTTTTATTTTGATGCCTAAGCGTGGGTCGAGAGCATAGGTCTGCTGTTGCATGACCAGATTGTCAACCTGATCCATGAGAGATGTCTGAGGACCTGTGGCTGGTGTGGATACATCCACGCCAATCATTATCTCGGGACTGAAGTCATGGGTCATCACGTCGACCGGAAAATTGTCATATATGCCACCATCGTATAGTAGCGCACCATTTATCCTGATGGGTTGAAAAACAATAGGAAATGACATCGACGAGCGTATGGCGTCGCCCAGCGAGCCCGAGGCATGGACAACCTTGTGCCCGGCCGCGACGTCTGAGGCCACACATCGGAACGGTACAAACAGTTTGTTGAAATCGCCTTCACACTGGGCAGTATAGGCCGAGAAAATATCCATGAAGCCAAAGTTCATAGGCAGGGGCGAGATAAGTGATGCCGGCACCGAGTCCGTGGCCTTGTCTTTTTTAGACACAATAGGAAGTGTAAACATCGTGGGGGTAGGTTCAGACTTGCTGAAATAATAGACTGACGATGGGTCAATCTTACCGGTTGACCAATAACTGAACTCCTTGCTGAGTATCAGAGACATCATCTCGTCGGTTGTATATCCCATAGCATATAAGCCTCCCACGATGGCCCCCATTGAGGTGCCGGTGATATAATCAATGGGAATATTGTTGTCCTCGAGCGCCTGGATGACACCGATGTGTGCGATACCCTTGGCTCCCCCGCCACTGAGTACCAATCCTACCGACTGAGGATGAGAGGTATAAATGCTGTCTGTTGGCGGTATCGAGTCCCGGGATATGGCTGAGAGGGCTGTAAGCAAGATTAATAGTAATGTCGCTATGTGTCTCATAATGTTGATGATGAAAGATGTTGGGCAAACGGATATGCAAAGGTAGATATTTTATAACGTAATATCTAATGGCACGGTTTATTAATATTGTCACAATTGAAATAAAAGTGTTATCTTTGACGTCATGAAACAGCTTGTACATGAACATGAATATTTTCTGACTGCCGCCGAGTGTGACGTGGCAGGACGTATGCCACTGACGCTGTTGGTGGAGCGTATAATCGAGACTGCGACCGAACATGCCAATATCTTGGGGATTGGTTATGAGGATCTCAAACAATACCATATCGGGTGGGTGTTGTCACGATTATCCATTGAGATGAAACGCCCCCCGAGATTTAACAGCCGGTATATGTTCAAGACTTATATCAACGACCTCAACCGCCTGTACTCGACGCGCACACATGAACTATATGTCGAGAACGACCGAGGCGAGATGGAACAGACAGGCGCTGTGCGTACTGTATGGGTGGCAATCGACACTGATAAACGCACAGCCGCCGACCTCAGCGTTATTCATGCCGAGGAGTGCGTGCGATCTGATTCACCATGCCCTGTGTCACCGGTGAGACTTATCAAGCCTTCGGCAACGTTGGTGATTATGGGTAAATATTGTTTCCGTTATACCGATATTGACATTAACGGACATGTCAACTCGGTGCGCTATCTTGATTCAATATTGCAGGTGCGTCCGATGGAATGGCATCTTAATCATGATATTGAGCGTTTTGATATCATCTATCACCACGAGTGCATGTGGGGACAGGAAGCTACTGTAGGGGCCCAATATGCCCCGATGGATACCGATATCGTGGACCTGTCGGTCACCGGAGATACAAAAGTGAGCGCGCGTATTAAATGGCGTGAGAAAGAGCGATAAAAGATTAACGATGTTTAACAGCACGAAGACGAACAAATATTGATATATAAGCGTTAATTTTATAAATTTGCAGTGGCCTTGGTATTGTCCCGAGGCTGAATGTAAAATGCACATAATCTAACATTAAACTCCATAGCACAATGAAAAAGAAATTTATTTGTACCGTATGCGGTTATATTTATGAAGGCGAACATGCACCTGAGAAATGCCCTCTGTGTGGAGCCCCCGCCTCCAAGTTTAAAGAAATGCCTGCCGATGATCCCGAGGCCGCTCTCCAGTTTGTTACCGAGCACGAGATTGGCGTTGCCAAGGGCTGTGACGAGGAAATGATTAAGGACCTCACCACTCACTTCAATGGCGAATGTACCGAGGTGGGTATGTATCTGGCCATGTCACGTCAGGCCGACCGCGAGGGCTATCCTGAGATTGCCGAGGCTTTCAAGCGCTATGCTTGGGAAGAGGCTGAGCATGCCAGCAAGTTTGCCGAGCTTCTTGGCGAAGTCGTATGGGATACCAAGACCAACCTTGAGAAACGTATGGCTGCCGAGGCCGGAGCCAACGAGGACAAGATGCGTATCGCTCGCCGTGCCAAAGAACTCAACCTCGACGCTATCCATGACACCGTTCACGAGATGGCCAAGGACGAGGCTCGTCACGGTAAGGGCTTTGAAGGTCTGTTCAACCGCTATTTCAAGAAGTAATCAGGAATACTGATTGATAATATCGCGATGGTGACTGTTAGGATTAATCCAACAGCCACCATCGCTTTTTTTATCATTATAAGTTGGTCAACATAGAAGGCTCTAAGAGTGTGTTTGGATTTAAAAACATTTTTAATTTTGGAGTATGAAAGAATTACATTCCAAATTAATCTTGATGTCTATTTCGGTGCTTTTTACAAGGTTCATCAGTCACGATTCCCGCATCGCTCCATCTTCACTTTGTAAAAATCCCTCGAAAAATCCTCTCAATCTTAATTTGGTTTAAATTCAAACACACTCTAAGACTTTAACGATAAAAATATGTATACAACTAATTTTGTTGACCAACTTAAATTATTACCTTTGGGGTGATGAAAACGATATTTAATGACAGTCGGCCTCGGGTGTTGTTGCTGGGAGATTACAGCAACTGTCACCGCAGTCTTTATCTGGCGCTAAAGCGCCGGGGATGGGACGTGACCCAGATGTCGGCCGGCTCGTCTTGGATGAATGTCGACCGCGAGATTGATATTTCGCGCTCTCCGGGCAAGATTGGAGGACTTAAACTTTATGTACGGGCAAGATATGGCGATTTGGCCCGACAGATGAGTGGCTATGATATAGTGGCTATTCATGACCTGAATTTCTTACAACTTAAACCGGTAAGATTAAGGGAATTGTTTGATAAACTCAAGCGTGGCAACGGCTCCATCTTCTATACCGCGATGAGTACCGATATCGCCTTCCTCGATATGCTCGAGGCCAAGGACTCCCCCTTGCGATACAGCGAGTGGTTTATCGAGGGTCGTCCCTCACCCATGTATCTCGCCGACCCGTCAGCATGGGACCGTTGGCATCAGCGAGACTTGGTTAACTATCAGCGATATGCTCTCGATAACATTGATGGAGCTGTTTCAGCGTTATATGAATACCATTTGGGCATGGAGCGAGCCTTGGGCGCCGACCGAGTCTTTTATGGCGGTATTCCCATCGATCTTGAGGCATTAGGCGTGAAAGAGACACCGGTCTCTCCCGACCTGACCGGGAAAGTCAAATTATTTCTGGGCCGCGACCGATACCGTGTGTTACAGAAAGGCAGTGACTTACTTTTAGAGGCGGCACGTCGTGTCACTGAGGCGCGCCCTCGAGATGTCGAGTTCAAGTTGGTCGAGAACCTACCCTTTAATGAGTTCAAAACCATGCTCAATGATAGCCACATAGTTCTCGATCAGGTTTACAGCTACACCCCGGCCACAACAGCATTGATGGCTATGGCCATGGGACACGTCACGGTGAGTGGGGCTGAGCCTGAGTACTATGACTTCATCGGAGCAGGTGATAATCGCCCGATAGTAAATGCCCCTCTTGATGTCGATGAGCTCACCCGGGTCCTGCTGGCCCTTGTCGATGACCGCGACCGTATCGCTCACACGTCCCGCCGATCCCGTGAATTTCTCCTTAAACACAACGCCTCGGACCTCGTTGCCGACCGCTTCATCCACGCCTGGATGTCAAAAATATAGGGGTATAGGTCCTAAAAAAACGAGCCGCGGCTTTGAAAGGTCGCGGCTCGGTGTATTTAGCGATTTTTAGTGTTATTGCTTGACGAGGGATTTGCCTTTGGCAATGGCTTGCTCGTTGAGGGGTATGAGGTGGTGGTGACGCTCGGGAAGGGTTTTCTTGAGCCCGCGGATCACGGCGTCGTCGGGGACGAGAGGACGTGCCTGGAGCAGTGCGCCCAGAAGGAGCATGTTGTAGGTCTTGGCATTGCCCATCTCGATGGTGGCTTCAGTGGCCGGTACCTCGATGACGCGTATATCGGTGCGGGTGGGTTTATGGCGGATGCCGTAGGGGTCATAGATGAGGGTGCCTCCGGGTTTTACCTTGCTTTCAAATTTGTCAAGGCTCTGTTGGTTAAGGATTACAGCCGTGTCATACATGTCAACGATAGGCGACGAGATGGACCGGTCGCTGAGAATGACGGTGACGTTAGCAGTGCCACCGCGTTGCTCGGGGCCGTAGGCGGGCATCCAGGTGACTTCGAGATCATCCATAAGTCCGGCGTATGCCAGGATTTTGCCCATCGAGAGGACGCCTTGGCCACCAAATCCTGCTATGATAATTTCTTCTTTCATGGGAGAATGAGTTACGTTGGGTTAAACATTTTTGAGGTCGCCGAGAGGATATTTTTCGGTCATGTGCTCGACCATCCACTTGTTGGAGTCGGCTGGAGAGAGCTTCCATCCTGAGTTGCAGGTTGATACTACTTCCACGACCGAAGTGCCTTTTTTAGCCATGGCGTTCTGGAAGGCTTTCTTTAGAGCAGCCTTGGTTTTACGTACGGCCGCAGGGGTGTGTACTGCCTGGCGTGTGACATAGCAGGTGCCGTCGAGTCCGGCGAGGATGTCCGAGATTTTGATGGGATATCCGTTAAGGTCGACACGACGTCCATAGGGGGTCGTTGCGGTCTTCTGTCCGATGAGTGTAGTGGGTGCCATCTGGCCACCTGTCATGCCATATATGGCGTTGTTGATAAAGACGATGACGATGTTCTCGCCACGGTTGGCGGCGTGAATTGTCTCGGCGGTGCCGATAGCGGCGAGGTCGCCGTCTCCTTGGTAGGTAAATACAACATTGCCGGGGTTGAGACGCGAGATGGCGGTGGCGACAGCCGGGGCACGGCCGTGGGCGGCTTCCACCCAGTCTATATCGATATAGTTGTAGGCAAATACGGCGCATCCGACAGGTGCAACGCCTATGGTGTTGTCTTCAATGCCGAGTTCGTCGATGACTTCGGCGATGAGTTTATGCACGACGCCATGACTACAGCCCGGACAATAGTGGGTGTGGGCGTCAAGTAGCAGACGGGGGCGTGCTATGACTTTGTTTTCGGGTTTAATAATATCTTGGGGTTTCATGGCGTGGCTTATTTGATGGTTATTTCAGGAAAATGGGATTGGAGAGCATCGATGACTTCGCTTGGGTTGGGAATCATACCACCCATGCGGCCAAAGTGGTATACGGGTACGTGTCCTTCGTCGGCGAGGCGCACGTCTTCAATCATTTGTCCGGCGTTAAGCTCGACCGTGAGTATACCCTTTACCCGGTGGCTGAGACGTGCAATCTCCTTGAAGGGGAAGGGCCAAAGGGTGATTGGACGCAATAGACCGATTTTGATGCCTTTCTCTCGTGCTTCCTCGATAGCTTTCAGACAGATGCGTGCTACCGAGCCAAAGGCTACGATGAGGTAGTCGGCATCTTCGGTGAATTTCTCTTCATATCTCACCTCATTTTCTTCGATGGTCTTGTATGTCTGTTGGAAGCGTATGTTGTTATGTTCCATCTTGACCGAGTCCATTTCGAGCGATGTGATAACGTTGTGGTGGTCGCGGCCATGCTTGCCGGTAAGCGCCCAGGGGCATTGGAGGGCGATTTCCTCATCGGTGCGACGAGGGCGGAAAGGCGGAAGCACAACTTTTTCCATCATCTGTCCAACGACACCGTCGGCGAGTATCATGGCCGGGGTGCGGTATTTAAAGGCGAGGTCAAGACCGAGACCTACAAAGTCGGCCATTTCCTGTACCGTGGCGGGAGACAGAACAATCAGGTGATAGTCGCCGTGACCGCCGCCTTTGGTGGCCTGGAAGTAGTCGGCCTGGGAGGGCTGGATGGTGCCGAGGCCGGGACCGCCACGCATGACGTTGACGATAAGTGCCGGCAACTCTGAGGCGGCGATATATGAGATGCCTTCTTGCTTGAGGCTGACACCGGGCGATGATGATGAGGTCATGACGGCTTTACCGGTCGAAGCACCGCCATAAACCATATTGATGGCGGCAACCTCGCTCTCGGCCTGGAGAACTACCATGCCGGTTGTCTCCCAGGGCATCTCGGCCTCGAGGGTCTCGAGTACCTCACTCTGAGGGGTGATGGGGTAGCCGAAGTATCCATCAACGCCATAGCGGATGGCGGCATGGGCGATAGCTTCGTTACCCTTCATGAGTTTTATTTCTTGTTGTTCCATGTGTCGGTGATATTTGTGGCCGTCCTCGGTGGTGAGTATGGCCTGATTAGTTGATTAATGGGGAATTGAATGGAGAGGATTATTTCTCGACTACGCGATATACTTCTATGCAGGCATCGGGGCACACAAGTGCACATGAACCACAAGCGATACATTTCTCGGGATTAGCCATATAGGCAAAGTGATAGCCGCGGTCGTTGACCTCCTTGGGCTGTAGTGACAGCACATCTACCGGACAGGCCACTACACACAGGTCGCATCCCTTGCAACGGGCCTCGTCGACAGTTACGGCTCCTAAAATCTTTGGCATAACTAAGGTAGGATTAAATTGTTAATAATGATGCCGACCGGTGGCGGTGAATCGATTACCGCCCTTGACGACATACAAGTTTAGTCTGTCACAAATTTATATATAATTCCTATAAATTCCAATAAAACCCCAAAACATTTTTACTATGTTGAAAAACATAAAAACGACAGGCAACAAGTATCGTATTGATACTTGTTGCCTCGTTTCAGTGTACCCCGAAGGAGAATCGAACTCCTATCTAAAGTTTAGGAAACTTCTATTCTATCCGTTGAACTATCGGGGCTGATTGTACAATCATTATTGTATGTCGTTATGTATGAAAGCGCGCAGTGCCGGATCGGGGTGTCCTTAAACCGGGCCTTCCAAGCGGATGCAAATTTAGTGTTTAATTACGAGATAGGCAAATAAAGCGGAAGGGGACGTTGTTTTTGGGGTCGGTGATCCACTCTGAGGACTCGGTGACCGACCAGTCGGCAGGGTCAATGGCCGGGAAGAATGTATCGGCATCGTCAACCACAGTGCCGATTTCGGTTAAATATAGGCGTGAGGCATAGGGTAGGGCCTGGGTATAAATCTGGCCGCCACCTATGATGAACACTTCGTCATCATGGTCTATGTCAATGGCATGGCGGATGGCATCACATAGTGAGTTGAATGTCAGTACACCATCGGGATTGTAATCGTGATTGCGTGTAATCACGATATTGGTGCGGTTGGGGAGTGGACCGTTGGGAAGCGACTCATAAGTGTTGCGTCCCATTATGACAGTGTGTCCGCCTGTGAGACGTTTAAAGTTGCGCAGGTCTTCCGAGATGTGAAAGAGCAGGTCGCCGCCGCGACCTATGGCACCGTTGGTAGTGGTGGCTACAATAATTGAGATGGGCATAAATTGTTAAATCATAGGTTGTTGATTATACTGAGACCTTGGCCACGATATGAGGGTGTGGGTCATAGTCGGTGAGGGAGAAGTCGTCATAGGTGAAGTCAAATATGTCTCGGACCTCGGGGTTGAGTGTCATTTTGGGCAGTGGACGTGGCTCACGGGAGAGTTGGAGGTCAACCTGCTCGAGGTGGTTGGTGTATATGTGTGCATCGCCGAGTGTATGGACAAATTCTCCGGGCTTTAAGTCTGTAACCTGGGCGACCATCAGAAGTAACAAGGCGTATGAGGCAATGTTGAACGGCACGCCCAGAAATGAGTCGGCCGAGCGCTGGTACAGTTGCAGGCTCAGCTTGCCATCGGCTACATAGAACTGGAAGAAGGCGTGGCACGGCGGCAATTTCATGTTGGGGAGGTCGGCGACATTCCAGGCGCTGACTATGATGCGTCGTGAGTCGGGGTTGTGCTTGATGTCATTGATGGCTTGTGTAATTTGGTCGATGGTGCCACCGTTATAGTCGGGCCATGAACGCCATTGGTAACCGTAGATGTGTCCAAGGTCGCCATTCTCGTCGGCCCACTCGTTCCATATCCTGACGCCGTTCTCTTGGAGGTAATGCACATTGGTGTCGCCACGCAGAAACCACAGTAACTCGTGGATGATAGATTTGAGATGCAACTTCTTGGTGGTCAACAGAGGAAATCCATTGGCAAGGTCAAATCTCATCTGGTAGCCAAATGTCGATATGGTGCCTGTGCCTGTGCGGTCGCTCTTGAGGGTGCCGTTGTCGCGTATGTGTCTGAGTAGGTCGAGATATTGTTGCATGATTGATTGGTGTGTAATATTTATTCGCCGACGTATGTGATGAAGGCAAGTGGAAGAAGAGACCTGACTGATGGAACAATATAAGCTTTATCACGTCCACCGAGTATTACCGGGACGTCGTGGCCGGCCAGAGTCTCAAATTCCAGAAGGGCTTGACGACATACTCCGCATGGAGAGACGGGTTCAGTGACAAAGTCGCCGTCTTCGTTGCGGGCAGTGATGGCAATTTTGTCAAACTTGGCTTCGGGATAGCGGGCATGGGCATAGAAACAGGTAGCGCGTTCGGCACATGTCCCCGCGCTATACGCGGCATTTTCCTGATTGGAGCCTGAAAGTGTCTCACCGTTATCAAGAAGTATGGCTGCACCTACTTTAAATTTGCTATATGGAGAATAAGAGGTGTAGGTGGCTTGGCGGGCCTGCTCGAGTAATTGTCGGTCTTGAGAAGGGAGTTCGTCAAGGTCATATACTTGGACCGGAACGTTTATGTCTATCTGTTTCATGGCTGTAGTTATATTGTTGGATGACAAAGGTAATAATTTTTTTTGGCGTCGATATGTTATAGGTAATTAAAAATGTTTATTAAATTTGTAGTATGAACAGCATGAATAAAGATGAACATTATATCGAGGGGTTAAATTCCCGTCAGTCGGCGGCGGCGAGTTATCAGGGTCGCAATCTTTTGGTACTCGCTGGAGCCGGTACAGGTAAGACACGGACAATCATAGCACGTGCCCGTTATCTGTTGGAGCATGGCGTAGCACCGTCGCGGTTGTTGATACTGTCATTTACCCGCAAGTCGGCCAAAGAAATTGTTACCCGCTTACAGTCATCGACAGTCAAGGATGCACGTCAACTCTCGGGGTTGACGTTCCACTCATGGTGTATGCAACTGATTGAGCGTAATCCGGGAGTTTTCAACTTTGGACATTTTACCGTTATCGATGAAGAAGACCGTGAGAGTGCTTTCAAACTTGTGTGTGGCCGCCACTTCAAGAAAGCCAATTTTATCGACCCCAAGCAGTTGGCCGAGGTATATTCCTATGCTGTCAATGCGCGTTGTAAGTTGTCGACGGCATTGGGTATGAGGTTGTTCTATGGACACGTGGATGAGCAGACACGTAATAAAATTATTGAAAAACTGCCGGTCTATCAGGAAGTTATCAAGAAGTATATAGCTTTCAAGAACGAGCGTCGCTATCTTGATTATGATGACATCTTAAATAAAGTAGCGTTGGCGCTTCACCGTCATCCCGAGGCCGCCGAGTATATTGCCGGAGGATATGACCACATTCTTGTAGACGAGATGCAGGATACCAATCCGCTTCAATACTTGTTGTTGAGCTCGTTCTGGAGACACTGCAATGTCTTCTGTGTGGGAGATGATGCACAGTCGATTTATGGGTTCCGTGGTGCCGACTTCAATTCGATACATTATTTTAAGGAAGTTGTTCCTGATGCCGAGGTGATGAAGCTGACAGTCAACTATCGCTCGACCCAGGAGATACTTGACTTGTCTAATTGGGTACTCGAGGGCTCACCCCTGAATTATGACAAACATCTGACTGCCGACCGTGGCCATGGTGACAAGCCGCTGATAGTTCATTTCCGCGAAGAATGGGATCAGGCGCGGGATATTGTCATGCGTATCAAGGACTCACTCGGTGAGGCCGGATGCAAGTATAAGGATAACATGGTGCTGTCAAGGTCCAATTGGGGACTGAAATCGGTCGAGGCTTGTCTGATTGAAGCCAAGATTCCTTATGAGCTGTATGGAGGGACCTCTCTGATGGCGTCGGCCCATGTGCGTGACTTAGTGTCGGCACTGAGAGTCGCTACCAATCCTCGTGATGAATTAGCCTGGCAACGGTATCTGTGTCTGTTCCCGAGGATAGGCGAAATCACGGCCGCCAAAATCATAGACGCATTATTGGACAAGGAGTCGCTCGAGGAATGTGTCGAAGTGTTGAGGTCAAACAAAACGCTTGACTCGGCGGCGGCCGAGACCTTGACCGCAATCAGTGAATTACAATCTGAGGTGAGTCGCGCTGTTCAAGCCGCCCTCAAAGGCCTCTCCAATGTGTTAAGGTATAAATATAAAGATGACTGGGACCGTCGTAGTCGGGACCTGCCATTGTTGCAGAAAATCGCTGAAGCTGCTGACTCGCTGGTGGGATTTATCTCAGACTACATTTTGGACCCGTCATTGTCTACCGGAGTCAAAAACGAGGGAGACCCTGAGGACTGTGTCATACTTACAACCATACACTCGGCAAAAGGCCTCGAGGCCCGTAATTGTTATCTGGTTAATGCCAATTATTCCCAATATCCATCGGTCAAGGCCATCACAGCCGGAGATGCCGCTATCGAAGAAGACCGTCGTTGCCTGTATGTGGCACTGACAAGAGCCAAGGACTCGCTCGTCATCTATCGCTCGCATAAAGCCGCCCAAGTCGTGGATTATCCCGACCCCTCAGGCCCTGCGGGACTCTTCAGCAAGCTTATAGACCCCGAGTTAAGAAAAACCATAGCTTCACTCTCGCCCTCGCGACTGTACTTCCTCAACGACATTCCCGCCAACCTCTACACCCCCGCCGAAATAAGCGACCCCAAACACCGCTGGGACACATACACCGGTCAATCCATAGCCCTCGATGGCCTCGACGACTTTGACTTCAGCTAATATCTACCCGGCCATCCAAGATATTTAACGCTCTAAATGCCTTAGAGTGATAAAAACCTTGGAGAATATCCATTGCTTGGGAGGGTGGTTAGTACCAGGTGATGCCGTTGGCCATTGAGGAGCGTTTGTCGTATTTGAGGTCTGAGAGCATCGATGACTTGACGGCGATGTGGAAGTTGTAGCTCTTGTAAGGGCCGACGGGAACAAAGCTGGCTCGCATCACAAAGCAGTGTAGGTCACGTGAGATGTTGCAGTTCATGTAGGCCAGTTTGTGGGTGTCAAAGTTGTAGGATGCGGTGAATGAAAAATTCCAGTTTTTGGTGGGGCGGATGTTGCCCGATAGACTCAGGTTCTGGGTAATTTTGCCGTTATACTCCATCTTCTGTTTATTGAAAGAACCATATCCATATCCGATAGAGTAGTTTACCGACAGGCTCCACGGTATCTGCCATTTGGCATATCCATCGCTGTCGAGCACAAGGTCGCCTCCTGAGTCTTCAGAGTTCTGACGGTCGCCATATTCATCACCTGACATCTGGTTATCGTTGTCGTTGTTGGTGTCATTCTGTCCGTTGTCCTTTTTCTTGCGCTTGAAAGTGTCGTTGTTGAAGGTATAGGAGAATGATGTGCCGGTTGATGACAGTCGCCCGAGGCCTTTGCCTGCCTTCCATCGTGGTATGTTGACGCGCACGGGGTTACCTGATTCATTAAGTTGGTAGGTGTACACATCCCATACGGCCGATAGGTTGAGGTTGAAGTTTTTGGTTAATCTTAACAGTATAGATGTGTTGATGTTTGACCAGTTGAGGGAGTCGGCGGCAAAGTTGTAGCTTTGGCTTACAGTGAAGTTTTCGATTAGTGATATTTTCTTTTCGCCTGTCGAGTCATTGTCCGATTTGACTTTCATCTCGAGGTTGTTGGCGAGTGATACCGATACAGCACCGGTCTTTCCGCGTCCCGGTACGCCAAACATGGCGTTGGGAAATTTGCTATACACGACCTCCTGTAGCTTGCCATCGGCAGTCGGACGCTCGTAGGAGCCGTAGTAGCCGAAAAATCCCGAGCCGAAGTCGGGCGCTCCAGAGAATGAGATAGTGGGTGTCAATACGTGGCGTATCATCTTGATTTTGTCACCCATAAATTTGAGTGGCTTATAGAAGCCATAGATACGGGTGTCCATCGAGATGGCGGCACTGAAGTCCCATACGTTATAGAAGTTGTAGGTTGTATCCATTACCTCGGCGGCTGCGTTAGGGTCCCATTGCCGACGCACTTTCTGGGTGTACATGCGGTCGGTGACAGTGATAGAGGGTGTCACGTTGAGGTAGTTGAACAGGTTGAAAGTTGCCGAGATGGGTACGGTGTGTTTCATGCCGTTGCGCCAGTCTTTGATGAGGCTTTTCTTGAAGAACTCGTTTTGTTTGGCAGTTAGTGAGTTTTGGAATTGACCGGAGTATGATAGTTTGATTTTTTCATACCATTTTTCGGCGCCCACTGCACGTTTTCGCTTGAATGGCGCGACTTGACCGAGGGTTAATGTGAAGTTGGGGAAGCTGACCGACACGGTAGAGTCCTGGGTGCGCTGGGAAACGCTGAGTGAGGTGGATATTGACCACTTGGTATTGGGAAAACGGTAGGAAAGGTTTACAGTCGAGCTCTTGGTGTTCTCTGTAAAAGCGTTGGAGTAATAGGAGTTGATATCGTTGCGAGTATATCCGCTGGTTGTGAAGTTTACTGAGGCTGAGAGACTCATATTGGGGTTGGCTTTGGCATCTTGGGAGTGACTCCACAGTACCTGGAAGTTGGTCTGTTTGGAGTAGTCCGGCATGCCTTTGTCTCCATATATGGTCTTGAGGTAAGATATGTTGAAGTTAC
Source organism: Muribaculaceae bacterium (assembly GCA_017621845.1). Classification (GTDB taxonomy): domain Bacteria; phylum Bacteroidota; class Bacteroidia; order Bacteroidales; family Muribaculaceae; genus CAG-873. The sequence goes on from JAGASI010000023.1 coordinate 150,440, forward strand.
CGCTGAACTTGTAGCGCTTGGCATATGTCGAGCGTGCCGCCAGTCCCCAAGAGCCTTTGGTGTAGACCTCGCCGGTCAATGCCAGGTCGATGTTGTCGTTGATTGCAAAGTAGTATCCGCCGTCGCTGAGGTAGAACCCTCGTTGGTAGTCATCACCAAATGTAGGGAATATCACGCCCGATGAGTAGCTTTCAGTGAATGGGAAGTAGCCAAACGGCACTGCAAGTGGCAACGGTAGTCCGGCAAGTACAAGATATGTGGGCCCGGTAACCACATCCTTGCCGGGACGCATTTTGCCACGGGTAATGTTGAAGTAGAAGTGTGGGCAGTCGTGATCGTCACATGTGGTGTATTTACCGTCCTTGAAGTAGTAAATATTGTCTGAGTCTTTCTTGGCGGTACCACCGGTGAGGTAGCCTTCTCCCTGTTGGGTCACGATATCGTGCAAGATACCCTTGCGGGTACCAAAGTTATATTTCATGGTGTGAGCCTCGTAGTCGGTGCTACCTTCGGTAAATATCGGTTGTCCGACCGGTTGTCCGATGGAGTCGGTGTCGCCGAGGGCATAGACGGTGTTGTTCCTGATGTCAAGCTCAATCTGTGCGGCATCGATTTTAAATTCGCCATACTCGACTTTGCTGTCTCCATACATGAACGCCGAGTCACGCCGTATCAGTACCATTGAGTCCTGAGACGAGAAGTTGACAATATTGTCGATATCAACTTTCTGGCGGCGTACTCGACGGGGCTTATTGACGGTATCAAGCATTGCTTCACGGTGAGCCAGACGTTGACGTGCTGTCGGCGTGCTGTCGGGGGGCAATGTTGTCGAGTCGTTTTTATTATCGATATCCTTGGCTGTCAGCAATGAGTCAATGACCATTGACGTGCTGTCTGAGGTGTCAATGGTCGAGATGTCGCTCGTGTTGAGTTGGGCAAGAGCGCTCACTGTCTGCCACATTAGTGGCGTCAGCATTAATATAAGGATATATAATATGAGTTTTTTCAAGCAGAAAGCAGGTTGTTGGTCAACATTTTATGTCTTATAAACATAACGTGGTACATAACCGGACATAATCGAGTGCAAAGTTATAAAAACTTATCCACTCACCGCTCCAATCCTAATGTTTTAACTAAGGGTGACTTTGTATTTAAATTTTTTTTAACATAAGGGCGATAGTGTGGTTGTGTCTTGTCGTTGATAATGATTGATTTAAAGACATTTGTTATAATAACGACATCCCCGGTTGGCTTTGGCCAGCCGGGGATGTCGTATGGGATGTATCAGAAAGGAGGCCGTCCGCCACGAGGACCATTGCCTGGGGGCGGGCCACCGGGACCACGGCGTTCGTTGCGGTTGGCAGGCTCGTTGCCTTTGCCAAAGGTATTGAATTTGTAGGTGAATGTCACCATGAAGTAGCGTCCAAGTGAGTTGTAGCTGATGTCATCGATGTAGTTGGCGGTGACGGTGCGCGAGATATTGGAGCGTTGTTTCAGCAGGTCATAGGCCTTGAGTGTCACGGTTGCCGATTGGCCGCGCAGGAAACTATAGGCTATAGATGCGTTCCACATCCATTCCTTTTTATTGTAACCGGGAGCATATCCGCTGGTGGCGGTGTAGTTGAGGTCGGTCTGGAGGGTAATGCCTATGGGAGTATAGTAGGTGCCGTAGAACATACCGCCATAGGAATGGATGGTGTTGGAGGCCCCGTCGGCTGTCGAGCGTGAGAATGTCGAGGCAGTGGTCTGGATATCATAGCGGGGGCGTATCTCGAGCTCGAGGTTGGCCGGGCGCCAGGCCAAGCCGGGAGAAATGGAGGCGTTGAGTGTCGAAGATGTATTACGGGCATCGTTATTGAAGCCGACACCGTGGTTGTAGCGGAAATGCAGGTGGTTGCTGAACTGGAAGGCACGGTTGAATTTCAGAGGCATCGAGAACATCATCATTCCAAAAGCATTCCACACGCCGTTGACATTGGCATAGGTCGTAGTCTGTCCGCCGGTGGTAGAGTCAAACGAGGTGCGTGATACAATTGAGTTCTGGGTAATCTGGGTAAAAAGCATGGCCATGATAGACCGCTGGGCCTCTTGGTTGAAGTCCTGAAATCTGAATTGTATGTGATGGGTAAATGATGGGTCGAGATTGGGGTTACCGACAACAATCTTCAATGGGTCGGACATGTCGGCCACAGGTTGGAGCTGGGTCATAGTGGGCTGGGAGGTGCGGCCACGGTAGTTTATATTAAATGAGCGTGTCTTGGATATTTTCCAACGGTAGCGCAGGAATGGAGCGACATTAAAGGTGTGCCGTGTGGGAATAGAACGCTCGTCGTTGACCAGGTCTTTGGACCGTGACATCTGGGGCACCAACGAGATGCCGACCTCGAGGTTGGTGGCTTTGGTGATATGCTTATAGCCCAGACGTATGTCTTGGTTCATGTAATAGTTGCGGAAACGGTTGGACAAGTCGACATTCCACATCAGGGAATCGATTGCCGGCCTTTCACCGGGGCCGAATATGTCGGCCATCGGGTTGTCATATGTCATGCGGTCGGCGTTGTTCCAACGGTATTGTATGTTGTATGCCAGTGTCAGGAAATTGCCTTTCTTGATATCACCCAGTGGCTCGGTCCAGGTCACGCGTGCACTTGCTGTCGTGTTCCATGTGTGGTTGTCGATGTATTGGTCATACAGGTCTATGGAGTCACCGAGAAGGTAGAAACGGTTGAGCGACCAAGCGTCTTCTTTCTCACGGGTGTTGGAAGTGGAAATATTAGCCATGATAGAGAACGAGCGGCCGGGTCGTGAGCGGAATTTATGGTTGTATATGATACGTGCCCCTACCGACCATGAGTCACCACGCGAGGTGTTGATGTTGTTGCTATGAGTCACGGGAGAACGCATGGCGTCACCGGCGCTGGTCAATGACGAGTCATTGGAAAAAGAGCGGTTGTGGGAGTATGAGAAGTTGGGGCGGAATTCAAATGTGTTAAGCGAGTCGGGCTTCCATTGCACGCGGAAGTTGACGCGTAAGTTGTGGCCGTTGTCACGTGCTGTTTTATAGGAGTTCAGGTAGGAGGAAGAGTCGTTGGGGAACAGCATCTGACGGTCCTGGGATGTAATGGTGCGCGACGAGGTGTTGGAGTACATGACGTTGCCACCGACACGTAAATTCTCGTCTTTCCCGACATTGAAGTTTAGGCCCAAGGCGCGTGATGTCTGCAGACCGTTGTCACCGCCAAAACGACGGAAACGGCCGGATGCACCATCGGTAAATCCGGGTTCGTTGATATTGTTGATGCCACCCAGTAGTGTCAGTTGGTTGTTATTCCAGAAACGGTTGACGACAAATGAGCCTTTATATCGGTCATCGGTGCCATAACCGGCCTCGACGTTACCAAACCAGCCATTTTTCATGCCTTTCTTGACCGTGAGGTTGATGACTGTTTCTTCTTCGCCGTCATCGACGCCCGTCATACGCGCCAGGTCACTCTTGCGGTCTACGACCTGGAGTTTGTCAACCATGTTTACAGGAAGATTCTTGGAAGCGACTTTGGGGTCGTCGCTGAAAAACTCTTTACCGTCGACGAGTATCTTGGTGATTTCCTTGCCATTGGATGTTATTTTGCCGTTGGCGTCGACCTCTACCCCCGGAAGACGTTTCAACAGGTCCTCGACCACGGCATTGGGTTGAGTTTTATAGGCGTCGGCGTTAAATTCGACGGTGTCTTCTTTGACAGTGATAGGGGTGCGCTGTCCGGTAATCACTACATCGCCGAGGGTATAAGCGTCTTCGGCCAGTACAAGAGTGTCGAGTTTGAGATTTTGACCGGCAACCTTGATGCGTCGGGTCTGAGTGGCACTTCCTATATAAGCGGCCTCGAGAATGTACGAGCCGTTGTTGACCTGTCGTATGTTAAAACGGCCGTTATTGTTGGCGACGGTCGTTGCAATCACTGCGCTGTCTCGTGGTGACAACAGTCTCACCGATGCGCCTATAAGTGGCTCTTTGTCGGTGTCAACAACGACTCCCGTGACATTGTAAGAGCATAGCGCCAGTGATAATCCCATCACGAGTGCCAATGCCAATGTCTTGCATAGTAAAACTTTGGATTTTGATGACATAAATTCGGTATTATGGCATGATGAAGTATAATAATGTGAGAAAGTGTGTCAAGAATTATTCTGACACACTTTAAAAGACATCTTACTATTGCAAATGTATAGCCGACATCTATGATAAAATTGGGGTATTAACTTTTTTAAACACACTATGAATTATAGAGTGGTGGAAATATAAGGAAACACTATAGGTTATATGCCCATTATGTCGCGGTATATGTCAAGGGCTGCTGTGATATTGTCGTGGGAGGGCGTGACATCGAGCACGATGTCGCCGGGGGCTCTTAGCAGGGTAAAGTTGATGAGGTCGGGGAGGATGTTTTTCTTGTCTTGGGACATAAATTGTAATAAGTCGGGATAGTCATCACAGGTGATGTCAAAGATACCGTATTCGTCCTTGGCATAAGTAGCGAGACGATAAAGTATCTCGGAGTTGAACCCCTCGAGCATGTTACTCAGGATACACTCGACAATGATACCCCATACGACAGCGTATCCATGGGGAATGGGGGAGTGGCGTTTGAGAGCCAGGGCTTCAAATGCGTGGCCGACGGTGTGACCGAGGTTGAGGGAACGGCGCAGGTTTTGCTCGGTAGGGTCCTGGGCGACGATATTCTCTTTTACCGAGACGCTTTCCTTGACCAATGCCAGAAGTCGGTCGGGGTCAGATGGCGGGTTCTTGATGGAATAATTCAGCAGGTCGTTGAGGGTCTGTTCAGAACTCAGTAGGGCATGTTTGATCATCTCGCCATACCCCGAGAGGGTTTCCTGGATGGTCAGTGTCGGGAAGAATATCGACGATATTATAACGGCATCGGCTGGAGCAAAGGTTCCTATCTGGTTTTTGATGCCATTGAAGTTTATGGCTGTTTTGCCACCAACGGCAGCATCGACAGCCCCCAGTAGAGAGGTGGGTATGTTGATAGTGTGTATGCCGCGCTTGAATGTTGATGCGGCAAATCCGCCCATGTCTGTTATAACGCCACCACCAATGTTGATAAGGAGCGCTGAGCGCGAGGCCTGGTGGTCGGAAAGATGTTGCCAGATGGTGCGCAGTGTATCCAGGTCTTTATGTATGTCTCCGGCAGGTATCTGGATAACTGACGATGTCTCGGCGGCTATAACTTTGGAATCGGCTTGAAGTACCGGAAGTACAAATTGGGCAGTATTAGGGTCTACTAAGACAAAGACGCTTGATGGATTGATGTCAGTGACAAGTTGGTCGAGTGTCTCGCCCACTTGGTTGGTGAAAATCAATTGTTGTTGCATAATGAGGTGTGTTAAAAGTATTTATATACTCTATTGGAAATGAAACATTAAATATATGTATCTCAAATCAGTTGATTGAGATGGATGTCATATAATATAACAAACGAGCGAAAGAATCAGCACACTCTTGCATGGAATTAAAAATAATCGATGCTCCGGCGTTGGCCATATCTGTTGCCGGAATTGGCCCGGTAGTAACCGCGATAGTAAATATTCCTGCATCGGCCCCGGCAGCAACGCCTAAAGGGGCGTTCTCGATGACGATGGCCTGATTGGGTGCGACTCCTGCCAGTTTAAGACCTTTGAGGTATGGTTCGGGGTGAGGTTTGCCATGGGATACATCGTGCGAGGTTATGATGCGGTCGTCATGGAATATTCCGGGAAAATCTGATATAATATTGTCTATGAGAGAGCGTTGTCCCGAGCCGGTGACAACGATGCAGTTGAGACCGTTATCGGCGCATTGCCGTGTGAGGCTTTCGGCTCCCGGCATCTTGGGCGCAGGTTGGAGTGAGCGGAAAATAGCGGTCTTACGTTGGTACAGCTCCTTGATTTGACGGTCAGTTGCCGGGTGGCCATATTGGCGGTTAAACATGATGTTGATGGTGTCGGCCCCGGTGCGTCCCTCAAATGCAAAGAATTCTTCGATGTCGGCCAAAATTCCGTTCTCGTCACACATCTGTTTCCATGCTGCGGCATGTCGTGGCATGGAGTCATATAGCGTGCCATCCATGTCAAACAGGGCAGCCCTTATGTCGAGCCGTTGGTAGCCGCGAGTTGTCAGGAAATTCTCGACGGCGGCTTTGAGCAGTGTATCAGAAAGTGTAGTTGTGCTCATCGTTTTTTATTGGGAAGTATAGCGGTGTTGTTGGATGGAAGGTTGTTGCTGTCGCGTTGTTTCTTGTCCTTTTTAGGAGATTTTTTGGAGGATTTCTTGGATTGTTGTTGGGTTGTCTCGGGAACAGGTGGTGCTGGGATGAGGCCTTCCTGTATATAACGTGCTGAATCGGCCGGTGTCAGGATGTCATTGCTTAAGTCGATATTGGCGGCGGCGGGGATAGTGTCGAGCTTGAGTGACTGCATGTTGGCATTGCGCACACCGCGTACAAACACGCCTTGGATTTGTTTGAGCAGATTGACACGAGTTTTGTCGACAAACATAGCTTCGGCCGGAAGTACTTCCTTGACTTTGGCTCCGCCGAGTCTTATTTTATATTTGTCGGGATTGCCTGAAAGGTTTATGCCAAATTTAAAGGGTATTGGTGACTTTAAAACGGCAATATGGTAGTTAAAGTTCAATGCAAAGTCGTTGTATCCTTGAACACCGAGGCGATAACGGTCAATATCAAATATGAACGGGTAGATGCGGGCCATGCCGTCCTTGACAGTCATTTGCATGGTGATGTGGTCGATGATGTTACGTTTCTTGTCTCTAAATAACAACCATTTAGATAGGCTCTTGAATGTGTCGGGATCAATCAGTACAAGGTCGTCTCCCGAAATCTGGATTGCGGCATTGATGCGATTAAGCTCAAGTTCCATGTTGTGGTTGACAGGGGATGTGGCGGCAATCTGAGCCGATATTATGCCACTGAAGTCTTTGAGGACAGGCATCAGCGAGTCTACTGCCGGCACGAGTTGCAGAAATCGGTTGATGTTGAAATTATTGAGCTGGAGTCCAAATCCAAAGTTCAGGTTATTCACGTCGTTGCCCATATAGAGCGCTGACATGTTGACCGAACCGACATCAGATGATGCTGCCAGGTCATGGAGGTTGATAGCGCCGTCATAAGCCAATAATCCACCGGTGAAGTCATGTAACAGCAGGTCGGAGTATAGGACGTTGCGGGCGGCAAGGTTCATCTCGAGGTCTATGTTGGTAGGCACGAGGAATGGTCCGATAGAGTCGGGTGAGCTGGTGACTTGTTGGGATATGATGCTGTCAAGCGAATTTTCATTGTCAACTGAGGTGATGGAAATTGTATTGCCATGAGCTTGGGAGTCGGAGTAAGCGGCACCGGTAAATACTGTAGCTGTCAGTTGGTTGATGTCGATGGTGTCTGAGATAGACTCGAGTTTGATTTTTAGTGGTTGACGCCCCGATGAGGATGTGAAGGCCCGACGCATGTTTGAAACTACACCGCTGAGTGTGAGGTCGCTGCGGCCGGCTTTGTATTGAAGGTTGGTAATATTGAGTGAGTCGTTGTTAAATGATATGTCAATATTGCGTATGCGGTTGCGTAGAGGAAAATAAGGAGTAAACAGGCGTGCGCGGTCAGATGTGAGCGAACCGTTGATATTCCAGCCTCTTAGCCATCTTTTAAGCCCTTTGGAAGCTCCCCAGTCTATGATTTCAGACTCGTTGTCGACCATCTCGGGGTGAACACGGGGCTGATGGCGGCGATGTAGCCGGTGTTGTGCTAAGGCACGGGCGTATATGGAGTCGGGTGGAAGGTCGGGGAATATGCGTGTCAGGGAGTCGGCAATATGTTTGATGCGTAGTTGGCGCTTGGATGGTTGTTTCTTAGAGGTATTGAAATCGAGTTTGGCGTTTGATACCATCATGCGTGTTGAATTGTCTCCGGCGCTGATGCGGTCGAGTTTGAGCTTGAATATAAACTCGGGGCGGTGAATATCTCCATCCATTGGGCGGGCGATAGCGAGACCTTTGGCGTTCTTGATTCTTACAGTTGCCGAGTCGCTGATTGAGGTGAAATTGAAGTACCCGATTGATATGCCTCCACCCATGGGGTGAACTGTAGTGGTATCGGCGTGATAACTGTTGCGTGAAGCCAGGCCGAGTTTGAAATCACGGACGCGAAATATGAGAGTGCCATGTTCGATAGCACATGAGTCAACCTCGATGTCAGCTGACAGCAGAGGTGAGCTTGTGGCTTGGCCGGGGATGGCTACACGTCTCTGTGTGTCGAATTTAAACAGCGCACGGTCAACGTATAGCATGTTGACCGTGTCGCTCGAGACCCAATAAATATTTCTGAGCCCCACGTCTCCTTGCACTATAAGGTGCTGAAATTGTTGAGGCGAAAACATTGAGACACGGCCGGTAACCTTGGCATTGGCGGTGACCTGACCGTTTATAGAGCCTCCGAAGAGGCTCTTGAGCTGGACAGGCAGACGTTTTAGGTCGGTATTGGTGTTTATGTCGGCATCAAAGTATGGGTCGGTCATGAAGTTGCGGAAGGTACCTTTGATATGTATGTCAGTGGCGGGGCCGGTCATATCCAGTCGATTTACCCTGACGGTCATTTCGTTCAGATTGGTCGAAGGGATGTCTATCAGGAGGTTGGTGGCAAACTCGTTGAGATGGAGGTCTTGCCAGTCAAGTCGACAGGTGGGTATGTCGATGTCAACGTTCATGCAGGGTATATAATCGATGTTGACATTGTAGGGCTTGGTGAGTTTGCCTGATATTGAGGCCATCGCATCGGTCTCAAGGTCATTCCCAATCTCAAGGTCACTCCATAAGGCTTGTGCGACACCTAATGCTTGGGCGATTGAAATGGGCTGGAGATTGAAATCAAGGTTGTTGATGACTAAGTCATCTTGGAAGTCGAGGGTTGTATTGACACGTCCCTTAAGAAGTGAGATTTCAAAATCAAAATTGCTGAGTCCTATATGATAGGGGTTTTTCTGAGACCAGTCGATATCGCCAACGAGGCCAAATCTGAGGTCTTCGAGTCCAAACACCTCAAGCAATGCCGGTGCATCAACGTTGCCACGGAAGTCAAGCTTGTACATAGGCGCCGAGTTGCCGTCAAGTTGTATGTCCTTGAAGTCGACAGCGAGTTCGGTGCCGGTGGGGGCATTGAGAAAGCGCACCGGGCGAGGGTTGGTAATTTTTAAGTTGGAGATATGTATCTCGGGAAGGTCGGCAAAGTTGAATGCCGTAGTGTCTTCGCTGGGTTTGAAGATATTATAGTTGGTTGTCTCTTCATCGATGATGGCAAGATTTATGGCCGGGGTGTCGATGGTGACGTCACTGAGGGTCAGATCGTTGGATAGTATCTTGATGATATTGATGCCTCCATTGATGTTATGCACTGTAAGGACTGTGTCGACCCACTGAGGTAGGTATTCACGTGTATCAGCGTCCAGAGCCTTGGTGTCACGCGAGGTTATAGTGACTTGGTCAACGTTGAGGTTAAGATATGGGAAAGTCGATGCTAAAGACAGTTCAACGCGATCTATGGTAACATCGGCGTTGAGTTTATTGTTGGCGATGGAGTTGACTATGGGTGTGAGCTTCTCGGGACGCAGTATGGATATTGTACCCATTACCAGTCCTGTGATGAGTAATGCAATTGCCAATAGTGTCCAGGCGGTAACCTTGATGATGCGTCGCCACAGTGGTAACTTGGGACGTGAAAGTGGGGTGTTGTTATTATTATCCATAAGTTATATGGTGAACTGGAGAATTAGTCGTTTGTCAAATGATTGTGTTACAAGTCTTCATTGTCCTGGCATACGGGAGGTTCAGGCTTGATGAAGTTCTTGGGGCACGCAGTGATGTGAAAGCATGAGCGTCTTGACTCATATATTATAAAACAACGTTGTTGTTGTCTGAGTTTCCATAAGATTTCGGCAAGAAGATTTTTGAGATCTTCTTGTGAACGGTTGACATCGGGACCGTCCCATATAAAAAAGCTGAAGCAGATGTCAAATGTTGTGCCAAATCTGTGAGCCGAAGAGTCGACAGCCGCACGGTTGACGCGTCTTAGTCTGCTGATGGATTGGTCGGTGCGTAACATCGATGTTACCTTGATACGGTAGCGACCGCCACCGCGGGCCTTAAGGCTGTCATTGAACGAGCGGCCTATCTCATGGAGCAAGTTGGCAGCCTCGGGAACAAGATAGGGGTAGGAATGGTGGAGTGTGTCAACATAGAAGTCGGCACAAGAGTTTATCTTAATCAGATCGCGCTTGATGTCCCAAATATCGTCGAGGTCTATAATAGGGTTGATACCCAACTGCTTGCCGGCAGCATAATGAATATAGTTGCTGTCGCGGAAGATTTCTCTGAGTCTTCCAGCCGGGGGATTTACCGATAGCTTTTGAATGTCATCATCGGGCATTTTATTGACTTTAAGCCCCCAGCAAGCATTGACTGTAGTGTCCATTGAGGCGAGAACAGCGTCAAGAGGTTCTACAGGGCTTGGTCGACCTTTTTGTAATGAAGTTGCCGACACGCTATCGTTATTTTCGTTACAACCGGTAGTGATAAATGATAAAGTGACAGCTAACAAAGTGATAGCTATTACCCTCGTTATATGGATGCCGGTGTAAATCGATAAATTCCTCATTGTGTTTAAATAATTGCCAAAGTTACAAAAATCTTCTCATATGGCCAAATGATAGATGGAGACGGTGTTAAGGGTGGAGGTTGTGATTTGGAATGTGATTAGGAACGTGTTTGTATTAAAAATTTGTTTAATATTGATGTATGGATAAATTACAGTCACGATGCCCGCATCGCTTGCTATTCACTTTGCAAAAAAAAGAACTCTCAGTCTTAATTCAAATATACTCTCGCATGGATGAAAAAGGCAAAACAAAAGAATGAGTGCGTTGCATAATATTGGATGTTGTGAGATGATATGTAATAATATTAAACAAATATGTATGGTAGGCTTTGATAAACTACAAAATGGAAGTTGTGATTGGTTAAATGATATGTTGGTTTGAGGGGTGAGTATGTTTAAAATTGCAGTAAAATTCCTGTGCTTTTTGTATAAACGTAAATTTATTTAAAAAAATATTATCTAAAATTTGTTGGATAAGATTAAAAGATATAATTTTGCGCCCATTCACGTTTTTACAAAAATCAAATATTTTAGAAAATAATGAGAAAAAATCTATTATTATCGGCGTTATTGTTGTCAAGTGTTGGCATGGGGTATGCTCGTACCTTGACGCCTGAAGAAGCCCTCAGCCGTGTTGGCCAAGGAGGCCCCTCCAAAGTATTGTCCCAAAAATTAACCCAATCCACGTTGGTCGAGACCGGAAGTTATAATAATATGCCTACTTACTATGTCTTTGTTAAAGGTAATCAGACTCTGTTTGTCGGTGCTGATGACCTGGCCGAACCTTTATTGGGCTATATTGATAATGGTGATTATAATCAAGACAAGATGCCCCCACAACTCAAGTGGTGGCTATCGGAATATAGCCGTGAGATAGAGTATGCATCAAAGCGTGAGTCCAAAGGCGTAGTTGGCCGGCGAGCACGAGTACAGTTTGATCAGACGGTATCGCGTCCTGCCAAGGCTTCACGTCAGGCAATCTCTCCACTGTGCAAAACAACATGGGACCAAGCAGCTCCTTATAATAATCTGTGTCCGACCAAGAATGGCACACGCACTTATACCGGATGTGTCGCCACAGCCATGGCTCAGGTTATGAAATACCACGAGTATCCTGCCAAGGGTGTCGGCTCCAATTCCTATACATGGAACAATCAGACATTGTCAATGAATTTTGCTTCCACGACATTTGACTGGAACAATATGCTTAACACCTATGCTTCCTCATCATCGGGGACTTCGGCCCAGCGCACTGCCATTGCGACCTTGATGAAAGCATGTGGATATGCGGTGAATATGACTTATGGCGTTGACTCGGACGGAGGTTCGGGTGCGACCAGCTTTGATATTACACCTGCTCTTGTCAACAATTTCAGCTACGACAAAGCTACTCACACCGAGTTCCGTGACTATTATTCCGAGACCGAGTGGGAGGACATGATATATGATAACCTTAAAAATGTAGGTCCTGTGGTATATTGCGGTGCCAGTAACCAGGGAGGCCACTGCTTTGTATGTGACGGATATAACACCTCGGGTTATTTTCACATCAATTGGGGTTGGAGTGGTTCTTATGACGGTTACTTCAAGCTGTCGGCACTTAATCCCGAGGGCCAAGGTATCGGTGGATATGCCGGAGGCTACAATTCCCAGCAGGATGCGACTCTCGGCATTCGTAAACCTCAGACCGGTTCGGTCCTCCCCGAAGCCTATCTTGCAATCGAAGGTACATTGACAGCTACAGCCTCGTCGCGTGCCATCACTTTCAAGGCTACTAATGGAGGCTTTTATAATATGTCATGCTACAGTGGCACGTTCAGTGTCGGATTGGCTTTAACCTCGGGAAGCTCGACCCAATATGTCGGTGAGACAAGTCTCGGTACTGTTAAGCCGGGTTATGGTACGGCATCATTGCAACTTACAGTACCTTCTTCGGTGTCGGTCGGCTCTTATAAAGCCTCACTGGTGTACAAGGTGGGCTCGGGTAGCTGGAAACCGTTCAAATATCATTATGGCAGCCCTTCGTCCATAGATATCACGGTGTCTTCATCAGGCGTTACAATCGGTGCGTCAGGCACTACAACTGATGGAGCGATAACTGTTACTAAAGCTACATCGTCGACCGGATATGTAGTGGGGCAGACTGCAACTGTCACTGCAACAGTTAAAAACACCTATTCAACATCCAAGACGGTAAGCATCTCGGCATACCTGTGTCAAGTTTCCGGTTCTTCATATTCGGTCAAGGCTCAGCTTGGCACCAATTCTGTAACCGTTCCTGCCAACTCAACCAAGACATCGACTTTCAGTGCGACACTGAGCAGCTCGTTGGCCACCGGTACTTATTATCTGGTATTTGCCGATGCTGACAACTATATTATCAATGATCCTGTTGAGGTTCAGGTTACACAGGCATCTTCCACTACCGGAGAGATTTCTGTAACATCGATGAGTTCATCGACTGGCTTTACAATCGGTCAAAGTGCCACCGTAGCTGCTAGCTTCAAGAATACTTATTCGACATCCAAAACTATCACCGCCAAGGCTCTTATATGTTCCAAGGGGACATCGGGATATACCATCAAGGCAACACTTGCTTCACAGAGTGTTACCCTCAGCGCCGGTGGAACCAAGAATGTAAATTTCACAGGTACAGTGCCATCGACTCTCTCGGCAGGTAGTTACTACTTGATTATCGCTGACTCGAGCAATAATATTCTCAGTGACATCCAGACTATTGAGGTTAAAGAAGCAGCCTCGGAAGATGGAGAGATTACCGTTACCTCGGCCACTTCTTCTACCGGATTTACTATCGGTCAGACTGCCAAGGTGTCAATGACTGTCAAGAATACCTACTCATCTACTCAGTCAGTAACCTTAAAGGCCTATCTATGTACCAAGGGGACCTCAAGCTACAGTATAGCCGAGAATTTGGGCTCTACAACTGTCAGCGTCGGGGCTAATGCTTCCAAGACGGCTTCGATAAGTACAACCCTCAGTACTTCTATAACTGCCGGTACTTACTATCTTGTAGTATGTGATTTAGACAATTATATTCTCAACACGCCCTCGGCAGTCAACGTCAAGGCTGCTTCGTCGGGTGATAATACTACAAATATGTCATTGTCTATCAATTCAGTAACCACGTCGACAGGTTTCACTGCCGGCTCTACATGCAAGCTTACGGTTAAATTTGGCAATAGTACGTCTTCGACCCAGAAAGCTACGGTCACGCCTACATTCTATACCAAGAGTGGCTCAACATACACCAAGGTCGCAACGCTTTCAGCTAAATCTGTATCAGTAACAAGTGGATATACGAAGTCAGTGACGTTCTCGTCTACACTATCTTCAGCGCTGTCTTCAGGTACCTATTACCTGCAGTTTATCGATGAAAATGGCGCCAATGTCGGTAATAAGATTTATAGTCTGTCAGTCACCGGTTCTACTTCACGTTACAGCGTGCGTTCATTCTCAATGGCCAATCCCGACGATGTGGATGCTGACAATGTTCAATTAAATGTTGAGGTAGAAGCCAACGAGAATGTTCGTGGTGAACAGTTTGTAGCCCTTATCTATCCTGCAGAGTCGTTTGATTTAGGCGAGGTGTCAATAGCACTGTTTGATAGCCATGACCTTGAAGAAGGTACAGTTTCCAATATCCAATTCTTTGGAGAGTTGGCCGGTCTCGAGGTTGGTAAACGATACAGCGCAGTACTCTTCACACTCTCCGGCGAATCATTCTTCAGCGGATTTGAGTATGTCAACAGTATTGAATTTACAGTCAAGAAGGCAGGTACCCAGTCAATCCAAAGCCTTGAGGAGGGCGATGTCGATGATACTGAGGCAACCTATTATAATCTCCATGGAGTTAAGGTTGACGCTGACAACCTCATCCCGGGCATGTATATTAAAGTACAAGGAGGGCGTGCATCAAAGATATGTGTTAAGTAATATAATAAGAAAAGCCTGAAAATAATAACCTGATGCGGGGGGGGAGCACACTGTGGTCTCCCCCCATTCTTTTATATACTGATACCGAAATCCTGATTGCGCCCTCAAACAAAAGGGGTCAGCGGACAGGAGCGGTTGGTAGGGGTCAGCGTGCAAGAAGGCTCTAAAATAATGTGATAGGCATGAAAGACCACAGTTATAGCCGTTCAATAGGCTCGTGACGAAGCCTGTCAGTGATGACTAATTCTGAATTAAGATGCGCAGGGCCGGT
>JAGASI010000024.1 GCA_017621845.1 Muribaculaceae bacterium
GTCCGCTAAAATGACTACTTTTACCCATGGTTATTGTGATTTTTGGCGAAACCAAAATAACCAAATTGGGCTGACTCCTGCAAATGGAATCAGCCCTAATCTTTAATCACTTCAAAAAGTTTTATCGGACAGCAATATTTTTTTTATTATTGTATAAAGACTTGATATAAGAGAACTCCGGCCTGCTGATTCGGGGTCAGCGGACAGGAGCGGTTGGTATCCCCCCCCCCTGATAGAACTGCAAACTTCCAGACTCGGGATGCAGGCGCGGAGCGCCGGACTGTTATTAACCCCCGGTGCAGGGACGGAGTCCCGAAGCCGGGGGCGTTAGCGGGTCACTTTTGAGTGAGGGCCGGAGGCATGAGTTGGGGTAGAGACTCTGCTAATGTTGTATGTTATTGTAGCATAGTCAGGAAGTCTTGCTCGTTGATTATAGGGATGCCCAACTTTTGAGCCTTTTCTAATTTAGAAGGGCCCATATTCTCGCCTGCAAGGATAAAGTCGGTTTTTTTGGAGATAGAACCGACGTTTTTGCCGCCATTTTGCTCAATCAATTCTTTATATTGCTCACGGCTATGTAGCGAGAATACTCCGCTGATAACTATTGACTTGCCGGCAAGAGCGTCAGATGATACTGATTTATCGGTTTCGGGCATTTCAAATTGTAGTCCGGCGTCGCGTAGTCGAGCGATGTTATCGCGGTTGGTCTCAGAGGCAAAATAGTCGAGGATTGACACAGCGATGCGAGGACCCACATCTTCGATAGCTTGCAGTTGTTCAAGAGACATAGCCATGAGTCGATCAATGGAATGGACAGTGCGGGCTATTTTCTTGGCTGTTGTTTCGCCCACGTATGGTATTGAGAGGGCGAACAGAACCCGTTCAAAGCCCACAGATTTGCTTTTCTCCAGTCCATCAATGATGCGTTCGGCGCTTTTCTGCCCAAACCGTTCCAGTCCCATGAGGTCGCTGACCTTGAGATCATATAAGTCGGCAATATTCTTTACCAATCCTGACGAGAACAGAATTTCGGCGGTTTCCTCGCCAATTCCGTCAATATTCATCATGTGACGTCCTACAAAGTGCTCCACTCGTCCGGTAATCTGTGGCTGGCATCCCCACTTGTTGGGGCACACCCAGGCTGCTTCTCCATCAACGCGCACTAATGGGGTGCCGCATGCGGGGCAATGGGATACAAACTTTACCGGCTCGGCTCCTTTAAGCCGGTTCTCTAAGTCAACGCCTGTGATTTTGGGTATAATTTCACCGCCTTTCTCGACATATAGCATGTCCCCCTCGTGTATATCGAGCGAGGTCATTATATCCTGGTTGTGGAGTGATGCACGCTTGACAATTGTTCCCGAGAGTAATACCGGCTCGAGATTGGCAACTGGAGTAATGATGCCCATACGGCCTACATCAAATGAGACATATCGCAGACGTGTAGCAGCTCTCTCGGCCTGGAATTTGTAAGCTATGGCCCATCGTGGCGACTTGGCAGTGAAACCGAGGTTTAGTTGCTGTTTGAGTGAATTGACTTTGAAAACGAGACCATCGGTAGCGACCGGTAGCTCGCGTCGTGCTGTGTCCCAGTGATTGATAAAGCGGTCAATCTCGTCAAGGTTATACAGCAGGGTCATGGCATCCGAAATTTTGAAGCCCCATCGACGTGCCGCCGCCATATTTTCATAATGGGTCGGGTAGGGGAGATTTTCGCCCAGAAGATAATAAAGATAGGCGTCGAGACCTCGGCTTGCGACAACAGAGGGGTTGAGAGACTTGAGGGTGCCGGCAGCGGCGTTACGCGGGTTGGCAAATAATGGTTCCTCGTTAAATGCACGCTCGGCATTAAGTCGCTCAAATTCAGTCCAGGGCAGTACAATCTCACCTCGTATCTCAAACTTGTCGGGCCAGTCATTGCCTTGTAGTATCAGGGGTATAGAGCGTATGGTCTTGATGTTCTCAGTGACTACGTCGCCATGTGATCCGTCGCCACGTGTCACGGCACGCACCAGACGCCCGTGTTCATATATGAGCGAGATGCCGGTGCCGTCAAATTTCATCTCTCCGACAATCTCTATTTCTTGCTCTGGCAATGCCGTCTTTAATCGTGTGTACCATTGGTCAACATCGTCTATCGAGTAGGTGTTGCCCAGTGATAGCATGGGATATATGTGGGGCACTTGTTCAAATCCTGCCGATAAATCACTTCCGACGCGATGGGTGGGCGATAGAGGATCATCATATTCGGGATGGGCATGCTCCAGATCTTCAAGTTCATGCATTTTCATGTCAAACTCGCGGTCTGAAATCGTTGGCGAGTTCAGGACATAGTACCGGTGGTTGTGTTGATTGAGTTCATCACGCAGTTGTTCGATATGTTGTCTGATGTTATCCATGGTCGGAAAGATTAGAGATGTATATACAAAATTACAAAAAATCTCGTATTTAGCCTTATCCGGTCGGTCTGTTGCTCAAAAAAAATTCATAATTTTGCCACAAAAAGGTGGCTCATCCCGAGCCTTCCTCAAATATGCTTTTTAATAACGTAAAATTCACTGATTATGATTTATTTATATCGCGTATATCAGATAATAATAATGATACCGCTGATGATTGTGGCAACGTTGTTGGCCTGTTTGGTTGTGTCTTTGGGCTCGATTATGTTCGGAGGCCGATGGTGGGGATATTATCCGGCCATGATATGGGCACGTGTGATGGCGTGGCTGACGTTTGTGAAAGTGACGGTGAGAGGTCGTGATAATATTTCTAAGCGACAGTCCTATATCTTTGTCGCCAATCATCAGGGAGCCTATGACATTTTTGCGATATATGGTTTTCTTGGACATAACTTCAAGTGGATGATGAAAGCATCGTTACGTAAAATACCGTTTGTCGGATATACTTGTGAGCGCGCCGGCCATATTTATGTTGATCGTTCAACACCTTCGGGAATACGTAAGACAATGACAGCTGCCGAAAAACAACTTAAGGACGGTATGAGTGTTGTGGTGTTTCCTGAGGGCTCGCGTACACGTACCGGTCGTATGGGCGCTTTCAAACGAGGTGCTTTCTTGTTAGCCCAGGAATTTGATCTTCCTGTGGTGCCTCTGACAATAGATGGCGCTTTCAGGGTGATGCCCCGTGACAGTAAATTGCCTCGTCCGGGCCATATTGTAATAACGATCCATCAACCAATCGAGGCTGTCGATGGAAAGCACGATATTCCTCAACTTATCGAAAAGTCCCACCGTGTGATTGAGGCTTCGCTAAAATGAACATATTTATGTTGATTATTGTTAATGTTGTATTAAATACATTTAATAAATATTGAAACATGAAAACAATTGGCACAATATTCAAGTCGGTCGTTGCTATGGTAGCAGTGATGGTGATGGCATCATGCTCAGAAGATGTTGATAAACTTACAGGTTCTTGGATTTCGGGTGAAACGCGGTTGCAACTCGATGAGGCAAACCTTGCCGACTGCCGTACAACCTCAAGGTTAACGTTTACTCCCGATAAAAATGACTCCCGCTCGGGTAAAATAGATATTGTTACAGATGTTGTGATAGATGACGCATTACCTCAGGTAGATTCATTGACGGCTCCTTATGAGATTACAGTTGTTGGACAAGCCACGATTTCGGGTAAATATGAGTGGGCCAAAGACGAGGATGATGAAATTGTGGTTAGCCTTGATAACTCGACCCTTAGGGTCGTGGTTGATCCCGAGGGAGTGCAACTTGTATCTAACGCATTGACTCAAACAGAGACTCCTGAGGTAGTCCAGCTTAATCAAACAGCTCTTGCCGGTTTTTATCAACGTCAGGTGAAGCGCGCCATTCACACTGTTTATGACCGTTATACCAAAATAGAGGATATGAAGTTTGAAAAAACCATCATGTCATGTGAGATAGGTAATCAGGATTATATATTCCGTCGTGTTGGTTCGGCTTCAGTTGAATAACGGCTGTTGTTATTAATTAATTGAAAAAACACACTGATGGCCCGCTGATATCTATGGCGGGCCATCAATGTGTTTTTATTTCATGTCTTTAGTGGAGACAATACTCCAAGTTGTCAGAATAGCCATGCGGCGGTTACGGTCCAGTATTTGTTGCGACCGGTGACGTCTCCACCGTTGGAAATGCCGAGGTGTTTGGCGGCTTTGGTCATGCCTATGCCATAGCTGGCACCTATCTGCAAGTGGTTGATAAGTTCGGCGCCAAATCCAAAATTCCAGGATACGTCAAACTTCTTGCTCTCCCAGGCCTCGCTGATGGCTTTGCTTGAGGTCAGGAATGCAAAGCTGGGACCGGTGAAAATGTAAGGCTTGATAATCTTGCCGATACCTATTATGTTTATCTTCCACTTGAGGTTGAGGGGAATTTCAATCCAGTCCTTGGATAAATTGGTGTAACTGGTCTCGCCATTGGCGTCTTCTTGATAGAACTTGGAATCGCGACGTACATACATCACTGATGCGTCCATGCCGATGCCAATGACGGGAGCGGTAAACTCAACCTGTAGACCACCTGTAAATCCGGCACGGTTATCACTTGACCATAGGTCGTCTGAAAATTTAAGAGAGTTGACTGTGAGACCTACACGAGGACCGATCTTGAACTCGGCATGTGCCGGCATTGTCAATGCCACGATGGCAATCACTGCAATTAATAGGCGTTTGAAGTTTTTCATAAGCTGTTTGGTTAATTATTGTTTGATTAATGTTTATGATGTCTTAATATACATCACAAAGGTAGCTTTATTTTTTTGTTATAAAAAATTCTTACCTTTGTAAGATAATATAATGTACTGAAAAATGACACCCGAAGAAAAATTACAGCTCGAGGAAAAGGTGGTGGCGATGTTGCGCACTGTCTTTGATCCTGAGATACCGGTCGATATTTATTCGCTCGGACTTATTTATAGAATTGATGTCCGGGATAATGGCGACCTTGATATAGACATGACGCTGACAGCTCCCAATTGTCCGGCAGCCGACTTTATTGTTGAGGATGCTCGGCTTAAGCTTGAGTCTATTGATGGAATTAACAGCGTGAATATCAATATAGTGTTTACGCCTGAGTGGGATAAAGATATGATGTCAGACGAGGCTAAGCTTGAACTTGGTTTTATGTAATCATGGTTAAACCGGCAGTGACATATTTTCTCAGTGACTTGCATTTAGGAGCAACCTATATGTCTGATGAGCGTGAGCACGAGCGTCGGGTTATCGATATGCTTAAAATGATGTCCCATGATGCACGTACGGTCTATCTGTTGGGTGACGTGCTTGATTATTGGTTTGAGTACCGCACAGTAGTGCCTCGTGGTCATGTGAGATTCTTTGGACAGCTTGCCTCAATGGTTGATTCTGGAATTGAGGTTTATTGGTTTGCCGGAAATCATGATATATGGTTGTTTGACTACTTGTCCCAAGAGCTTGGTGTAAAGGTTGTGGATGGTACGGTAATAAAAGATATCGACGGCGTCAAATTCTTTCTTGGTCATGGCGATGGTATTGGAGATACTTCGCGTGGATTTAGAATTATACGGTCAATTTTCCGTAATAAAATATGCCAGAAGCTCTTTTCGGCAATACATCCCCGTTGGACAGTCCCATTTGCTTACCGTTGGAGCCGACATTCACGTAAGGTCAGAGGTGGAGGTGTGGCAACTTATGGTGGTGATGACAATGAACCTCAGATGAGATTTGTGAAGGAATATAGCCTCAAGCATCCGGATATCAGGTACTATATCATGGGTCATCGACATGTTTTTGTAAATCGGCCTGTTGGTAATGGCGCCAACCTCATTATTTTAGGGGATTGTTTTAACCAATATACTTATGCCCGCTGGGATGGTCAAAATCTATCACTTGAACATTTTGACACAACAGAGTGAAATCTTTACAAATTTTAACACAGGGTAAATTTATAGCCTTAAGTCCTTGGTTGGTTGGTTAATGAATTGATTATTAGATTGTTGGATTTTGGTTTTTGGGGAATGACATAAGGAGTGTTTTAAAAACATGCTTTATAACATAAAAAAATATTTTGCACAATGTCACATAAGCAGTACCTTTGTACCGCAAACCTAAAACAATCTTTTTTACCTTAGAAATTGTACCTATTGGAAACCTATAAGAAGGGCCTCTGTGATAGAGGCCCTTTTTATGATATATCACTCTTATGCCGAATGATGTGTCGGGTAAATTGGTCTCCTGCTTAGTCGGTCTTTGTCTAACGGTATGGTGGTGAACTTTAACAAATTTTGTCGGATTTTGCACTGCTGAGTCCATTATAATTTGTGACTATTGACAAGTTTTATTAATTTTGTTGGCTATGTGAGGATGAGTTATTAAAATAGATGCCTCATAATTAAGTGTGATGAATGAATTTATGTACATATTACCGCGAGGACTTGCTATAGGTATTTTGATATCGGCGCCTATGGGGCCTATCGGTATGCTCATAATTCAACGCACTCTCAGTAAAGGCCGTTGGCCGGCATTTTTTACAGGTATTGGTGCAGCGTTTTCTGACTTGCTCTATTGCCTGCTGACCGGTCTGGGTATAAGTTTTATTACCGATTTTATCGAGCAACATCAATTTGGGCTACAGATGCTCGGTGCGCTCGTGTTGGCAGCGTTTGGAGTATACCTGTTTCGTAAAAATCCTACCCGAGCCCTGAAGCCTAACGAGATTACTGTCAATAACTATTGGTTGGACTTGGTTACAGGTTTTCTTTTGACGTTCTCCAATCCGCTGATATTGTTCTTTA
The DNA here is from genome assembly GCA_017621845.1 of Muribaculaceae bacterium. GTDB lineage: Bacteria > Bacteroidota > Bacteroidia > Bacteroidales > Muribaculaceae > CAG-873. The sequence goes on from JAGASI010000024.1 coordinate 6,790, forward strand.
TAATTGGATTATTTGCCCAGTTTAGTTTTATACTTCCCGAGTTTGGGCCTCACCATTTTATAGTGGGATATTCGATGATATTTGCCGGGGCGCTTTTGTGGTGGTATCTTATCACGATGTTGGTTAATAAGTTGCGTAGTCGCTTCAATGTGCGTTCGTTGTGGCTGATTAACCGCATTATTGGCGGGGTTCTTATCGGTATGGCTGTGGTGGGAGCCGGTTATGGTATTCATAATGAATATATTGCACCTCATAAAGTTCACAAAACAGTTAGTGAAAGCCAGTCCCGTCATCAAGCCGGTATACCACCTGCTGTAAAATATTTAACTTTATAGATATGACCAAAACTTTAACCGTCCCTTATATACCCTCATTGGATGGCGAGGATAAAGTAGACCAGATACTTGCCATCTTAGATAACGAAGGTGTCAGACGTTCGATAGCATCCCTTAATTGGCCGGATACATACCCCTATTCGCCATTGACGACGTTTACTATTGCTCATACCGGCAAAAACCTCTACATAGATTTTTTTGTACGTTGTAATTACCTCAGAGCGTGTAACTATACCAATCAGTCTCCGGTATCTCAAGACTCGTGTGTCGAGTTTTTTGTGTCCCCTACATCTGATAGCCATTATTGGAATTTTGAGTTCAACTGTATCGGGGCGATAAATGCCTCACATCGCAGTGAGCGTCATAATCCAACGCGTCTCAACGCCGACGAGTTGAACCGTGTGATCAGAGTGGCTTCGTGTGGAACTAAGCCTTTCTGTGAGATGGAAGGAATTTTCAGCTGGAATCTTTTGGTCAAGATTCCTCTTGACCTCATAGGCGTTAAGTATCAAGGAGTGCCCTTTAAGATGACAGGCAATTTCTATAAATGTGCATCGGCGACATCTGCTCCCCATTACTTGAGTTGGAACCCGATAGACTCTCCCAATCCCGACTTCCATCGTCCTGACGATTTTGGTGAAATAATTCTTGCTTGATAAGGATGTTAACAGTTCTTGACCATAGCGAGATTACGTTAAGAATTTAGAATGAGGTTCTTGGTGATTGTCAAATTGTTTGCTTCATAGAAGTGTCGGTAAGATATATATTTTGTATTATGCCTATTGGTAAATATGGTGTTAACTAAAGTTAAAACGCAAACAGAGGGTTTGTTGAATAAAAATAAAGTTATACCTTTGCAATCACAAAACAGTAAGGCGCATTAGTGTAGAGGCCTAGCACGCCGCTCTCTCAAGGCGGAGACTCGGGTTCGAATCCCGGACGCGCTACCATCCATCCCGGTCATCGACCGGGATTTTTTTATTACATTAATTTTTCAGTTACGCTACGCTCTGTAGACCCACACAACATGGACCCCATTTAGAGCGAAGAGAAGTGACGGCGACGACGTAGGTAAAAGGCGGTCAGGATATTGACGCGGGTATCTGATCGTGTGTCCAGAAGGTCGATATCGGGGTGGGTAGTGTAATCGCGTCGCATTTTGGCGAAGTCGCGGTGGGCATGCCACACGGCGGCCGCGTTTTTCCAATCAAAGGTGAGGATAAATTTGGTCCATGCCACAGTGTCTAACAGCCGTCGGCGCATGAGTTTTTTACGGCGAGTGGTGTCAGGAAGGTTTTTATGTAGAAGCAGTAGGTTGTTGCGGAAGTTTAAATAGGTTTTGCGTGGGTTGGATGCCGGAAGTGAGCCTCCGCCGAGATGATAGACATGGCTTGAAGGTATTACCTTTATGTTATGTTCAGACAGGAGTATGCGCCAGCATAGGTCTATTTCCTCCATGTGAGCAAAGAATTTTTCGTCCAGCCCACCAACTTCAAGGTAAAGGTCGGTGCGCACCATTAATGCGGCTCCGGTAGCCCAGAAGATAGAGATTACGTCGTCATACTGGCCGTTGTCTTGCTCACATACATGAAAGAGGCGACCTCGGCAGTAAGGATAGCCGTTGCGGTCGATGAAGCCGCCTGAAGCCCCGGCATATTCAAACATTGTCTTGTTATTGTAACTCAGTAGCTTGGGTTGGCATGCTCCTGTCTCGGGGTGCTTGTTCATATACTCGGCCAGAGGATTGAGCCAACCTGCCGGAGTCTCGACGTCACTATTGAGTAGTACAACATATTTATATAGGCCGGCCACACGCTTTATTGCAAGGTTGTAACCGCCGGCAAATCCAAGGTTTTTATCAAAATACATGGTCTCCACGCGGTCCTTAAAGTCAATATCGAGTACTTGACGGGAGTCGTCGGTCGAGCCATTGTCGGCGACTATCACGTGACCTACTGAAGGGTCGGTATTGGCGATTACCGACGGGAGATATTGTCTTAACAATTGGGAGCCGTTCCAGTTGAGGATGATTACGGCTACTTGAGGTGTGGTATTCATGATGAAGAGTAGTGGAAAGTGAAGATGAATGTTGACCTGTATGAACGTTTAGCCTTGAATTATATGGGGGCATTTTTCCATCGGTTATGAGACCATAGCCATATAGCTGGATTATTTCTGATAGACTCCTCGAGCATCTTGAAATAGCAGTCAGTGATTTCCATGGGCTCGGTTTGTGACATGTCATCGGTGAGTAGTTTTACCGTGATTTTATAGTGACCGCGACGAGGCTTGGACATATCCCAGTATACGGCAGCCATGCCGAGTCGGCGGCCAAGGGTCTCGGTTCCTGTAATAACCGGGGTGGGACGGCCGAGAAAGTCAATGATGTGTACCGTGTCACCGTGGCTGGGTTTCTGGTCACTCATAAATCCGGTGATGGATACTACGCCGTCTCGACGGGCGGTCAGAAGGGTGCGTAGGGCAACTTTCTTGGCGATGGAGACAGAACCAAAGCGTGATCTGATTTTAAGCATCAGCCGGTCAAAGTGTTGATTGCGTAACGGCCGGTATATCTGAGCAAACATATCGCCACGTGCAACTTGTTGTTGACATCCAAGCGTGATGCTTGGAGCCCATTCCCAGTTGCCGGTATGGGCAAAATAGGCTATGATGGATTTTCCATTGTCGAGCAAGTCACAGATGATGTCGAGGTTTTCAAATACCATGCGGCGCTTCATCTGTTTATCGCTGATATGCAATAGTTTGATGGTCTCGACTATATAGTCTGCAAAGTTGTGATAAAATTGTTTCTCGACATGTTTGAGTTGTTGAGGTGGGTAGTCGGGAAAACATTGGGAGAGATTTGTTCTGACCATTTTTTTACGGTATCCAACGATATAGTAAATGAGAAAGTATATAAAGTCAGCCAGGATATATAGGATGTTTAATGGCAATAAAGCCAACAGGTATAGAAAACCTGTAATTATACCAAATCCAATATTGCCTATAATCTTACCCATGGTTGTCAGTCTATAAGTGAGGCATGAATAAATTCTCCATCATCGCTGAGTCGGTCGAGGCGCACATCTACAATATGGTTGTCCAGTGATGCCGGAGCATCGACATGTACTCTAAGATAGTTGTCGGTAAATCCGCTCATTGGATGTCCGTCGTGGGCGTGCTCGAGGAGTACCGGACGCACGGTGCCTATAAACCGGCGTGAAAAGTCGGCAAGTTTACGTTCTGATATGGCGAGCATCAGGTGGGTGCGTCTTTGTTGTTCGGCCGATGGAACTTTGTAGCCGATTTCCAGGGCTCGTGTGCCCGGACGCTCGCTGTATACAAACACGTGTAGTCGTGATATATCCAGGCTTTCAATAAAAGCCTTGGATTTTTCAAAATATTCAGGTGTTTCTCCCCGCGCACCCACGATAAGGTCTACACCGATAAAAGCGTCAGGCATTACGCGCCGTATATGGTTGATACGTTGGGCAAACAATGCAGTATCATAGTGACGTCTCATGAGTTTTAAGACCTCGTCTGAGCCACATTGGAGTGGAATATGGAAGTGAGGCATGAATTTGCGGGAAGCTGCACACCAGTCGATTATCTCGTCAGTCAGCAGGTTGGGCTCGATAGATGAGATACGGTAACGTTCGATGCCTTCGACTCGGTCCAATTCCTTGATGAGATCAAGAAAAGAATCATCGCGACCTTTGCCAAAATCGCCTATGTTGACGCCGGTAATCACAATCTCGCGTCCTCCTTGTGCCGCCGCTTCGCGAGCTTGTGTTACCAATTGCTCTATGGTGCCTGAACGAGATCGGCCACGAGCCTTGGGGATAGTGCAATAGGTGCACCAATAATCACACCCATCCTGGACTTTAAGGAAAAAACGGGTGCGTTCACCGCGTGAACATGATGGTACAAACGATCGTATCTCACGAGAGTCGATGACCGATGTAATCTTGTTCTCTCGTTTTTGGGTCCAGTCATTAATAAATTGTAGTATGCGTCCTTTATCATCTTGCCCTGCGACGATGGCCACGCCGTCGAGTTTGGCTACTTCGTCAGGTTTAAGTTGGCCGTAACAACCGGTTACCACAATGGCAGCTTCGGGATAGCGCCGGTGAAACGAGCGGATGGCTTGACGGCACTTGCGGTCGGCGGTCTCAGTTACTGAGCATGTGTTGAGAATGATGAAATCGGGAGTCTCGCCGGTCGATACGCGACGTATGCCTGCTTCGCTCAGACTCTGGGCTATGGTTGAGGTCTCCGAGAAGTTGAGTTTACACCCAAATGTGTGATATAGGGCTGTTGTGTTTTTAAATATTTTATTATCAATCATTTATTTAGAATTGAAAATAGATAAAGGGGGCGACATCTTCGCCACGTAGTTCAAGCACAAGCTGTACGATAACGATAAATACCAGAAACTTGACAACCCATGGCGATTTTACAAACTTATTGCCGACCTTGTCCCAAAATCCGGCAGGCATCGCGTGGGCGGCAATGATGACACCCATAAGTATGAGCCACAGCCATCGCACTGTGGCAAATGGCTCGAGGTAATCCCACGAGAAGTCGGTGACAGTGTGGGACAGTATAGCCCAGGAGTCGGCCCAGGAGTCGGCTCGGAAAAACACCCATAGAGCTGCTACAAATGTCATGGTAACAAGCCAGCACAGTATCTTGACCGGCCAATTATCGGTAATGCGTGATAGCCAGGGCTTGGATGCCTTGTGTATAGCGAGTCCTACGCCATGTATGCCACCCCAGAATACAAATTTCCATGAGGCGCCGTGCCATAGACCACCGATGAGCATAGTAGCCATGTTGTTGACATAGGTGCGGCCTTTGCCTTTGCGGTTGCCTCCCAGGGGTATGTAGATGTAGTCCCTGAGCCATGAAGACAGTGAAATGTGCCAGCGGCGCCAGAACTCGGTGACATTAAGTGATTTGTATGGAAAGTCAAAGTTCTTGGCCAACTTGAAGCCGAGTATCAGGGATATTCCTATCGCCATGTCGCTGTATCCCGAAAAGTCACAGTAAATCTGCATCGTGTAGCCAATGATCCCCATGAGACATTCAAATCCTGAATAAGTGGGCATACCGGTCTGGGGGTCCATGACAAATATAAGATCATTATATTGAGCGATATAGTCGGCGATGATGGCTTTTTTGACGATGCCTAAAATAATCAGCCAGAAACCGAAATAAACTTCGTCGCGTGTAGCCGGTGTGTTCTGTCGTATCTGGGGCAGAAAATAATCGGCGCGCACGATAGGGCCGGCGACCAATGCCGGGAAGTAGGACAGGAAGAACATGTATTCGAGCCAGGTTTTAGTGGGGGCTACACGTCCTTTATAGACATCAACTATATAGCTTATAGACTGGAATGTATAGAATGATATGCCTACGGGCAGTATCAACTCGAGTGGCGCAAAGTTGGAGCCAACCATAGTGTTCCAGTTCCACAAAAAGAAGTTGGCATACTTGAAGTAGCATAGAATTGACAGCGAGCATATCAACGAAATGATTACACACAACCGACGTTTCCATCTCTCGTTGGATGAGGCTACTATCTTGGATAAACCCCAGTCGATGAGCGATGTGCCAAATAACATTATGACGTAAAAACCGCTTGACTTATAGTAGAAAAATGCCGAAAATGCCACGACAAATATCACCATCTGCCATAGGCGTTTTTTCAGTAATGCATATATGGGGATGAATACTATAAACATGGCCCAGAACACGCCGCTCGAGAAGAGCATGGGCTCGTCCGGGTTATATTGGAGCTGTTGTAAGATATTGTTGATAATATCCACGATAGTAGGTGACGAATGTTAGGGTAATAATTATTGGTTGGTGTTATGTGACCTTATGGTCTTATCGTTCTGAAGGTTGATGGACGTATATCTTGATTGGACGGCCGGATTTATCTTTGGGGTATTTCATCTTGATAGGGTGCTCGGCATGGCGAGGCATCCAGCGTGCTACAGAGTCCATCCAGAGGATTGCCGACGAACGTGTGGGATGAGCACCGTCTTTGGCACGATCAAAGTGCATGCCGTCACTCTTGAAGTAGCATCCCGGGCGGGTGTTGGATGCTATAAGGTCGTTGATGCCGGTATCGGGTTTCCAGTTGGGAGGACCAATCCATATGTATGGGATATTACCGATATCCTTGAGTATTTTTTTGACATACTTGTCTCGCTTGGTGATGATGTCACGAACAAACAGTTCATTTGCACCGAGACATATAAATATATAGTTGGGTTTAATCTGTCTGATATAAGAGGCAAGTTTATTGCTGTTGCCCCACACCTCTGATGTTGAGCTATACCAGATAACCGAGTATAGTTTGTGCCCATTTTGTTTGGCATAATGGGCAAGACGTGGTGAAAGACCCTCGAGCATGGAATCACCTATAAAGAGAATGGTTTTGGATGTGGTGTCTGTGGTGACGGCCTTGTCGGGGCGGCGACCTTGTGAGGCGCGGGAAGCGGCACCCTTGACTTTCCGGGCCGATACTTGGGGCTCTTTTAAACCCATTGTTTGTGCTATCCGGGATGACTTGGGCTTGTAGGAGCCAATATGGAAGTCTTCAGATACAGATGTGGCAGCAAATGCCACAAATGCACATATTAGTATTAACCAAAGTCCTAAATAGTTTTTAGACATAAGTATGTAGGATAGTTGAATATGGGATATTTTAATTGGTTATAACACGATAGTTGGTAGAGCCAGAGTAAACACCATATCGGCGAAGGCTGTATCCACGTTTAGCCGCTGGCCCGGAGACGGCAATGCCTTGGTTCTCAAATACATCATACTCTGAGTGACACTTGGGGCACACTGCAAGATGGGTCTTGGAGTCAACCGACACACGTATCTCGGGGCTACATTCATAGGGACATGCCAAATCATAAGCCTTGGGGTCTCCCATGATGTCTCCTACAAGTAGCACACCTCCATAACCGGTATAGGTGGTCGCGGTATAGAAAAATCCGGTTGGCTGAGACTCGGTTTTGGTGCGGAAAAAGCGGCGGCTCTGCATTGCACCACCCACGCCATACATGTTCCACATCCCGACATCGGTAAATACAATCTGAACCGGCATCGAGGGTATGCGTTTGTCATCAACGCTGTCACATGAGGTGAGTGCCGAACAGGTCAGCATCGTTATGAGCAGGTGTCTTAGTATATGTATTGATGAGTGTAGTGACATCAAATCAAGTTACGGGGATTATCGGTGAGCAGTATATTTATAGAATGGTTAATCATATCTTTATATTGCATAAACTTATCCATCTGTTTGTTGAACAGATTTTTGATACGATCATTGCCGAGGTTGCCGATAGAGCCGAGATGGGTGTGGTGGATGTTGGTATCGGGGACAAATGTACCGTTTTCTATTTCGAGACCAACCTGGCGGTAAGCATCTCGGAACGGTATGCCTCTCAGGACGCGACGGTTCACTTCCTCGACCGAATACATTGCGTCATAGCGTGGATCGTTAAGGGCCTCTTTGTTGAACTTGATGTTGTTGATGATATGGGCAGTCATGTCAAGCATGGCCTCGAGTTGGTCAAAGGCGGGGAGAAACGTTTCTTTGATTAACTGTAAGTCGCGGAAGTATCCTGATGGAAGATTGTTGGTCATCAAGGTAATCTCGCCGGCAAGGGCCTGAAGGCGGTTGGCTCGAGAGCGGGTGAGCTCAAATACATCGGGATTTTTTTTGTGTGGCATTATTGAAGACCCGGTGGTAAAACGAGGGTCGAGGGTTATAAAGCCAAAGTTCTGGGAGTTGAACATGCAAGCATCATAGGCCAGCTTGGAAATTGTGGCGGCAATATTGCCAATGGCCGATGCCACGATGCGCTCGGTCTTTCCACGTCCCATCTGGGCGTACACCGAGTTTATAACCGTGGATTCAAAGCCTAACAATCGCGAAGTCATGTCGCGGTCGAGAGGGAATGACGAGCCGTATCCGGCGGCTGAACCCAAGGGGTTGCGGTTGGTGATGTCAAATGCGGCTTTGAGCGCCACCATGTCGTCGGCGAGGGACTCGGCATAGGCTCCCAGCCATAGGCCTGCTGATGAGGGCATAGCTACTTGAAGGTGGGTATATCCCGGCATAATGACGTCCCTGTAGTGTTCAGAACCATCTATAAGGCTCGTGAACAGATGTGATACGTGGTGTGTGACGTCAAGGATACGGGAGCGTATGAAGAGTTTAAGGTCGACGAGTACTTGGTCGTTGCGTGAACGCCCGGAATGTATTTTTTTGCCGAGGTCTCCCAACTTGTCGGTAAGCATCAACTCGACTTGTGAGTGTACATCCTCGACACCGGGCTGAATTTCAAATTTGCCTTTTTGGATTATGTCGTAGATGTTGCGCAGTTCGATGGTGAGTGCCTCGTGTTCATTGGCTTTTAATAGTCCGATGCTTTTCAGCATGGTAATATGAGCTATTGACCCCAATATGTCGCTTGAGGCGAGATACATGTCCATCTCGCGGTCACGACCTACAGTATATAGTTCTATATCGCGATCAACGTCAATGTTTTTCTGCCATAATTTGCTTGGCTTAGTCATTGTCTGTAGTATCTTGGGCTGTGATGTTGGCCATGAGGGTGCCAAACTGGTCGGCAGCTTTCTGTAGATATGGTCCCACTAAAGGACGCAACATCAGTGGTATTTCAATATTTATGGTAGTAGTGACTGTGGTGTGACGTTCATCGATGGCTTGGAGAGATATAAGCATTTCCATTGGCATAATACCGCCGGATACCATCTTAATCATTTCATAAGTGCGCTCAGTGACTTGAAATCTTATTTCGCCGGCTTGAGGGTTTTTGATTACGATGGCGTCTTTTTCAAAACGGGTGTCTCCCAAGCGGGAACGTTGTTCCTCGGGTAGTTTGTCAATCGAGTTCTGGAGAGATGTGAGGTCTCCAAATCGGTCAACGATAGTTTGAACCGGAACATTGACTGTTACCGGTTTTCCGTTATATGATGTCATTAAGTGGAGGGTATTAATGGAGTTATATAAGTGAGTTAATGCTCACTCATGATTAATAAAAAAGGGTAGGAGTGGGAGGTAACTGGAGTTGGGCCCTTAGTGTTTGGGTGCCCAGTTGGCAGGATCTTCACGCCATTTTTTGAGGGTCTCGATGTCGGCTGTGGTAATATAGCCGGTAGAGAGGGCTGCTTCAAGCATGGCGTTGTAGTTGCTGAGAGTTACAAGCTCTACATTTGCTTTGGCAAAACACTCGGTGGCGACCGGGAAGCCATAGGTAAACATGGCTGCCATACCGATTACTTCACAGCCGGCGTTGCGAAGGGCCTCGACTGCTTTCAATGAGCTTTTGCCGGTAGAGATGAGGTCTTCGATGACTACAACCTTCTGACCAACCTTGAGATTGCCTTCGATTAGGTTTTCGAGACCATGGTCTTTGGGGGCTGAACGCACGTATGCATAGGGAAGTCCAAGAGCATCGGCAACAAGTGCACCTTGGGCAATTGCTCCTGTGGCAACGCCGGCGATAGCGTCGGGGCGACCAAATTTCTCCAATATCACGCGGCATAACTCAATTTTGATAAAAGATCTCAGGTCGGGATAAGATAGAGTCTTACGGTTGTCGGTGTATATCGGTGAGTTCCATCCTGAGGCCCATGTGAATGGGTTGTCAGGCTGAAGTTTAATGGCCGAAATTTTAAGGAGCTTTTGGGCTAAAATGCGTTCTACAGTTTTCATAATGGCATGGTGTATAATTATTGGTGTTTTATGGTACAAAGTTAACGATTTTCCATCAATTCACCACCATTTGGCCTTCTCTTTTAACGACAATTATACAGTAATCAATATTATTTATGTAATCATTTTAATCTGCATTGGGGTATTCAGCCATGGTGACATGTCTCAATAAGTGGTCCAATACATGAATCATCATAGGCGTAAATTTTGCGAGATGGAGCCTATGTTGGGAATTATTGTGAGTTTTTTAGGGGATGTTTTTGTGATAATGAGGTAAGGCTAAGGGAATTTGGGGAGGGGGAATATAAAACCGGATGGGCACGGGGTGTTCATCCGGTGGGGGGAGGAGAAGGGATATGTTAAGGTTGGGGGATGAGGAGGGTGGAGTGGGGGTGTCGGGTTAATGGTCGAAGGATTGGGTGAGTTTTAGAAGATCGATTTTGCCGTGAATGGCGATAGCGTTGTACTCGGTATTCTCGTCGTTAATGACGACCAGCATAGTGGCTATTTCAGCGTTTTGGGGGTCGGGGTGGATGTAGATGGTAGTTGTCTCGTTGCCGTCTTCGATGGTTGTCGCGGGTTCTAATTGTAGTTGGTTGATGACTTTTTGACAGATGGCACTGACTTCTTTTATCAGGCTTTTTTTCTCTACATTGATGACTTCGACGCCGTCGATGGATTTGATTGCATCGGAGGGAACGCCGTCGGTGACTTTTTCAAAGCTTCCGGCCAGACGTAGCATGGCTTTGCCTACATAGATTTTGTTTATGCCGTCTTTGGAAGGTACTTCGCTGAAAATGCGTTGTCCTGAACATGAGGTCGATATTAAGATGGCGACCAGGAGGATGAGAAGGGAGGTGATTTTGCGTTTCATTGTATATCGGTATTTAGTGATTATTTGTTTGATTATATGGAGTTTGTAATTTGAGAGATTTTGTCTATCGAATTGTTGATGGTTTCGGTCGAAGTCTTGATTGAGTTGGATGACCGGTCGAAAGATTGTTTTAGGAGTGCAAAGGATTGTTGGAGTATGGCTTGGGCTTGTTCGGGGGAGTCAATAATTTCATACCCGTCATCTGTAATCGGGGTTGGGTCGGATTGGTGGATAGTTGTTTTGGAAGTGTGGCTCTGGGCAACGTTGATGTTTGTATTGGCCGGAATTGTATTGGCTGAAATTGTATCTGCGGCTGATTTGCTGTTATTTGGCTCAGATGGTAGGTTGGTATTTGAATGATGTGGCGAATTGGAGGCGATGGCTGGGTGTTCGGTAGTGACTGCCAGCGTGGAGTCAGGGGCTGTCGGTATATTGAAAATGATTAGTAAAGCAATTGTCGCGGCTACGGCAATTGATGAAGATAGCCATGCCAAGCGTTTGAACCGGTTGGGACTCAGGGCCTTTGCCGAGGCCTTTTTCTCGGTATCGATAGCTGTATCTATTTCGGCGAGAAGCGACGGGTCAATGGTGGGAGCCTGGGGGACAGGGGTGTCTGAGGTGTGCCCAAATATCAGGGCTTCGGCTCTTAGGTCTTCGGGAATATTGTTGCTCGAGGTGAAGAAGTCATAGAGTAAGTCTTCCTGCTCGGGAGTCGTATTGCCTTGGTACCATAGGTCAAGTAGCTCGCGCGCTTGTTGTATGTTGGTGATTTTGTTATTCATAAGTTGGGCGATTTGGAGAGAATAGATTTGAGTTGTTGTCGGCCACGGGAGATAATCTGTCTGACGTTGGCTTCGGTGTATCCGGTTTTGAGTGCTATCTGAGATGTTGAGTATCCATCCAGTGATAGTTTGATAAGAGTACCGCGAGGGTCGGGGAGTCGTTCAATGGCTTGTAGCAGGAGGTTCAATCTTTCTTTGGTGGTGTCGTCGTCATCATCTGGGGAGTCAGGGATAATATCAACTGTCGTGACGGGATGTCGTTGTTGGAAGCGCATGTGGTTGATGGCGGCATTGCGGGCGACGGTACAGCAGAAGGCCTTGGGTATATCGGGGAGAGTGATATTTTCATGTCGTTCCCATAGTGATCGTATTGCTTCCTGGATTATGTCGGCCGCGTCATCGCTATTGTTGACAATGCGTATAACGACAGCAAACATCATGTTGTAGCATGGGAGTATATGGGTCTTGAACTGTTGTGACGTCATTGTCGGGTTGAAAGCATTGTGGTGTATATTTGTTGTTTATTATAATGACACTGATGTTGTCAATCTGTGACAGGTATATGTGAAAAAAATTCCTCATGTCTCGTTATTGAGGCATGAGGAATTGATTATTAATTGATTACAAGCGATATATGTTATATGGCTTAATTATTTTTGTATGTGTCATATTGAGCCTTGGCCGCATCGGCTTTCTCTGTGTCGCCAAGAGCATTGTAATAGGTGTAGAGTATACCGTAGGCCTCTCGGTAGACATCGGCGTTGGATGTCTTGTTGGTGGCGTCCTGGTCAAGGAGTTTAATTGTTTCTTCGTAGGCCTCAGCTGCTTTCTGGTCGGGAACTTTGTTGTTTGCCAGTACAGCGAGTTGACCTACGCGGCGATAGTATTGGTAGGGGGATATGACACCTTCCATGGCTTTCTCCATGAGTTTGAGACCTTTTTCGGCATATTCTTTTGCGGCATCAACCTCTTCGGTGGCATATTTGGCTAATGCTGCAAATCGGTTGCTACCGGCGGCTGAGAAGTATTCGTTGGATTTGGGATCAGAGGTGTTTTCGATACTTAGGTTGATGTTGTCGGCCCATGATGGATAGTCTTTTTGGTCAAAGTACCAGTCGGCAAGGGCGCGATATAGCTGGGCGTCTTTGGGATATTTCTGTATGCCTTTGAGGATAATATCTTTGGTGCCAATGGTGTCTTTCTTTACTTCGTAAAGGAGGTTGGCATATGTGCGGTAGTCGGCAGCGTTGAATTGACTGTCGTTTTTGGCGTTTGCAAAGTATTGCTGGGCCTCGGTGAGGGCTTCTTCTTTGCGGTTGAGGTTGTTGAGATTGAAGAATACAAGGCGTTGGAGCATGGTGTTGTCGGGAGTTTGACCTAAAACCTCACGAGCTGTCTGTAGTGACTCATCGTGTTTGCCACCGGCATAAAGGAGCACTGCATAGCGGGCCTTGTCCTCGGGGAAGTGGTTGGGGTTTTTGATATATTCGCCATATTGTTTGGCGGCGTCAGTCCACTGGTCGTTCATGTAGTATTTTTCGGCAAGCTCGCGTTGGGCGAGAGCTGATGTCGGATTGCGTTGGAGAAGTTCTTTAAGTTTCTCGATAGCATATTGGGGTACTACATAGAAGTAGGTGTTGGCATATTTGACGTATCCTTCGGGGTTGTCCTCGTCAAATGTAATTGCTTGCTCATATTCGGTAGCTGCTCCATTATAGTCTTTGGCTTTAAACTTGCGGTCGCCCTCAAATACATATATGGAGGGGTCTTTAAGTTTAGAGTCTTTGCGTGCTTTGTCAATCAGCTTGGTTATTTCTTTGTCATAAGCCACGGGGTCGGCGTTGAAGTAAGCGCGGGCAATGTCCACAAGAACTTCAGTGTTCTTTTTGGCATTTTTTTTGGCCGTGTCAAAGTATTTTTCGGCAGCTGACTTATCTTTGTCCATTAACGCGAGAGCGCCGAGGCCGACATAGTTGTATCCACATTGGGGGTTGGCTTGGGTGCCTAATTCAAAGTATTTCTTGGCTTCTGTCTTATTGTTGTTGGCAAGGTAAGATGAGCCGAGATAATAATAGGCAAGGGCCTTGTCGGTATCAGAGTTGTTGAGGTTGCGTTGCAGTAGCGTTATAGCGTTATCATACTGTCCGGCTTTGTAGTACTCGATACCGTCCTTATAGCCCTGGGCCATGGAGGATAGGGTGGTTGCTCCGAGGAGCATGGCTGCGATAAGAATTTTTTTCATGTTCACGTCTATAATAATATTGTGTGAATTATTGTGCTTGTAGTCTGGTCTGTAATATAGACCGGGTTTTATGGATGTAAAGTTAGTAATTATGTGACTAATAAAAGGTGTGGACGTTGAATATATTGGCCGGTTATGTGCGTTAATAATAGTTAATGTGCTATCAATTAGCGTATTAGCTATTATTGTATGTTTGCTATTCTTGAACTAATTCAACAATGTTGCGGTTGACCCGAGCCGGTAGGACGCCTGTGCGCATGATTATGCGTTGTCCATCGACACCGAGGCAGAAAGTGTAGAAGGCGCCGGCAAGGCCACCTGGAGAGGCAGTGGTAATCATATAAATCTGTCGTGTCAGAGGGTAGCGGCCATCATATATATATTGTTGATAGGGACGACGGGGCATTGGTTCATAACGTATGACACCTAATGTTTTGACTCCTGCTTCATCCATGCGCTTGTTAATAGCCATGCCATCGACTGCCGATGTGTCGTTGGACAGAGCGGCGACACGTTCTTCGGTGGTCATGTTATTCTCGCCAAGGTCACGCGTGAGTACGCTGACACCGACAACGCCAATGGAGCCCTTGCGTGATTTGACTTTTTCAAATACTTCCTTGACCGAGCCGGCATCAAGGACGTTTTTTCCAAAGGGGCGGTTGTTGGTCAGAGAATCTCTCATGTATAGAGCAAGGCTTGACCCGGGTGAGTCAAAGTAAACTGTTACCGGGAGCTCGGGGTATTTAGGCATCTTTTCGCTCCATCCGGGGTCTATCTCGTTCCATTTTGAGATGTTGCCGGTCAAGATTTCGCCTATCTCTTTGTAGCTTAGATAGTCGACGGGGTTTTCATTATTAACTATAAGAGCCACGGCGTCAACTGCCAACATTCGAGACCTTACATTGCGACCTTTGTTCTTGAGTTGATTTTTTTCTTGGGTCGTGAGGTCACGAGCGATTATTATTGAGCGAGTGTTGTCGGCGAGCAACGAGTCTACAGCTTCAATCTGGGTGGTGTAGCGCGATAGAATATGAGTCTTGGGATAGCGGTATTCATATACAGAAATTAATTCCTCGAGCACGTCTTCAAACGAGTTGTCACAATAAATCGTCATTGACCCTTCGGTGGGGGTTGTCTTCTGTTTAATGTCACACGAAGTGGCCATTAATGTCAGCAATAGCCCCAATCCTGATATAAGACTGAATGTGTATGACTTCATTGTATAACTGTCAGTATTGTGATTTTAAACAACAGATTAATCGATATCGGCATACAGGCGATATCCGCGCCAGAAACCGTAGACTACCAATACGACACCTACCAGATAGCGTGCCCAATCCCATTGAGCCGGCATGTCAAAGAAGTTGATGAACATAAGCATACCCATGCCTATATATAGAAGAATCATGAATATGGAGAACACCACTCTTAATGCCTTGGGGGCTGCCGGACGTGGACGTGTCTCTTCGTCATGGCGATGCATCTGTTGACGGTATCTCATGAATTCGTCATTGTCGTTAATTGTCTCTTTCATAATATTCACGTTTTAGGTAGTGATGTTTTACATTGATGAAGGGGTTATCAGGTCGTGCTGCTTTATTTGCTTGTTTGTGTATCACGGTGGGATAAATCCGCTTCTTAACTATTGTATTATTAACAATCAACAAGCTGTGATAGTTCGACCAACCAAAGTTACTAATTTAAATGTGTTTAATCGATATCTTTTAAGCAAAATTAAGTTAATAATTAAAATACTGTGTATAATGAGCGCTTTTTGATGAATGGTACTTGTGTTGTTTGTTGTGTAGATGTGTGAGAATTATTAATTTTGTAATTCTATGAAAACGACAGCTTCAACATTCCCTCAAGACAATTCAGGCAAGGGGCAAGATATAATAGTTAAAGGAGACCGCGTCAATAATTTGAAAAATGTTGATGTGACTATTCCACGTAATAAAATGGTGGTAATTACCGGATTATCGGGGTCGGGTAAATCCTCGTTGGCTTTTGACAGCTTGTATGCCGAGGGTCAGCGTCGCTATGTCGAGTCGCTGAGTAGTTATGCGCGACAATTTCTTGGACGCATGCCTAAACCCGACTGTGATTTTATACGAGGCCTGCCACCTGCTATTGCTATAGAGCAGAAGGTCAATACTCGCAATCCTCGTTCAACTGTTGGAACCTCTACCGAGATTTATGACTATATGAGACTGTTGTATGGTCGGGTGGGCCACACCTACTCTCCTGTCACGGGGCATGAGGTCAAGCGTCATACAGTCAAGGATGTCATGGAGTTGATAACGCGATTGCCCGAGAGAACTCGTGTGGCGATAGTAGCGCCGATAACAATGCCCGAGGGACGTCCGGTGGGCAAACAACTTGAAGTTTATTTCAAGGCCGGATATACCCGTCTTGTAGATGGGGCCGGAGCTATGGTTGAAATCGAGGACTTGCTTGAACATGCACCGGTGTCTCTTGATGGATATATGCTGTTGATAGACCGCACTGTGGTTAGCGACCAAGCAGAGGAGGTGGCCCGCGTTGCCGAGTCGGTTGAGACGGCATTTTTTGAGGGTCACGATGCGATGTCAGTGTTGATTTTTGATGCCGACCGTAAGATGATACGTCATGATTTCTCCACTCGTTTTGAGGCTGATGGGATTACTTTTTTACAACCTGACGAGCATCTGTTCAATTTCAATAATCCTTATGGAGCATGTCCCCGTTGTGAGGGGTTTGGTCGGTGTGTAGGCATTGATGAACGCCTGGTTGTCCCCGACCCGACGTTGTCGGTCTATCAAGATGCTGTGGTGTGCTGGCGAGGCGAGAAGATGAGCGAGTGCAAACATGATTTTATAAAGCGTGCCTCTGAACTCGGCTTTCCCATACACCGTCCGTATAATAAACTTACTGAACAAGAAAAAGACCTGCTGTGGCATAATCACGAGAAAGACTTTCCCTCGATAGACAACTTTTTTGAATGGGTCCAGTCCCAGCAACATAAGATACAGTACCGTGTCATGTTGGCTCGTTATCGGGGCAAGACGCTTTGTCCTGAATGTCATGGTACACGTTTGCGCCACGAAGCCTCTTATGTACAGGTCGGAGGAAAGACGATAACCGATTTGGTACAGATGCCGGTTTGGGACTTGGATGAATGGTTTAAGGCTCTGACGCTTGGTGAGGCTGACTCCAAGGTCGCGTCAAGATTGCTTATAGAAATATGTTCGCGACTTAAATTTCTGGTAGACGTTGGTTTGGGGTATCTGACGCTTGACCGTCTCAGCTCTACGCTTTCGGGAGGTGAAAGTCAGCGTATCAACTTGGCAACCTCGTTGGGTAGCTCGCTTGTTGGGTCGTTATATATACTCGATGAGCCCTCGATAGGACTTCATCCCCGCGATACCGACAGGCTTATAGGTGTATTGCGCAGTCTACAACGTATCGGCAATACTGTTGTCGTTGTCGAGCATGACGAGGATATAATGAAATCGGCCGACTATCTTATTGATGTGGGTCCCGAAGCCGGTACTCAGGGTGGTAATATTGTATACGAGGGTATTCCTTGTCCTGCTCGTCCGCTTGAATACAAGGATTCATACACGATGCAATATCTTAATGGCGCTATGTCTATCCCTGTGCCCAAACATCGCCGTGGGTGGTCGTCATCATTCACATTGACCGGTGCATGTGAACACAATCTCAAGGATGTCGATGTCACTATACCGCTTGGAGTTATGACTGTTGTAACGGGTGTCAGCGGTTCCGGCAAATCAACTCTTATACGAGATATAGTATATAAGGTATTGAACAGGGAGTTGGGTGACGGAGGCGAAGCTCCGGGAGCCTATCATTCAATTCAGGGTGATTATAACCGATTGTCGGCTGTCGAAATGGTCAATCAGAGTCCTATAGGACGGTCCTCTCGTTCCAACCCGGCGACATATATCAAGGCATACGATGAGATAAGACGTCTGATGGCCGAGCAACAACTCGCACGGCAAATGGGGTACACTCCCGGGCATTTTTCCTTTAATACCGAGGGTGGCCGTTGTGAGGATTGCAAGGGTGAAGGTACAATTACCATAGAGATGCAATTTCTGTCAGACATCACTATTGAGTGTGAAACATGTCATGGCAAAAGGTTTAAGCCTGAAATCCTCGAAGTAACTTATCGAGGCAAGAATATCCATGATATACTAATGATGACGGTTGACAATGCCATAGATTTTTTCAGACAGGATAAGGATAACCTTACGGCCTCAAAAATTGTCTCGCGGCTACAACCCTTATCAGACGTGGGTCTTGGGTATATCACCCTTGGTCAAAGTTCTTCCACGCTATCAGGCGGTGAAAACCAGCGTGTCAAGTTGGCGTCTTTTCTGTCCGGTGCTACTGCGGGCCCCACGTTGTTTATCTTTGACGAGCCTACTACAGGTCTTCATTTCCATGACATCCTTAAATTGCTTGATTCATTTGATCGCCTCATCAAGGCCGGACACACGGTTCTGATTATAGAGCATCACCTTGATGTCATCAAGTCGGCCGACTGGATTATAGACCTTGGCCCGGAGGGAGGCCGGGACGGTGGCCGTATAGTAGCCACTGGTACACCCGAAAGCCTTGTACGCGACTTTCCCGACACCTACACCGCCCGCTACCTTGCCCCTAAATTGAAATGAAACAGATAATAATGAAAACTGAAGTTCTGCCCTACAGTATGACGGGCAGAACTTCAGTTGGTTTTCTATGGAATGGGTTTAGATACGCTCGAGAACGGTATGGATGAGGTCGCGGATACCGCCTTTATAGTTGGGGTTGGCTTCCTCATTAAAACGGTTGGCTATAATCGAGCATACGGTCATGCATTTGTGCCCCATGAGTTTGCCCATACCCTGTAGAGGAGCTGACTCCATCTCATAGTTGGTGATTTTGCGGCCATTGAAGCGGAATTCTTCAATCGAGCGGTTGAGTCCGGGATTGGCGAGGGCCAGACGCACTTCACGTCCCTGAGGCCCATAGAAACCGACTGCCGAGATGGTATTACCTCTTACCATATCGTCTTGTCCGATGCGGGCGACTAACTCGGGGTCGGCATCAACAACATATGGCTTGGCCCACAGCGGATTCCATTTGGTGTGCTCAGTGAAGGCTTTCTCAAATTCCAGATCGGCAACTTGGTTGCGGCCGGCATAGTAATTGAGCACGCCGTCAAAGCCTATTGACTTCTCGGCAATAACAGGCGTGCCGATTGATAGCTCGGGCTGGAGAGCTCCTGAGGTGCCTATGCGCACCATGGTGAGTTGGCGTGGGTTGTCTTTTACTTCACGGGTCTTGAAGTCAACATTGGCGAGAGCGTCCAGCTCGGTGATGACGATGTCTATATTGTCAGGACCGATGCCATGGCTTTGACACATGATAGGTTTCCCTTTATATGTGCCGCCGATAGTGTGAAATTCACGTGATGATACCTCAAAGGTCTTGGTGTCAAAAAACTCGGCCACCATATCGACGCGTGAGGGGTCGCCCACGAGGATGATGCGGTCTGTAAGCTGTTCGGGCTTAAGATGTAAGTGAAATACTGAGCCATCGCTATTGATGATAAGCTCTGAGGCCGGAATGATTTTAGGTGTTGGCATTGCTTTCAAGGTTAAGTTTAATTATATATATGTAATTGTATCGTAGAGATATGATATTGTCTTTTGTGGTATAACGTTGAATGAAGGTTGAAAGTTAGTAATCAGTCTGTATAATCATATATCTGTTGCCGGGTAGTGTTTTGATGATATCGGCCATCTCGAGTTGAAATAATATTGATGATAATTCAGAATAACTAATTGCAAGTCTGATTATTATCTCGTTGGTCATGCAGTCGGGATGGTCCTTTATATAATTATAGACTCTTGACTGTTCGGGAGAGAGTTGAAGGTTTAGGGTCTGTTGTTTAGGCTGTTTGGGCCTTTTAGGCCAGTTCATTGCTTGTATCAGATCCTCGGCATTGGTAATCAGTGCGGCGCGGTTGGTGGCGATGAGGTGATTGGTGCCACGGCTGTACCGGTCGTTGATGCGCCCGGGCACTGCAAATACTTCACGATTGTATTCCGATGCTATACGAGCTGTAATCATGGCTCCGCCCTTGGTATCAGACTCAACGACTATCGTGGCGTCACAAAGAGCGGCGATAATCCTGTTGCGGGCAATAAAATTGCCTTTATGTATTGACTGAGAGGTAGTATACTCAGTTACCAATGCTCCACCGGCATTGATTATAGAGGCGGCTGTAGATCGATGTTCGGCAGGATAGACGGTGTTGAGGGGATGGGCTGTAACTGCTATTGTGGGTATGTCACACTTGAGAGCGGCCTTATGGGCGGCGATGTCTATGCCATAGGCAAGCCCGCTGACAATAACCACGTCGCGACCATACTCCTGTGCCAGGTCTCTGACCAGACGTGCTACCATTTCGGTGCCGTATGCCGTAGCGTTGCGTGTGCCGACTATTGCTACCATATATCGGCTGTCGAGGTTGGCGTTGCCATATGTATAAAGCATCATGGGAGCGTCATCACATACTTTCAGCCGGGTAGGGTATTCGTCATCTTCCATCCATAGCGGTATGATGCTCTTCCGGCTGATGAATTGCACTTCTTGGCGTGCACGCTCCAGGAGTCCTAAACGATAATCATCATTGGCAATCTTGGTGGAGACATGAAACCGGTTGATAAACTCCCGCTCATCCATCTTGAAAAACTCGGTGACATCCCCCACTGCCTCAAGCATGTGACGTCCCGTGGTGATGTTCATGCCGGGAGCCATCGACAGTGCTATGCGATAGGTGAGTGTGTTATCGTCAATGAGAGACATGGAGTGGGAAATTTAGTGGAATATAAAATGGGCGGTTGGGGATGAAGGGTGATTATATGGTCTTGAGGTATTTACCAAAAGCTTGGGCGAGGACATCACCGCGGGTGAGGTGTCCGTTTTCTATGCAGGCGACAGTTATCATTGCCTTGATGACCGGGGTGCCATCCGGGAGATAGATGTCCTGTTGGAAATAAAATTTAGGACCTCGGCGGCCAATGTTTAGACAACTTACAAATTCGTCACCGATATGCAAAGGTTGGCGGTAATCAATGCTGATATGGGCCAATACCGGGTCAATGCCTCGTGAGTGCATCTCGCCAAACGACAGACCCGCTTGGCGACAAAATTCATGCCGGGTGTGCTCGAGATAGTGAAGATAATTGGCATTATTGACAATGCCCTGATAATCAATCTCGTAGTCTCTTACCGACATGGGAAGTGAAAAGGTGTAGTCGCTATAATCCATTGTGCTTATAGTAGGTTTTAAAAATCAAAGGTAATTAATTTTCATCATATACAGCAACTAATAGACGATAAAGTTGTAAATTTGTGTTGAAAAAATATAAAACGATATGAATAGAATAAATTACATGGCCATCCTGCTTCTCCTGATGGGTGTGATGTTGCCTGTGCAGGAAATGATTGGATGTACCTCGATGATTGTGAGTGGACGTGTCTCGGCTTCGGGCAAGCCATTGCTCTGGAAGCATCGGGATACCGGCACAGAGCATAACTTTGTAGAACGTGTCTCCCGCCCGGGAGAATATGCCTATGTCGCGTTATTCAATGGAGGAGACTCATTGCTCCGTGAGGCATGGATGGGAATGAACGACCGGGGATTTGCGATTATGAACACCGCATCTTATAATCTTGCCCCTGATACGGCCAAGGTCAAAGACCGCGAGGGTATAGTAATGTCGCGTGCTTTGGCCGTATGTCGCACAGTTGAAGACTTTAGCACGCTTCTTGACACCCTCCCCAAGCCACTCGGCGTTCAGGCCAATTTTGGTGTGATTGACGCTGAGGGTGATGGCGCATACTTTGAAACCGACGATTATACATATAAAATATATAAACTCCAAGATAGTGAGACCGGAGTTTTGATACGTACCAATTTTTCGTTGTCGGGAAATGATACCGATGGTATGGGATATATACGTTACGATAATGCCCGTTATCTCACGCAGCAGGCCGTGGCTGGACATTCGCTTACGCCGGCTCATTTTACTGAATTGTGTTCACGCTCGTTTTATCATAGTATGCTTGAAAAAGATTGCGCCTGGGATACGACTGTCAGATGGGTTGTCGATCAGGATTTTATACCGCGATATTCGTCGTCAGCTTCTATTGTTATTGAGGGATGTCTACCCGGGGAGTT
Source organism: Muribaculaceae bacterium (assembly GCA_017621845.1). Taxonomy (GTDB): domain Bacteria; phylum Bacteroidota; class Bacteroidia; order Bacteroidales; family Muribaculaceae; genus CAG-873. The sequence goes on from JAGASI010000024.1 coordinate 29,031, forward strand.
TGACAATAATTATATAATGTGGACCACCTTGGGATATCCTCCTGTTTCACATGTAGAGAAAGTTACAATAGATGAAGTTCCCCGAGCTCTGAGACCGACAGCCGAGGGGTGGCGTGCGCCGGCTTGCAATAATGCTATAGAATTCAAGCGCAAGGCGTTCCCTGTACAACGAGGTAGCGGCAAACGCTATATTGATATGGATTATCTCAGAGCGAAAAGTAATGATGAGTGTGACTTGAGTTTTAAAAACTACAAAATGCATTATCAGATTAATAAAAGCGTGCAAAATAAATGAACTATAAATTAACAATCATTTCATGAACCCTGCAATTACAACAATACTGTTATTGATTATCTCCAATCTGTTTATGACATTTGCCTGGTATGGGCATCTTAAACTTCAGTCGTCAGGAATTTCGAGCAACTGGCCCTTATGGGGTGTAATATTATTTTCATGGGGAATCGCTCTTGCCGAATATTCATTTATGATACCGGCCAACCGTATAGGTTTCAGTGGTAATGGAGGCCCGTTTTCATTGATGCAACTCAAGGTCATCCAGGAAGCTGTGACATTGGTAATATTTACAATCGTGGTGATGTTTGTATTTGGAGGCGAGACACTCAGGTGGAATCACATACTGGCCTTTCTGTTGCTCATTATGGCTGTCTACCTGATGTTCATGGATTAGATGGGAGAGAGTGCCGGATGTAGAAACAAGAGAATAAAGAGAATAAATAAATTTTTAGAGGCTTATAACACTATGTGTGTTGGCGTAATGAGAAAAAATTTATAAATTTGCAGGCTGTTAACACTCCAATACTCGAGAGTGTTAAATACTCGTGGAAATTATTTAGTAAATAAACATCATAAACACTGACAATAGCGATATGAACGTTAATTTTGAAAAAACCTCGGATGTTGCAGGTCTCATTACCGTCAACGTCGTTGAGGCTGACTATGCTGAAAAAGTAAAGAAAGAACTTAAAGAAATATCTAAAAAACGCACAGTGCCCGGTTTCCGCCAGGGTCATGTGCCTATGGGACAGCTCCAGCGCATGTTTGGTAAACAAGTCAAGAGTGACGTCCTGAATCAAGAAGTATATGAGGCTGTCATTAAGTATCTCCAAGAAAATAAAATTTCGGTTCTCGGAGAGCCTCTTCCCGTTGATGTCAAAGAAGTAGATCTCACACAACCTGACTACACGTTCCAATATGAGGTAGGCCTTACCCCCGAGATTAACATCACCATCGATAAGAACGACAAACTTCCCTTCTATGAAATTGAAGTCAGCGACGAGATGATTGCCGAGCAGGATAAGAACTTCTGCGAGCGCTTTGGTTCTCAGGTTCCAGGAGAAGAAGTTACCGGACGAGCCCTTGTTAAGGGTACCATCATGCAGATGAACGAGGATGGCACTATCAACGAGAATGAAGGAGCTGTTCAGGTGATTGACGGTATCGTTGCTCCCTTCCTGTTCAAGAGCGAAGCCCAGAAAGCAATCTTCGAGGGTAAGAAAGTAGGAGATAAAGTCGTGTTCAATCCCTATGAAACTTGTGAAGGCAATCCCGCCGAGCTCGCTTCTATGCTTCACCTCGACAAGGATATCGCCAAGGATATCAAGGACAACTTTGAAATGGCCATAAGTGAAATCATTGTTGTGAAGAATGCCGAGCATGACCAGACGTTCTTTGATAATGTTTTTGGACACGACAAGGTTCACAATGAAGAGGAATACAAAAAAGCAGTAGCCGACATGATTAAGGCTCAGCTCAATGGCAACTCTGTAAGTCTTTTCAATCGTGAGGCTTCAGACTACCTCGTGGAGAAATATGGCAATATGACCCTGCCCGTTGAATTTCTCAAAAAATGGCTTGTAGCACGCAACGAAGAACTTACCGCTGAGAATATTGACAAAGAGTTTGAGCAGATGCTACCCTCGCTTAAGTGGCAATTGATCAAGGAACGCGCTGCCCAGGTGCTCAATGTCAAAATTACCGAAGATGATATACTTTCTTATGCCAAACAGATGACATATCATCAATTCCTCCAATATGGCATCACCAATGCCGATGATGAAACTATCACAGCATCAGCCAAACGTATCCTTGCCGACAAGAACTACCGTAGTCAGATTGTCGAACAAGTAGGCGACCAAAAACTCTTTAGCGCTATTTCAGAAGCTGTATCTCTTGATAAAAAGGAAATTTCGCTTGAAGACTTTAAGAAAGTCGTTGACAAAATCAACAACGCTGAATAATACATAGCGCAGACCTTATAAATACCGATGGCTGACATGGTGCCGATTTGCCATGCCAGCCATCGGTGTATTGATATAAATATGAAACAACTTACGACATGGATAATAGTTATCAGGGGATTTATGCCGGAAAATATATGTTGAACTTTTGGAAAAATTATAAAAGAATAAAATATTTATTGGCAAAGTATTGTGTAAATTAGAATTTTTTTTATAACTTCGTAATGGCAAATAGGCGTTTTAAACCGGCGAGGACCGGAAATTATGTCATTGCCTATGATTAACCCGGTTATTAAGAAAAAAAATATATTATGATAAACAATAATGACTTCAGAAACTATGCCGTGCATCACCTCGGTATGAACGGTCTTGCACTTGACCAATACACATCAAAAATTAATGACAGCAATATCGTAAGTGCCAGCTATATCTCCCCGACAATCATAGAAGAGCGTCAGCTCAACGTGGCCCAGATGGATGTGTTCTCACGCTTGATGATGGACCGTATCATATTCCTGGGCACTGATGTCAACGACTATACAGCCAATGTAATCCAAGCCCAACTGCTATATCTTGACTCGGCCGATCCCGGCAAGGATGTATCTATATATATCAACTCTCCCGGTGGCTCAGTGTATGCCGGTCTCGGTATCTATGACACTATGCAGTATATCTCGAGCGATGTAGCCACAATATGTACCGGAATGGCAGCATCAATGGCGGCAGTGTTGCTGGTAGCCGGCGAAAAAGGCAAGCGATTTGCCTTGCGACATTCTCGTGTGATGATACATCAGCCCATGGGCGGGGCACAGGGCCAAGCATCGGATATTGAGATAACCGCCCGTGAAATCCAAAAACTAAAAAAAGAACTCTATACTATTATATCAGACCACTCGGGTCAACCATTTGAGAAAGTTGAGGCCGACTCAGATCGCGATTACTGGATGACCGCCGGCGAGGCCAAAGAATACGGTATGATTGATCAAGTACTCATCCGCGCTAAGAAAGCTTAATTTTTATACCAATGGCTAAGAAAAAAAATCAAGTAGAATGTTCATTCTGTGGTAGGCCGGCCTCGATGAGCGAGGTGATGATACCTTCGGCCAATCAGGAGGTATACATCTGTGCCGAGTGTGTCGACCAGATTCACACATTGCTCAAGGACTATCGCGGTGGCGACTCACATGAAGCTCTTGACAAAAATAACGATATAGACCTGCAGAAAGTACCCAAGCCTAAGGAAATAAAAGAATTCCTCGACCAATATATCGTTGGACAAGATGAAGCCAAAAAGTATATGTCGGTGGCCGTATATAACCACTACAAACGTTTGGCTCAAGAAGCAGGAGATGATGTTGACATCGAGAAGAGCAATATCATACTCGTTGGGCCGACAGGTACCGGCAAGACACTTATAGCTCGTACTATAGCCAAGATGCTTGATGTACCCTTCACCATAGTCGATGCCACTGTCCTCACTCAGGCCGGATATGTAGGCGAGGACATTGAGTCTCTGCTGACACGACTGCTCCAGGCTGCCGATTATGATGTAGCTAAAGCCGAGCGAGGTATCGTGTTTATTGATGAAATTGACAAGATTGCACGTAAAGGTGACAACCCCTCGATTACGCGTGATGTCAGTGGTGAAGGCGTCCAACAAGGCCTACTCAAATTACTCGAAGGCTCTATTGTAAACGTTCCGCCACAAGGTGGCCGCAAGCATCCCGAGCAAAAGATGATTCCTGTCGATACCAAGAATATTCTGTTTATTTGTGGTGGAGCCTTTGACGGTATAGAACAAAAAATCGCCCACCGTCTCAACTCCCATGTGGTAGGCTATTCGGCTGACGGTCGTCGACACCTCAAAGGTGAGCAATATATGCGTTATGTTGCTCCTCAGGACCTCAAATCATTTGGTTTGATACCCGAGATAATCGGTCGTCTGCCGATACTCACCCATCTCGATCCACTTGACAAGGAAGCCCTGCGAAAAGTCCTTACAGAACCCAAAAATGCTGTTACCAGACAGTATGAAAAACTGTTCAAGATGGATGGTGTCAAACTTAAGTTTGATGACAATGCTCTGGACTATATCGTTGACAAGGCTATAGAATTTAAACTTGGAGCACGTGGACTTCGCTCGATTGTCGAGGCTATAATGATTGATGCAATGTTTGATATCCCATCGAGCAAGACCAAGACTTTTACGGTAACCCGTAAGTATGCCGAAGAAAAGATCAGACAGTCCAATCTCGATGATTTCAAATAACTCTGCCAAAGGCATGACTTGTGAAGTCCAACCACTGTCAATCATAATGTCACCGACTTTACTCGGCAATTAGTAATGACCGGACCACATCATGCCAGCGTTAAAAAATACTCCTCTGAACCCATAAAATAAATTTAATCCATGGTAACTAAACAGCAACTTGCCCAAGCCCTTAAATATCACTTTGGTTTTGATACATTCAAGGGCAACCAAGAAGACATAATATTAAGCCTTCTCAATGGACACGACACTTTTGTGCTCATGCCTACCGGTGGTGGCAAGTCGCTATGTTATCAGTTGCCGGCATTGATAATGGACGGCACTGCCATAGTGGTGTCTCCATTGATAGCCTTGATGAAAAACCAGGTAGATGCTATGCGTCACTTCAGTGCCAATGACAGCATCGCCCACTTCCTTAACTCATCTTTGACGCGGGCAGCCATAGAGCAAGTAAAGAGCGATGTCCTCTCGGGACACACTCGATTACTATACGTTGCTCCCGAGTCATTGACCAAGGAAGATAATATCGAGTTTTTCAAGCTGGTAAAAATCTCATTTTATGCTATAGACGAGGCGCATTGTATCTCGGAGTGGGGACATGATTTCCGCCCCGAATATCGTCGCATACGTCCTATAATCAATGAAATATGCAATCGCCCCGTTATCGCGTTGACCGCGACCGCCACGCCTAAGGTTCAACACGATATACAGAAAAATCTCGGCATGACCGATGCCAACGTCTACAAGGCCTCGTTCAACCGCCAGAACCTATACTATGAGATAAGGCCCAAAAACAAAAATATCGATCGCGATATCATCAAATTCATAAAGAACAATGAAGGTAAGTCGGGTATAGTATATTGTCTTAGCCGTAAAAAAGTCGAAGAGTTTGCTACGCTTCTTACGGTCAACAACATCAAGGCATTACCCTATCATGCAGGCATGGATGCCGCCACACGTTCGGCCAATCAGGATGCCTTCCTTCACGAGCGTGTAGACATTATCGTTGCCACGATTGCATTTGGTATGGGTATTGACAAGCCCGATGTGAGATTTGTGATACACTACGATATGCCTAAGTCTCTTGAAGGATATTACCAGGAGACAGGACGAGCCGGTCGTGATGGAGGCGAAGGCCGTTGCATAACCTTCTATGCTGCCAAGGACCTGCGCAAGATGGAAAAATTCATGCAGGGAAAACCACTGTCCGAACAGGAAATAGGTAAACAGCTATTGATGGAGACTGCGGCATATGCTGAATCTTCGGTTTGCCGGCGACGCACGTTGTTACATTATTTCGGAGAAGTGTATGACCGGGACAACTGTGGCAACTGTGATAACTGTGTCAATCCCAAGCCCAAGATAGAAGCGCGTGAGGAATTACTTGAGATACTTGAGGCTATACAAATCCTTGGCGAGCCGTTCAAGGCCGAGCACATAGTTGACGTGCTCAGAGGTCGTGTGACTGCCGACATTAAGTCTTATAACCATCAAGACCTTGAGATATTTGGATGTGATGACAAGTCCGACCCCAAATTCCTCCATACAGTTATAAGACAAGCAACCCTTGAAGGTCTTATACGTCGAGATATCGAAAATTATGGGCAGATAAATATTACACCTGCCGGCTTAGAGTATATGCAATCGCCCCACTCGTTTAAGGTGGTCGAGGATGTGGATTATAGCAATGAAGACTATGAAGTCGAGATGTCGGGAGGCGCTTTGTCGGTGATTGACCCCGAGCTATATTCAATACTTAAAGATTTGAGATCTAAGGTGGCACGGCGACTTGACCTGCCCCCATATGTCATTTTCCAGGACCCGTCGCTTGAGGCTATGGCTACAACTTATCCCATTTCACTTGAAGAATTGCAGAACATCCCGGGTGTTGGCTCGGGTAAGGCCAAGCGTTATGGTAAGGAATTTGTAGAAGTTATTAAAAACCACGTTGAAGAGAATGATATTGAACGTCCCGAAGACCTGAGAGTGCGCTCGGTAGCCAATAACTCACGTATGAAAATATCAATCATACAGGCTATTGACCGAAAGATCGCTCTTGATGAACTTGCCAACAGCAAGGGTATTGACTTTGACCAGTTGCTTGACGAATTGGAAGCTATCGTATACTCAGGCACTAAAATCAATATCGCATATTATATAGACACAATCCTTGACGATGATATGCAAGAAGAGATATATACATATTTCCGCACTGCAACATCCGACAGCCTTTCTTTGGCCCGTGAAGAATTTGAATCAGAATATACCGACGAGGAATTAAGACTCGTGCGTATAAAATTCATCTCCGAGATGGCTAACTAAAAAGCTGTGACGCTAAAACACATAAATATACAACAACTCGTAACAATCAAAAAGATCCCAAAAAACGTGAAATCAACAATACTTAACCGGTTATATAAAGAATATACAGGAAAGGAAGCCACCGGGATAGAGGAATTACCATCATCGGGCTCCAACCGTAGATACTTCCGTCTACTTGGCGAGCCCTGTCTCATCGGAGTTCTGGGTACATGTCTGCCGGAAAACGAGGCATTCCTATATCTCGCCGACCATTTCAGACAAAAAGGTCTGCCGGTGCCCAAGGTCGTCTCCATCTCTGACGACCGTATGGCCTATCTCCAGGAGGACCTTGGAGACACGGTACTTTTTAAGGCTATTGAAAAGGGACGTCTCACAGCATCATTCTCCAATGAAGAAAAAGACTTGTTAGTCAAAACCATAAAACTGTTGCCCGACATACAGTTTGCAGGAGCAGTAGGACTGGATTTCAATATATGTTATCCATCGACTCAGTTTGATGTGCGCTCTATAATGTGGGACCTCAATTACTTTAAATATTGTTTTCTTAAAGCAACCGGTCTCGAGTTTGACGAGGATAAACTTGAAAATGATTTTCAAGCTATGTCCGAGGTACTGATGCGTTCCCAATCGAGCACATTTATGTATCGTGATTTCCAGTCACGCAATGTCATGATTGTCGATGGCAATCCGTGGTTTATAGATTTCCAGGGTGGCCGCAAGGGCCCGTTCTATTATGACGTGGCATCATTTCTGTGGCAAGCTAAAGCCGGATTTCCCCAAAGTCTGCGTAAAGAACTTATAGGCCACTATATCGAAGCCTTGCGTAAATATAAACCCGTCGACGAGGATTACTTCAACGAGCAACTGAGACAGTTTGTATTGTTCCGCACTCTGCAGGTGCTCGGCGCTTATGGATTTCGTGGCTATTTTGAGAAAAAGCCCCACTTCATGCAGAGCGTACCTTATGCTATTGCCAATCTTCGCGAACTGCTCAAAGAACCATTCCCCGAGTATCCTTATCTCAGTGAACTATTGCATAAGTTGGTAAATCTCAATCAGTTCAGCGATCAGATAAAAAAACGTTCATTGACAGTGAGGGTCATGAGCTTTGCATACAAGAAAGGTATTCCCGACGATACTACCGGCAATGGTGGCGGATATGTATTTGACTGCCGTGCTATCAACAATCCCGGCAAGTATGAACGCTATAAACCTTTTACAGGACTTGATGCCAATGTGATAAAATTCCTTGAAGATGATGGCGAGATTACCGATTTCCTTGCCAACTGCCGGAATCTTGTAGATGCCTCGGTCAAGCGTTATATGGAACGGGGTTTCACGAGCCTGATGGTAGCTTTTGGTTGTACCGGTGGGCAGCATCGCTCGGTATATAGCGCCCAGCACATGGCTGAGCATATCAACAAGCAGTTTAACGTCAAGGTTGAGCTTGTTCATCGTGAGCAGAATATTGAACAAACATTTGAGCCACGCGAAATATAAAGGATAAAAATTCATCACCTCTTATTCATCACTTAAAGACAAAAATGAAGGCAATGATATTTGCAGCCGGATTAGGCACACGTCTTAAGCCGTTCACTCTATACCATCCCAAGGCATTGGTTGATGTGGGGGGGGAACCAATGCTCGGTCGTGTTGCCCGACGGTTGATAGAGGCTGGTGTTGACCATCTGATTATTAATGTTCACCACTTTGCAGACCAGATTATTGACTATGTGAAAAAATGTGATGGTTTTGGGGTCAATGTTGATATAAGTGACGAGTCGGACTGCCTGCTTGATACCGGTGGCGGTATTTTAGCTGCCCGACGGTGGCTTGACGGAGACCAACCATTTATTGTCCACAATGCCGATATCCTTTCTGATTTTGACATAAGTGACATGTACAAGCATCATGTAGACTCGGGTAATCTTTCAACGGTACTGGCCTCATCGCGTCAGACATCACGTTATCTCTATTTTGGCCGCGACAGCTTGACGATGAAGGGATGGGGCAATATTACCACCGGTGAGTATAAACCTGCCGGATTTATACCCGGCGAAGACAACCTGAGGCTTGCTTTTGATGGCGTGCATGTGTTAAGCCCCGAAATCTTTCCGTTATTGGAAACTTATTGCACAGAACCTAAGTTTTCAATAACACCGTTTTACATAGATGTGTGTAACCGATACCCTATCGGAGCATATATACCACAAGGCGATTTTCACTGGTACGACGTAGGACGTCCCGAGACACTCGAGGCTGCCCGTCAATATATAGAGCATAATTAAAATGACTGAAGAAACTTCCAATATCAAGCAAGAGCTACTCGACCGCCGATACCTGAGAATGTCAGCAATATGGGCCGAAAATTCTTATTGCCAGCGACGTAAGGTGGGTGCTATCATCGTAAAAGATCAGATGATTATCTCTGATGGTTATAATGGAACACCTTCGGGGTTTGAAAACGTGTGTGAGGACCTGTCAGGAATAACAAAGCCCTATGTGTTGCATGCCGAGGCAAATGCGATTACCAAGGTCTCACGGTCCAACAACTCGAGCGATGGTGCCACGCTTTATGTCACCTCATCACCATGTCTCGAGTGCTCCAAACTTATCATACAGGCCGGCATAAAACGTGTCGTTTTCAATGAAATGTATCGGCTCAGTGATGGTATCGATTTGTTGAAACGTGCCGGCATCGAGATAGTTCACATCCCTGACTTAAAGCCCTAATTCAAGATAATTTTTAATATAGAGATTAATCATATAATATAGAGAGTCTTATTCTAAAAGAAATGCACGGTTCTTACAAAAAACATTCTTGGTTGCCGCTGATATTGGCGGTGACATTTGTTGCAGGACTATGGTTGGGATGGTTTATCAACAAGCCCATGGAGATGACTCCGGGACAGAAAAACCTCCAGAACCTGCTTAACATTATCAAGGATAACTATGTCGACGAGATAGACCTCGACTCGCTCATTGAACGTTCAATACCCGGTATTCTGAGCAACCTTGATCCACACTCGTCTTATCTGTCTCCCGAGGACAAACAACAACCCGACGAATTGGAGGGTAGGTTTGGTGGTATTGGAATTCAATTCCAGATTTATAATGATACGGTCTGTGTAATCGAATCAATGGTCGGTGGTCCCGCCAATAAGGTTGGTGTCATGGCCGGTGACCGTATACTTTCAGTTGATGGGAAAAATATCGCCGGTACCGGAATTACCAACGAAGACGTGTTTAAAGTCCTGCGCGGTCAAGCCGGCTCCAACGTTAAGATTACAGTTAAACGTCAGGGTGCTTCAAAGATTCTGACATTTGATATCACTCGAGGCAATATCCCTGTCCAGTCTATTGACGCCGCTTATATGCTCGATACTACAACGGGATATATCAAGATAAATAATTTTGGCCGTTCGACTTATGCTGAGTTTATCAAAAGTATGAATGGCCTCTTGCAACAAGGAGCCTCCAATTATGTCATTGACCTGCGTGGTAATACGGGCGGTTATATGGAGCCTGCTATTTTGATGGTTAATGAGTTCTTGCCGGCCAATAAGGTAATTGTCAGCACCAAGGGCCGTAAAGCCGAGGATAACACTACGGTGATGAGCGACGGTCGTGGACAGTTTAAAGATGCATCTCTGGTTGTCTTGACCGACGAGGCGACAGCAAGCTCGTCTGAAATTTTCTCCGGAGCTATTCAAGACAATGACCGGGGATTGATCATCGGCCGGCGCACCTTTGGCAAAGGCCTTGTCCAGCGCCCCATATCTCTCCCCAATGGAGGTGAGATACGTCTGACTGTCCAACGTTATTATACTCCATCGGGACGTTCGATACAGAAAGATTATGTCCCCGGCAAGAATACCCAGTATGAGTTGGAGATATATGAGCGCTACAAAAGTGGCGAAATGATTTCGATAGACAGTGTTAAACTTGACAAGAAACATATATTCAAGACCGCTTCGGGGCGTGAGGTATATGGTGGTGGTGGTATTATGCCCGACATATATATGCCTACCGATACAACCGCGTTTACCGGGTATTTTGTCAATGCCTATAATGATGGCCTGTTTCAGAAATTTGCCTATGAATTCTGTGATCTCAACCGTGGTGATCTTAAAGATGTCAAGAATCTCAAGGAGTTGCTGTCACGACTCCCCGCCGATAATGTTCTGTTAAGCTCATTTGTGGCATTTGCTGTTCAGAATGGACATCCTGCCCGATGGTATTATATCAACATATCCCAGCGTTTGATTGTTGGACAACTGAAGGCATTGATTGCCCGAGATGTACTCGGTATACCGGCTTACTTTGAAGTCATCAATGGAGATGATGTTAATGTCAAAAAAGCTATTGAGGTTATACATAATGGTAAAGCCCGGTCCCCAATACGTCCTTAACCGTCTAAAATACAGTAATCATGGATAAACAAACAATAAGGCATCGAATCAAGACTCATAAGTCACTGCTTGACGAGAACGAGAAAAAAAATGCGGCACAGGCTGTTTTTGAGACGCTCGAGAATACAGCGGCCTTTGTGATGGCCAATCATATACTGGTTTATCACTCGCTTCCCGATGAACTTCCCACCATAGCATTTATTGATAAATGGAGTAGCCTCAAAACTTTTTATTTGCCACGGGTCAATGGCATAGACCTTGACATATTGCCATATGATCGTTCTCGTCTGAGTCTTGGAGCGTTTCATATTGAGGAGCCTCAGGGCGATGATATCTGCGATATTGAGAATATAGATATGATTGTAGTCCCGGGGGTGGCGTATGACCGTCATGGCAACCGCGTTGGACGTGGTAAAGGATATTATGACCGATTATTGGCACGATCCAAAGCCATTAAGGTGGGTGTGGCTTATGATTTCCAACTCGTTGATGATATTGATGCTGAACCACACGATATCAAGGTCGATTTCATTATCACAGATAAAGGTATGTACCGACCTGTTTAATAGACCGGTTTAATTATGGATTATCTGAAATATTCAGGGGAACAATCGGCCGATGGGGCGTCTGTAGTAAAATTATATCGCGCGGCTTTCCCACGTAGCGAGCGACGTCCATGGCCTGATCTTGTCGACAAACTCAGGACTTCCAACGGTGTTTTTAATCTTGACTGTTGGATGAACTATGGCTCGTTTGTTGGATTTATCAGCTATTGGCTGCTGGATGATGTGGTATATGTCGAGCACTTTGCTGTAGAAGACCGTTATCGCGGCTGTGGCATGGGGGCTGATATATTGCGATGTTTCAAAGAGCGATTTCCTGACCGGCCCATAGTGCTCGAGGTTGAGAAACCATTCAGCAACGATATGGCGTCACGTCGCATAGGCTTCTATCGTCGTCATGGATTTGAAGTGGTGTCCACCGAGTATCTTCAACCGCCTTACCATGAGGATGAGGATATGTTACCACTTGATCTGATGGCAACGGCACCTATCGATGTGCCACGTGTCTCGCGGCTCATTCACACCAATGTTTATGGTGTCGATGAATAAATCTCCAGATAATTTTATAAAACCTGTAATCCCATTGAAAACTACTGATAAGTTTAACGTGCAAGCCGTTGTAGAGGGTATGGTAAGCGCCGGCGTAGAGCATGTTGTCTTGTGTCCGGGTTCGCGCAATGCTCCCTTGCTGATAGCTGTGTCACGTGATGAGCGCCTCAAAAGCGATGTAGTCATTGACGAGCGCTCAGCGGCGTTTATAGCTTTGGGCATCGCGATACAGACCGAGAGACCGGTGGCCGTGGTATGCACCTCGGGGTCGGCTGTCTTGAACTTTGCGCCGGCAGTGGCCGAGGCTTATTACAGGCGTGTGCCGTTGATAGTTATCAGTGCCGACCGTCCTGATGAATGGATAGACCAGGATGACAGCCAGACAATCAGACAACGTGGCATTTTAGATAACATAGTCAAAAAATCATGTCACCTTGATGATATTACTCCCTATGACAGCGTCGCTCGTCATCGCCAGATTATACGTCAGGTAGTCGATACATTGTATATTGCAAAAGCCGGACCTTCAGGTCCTGTTCATATCAATATTGAGATGGACGAGCCGTTAAATCATGTAAGTGAACCTGTCCAAATTCCTCTCATATCGATTCATGCCGATATGACAACATGGCCCGAAGAAGAGTTGGCTTTATTGGCTCGTGAGATAAATAATACAAGCCGTGTGATGATTGTATGCGGCTTCATGTCACCAAATCCGTTGGTCTCTGATTCCCTTAAAAAATTGGCCACGCGTGATAACATTGTCGTGTTGGCCGAAGCACAAGCCAATGTACGTGCCCCGGGGGTTATTAATAATGTTGATACAGTTCTGCGTGCTGTAAAAAATAAAAGAGATGACTTAGCTCCCGAATTAGTTGTCACCGTCGGCGGTGCATTGTTGTCAAGACATGTCAAGACATGGATGAGGACAATCAAGGGGTTGAAGCATTGGCACATCGGAGTGCGTGACATGTCGGTGGACCCGTTCTTGGCGCTCGTCTCCCGCATTGAGGATAGCCCAATCAATGTATTACCCGACTTAATTTCCGCATTAACTCCCGTGGACAGTGATTATCGTCTTAAATGTCAACAGATGGCACATGAGATGATAGAGCAGGGACGTCGGTATATAGAGGACTCTCCTTGGAGTGACCTTAAAGCTGTGAGTACTCTTGTTGATAGTCTTGAGCCGAGTATTAACGTTCATGTCTCCAATGGAACTGCTATACGTTATGTTCAGTTGTGTGACAGCTCACGATTGGGACGCGTGGAGTGCAACCGTGGTGTCAGTGGAATAGATGGCGCCACATCGACAGCCATCGGCAGCTCATCGGTGTACAATGGTACAACATTATTGTTGACCGGAGACATGAGTGCCCAGTATGACATGGGGGCCTTGGCTTCAACCTTGGTTGACCATCGTTTTAAGATGGCAGTGCTCAATAATGCCGGTGGTGGAATATTCAGGTTTATCGACACCACACGCTCTTTGCCCGAGCTGGAACGTTGTTTTGCGGCCGATGTTCGTCTGCCCCTCAGACAATTGGCCGAGGGTTTTGGATTTGACTACTTTTGTGCATCTTCGCTTGATGAACTTGACAGCGTGTTGCCTTCATTCCTCGCACCATCTCTTCGTCCGGCAATTTTAGACTTACAGACACCTCCCGACCTGTCGGCTCGGGTTATTACATCATATTTTAAATCTATTGAATAATTACAATATGCACACTTGGAAAACTATCAAAGAATATTCCGATATCCTATTTGATTTCTATAACGGAATAGCCCGTATCACAATCAATCGCCCTGAGGTCTATAATGCTTTCCGTCCTCAGACCAATGCTCAGATACTTGAAGCTCTTGGTTATTGCCGAGACCACTCCGAAGTGAGAGTCGTGGTGTTGACCGGTGCCGGCGACAAGGCATTCTGCTCGGGAGGTGATCAGAATTATAAGAGCCGTGGTGGCTATCGTGATGCAGACGGGACACCGCGACTCAATGTCTTGGATATTCATAAAGCTATACGCTCGTTGACCAAGCCGGTCATTGCTATGGTCAATGGCTATGCTATCGGTGGGGGTAATGTGCTACAGGTAGTGTGTGACCTAACTATCGCGTCAGAGAATGCCCGCTTCGGTCAGACCGGCCCCAAGGTCGGTAGCTTTGACGCCGGGTTCGGGTCGTCTTACCTTGCTCGCTGTGTAGGTCAGAAGAAGGCGCGTGAGATATGGTTCCTGTGTCGCCAATATACTGCCGCTGAGGCTCTCGAGATGGGCATGATAAATAAGGTGGTGCCACTCGAGCGTCTCGAGGATGAGGTCGTCGAGTGGTGTGAGACGATAATGAAGCGTAGCCCATTTGCGATACGTATGGTCAAGCGCGCTTTGAATGCCGAGTTGGACGGACAGCATGGACTGATGGAATTTGCCGGTGACGCGACATTGATGTATTATCTTATGGACGAGGCTCAGGAAGGTAAAAATGCGTTTCTTGAGAAACGTGATCCTGATTTCGACCAATTCCCTCAGTTCCCTGGTTAATGTCTGAGGTAGACTCTCAACTGGTATTGAAGGCCGTCTATAAACCGTTGCGTCTCGACTTCAAGTTTGAGGCAGTGACTTCTCGTGCCCGCATGCGTCATAAGGATACTTACCTTGTCAAGCTATACGATCCGGTTAACCCCGAGAGGGTAGGATATGGTGAGTGTGCCCTGTTCAGGGGGCTCAGCGCTGAAGATGATGCGGGCTATGAAAAACGTTTGGCACATGCATGTGAAGACCCGGTGGCATGGCTTAAAGATAATGCCGGGCGCCGCGACTCATCGATAACATTCGGTATGGAAAGTGCTATATCTAATCTTGGCGGAAATCAGTGTCGTTGGCACTCGGGTGAGGTGAAAATACCCATCAATGGATTGGTGTGGATGGGAGATCGTGATCTTATGGCCCGGCGTGTCGAGGAAAAGCTCGACCAAGGATTCAAGTGCCTCAAACTTAAAATAGGCGGTATTGACTTCCGGGACGAACTGGAATTACTCAGGATTATACGTGAAAATTTTCCTGCCGACCGACTCCAGCTCAGGGTTG
The DNA here is from genome assembly GCA_017621845.1 of Muribaculaceae bacterium. Taxonomy (GTDB): domain Bacteria; phylum Bacteroidota; class Bacteroidia; order Bacteroidales; family Muribaculaceae; genus CAG-873. The sequence goes on from JAGASI010000024.1 coordinate 44,491, forward strand.
ACGCCAACGGTGCTTTTACTCCTGACAATGCAATGGACCGTCTCGAGGCTCTGGAACGTTATGACCTGCACTCGATAGAGCAACCGATACGTCAGGGACAATGGAAAGATATGGCATGGCTGTGTCGCGAATCCCCTATCCCCATAGCACTTGATGAGGAGCTGATACCGTTGTCTCTTGACCCGGACAATCGTGAACGTATGCTTGACTTGGTGATGCCAGCTTATATTATACTCAAGCCATCGTTGTGTGGAGGGTTTGGCGTAGCCGACCGATGGATAGAGATGGCACGGGAGCGAGGTATAGGATGGTGGGCAACATCGGCCTTGGAGTCTAACATTGGTCTTGACGCTATTGCCCGGTGGCTCGGTGACAAGAATATCCCTGAAAGCGAGATGATGCATCAAGGACTTGGTACAGGTATGTTATATCATAATAATATACCATCGCCGGTCATTCAACAGGGACAGTATTTAACATATAATCCTCATGGGACATGGCAGTATGACTTTTGAAGAATTCAGACAGCAGTGGGAAGATAGCCGTGATTTTATAATAGCTCATACTTCGGGATCTACAGGCGTGCCCAAGGAGATACGTCTGCTCAAGGGTGATATGGTCGCTTCAGCCAAGGCTACCAATCGATTTTTTGGTATTGGTCATAATTCCAGCCTTTTATGTCCGTTGTCATTGGATTATATTGCAGGTAAAATGATGGCAGTGAGAGCCATAATTGCCGGCTGTGAAGTGAAATTTCAGCCGCCGTCGCGACAGATTGAGGTCAGAAGGTGTGACCTGTTGGCTATTGTCCCGGTCCAATGTGAGAGCTTCTTACAACAATATACCCCCGATGTCAAAGCAGTGATAATCGGTGGTGCCAGGCTTTCGCCTACGGTATCGACGCGACTCATCGAGATGGGGGTCAATGCCTATGAGACCTATGGCATGACTGAGACCTGTTCTCATGTGGCATTAAAAAAAGTAGGGACTCAATATTTTGAGGCAATGCCCGGAGTGACATTCACGACAGACTCGAGAGGATGCCTTGTGGTGAATGTCCCTGGAATGTCAATCAGGCATGTTGTGACCAATGACATTGTTGATTTAGTATCGTCAACTAAGTTTGATTGGATTGGACGTGCTGATTTTGTTATAAACTCAGGAGCAGTCAAAGTTCACCCCGAGCAGATAGAAGCTCAGATGCGCGCTACACTTGACCGTGATGTCCCCTTTTATGTTACGGCACGTGAAGATTTCCGCTGGGGACAGCGCCCGATTGTAGTTACTGACGATCGGGATGCTGTCGAGTCGTTGACCCGGGCCATTTGCGCTATAGATGATAAAGTCAAGCGCCCCGACGGCGTGGTGACCGTCAGGACGCTCATGTATGGTGATAATAGTAAAATCAAAAGGTTGCCTTTATCAGAATTGGAAGTTATCCAAACTTACTGATCTTTTTCAATGCCTGCTCGTTGATAATCTTGATGCGTCGCCCGTCAACGAGGATTATTTTTTCATTTACAAATGCCGAGAGGGTGCGTATGGCGTTGGATGTAGTCATGTTGGAAAGGTTGGCAAGGTCCTCGCGTGACATAAATATATTGATGGTCATGTTATCATCCTCATATCCATAGTTGGCCAATAGAGCTATCAGAGCCTCGGCAAGACGGCCACGTATATGTTTCTGGGTGAGATTGACGATGCGTGTGTCTGAACCACCGAGATTGTGAGAGAGCTCTGAGATGAAGAACCATGCCAACTTCATGTTGTTGTTAATCATTTCCTTGACAAGCGACATAGGAAGAGCCCCCATTGTTGAAGCCTCAAAGGCACATGCACTCGACATGTGAGGCTCCTCGGCAAAGGCTGCTCGGTAACCAAAGTACTGTACCGGCCGCATCAGGCGTATTATCTGTTGGCGGCCTCCAACTCCATCCTTAAATATTTTTACCTTGCCTTTGAGAAGACACCATAGATGTTCGGCATCATCGCCTTGGGCATAGATTATCTGGTTTTTCTTAAAATGTTGTATGTTGAAGTTGTCGATGACAAGACGACGTTCGTCTCCATCGAGCACCGACCATATATCGGCCATGTCATCGTTTATGACTTTTTCGAGAGCAGCTTTAATCATTATATTACCGTTGCCTTGGTGAAAGTTATGAGTGTAATTATAGGAAATGGAAACCTGTTGGAAAGATGTTGCTTGATAACATAGTGTGACATGTATTTATCGCAAGTTAGAGAAGGGACGATATATAACGATAAATAACTGCTGTAAGATTATGTTGAACAACATGCAAATGTAATAAAAAAAATTAAAATAGCACCCGGATATATGAAAAATCCGAAAAAAGAGACAATAATTATCCATTCAGGATAATTGTCAGCTTTTTGCCTCGTCATAAAGTTTTATTGGATAGTTATATTGTAAATGTAAAAAAAATGGTTTTTATTTTTTTTGTCACGGCAAAGCTATACGTTGTAGGTCAGCGTATTAATATATGATTGTGCGATTGTTCCGACAATAAAACGACGAGCCGATATTTTAGTCAATCGATACGCACATTAAGCATGGACTACGATAGGATGTAATTATTTAAGAGCCTTCCCACCTTAGACAATAACATCAATTGTATGTGATTATGGTATGTGGTACAGCCCTTGATTACCCTTGGTGGCCATCAGTGAGGACGCGGCGGGCGCCAATAAAGCGCTTGCCATAATAGGAGTCAGAGGGGTAGACATTATACATGACACCGTTGTGGGTGGCAGCATGAATGAATTTGACACGTCCATCGGGTAGAACTTCGACGGCCATACCTACATGGCCCACTGTGCTACCGCCCTTGCGTCCGGCAAAAAACATTAAGTCCCCGGGCTTGATATCCTTGACGTTAATTTTTTCACCTTGACGGTACTGGTCGCGTGATGAGCGGTTGAGCTTGATATTGAATTTGTTGTAGACGTGGCCGATAAATCCCGAACAGTCAAATCTTTTGGGACCAATTGCCCCATAGCGATAAGGAGTCCCAAGGTGTTTGGCGGCATATTTTACAATATCTATTGCCAATTCGTCATTATCCGTTGTCTCTTGTTCATTTTCATCGTCGATGGTGTCAATCGGTTGATTATTGTACAGCTCGGTATTGAGAAAGGGAGAGGTAATGTTATCGGTAGAGCGTGTTTCATTGATAGCTTCATAAACAGAACCTGTGTCGGGGTCGGATGAAGTGTTTAATGCCGATATAGTAAGGGGTAAGAAATATAATGTAGATAAAGTAATTAAAGATAAAGATTTATTGAAAAAAATCATGATAAGTTGTGTCGTAGTGTGTTTATCCGGTTAAAAAATTAAGGGTGTATAGATAATTGGTTGATGCACCTTAAATGTTAATTGATACGCGAAATTAACAAAAAAAACCGAGAAATGTTAATGTCTTATGATAATTTAGACACATTTCACATAAATTCAAAGAAGCATTTATTTCCCCCTAAATATTAAATATAATGATAAATCTCGAGCGCGTGCATGATTATCAATTGCTCTATTTTGATTGTTTTCATCGAGCTTGGGTTATAATATGGGCCTGGAGTTGATGTCTGAGCGGGGCATTAGCCAGTGTTCAATGGGGCGGGACAGGAGGTTGATTATAAGGGAGCATGCATAAGATATGACGGTTGTGACCAAGAAGATTATTATTGGATAGCGGAATGAATAGATAAAATCCTTGAATAAGTAAAGACATAGCCAGCTGTGTATCATCCACATGTTCATGGACTGGTTGCCAAGTTTGATGAGAACTTTTTTGATAACTTTTGGAATCGAGGCATATTGTAAGCAGGTAATTATGCAAAAAGCATAAATACAGTCATATGTTATTTTAAGGCTGATCAGTACACACACTGTCAATATTCCCCATGCCCACCATCTATATCCTTTGACACGAGAGACTATTGCTCCTAAACGTTCAAAGAAGCGAGTTCGGGCAGCCATAGCTCCCAGTGAGAAATTAAACAGGAGGTAAAATACCAACAGAATATTATTAATAAGGGGATCAAATTTAAAATCCCCGACATTATGTCGGAATATATAGCTGACAACCATACGTAAGGCCAGCGTGACCACGATGATATGAATAGCTCTGAATCGTTTATAAAATGTAAAAATCCAGGGTGCGCACAGTGATAGTACCACATATGGCAACAGGAACCACATGGTGATGTTATAAGAAGTTTGGTAGCCCGTGGCATTGTCCAACACTTGCATTAAACTGCCGTGGTAGGTCTCGGGATAGAGATTATGGCCGATGATTAAGGCTATGGTAAGGATTATCCAGTAGTGGATGTAAAGTTTAATGAGACGACTATAGTGATGTTGGTCGCCACGCTGATATACTTTATATAAACCATAACCGCCCAATATTAGAAAAAAGGCTACAGGATTTGAGGCGTGGCTGAGGATGTTTACCAGAGGGATGTCATTTATGATTATAAGGTTGTGACATTGGTCGACAACATCTCTATATTCAAATAGATGCAAAAAAATCATCAGGAGTATGGCTACTCCTTTCATCATCCCGGTATCTTGTCTGTCCATCGCGAGAATATCTTAGAAAGTGCCGGAGATTTCGATAAACCCTCCTTGGTTGATTTTGGTTGTGTATGTAACGTGGCCTGATGAGGTGATATGGTAATCACGGTAACAGTCGAGTGTCGAAATCTGGTAGCCGGCGGTGATGGCGACAGGGCCCACATAGAATGTCGGGCCGATGTTGCCGCCAAAGGTGATGTTGCGGCATTTATAGTCGAGTTCGCGATAGTTACCGTTAAGGTTAATGTTGGAGGTGAAGTGGTAGTTGGTGGAGAAGCGCACCCAGGGCTTGAATGTCATGCCTAAGGCCAAGTTGTTGCCGGTCCAAAAGTTGGGCGTGAGTATAACTGCCGATGGCTGGAAGTAGAAAGCGGTGGGGCCGACTTCATAGTCATCATAGTAGCCGTAGCCATAGTCCCATTCCCATCCGTCATCGTATGTCAGGTCACCCAAGAGGCCGTCGCTACCGGTCTGGCGCCATAGGCCGATAGCTCCGCCAAGACCGACATACGGGCACACCATGTAGTGATAGTTAAGCCCAATAGAGTAGACATCACCGTTAAAGTCAAGGTCTAAACCTGTGCGATGTCGGGGGTCGTCAGGCGGGCTGTGCATTGTTGATGCTGTCAGGATTATGCTTGACAGGAGGACAGTAAGTTGTTTCATCGTTTGTGGCTTAGGTATGGGGTAGTGGTATGTGAGGCTCGGGTTTATTTGAGAACTTCAAGTAGAGCGTCGTACAGGAGATTGGCCATGACGATATATCCGGCTTTGACAGGATGGATGCGGTCTTTGTTGAATAGGTTGTCGCTGATCCACTTATCCGAAGCACCGTGACCGCCTGCTATCTCATATAGGTTCCATGTCATCACGCCTTCATGTGTGGCTTGGTCCTTGATGACCTTGACGGCCTCGCCTACACGCTTGTTTATGTCATAGTATGGCGAGAGTGGACGTTTGCCGTGATTACGGTTTTTCTGGCACTCCATAGGCAGGGATACCAGGATGGGTGTATCGGGGTTGTAATTTCTGATTGTTTTAATCAGGTCGTGTACCGAGCGGCGTATTGCGTCGTCAGACATTGTCGAGAAGCCTTCGTTGGTGCCCATGGACAGGATAATGAGGTCGGCGTCGAACAATCGTGTGTCGGAAGCAAAATTATTAATGAGCGAGTAGTCGGTAAAGCAGGCGCCATTGTTGCCAATGGAAGAAAAAAGAATTCCGGGTTGTCCGTTGTCAAGGATTGCGCCATATATTGCCTCACCGGCATCGACATTGGTGATTACCGAGTCTTGGGGAGTATCGTAAGAGACTTTTTTGATACCCTTGGATGAGATGAAGGTAGCGTTGGCAATCTGATGGCCCGGCTGGGTAGTATGCCAGGTGACTGTTGTAGGTTGGTCGGGGATTGCCGAGATGCCTGTCATGCCGGGATGGGCAGGCCAAGGATATTTCAACAGTCGTGTCTGGGTCCAATGAGACTTGTCCAGTGGTGAGGTGATTGTATAGTTGACGGGTTGATTGGTGCCGGCGAGTTTCAATGGGGATATGAGGCCGCGTCCGGCGTTGCCCCAGTGTTTCTGCAGGGAGTCTCTAAGACAGTTGGTGATAAACTCGGCCTGGATATGTGAGTCTCCTATATTAAGTATCTTAACAACATCATTGGTGCCTGAGCGTAGTGCTGAAAGCTTGGTCTTAAGGGCTGACAAGTCTGAGCCGTTAATCTCTATATGGTTGGCGTTGATATTGATGTATGGTGCGTAGTCGGTTGCCGAGGCTGTAATACCGGCTATCATCAGCGTGCCGGCAATTAAGGTCTTTCTCATTGGGTATATATGATAAGGATTATGTAAAATCAGTAGTATTTAATGGATTAAAGTTGGTTAAATGATTTGTCGATAGGTGTTTAAATTGATTAAAAAGCGATGCCGAGCCTTAGCTGTATAAAGCCAATTCCGGGGCAGTCACGCAGGTAGTCACCGTTGTAGCACTCTTTTTGGCCAAGATAGGTGTAGGAGAGTGTCAGGTGGGACGAGAATTTATGGCCTGCAGCGAGGGTTATGCCCATGCCTCCCGATAGGTAGGGAACTGTTTCTTGACGGTCATGGTCAAGGTAGCTTGGAGCCACGCCACCACGCAGGTCCATAAACAGCAGGCGTCGATGTTGGCTGAAGTCGGTGCGGAAAATCAGTGATAGCGGAAAAGTGCGTGATGAGTTGGAAACCATGACGTCGGCCTCGGCACCCACGCCTATAAATCTTATCCATTTCCATTCCATGCCGAACATGGCACCGATGCCCAAGGCCGACATATCGTGGCCGGTCATATCTACAGAAGCACCGATATCGGCACCCCATGTAAAACGTAGTGGGCGTTCTTGAGGTGCTATTGTTGTAGCTTCGTTGGATAACGTAGTTGACGTGGTGTCGGACGGTGATGATGCCCATGATTGGCCGCTGATAGTGGTTATTAGTGCTATTAGCGGGATTATCAGGCGCTTGAGTCTGTTCATTGCTTGACGAGTATTAGGCATGTCCAGTTGTTGAGAACTGAGTGAGAGACCTCGACAAGGCCATAGGGGCGAGAGGCCTCGGCGATTACCGGAATGTCGTAGTCATAAAATCCGCTGAGTATCATAGTGCCGCCTTGTTTAAGAACTCGGGCATAGGCGGCAATGTCGCCGGTGATAACATTGCGGTTGATGTTGGCAACAAAAATGTCGACAGGTTTAATGTTCTCAAGGGCTGAGGCGTCACCGTTGATAAGGGTCACGTTGCCTTCGGGAAGGTTTAGTGCGACATTTTCAAGGGCATTGGTATAGGCAAAAGAGTCTATTTCGATGCCGGTAACAGGGTGTGCTCCTCTCATAGAGGCCAGTATTGCCAGAATGGCTGTCCCGGTACCCATATCAATGAGTGACTTACCCTTGAGGTCGATAGACAGCAGTGCCTCGATAACTTGGGAGGTGGTGGCATGGTGACCGGTGCCAAAAGCCATCTTGGGGTCTATGACTATGTCATATTCGGCTGTGGGGATATCGGTATGAAAGGATGAATGAATTACACAGCGGTCTCCAACAACTATTGGTTGGAAATAATTCAACTCCCATTCTCTATTCCAGTCTCGCCCTTCAACCAAGGCTTGGTTATAGGTGATACTGACATCCATGGGGAAGTCTGACAGGATGTCATCGATTTTGTCTTTGTCAAAATCTTCAGCTTTAACGTAAGCAGTCATGCCCTCGTCATCGGCTACAAAACTTTCATAGCCGTTATCGGCAAGAAATGCAGCCAATAGGTCAGCGGCATCTTCGCTTGTCGGTTTTATCTTAAAATGGACCTCACGATAGTCGTTCATTGCATATTTAAAGTGTTGGTTTGCTACAAAAGTACGATAAAAAATTCAGTAGACAAAATAATACACCGAGCATCGGGGCAATCCCGGTGCTCGGTGTCATGATATGATGATTTGTCGTTTATCGGATAGTTACTTTTGAAGCTCCATTGTTGTCGGTAATGATGTACATGCCCGGGGTGGAGAGGGTGAGGTCTCCCGAGCCTGAGGCTACAAGCGAGCCTGACAGGGTGTAAACTCTAATCTCGGCCGGAGCATGGATGGTAAGACCTGATATGCTCCAGTTATTTCCACTTAGTGTAATGTCCTCGATACCGAGTGGGTTGTCTACAATGAGAGTTTCTTTGGCGGGGTTAAAGGTGATGGTGGCATTGGAGAGTTTGCCGCCATTGCTGTTCACTTGAAGGTTGACACCTTTGGCTAACAGGTGGTATGCTTCACCGATGTTTACTTTATTATCATCACTTCGTCCACCAAAGTCAATACTATTCCAGTCAGCGCCGCCAATTTTGAAATCACCGTCAAGGTTTACGCCATTGGCTACAAATACGCCATTGGTGTATGTCATCTTGATTGATGTATCCCATCCACAGTGAGCCCCGCGGACGTATACGTTGAGGTCTGAATAATCTACCGGCAGAGGAGTTCCCCATTCTTGGGCAAGGAATTGGGCTTTGGCCTTGAACATGTTCTTGAATTGGGCGGCACAGTCAATGACATCGGCATTGCCATACTGAGGCCAGCGCTCCGAGCTGTTCTGGGCGGCCTGGCTGATATGGGCGGCATAGTTATCGATGTATTCGGTCATGTATTCATAGCTGTTGGCGATGAATTCGGCCCATACCTCTTTGACTTTATCTTGAAAACGTGGAAATTTATATATCTCACCAATCCAGGTTTGGTTGAATTGAGGTTCGTCCCATATAAATTGGTTGGTGCCACGTTGATAGGCATTGCCAAAGTCCCATACCGGTCCAAAGATCCATTTTTTGTCGGCACCCATATCTCGGTGCATGTAGCAACTGCCGTGGAATGACTCACAGTCATCCATGATTTCTTGGACGACATAGTAACGTGCCAGCGCGTCGATGTCGATATATTTTTCCCACTCGGTGGAAGTTTTGTCCGAGGTATAGATTGCGGTATTCATAGCCTCGGCTTGGGAGCGCAGGAAGTTTTCTTGTTCGGGAGATAATAACTCGGGAGTTTTATAAGTGAGTATGATGGGGTAGCCGTTGCCCTCGGTGATTTTGACATGAGGGTCGTTCTCATAGTTGTCAATCTCGACGAGCCAGCCACCGGTGATGGAGTCGGGATTGGTGATGAGGTCGGGTTGCTCGACGATGTTGACTCGGTCTTTGTCAACGCGTATAAGTTCGGTGAGGAAGTATACGCCGAGATAATCACCGTTAAGAACATATTCGACAGGGGCATCAGCCGGAGTCCATGCCAGTCCCATGCGACGGCTTAGCTCAAAGCCTACGGCGTTTCTCAGGAAGCCAAGGTTGTCATCGGCGTGTGCCAACAGACCAAAGTGCTTGCTTTTTTTCATGCCCATGAGTTTGGCCTTTTCTGTAAGTTTGAGACGATAAGGTTTTTTGTCAAAACCTACCCAAGTGTAATTGCCACGTCCACGTATCTGGAGGGTTAGTGGGGCCTCGGCAGTGCCGATAGCTGAGATATCAGCGTTGCCTTTGGGGTCAAGATAGTAGGTTCCTTTGACATATTCCTCTTTAGAAGTGACGGGTACACCGTTTTCGGTGTTTACGTAGATAACCGGTAATGTGCCCGATGGCTCGACGGCGTTAGCCAAAAATGTCGCGCCCAAGATAGCAAGCGCTGTTAACGAGCGCTTTAAGTAAGATGTGTACATTTTGAATGATTGGATTAGTAAGTATGATTAGGTGGTGCAAAGGTAGTAATTATGGTCGGATTGTACAAGTGGCTTTGGTGGGGTGGCAGCAGGAAAATGAGGGTGATAAAATGCGGGTCATACTATTGGGGTTTAATCGTGGTGTGGTTGCCATTGAGCTTGATGTTGTTGAGCTCGATGGGGCTTAGAGGTGTCAAGTCGGGGTGGGGTATGGGGGTCTGATGTTTCATTGGGCCGGTGTTGAATTGGACTGATGGTTAGTAGTATAGGGTGTAATCATCGATGTGACAGCTGACAGGATACATGTTGCGGAAATATAGGCAAGTGCTAATATTATGCCGTCTGTGATATCGAGCCCGGTAATGTGGTTGTATGTTCCTGATATCAGCCAGCTTAAGAAGGACAGCCACAGCGTGGCCTGTACTGATAGACATAGTGTGCACCAATGTTGTGCACGATAATGTTGATACCAGATGCTCCAGAATGAGTAGGGCAGACAGCAGATGTTGAACAGGGCAAGCCATGGCCAGCTACCGGGAAATGCTGACATGGCGATAAGGGATACGCTGAAATAGCTGAGACCAATCTCGCTCCAGCTGAAAACTCCAAATAACTTGGCGCCCTCGGAGGATAATACATGGTCACATCCTCCATGTTGAACCACGCCACATACTCGGTCGGCAGTAGATGAATCCACGTGCCAGGTTTTCTTGATGAGCAGCACACTCGTGAGGATGCCGATAATATTCAGCAGGCACACAAGGGTGGTGCCTACGCCGGTGAATACGTCTGTGTATATCCCCCCTAAAATCACCAATGCCAATGGACCGAGTGCGAGAGCCAGATTGCGGCAACGGGTGATGAATGATACAAATTCATGACGGCCTAAGTCCGGCTCACGGGACTTGTCGGTAGGGAAAGCCATAAATACAGTGCCATCAAGTCGTGCCTGAAATTCATCGCGAGGCGAGGATTGATGTTTGCTGTTATATAGATATTCTACTGTGTTGTCGCTGATCTTGGTAATTATTACAAAGGTGCCGGCTGAGGTGCGAGCCATGAACGGTGGGGTCAGTGTCATCACATCAGCGGGTTTGTCGCATTTATAACCGGTAGATTCAATGTTATAGGACTTAAGCGCATAGGCCAGCCCGAATAGTGACTTGAAAGGCATGTTACGGTACACACGGTCGGAATATTCTGACGTGTGCGGGACCTCGAGTTCGCTAAGAAAGTCAGTGAGGAGGGTGTGTCGTGCCATGGTTCTTGAATGTGGTAAAGAAAAAGGCGTTAAAGATGAGACTGAACATTGTTGAGAAGTACCTCAGCGTCGAGCTCACCGGTATGACGCCAACGCTCCACTCCGTCTTTATAAATGATGAAAGTGGGCACTGACTCGACGTTGTAAACCGATGCTGCCCTGGAATTATTGTCAATGTCAAGCTGAACAACTTGGGCGCGTCCTTCAAGTAATTCTTTAACCTGGGCCACGATGGACATCATGTGTTGGCAGTGAGGGCACCAGGAGGCATAAAATTCAACAAGTACGACGTCACTCGATTTAATTATTTCTTGGTATGTCATAGTATAAGGGATTAAAATAAAAGTGTGGTTACCAAGATAACAATGCCCCATCCGATAAGTTCAAATTGATATAAGGACGGTATATAAATTGGTGATGATATAGGTATTATACAGTGATTGAGTGGAGAGGCCTAATAGTGTTGAAGGTTGTCAGCAGGTCGGTGGGTGTACAGTCTTCGTCGTGGTCTGTGAGTCGGGTGAGATAGGCCAGATGGCCGATAATCCTCTCGGGAGAATGTTTTTTTCTCAGTTCTTCCATCGACATTGCTCCATCACGTTTGGAGAGGCGTTGTCCGGCTTTATTGACTAGAAGTGGAATATGACACCATTGAGGTATGTTGTAGCCTAAAAGTTCATAGAGATAGATTTGTTGGGCCGAAGATAACAATAAGTCGTTGCCACGAACAACCTCTGTGACCCCCATGAGAGCGTCATCAACGACGACAGCGAGTTGATAGGCCCATGCACCGTCGGCCCGGCGTAATATGAAATCGCCACAGTGATGGGCAAGGTTGACCGACTGCTGACCATACACTTTATCGGTGAATAAAATGTCTCGGTCGGGGACATATATACGTGTTGAGCATCCTTGAGTGTCATAGGAGGTGTTGAACGGAGGCCTTGGGGCAGGACGGCATGTGCCTGCATATACAACGCGCCCGTCACTCTGATGAGGAGCTTGAGTGGAGAGAATATCGCTACGGCGACAGTGACATGGATAAGTTAATCCCATAGATGTTAGTCGTGTCAAGATTTGGTCATAGAAGTGACTCCTTAAGCTCTGACAGTATGGGCCGTGTTTACCGATGTTGTCCAATCCTCCTTCGTCCCAGCTGAGGCCGAGCCATTGTAGATCGTCCTCAATAAGTCGGGCGTATTCATGACGAGAACGTTGTGGGTCGAGGTCTTCGATGCGCAGTATCCATCGTCCTCGGCGTGTCTTGACAGATAACCACGATATTAATGCCGCATATATATTACCCAGATGCATACGACCGCTGGGCGATGGCGCGTATCGCCCTACCGGGGTGTTGTTGTCTGTTTTAGTGGTATTGTTCATAAATGTGTAATGAAGCGGGACATGACTTGACAGCGTGCAGACAGTATAGATTGGTCAGGGTTCTCCCCTCCCATTCATTAAAATGCATCGGTGTGATTATGTCACATTATGATATCGTTTTTTATTAAGGTGTTATAAAAAATTAATGCCCGCGTCTCACGACGAAGGCATTGTTGGAGGGGTATAATAGAATTTGGGAATTTGTGTTCAATACAATTATTCAGCTACAACCTCAAATGGGATTTCGACAGAAACTTCCTTGTGGAGGTTAACAGTAGCGGTGTATTTGCCCACTTCTTTAACAGGCTCTTTAATGGCGATGAGCTTGCGGTCAACATTGTGGCCGAGCTTCTCGAGGGCCTCAGCGATTTGGATAGCGTTAACAGAACCAAATACTGTGCCGGTAGAGCTTGTTTTAGCGCCGATTGTGAGTTCTACGCCCTGAAGTTGAGCGGCGAGAGCCTCGGCATCGGCTTTGATTTTGGCAAGTTTGTGAGCACGTTGACGCTGATTTTCAGCTAAAACCTTAAGAGCTGAAGGAGTAGCGATTACAGCTTTGGCGGTCGGAATAAGATAGTTGCGACCATAGCCGTTTTTTACTTCTACGACGTCGTCCTTGTATCCAAGTCCGCGAACGTCTTCTTTGAGAATAATCTTCATATAAGTAATCCTTGAGCTAAATGGTTATTTCATAAGGTCAGTAACGTAGGGCAGGAGGGCAAGGTGACGAGCACGTTTAACGGCCTGGGCTACACGACGCTGGAATTTAAGAGAAGTACCTGTGATACGGCGGGGAAGTATTTTGCCCTGCTCGTTGAGGAATTTCTTCAGGAACTCGGGATCCTTATAATCAACATATTTGATGCCACTGCGTTTAAAGCGACAATATTTTTTCTTTTTAACGTCTACTGACATGGGGGTCAGGTAGCGGATTTCAGATTGAGCTTGTGCCATGATTTAGTCCTCCTTTACAGTTTCGGCAGCAGGAGCTGCGGTTTCATTTTGTTTGTTACCTTTAAGGCTACGACGTTTGGCTGCATATTCGGCAGCATATTTGTCTAAGCGGAATGTGAGGAAGCGGATGACACGTTCGTCACGACGGTAGGCTGTCTCGAGTTTTTTTACTACATCACCGGGGGCGTCAAACTCAATCAGAGTATAATATCCGGTTGATTTCTTGTCAATGGGGTAGGCCAGTTTTTTAAGACCCCATTCTTCGGTGTTCACCAAAGTAGCACCGTTGTCGGTGAGGACCTTGCTGAATTTTTCTACCGCTTCCTTCATCTGAACATCAGACAAAACGGGAGTTAAAATGAAAACGGTTTCGTAATGCATTGTTTATTAATGTATTAAATGAATGATTTTTGTCGGCTTAGGTTGTGTTTAAATGATTTTGTCCCAAACCGGTGGCAAAGGTAGTAATTTCTTTGTAATCCACCAAATTTTTTGGAGCGCTCGTTTATTAATTTATCCGTGGGTTCAACTTCGCTGACATGTTAGCAGACAATAAGAGCACTGATTGGCTTACGTATGGTTTGTCAGATTGGGGATTGATTAAACTATAGGTTGTTTAAAAGTAAATATACTCTAATGTTTTATCCAATTGATGATTGTGGTGATGACTTGAGGGTCAGGCGTTGGAACGGCTTGGGAGTATTCATTCATGAGTCCTGTTATTGCCGGTTGGAATAGGTGGTTCATGCCCTGACACTCGATGACATGGGCTTTAGGGTTAAGGTTGCGAATTGTTTCGAGATTACCAATCAATACTTGTATGTCTTTGGTCCCGTTGAGAGCAAGCCACGGAATATTGACATGTTTGATGTCGTCGGCCGGGTCATAGCGTAGCATCTCGCGGTAGTAGTCACTGCACACGGCATTTATCTGGGTGGTGACTTGCTCTTGAACCTGAGGTAAGCGGGCGGTGTCACTGAGCTTGGCGTTGATATGGTTATATATCAGTGTGCGTGCAGTAATGGCGGGTAGTGGAGACTTGGCTACATCCATGATATATCGTTGGTCGTGTTCAGCGTCCCATCGTCCGGTATGAGCCACGGCTATTGCTCTTGACTGTGACATGATAAGAGAATCGCCGGCCCAGGCCGGAGCAGCCAAGGTAATAATATAGCCAACTCGGGGATTGTGAGCACCCTGGCGTATGGCAATGGTGCCTCCTTGGGAATGTCCGAGGATACCGATACGGCTCTCGGGGTATAGGGAGTCGACATAGGCGATGGCGCGCGTGATATCGCTGTTGAGCATATCCACGGTGTTGCCCGATATATTACCGGTGCTGGCGCCGACACCACGGTCGTCGAGTCTCAATGATGCTATGCCATGGGTCGCGAGGGAGTCGGCAATGACTTTGAACGGTTTATGGCCCATAATCGTTTCGTCTCGGTCCTGGGGCCCGCTTCCGGTCACCATTATCACCACATCTTCCGGTGTCTTGCTACCCGGCGTTACCAGTGTCCCGGCCAGCGAAACTCCGTTACCTGATATTATTACTTCTCGGTTGATACTTATACACTGTAAAAAAGAGAAAGTCAGCAACGCGGCGATTAATGGTCTCATGTTGGGTGGGGAGATGTTGGGTTAGTAGCGTTTGACTTCGTCTACGCTGTCTATGGCCGAAATGGAACGGATGATAGAGGCTAATTCATCGGCCGAATGTACGCCAAATGAGATTTTGCAGGTGACTATTGAGTCGACAGTCGAGGTGTTGATGGAGTCGATGGCGAGCTTGAGCCGATTGGTGATACAATCAACCAGATCAACAAACAGGTGGTATCGGTCGATGGCTTTGATAATGATAGTGACGGGGTAAAGTGTCTCGTCGGGCTCAAAGTCGACGGCAACTATGCAGTCGCCTTGCTGAGAAGCATAGCATATCGCGTCGGGGCAGTCGCGTTTGTGTAGCGTGATGGATCCATCGGCCTCTTTAAATCCTATTACTTCCTCGCCGGGGATAGGGTTACAACATGAGCGATGACAGTATTTGGGTTTGGGCAGTGTGTTGAAATAGGCTGCTATAAGATTTTTGGCTTTATAAGTCACTACAGCCTCGAGCCAGTCGCGGGAGGGATTGATGTTATTGTCGGTAAAAACCTGAACGACGTCGCCACGACGCAGTGGAGCTTTTATCGGTGTCAGGAAGCCATTGACACGTGCATACTTGGTTTTATGGCCTTTTTCGGCCATAGTCTCATAGGCAAAGTCAAGTACTGTGGCTTTCTGGGGAAGAATTACGGGTGAGCCTTGGGTAGTGAAGGTCATGATGTCATCGTTGTAGAATGAGGTTACGACTTTCTCGATGAAGTTGGTACCGTCACGGCCTTGTTTGGCAATGTCTCGTAAGACACCGCGAAATTTTTCAATCCAGCGTTTGATATTATCCTCGTGTCGGTCGGCTACACATCCTAACTGAGAGTCACGCACCATCCGTTCCGATGATATATGTACTTCTTGCCAACGGCCGAAGTCGGCCAATAGCTTGACGTGGAAGCTCTGGTAACCGTTTTCCTTGGGTGAGTCAATATAATTGGATATGCCACCGGGTTTTTCGCGGAAGTGGTCGGTGAGCACCGAGTATATTTTCAGAGCCATGTTTTTCTCGGTGATGTGGCCGGGAGTCTTGAAGATAATTTCGGTAAAGTGGCGATATTTCAGGTGGTTGAAGTCGTCGCCATATTTATGCATCTTGCGCCAGATGCTGTAAGGCTGACGATATTCGATGAATACGTTGACATCGATACCGGCTTGGGCCATGGTCTGCCTGATCTGGCTTACAAAGCGGTCGAGACGTTCGCGTTGACCTACCCGGTCCTGCTCGGTGAGGTATTGGATTTCTTGATATTCGTGAGGACAACGGAAGCGAAAGCTGAGGTTCTCCAGCTCGGTCTTGACATTATATAATCCCAGACGGTTGGCCAAGGGTGCATAGAAGTAGTCGGTCTCACCGGCGATTTTCATTTGTTTGTCGGGGCGCATGGATGAGAGTGTGCGCATGTTGTGAAGACGGTCTGAAAGTTTGACTAACAGCGCGCGTATGTCATATTGTACCGAGTCAAGCATCTGACGGTAGTTGTCAACTTGCCTGGAGTACTCATATTTTTCTTTCTTGGGTTTAGTGACCACCCTTACCAGGAATGACACGTCTCGTCCAAAACGTTTTTCAATATCCTCGACTGTGTAAGGGGTGTCCTCGACCACGTCATGAAGGAACGCGGCGATGACCGATGCCGAATCGAGCATCAGTTCCTCGGCAGCGATGGTGGCGACTGCTATAGGATGTAGGATATAAGGCTCGCCGGTCTTGCGTTTCTGAGGGGCATGAGCCTCACGAGCCAGCGCAAAGGCATCTTTGATAGTGGCAAGTTCTTGAGGAGTGACGCGTGAAGCCATCACATCAAACACGTGAGCGGCTCGTTGCTCTATCAGGGTGTTGTAGTCAATGTCGTCTGAAAGCGGGGTGGAATGGACGATGGATGATTGGTTGTTCGGCGGTAGAGTGTTCATATCCTGTGTCATATCTGTAATTATCAAACGTTCCCGACAAATTTACAAAAAAACTTCTGACACACAATTCCATTGTCGAGACAAAATAAATAGTTGCGGAACTAATTACAAAATCGAGAGTGGTTGTAAAGTCGATGAGACATATACTATACTGCCGCATCTGTGGGGCTTTAGCCCATAGCTTCAATAATATGGCTATTATTATGTTCCTGCGGTTCATAGCATAATAGCTTCTGATATATGCAATCAATGTTTATATAACCTCTTAATGTGCGCTTTGAGAGGGGGGGGCTAAAGATTAAGCCTCGGAAATTTCCGAGGCTTAATCTGATATGATAAGTTGTCTTTTTAAGGGATAAGGTCGTGTTTGCGGAAAACTTTGCGTATTTTTTCAAGCGCAGTTGTTACTTGCTCTTTGGTGTGCGTGGCCATCAGTGAGAAACGTATCAGCGTGTCTTGGGGCGCAACGGCAGGTGAGACAACGGGGTTGACAAAAATTCCTTCATCAAGCAGGTCACGGGT
This sequence comes from Muribaculaceae bacterium, assembly GCA_017621845.1. Classification (GTDB taxonomy): domain Bacteria; phylum Bacteroidota; class Bacteroidia; order Bacteroidales; family Muribaculaceae; genus CAG-873. The sequence goes on from JAGASI010000024.1 coordinate 61,996, forward strand.
GATGGTGAATGTCTTGATGTTATCGCGTATGAACAATGGTATAATCGGAGTAGATGTATTGCCAATCTCACATCCCATATCGCGGAATCCGTTGAGAGCATAATTGGTAATCTCCCAGAGGTGTTCCTGAAGCTCGGGTTCCTCAATCATGATGTCAATGGCTTTAAGAGCTGCGGCTGTAGATGCCGGGGTAATTGAGGCGGTAAAGATATAGGAACGTGAGTGGTGACGCAGGTAATTGGTTATTTCTTTGTCAGTGGCAATAAATCCGCCAAGTGATGCAAATGACTTAGAGAATGTGCCCATAATCAGGTCAACATCATTGGTGAGGCCAAAGTGATTGACTGAGCCGCGGCCACCCTCGCCGAAGACGCCTATGGCGTGAGCCTCGTCTACCATGACGGTCGCGTCATATTTTTTGGCGAGGCGTACAATCTCGGGAATGTTGGCAACATCGCCTTCCATTGAGAACACGCCGTCGGTGACGATGAGTTTTACTTTGTCGGGTTCACAGCGTTGCAATTGTTTTTCCAACGACTCCATGTCATTGTGTTTGTATTTTAATTGCTGGCTGAAAGATAGACGCCGGCCCTCGATGATTGAGGCGTGGTCTTGTTCGTCCCACAGGATATAGTCCTCACGACCGGTCAGACATGATACGACTCCAAGGTTGACGCCAAAACCGGTGGAGTATATCATGACGTCTTCTTTGCCGATATATTCGGCAAGACGTGCTTCAAGTTTCTTGTGTAAGTCAAGTGTGCCATTGAGGAAGGGTGAACCGGCACATCCCGTGCCATACTTACGTGTTGCCTCGATGGCGGCTTCTTTGATACGTGGGTCATTGACAAGGCCGGTATAACAGTTGGAGCCAAACATCAATACTTTTTTACCATTGATGATTACCTCGGGGTCTTGTTCTGATGAAATTGCACGGAAATAGGGATATACGCCTGCTGCTTTAACCTCTTGGGGTACTGTGTATTTTGCAAGTTTTTGCTGGAGTAGCTTCATAGTTTAATAATTGTTTTCAAACTATCTGTCAGCCATTTTGGCCAAATCAGGCTACAAAGTTACATAAATTTTCCTAATCAAGATACTGGGAACTCAAAAAAACTTGAAAAAGTTTACTAAAATGGTCGGTTCATGAGCCGATTGTGGTGGCTATGTGTTTATTATAAGTATGTTATTCTATTATACCTCTTGTTTTAGATTGTATATGGTCGTTGGTGTGTAATGTCTTGGGGTGATGAATATTGGAGGGTGATGGATGTGGTATTTATTGTAGCTTTTTATCAGAGTGCCACTTGAAAAGCGCCACGTATACGGTCGGTAAGGGACATTTTGACCGGCTTGATGTCGATTGCAACTTTAGAGTTTTGTTTATTCAGGAATATGATTGATGAGTGAAGAACTATGGCTACCCATTCGTCAAGATTTACTATTGCATTTATTTTGTCCAGGCTTATTGCATGGAATGGAGATTGAGGATCAATGCTGTTGATGATGAGTTCGTTGGTGTCGGGATCGACATATACGCCGTGAAATTCTGAAGTCGATTCAAAGAGTATGGGCATGTCGAGATAATCAACAGACGATGGACGTTGGGCGAATTTTTTATACAGGTCGGTTATGTTCTGTTTGGTTATCATATCTTTTGTTTTTTATGTTTTGTTTATGATGTTTTTTAATTTTTGCTTTTAAATTCCTTTTTAAAGGGATTTTTTAACTAAGTTCGCAAATATAACCCCGCTCGCAGCTAAAAAGTTTTTGGAAAAATGTCAAAAAGTGCAGTTGTAACAATATTGTAACCGACATGTATCACATGTAACATTTATACAACATTTATGTCAATTTTCAGGGGCGAATATGCGAGTATAAATGTAAACAACCTCTAATTAGGTAGGAGGACTCTTGAGAGTAATGAGAAAAGACGGCAGGAGTTTATCACAGTCGTTAAGACCGGTGATAAACTCCTGTAAAGGTTATTGTGAGATAAGAAGACATCAGCATTTGCCTTGTCCGTGGCATGAGATAGCGGTGGTCTCGGCATCCTCGACTTCTTGTTCCGACGGTTGGTATCCGACAGCCCATTTGGATACTTGATCAGGGCGTCGTCCTTCAATTTGCCAGTCAAAGGGATAGAAGTGGGCATTAGGGTTGCGCCATGAGGGTTTTCTGAGAGCATACACTACTAATGGGATGGCGACAAAGATGGCTACGCCGACCACAAGGATAGTTACATATACTGCCGGAGAACCGGTTGTAATCTGGGACGGGGGCAGGAAGCTAAGTATTAGAGCAAGAACGGCTCCGATGATGCCAACGGCACAGGTGATGATGACTCCAAATAATCCGCCGGGGATACGAAATCCGCGTTTCTTGTGTGGTTGGGTACGACGCAGACGTATAAATGAGGCATAGATTATCAGCACCAGAAACAGGTAAATGATGGTTGCCATCTGGGACATAATCTGATAAGCTGATTCGACGGTTGGCAATATGATTAATAATAGACATAGTAGTGTTACAAATATTCCGGCAACATATAGTATCGGTTTGTTGATGCCATTTTTGTTGACGTACTGGAGTCGACGTGGCAGGTAACCGGACTGGGCAACTGCCATCAGACCGGTTGAAGGGCCGGTAACAAGGACACTGATTTGGCCAATGACACCAAAGAGGATAAGTACAGCCGTGACGTTGCCGAGCCAATCGAGTCCAAGGCTTGACCATAGTCCTTTGTAAGCGACAAGGAGAGATTGTAGCAGGTTGATGTTGTCGGTAGGGATAATCACGCCTATAACGAGGGTGCCTATGGCATAAAGCAATACGATGACACCGATAGAGAGGAATACGGCTCGGGGAAAATCCCGTGAGGGATTCTTCATGTCATTAATGTGTACGGCTTGTGTTTCCATGCCGGCATAGAACAGGAATATAGAAGCGGCAAGAACGATGGTCCCGGCATTGGAGAAATCGGGGATAAACGGTATCTCGGGAAGATTGTTGTGTTTACCCATACACACATATATTATGCCAAGAATAATAAGTAATGCGCCGGGGATTATAGTGCCGAAAAGACCTCCCATTGTGCTAAGCTTGTTGGCCGAGCGCTGTCCTCGGAAGGCATTGAATGTGGCTCCCCAGAATACAATCATAGCGATGACAAAGGTATATACTTTGTTTGAGGCAAGGCTTTGGTCAAATGTTTCGGGCCAGAACACATAGGCAAGCGATGCCGAGCCAAACATCAGCACTGTTGGAAACCAGATTATGACCATCTGCCATTCAAAGTACATTGCGGTCCATCCCCATCGAGGTCCGAAGGCCTCAGAAATCCATCGATAAAGGCCTCCGCTTTTGGTCCAAGTCGATGCCAACTCGGCACACACCAGAGAGAATGGTAATAAGAAACATATGGCGGCAAACAGGTAATAGAATATAGACTGTACGCCATATTTGGCTTCAGAGGGAAGTCCTCTCAGGGACAGGATGGTGGTGATAATCATGATTGCCATTGCATACATGGTTATGGAGCCACCGGCTGTCGAAATTATTTTTTTACGTCCCGAGGAGGTAGTCTCAACGGGAGAAGTATCAGGCTTACTCATATAGAAATATGTTAGTGTGGATTAACGGTATTAAAAATGACATGCTATGCTCCCGGAATTATTGCCAAGGAGCATAGCATGGGTTTAAACACTACTGATAATTAGAGCATTTCGAGACCTTCGGCAACGGGGTAAGCCTTGGCAATGGCGCGACCATATTTATAGTGCTGTCCGACGGTAGCGGTGAAGTGTACGTTAGCGGCGGCCTCAAAGACCATTACAATATCACTGCCACCAAACTGGAAGTATGATATTTCCTCGCCCTTACGTAATACAGCACCGGGCTCAGCGGTCATAACAACCGATGATACTTGTCCCATGCCCATAGGCAATATTGCAACCAGGCCGATAGAGCTCTGCATTACAACGAGGCCACGGTTCTGCATGAACTCATATCCGGGGGTGTCGGGAGCATCGAATCTGGCAACAGGACGGTGGCCTTCAAGGGTGTTTCTACCGGTTTTGGGGTCGGGAACAGCAGTGACCTCGAGGTAAACGACACCCATAATATCGCGAGACTCGAGGACACGACCTGCGACAGGGCTGTGTTGACGGTGGTAGTCGGCCGGGCCTAAGAAGGAGTGCATCCACATACCTCCTTTGAAGCGGTCCTTATATGGGCTGCCTTCAAGAAGTTCTGAGATTTTCCAATGTATGCCTTTTATTTCAATGGTGTCGTCACCACGTACTTCCCATGCACCGTCAAATGTAGCGTCGGCGGGCGAGGTAATGACGGTACTGTCGGTAATAGCTGCTACAGGGCGAGCACCGGGCTTGCAACTGCGTGCAAAAAATTCGTTATAGGATTTCCACCCTCCACGTGGCTCGAGATATTCGTCCATGTTAAATTCGGGAGAGTTGTAGAATGATTTGACCGACTCGTCGGTGATAGACTCAGGAGAATCGAGAAAACGGCCCAATTCTTTGATATAGTCTTTCATCCATGCTGACAGTGGTGTCAGTGGTTGGGACTGGTCATGAGGTTGGACCGGAGTCTGAAGCTCGAGTACAGGGGATTGTTGAAGTATAAAGTAGAACTTACAGATATGGTTGAACATCTTACGGCCGAATTGGTCTTCGACGGGGACCCATCGCAGGTTGGCATCGAGCCAGTTGTAATAATCTTCAAGTGAGTTTATATCGTCCATCTCTTGGACGTTATATGACTTGGCTTTTTCAAATGCTTTCTGGAACTTGTCTTGCCAATTATTTTTTGAAATCAGATCAATGAGTTCTTGAGTTTTGGGTAAATGGGGTGTGCTCATAGTAGTTTGTTTGTTTTAAGTAAATTATGTTTATAGATACCGGTGGGTATTAATCTTAAATTCGGTTATGTAGAGAAGTCTTGTGTGTCAGGGCGAGACCTGATTGTAGACTTTCTATTGTAGAAAACGCGGGATGAAGATAAAAGGTTGGTTGTTGAGTGCTCTTTTGCTAAAATTAACGCTTAGAGGCGAGTTGGTAACTATTCAGCCAAAGGATAGTGCCTGATTATTCTGTAGTACAAAAGTGAGTTAATCCACTGAAAACCATTAGAATTAGTGGCGATTTTATTTGGCAATCTCAAATAAAATCGCTATCTTTGTATCTGTGAAACAGCA
>JAGASI010000036.1 GCA_017621845.1 Muribaculaceae bacterium
ATATATAGCGTTAGAGCCATTCTTAGTGTCATTAACTACGCTCTCAATGCCATCAGGGTCAGTACCAAATTGGTATGCCTGAGTGCCGGCACCCTCCTTAACGTAGAAGTTCTTTGTGCCAGTCTGATCGATAAGAGACTCTGTGTCATCCTTAAGCTTCCATACAATGTTCTTGATTGTATAATCACAAGCCCCCTTGATTACAGCCATATTGAATTGGATTGCGTTCATGCCGTCAGCCTCAGCAGGAATAGTGAAATCCTTTGTGAAGTGCTGCTCAGCAGTAGTGAAATCCACATCGCCAATACAACTCCAATGCTTATATGTACCTATAGGGTCACAACCGCACTGTGTATTGGTCTTAGCATCAACAGAAGCAACATAGTCGAACTCTACAACTGTTTCCTCACCAGCATTAAGAGTACGGTTAGCAATAATGAAGAACTGGTTGTCCCAAGGATTGCCTGTACCACCTACTTCTTCTTTAACTTCTTCTCCATCTGCAAGGTCATCTCTCTCCTTACCCTTTACAACAACTTCTGTTGGGTTAGGATTGATTACGATAGGCTCCTTTGGTGTGTCACCCTCAAGCTGCTTAAATTTCATCTGTTTCATTTCCTCGTCAATGAAGACTTGCCAAACACCTGCTGCAGGAAGCTTAATCTTACCATTTGAACCCTCAGTATAGTCAACATACACACCTGGTTTTTTCACCGTAGCCTTAATTGTAGCAGCCTTGAATGCCTTGTCATTACCACGAACTGTAGAAATCATAACCTCATTAACCCATGAGTCCTGATTACCAACCTTACCTATTGTAGCAACTTTTACATCAAAACCATCTTCATCATCTACACCGTCAGTAAACTCAACAGCGTTGTCGAAGTCATAAGCCACTGTACCAGTCTCTGTGTTGGCAGAAGCAACGAAGAAACCATGTTCAAGCACCATCTCCTCCACCTTAACGTCATCAAGGAAGAAATCGATATCCTCAGTGTAAATTTCCTCACCAAGGTTAAAAGCGATTGACTGCATTGTACCTGCAGCAGAGAACTCCTTCGAATATTCCTGCCACTCTGTGGTAAAATTCAAACAGTGTTTATCATCGCCCTGGCTGCCCGCACCAAGGTAACTGCCTGGAGCCGTATGATCCTGTGTGGATACTTTCACAGCCTTTGAAGCCTTATATCTGAATGAAAGCTTAAACTGCTCACCGTCCTTTGCTGCTCTTGGAAGAACAACCCAGAACTGATTCTGCCAAGCATTGTCTGGCATTGGGTCGCCAGCCTTGTGTTGTACACCCCACTGCTCACCGTCAGAATCCCACACGATAACAGGATTTACCTCCTTTGCATGACAAACAAATACCTTATTGCCGCCATCGTCTACAATCTCAGCAGCATGTACCTGTGGCTGATTATCATCGCCAAGGTTCATACCAAACTCTTTTGACTGAACACAAGCAGGCTCACCAAACTCACCTTCAGCATCGCCATTAGTGAGGATGTTCTGCCATGTAACAGGGCGCTGTTCACGCTCCTCGTGAGTAATCTTCAGATATGCAATATCAAAGTCACCAACATAGTCACCACATTGCATGAGTAAATTACCGCTTGCGTCTGTTGCCTCGTAATCAACAGTACCCTCTACCCAATCTGTTGTGATAGGGAATTGTCCATAAGGTGTCTGACCAAAACCAAGCATAGATACATTCTGTGCTACTGTACCCTTAATCTTGTAATGAAGAGTATAGACTACACCTACCTCTGCGTTTACACCACCAATAGGATGGAACTGACAATCCCATGTGGGATCTGTTGCCTCCTCACTATGGAAGTGAAGACAACCATCTACGATTGAGAGACGAGCCTTTGCCGATTCACTGGCTCCCCAACCGAAGAATTGAAATTCAGAGATGTCGTTGTACTTAGAGAAATCTACCTCTACGTCAACAACCTCCACAGCCTTTGTTCCCAGGAAACATGCCAGGAAAACAAAAAACGTAAATAACTTTTTCATAATTGAAACAATTTAGTTAATAATATAAAGATAAATAAATGTCATTAATTTCCGCTGAGCGCATCGCAGAATGCCTTATATGTGGCAGTGCGCACCCAATCCTTACTTTCACGGTCAATAGTCCAGAGACCTACAGGATCGCTCGAAGACGTGTCAACCATGCTGCCCTTACAGAGACCTGCCTGCTGCTGCTGTGGCACCTTGTTCATATAGCTCTTAATGATATAAGCATAGTAATCGGCAAGCTTCTGGCGCTGCTCGTCCGTGATTTTTGCTGCCGTCACGCTTTCGCCCTCAGCATCCTGATACTTGATGTCGAAGTTTGAGAGGCGGATAAGTTTGCCTGTAGAAACAAGATTGTCAAGCAGCTTGTCGAAAGAAGCCTTGTTGGCAGCCTGCGTTGTCTCATCCTCGCTATAGGTGAGATTAAGCTTGGCATTGATGCCGTCAATCTGTGCTCCATTTGTGCTCCATACACCAATCCAGTATTTAAGGCTCTCAAATTTCTTTTGCTCATCAAGACCAGACTCACTGATAAAGAACTTCAACTCAGAAGGATCACCATCATACTTTTGGTATGCGGCGATTGCAGCATTTGATATTGCCGGAGCATAATTCTCACTGCCAAAGACATCCTGCCAGAATATCTTGTCAGTAGAGTGCTTAAGGTCGAGCATACCATTCTCAAGCTCAGCCTTAGAGCCGATAGCCTCGTCAATGAGGTCGAACGACTTGATGCGTCCGGCATTGTTCTTCATCAAACCGTCGCACCATGTGTTGAGCGCATATGAAATAGTGTCTTTTACCTCCTGCTCTGTCTGTGGACGACGGCTGTCAGGATAGTAGCCAATCTGAACATTCTGAATATAGACAGGGGCGCTTGTGGTATTATCAATTCTCAGATATCCCTCTGTCTCGCCTTCCGCACTTTGAGCCTCAACAACAATCTTCTCCCATTTGCCAGCCTTGACAATCCATTTTCCATCAGGGCCGTTTCCGTCTATCTTCTTGCCGGAGAAGTAAATATAGAAGGATGCTTCCTGCTCTACTCTTGCCCAGAATATTGTAGTATATTTGGCGGCAGGGTCAACATCAAATCCATCAATGATGCGAACCTTAGCACGCTTATTTATCATAAGAACATTCTGGTTGAACTTATTTGTAATAGAGGCTTTTCCGCTTTCAACATTACCCTCGAATTTGTCCATTGTGGTATAGTCGACAGCCTTTCCCTCCACAAATTCCACTGGAATCTCAATAGGAGCCGTGAGCGTATTCAGCCACTCGTAAGCCTGACTGGTATTTGCGGCAATAGGACTGCCAAACACCTCACCGCCTATTTCCTCCACATGGTTGAGAAGGTCCTTCATGTCGACGAAGTTCATCAGACCCTTTGAGTTGATGATGGAGCCCGACATCAGAGAGGTGCCAAACGAAAGATTGTCGAAGTTGGTCATGGCTGCGGAATGAGCAAGTTCCTGCTTGTTGTACTCTGTCACATTAAGAGTGACTCCGAGCGACATGTTGGGATATTTGCTCCGGTCAATGTATGACTTAACAGGAGCATAGTCCTTGTATGGCTCCACAAAAGTGGGATCAGGCTCA
>JAGASI010000025.1 GCA_017621845.1 Muribaculaceae bacterium
AAGGCTAAATTAGCTGTGAATCAGATATTTATAATCATGTCGCAACCAATCCTGCATACATTGAGGTTCGCCTATAAAATATGGCTTTGATAAAGACGACCATGAGATTTTAAATGTAGATTTTAAATGAAAGAGCCGTGGCCCCGGCTCAATATTTATTGTCTTACTGTCTATAAATGTCAAGTTTTTTTAGTATTTTTGCAAAACTATATAGACATCAATCATTGTTTCAACAATAACCACTATGACAATCAGACAATTGACCGCCGGTGCCATGATGGCGATGCTGGCCATAACATCCCCTCGTGCCGAGGCCTGTACCTCCTTGATAGCCACCCCGGGTGCTACTGCCGACAGTAGCGCTATGGTAACCTATGCAGCCGACTCACATGTCCTTTATGGAGAATTATACAATCAACCTGCCGCCGATCATGCACCCGGCTCCAAACGCGCTGTTCACGAATGGGACACCGGCAAATATCTGGGCGAAATAGAAGAAGTACCCCATACCTATGCAACCATCGGCAACATGAACGAGCATGGCCTGACCATCGCCGAGAGCACCTGGGGCGGCCGCGCCGAGTTGGCCGGATCGGGTCTTATCGACTATGGCTCACTTATATATATCACCCTCCAACGCGCCCGCACCGCCCGCCAAGCTATAAAGGTCATGACCGACCTGGTAAAGAAATATGGTTATGCCAGCTCGGGAGAATCTTTTTCAATCGCCGACCCGAGTGAGGTGTGGATCATGGAGCTTATAGGCAAGGGCAAGGAAGACCCCGGTGCCGTATGGGTAGCAAGACGTGTCCCCGACGGTTACATATCAGGACACGCCAACCATGCACGCATACACACCTTTCCCCTCAAGGACAAAGAGACTCTTTACTCTCCTGACGTCATCAAATTTGCACGCAAGATGGGATACTTTGACGGCAAGGACAAGGACTTTGACTTCTCTCGCGCCTATGCGGTTTATGATATGGGAGCCCTGAGAGGATGCGATGCTCGAGTCTGGAGCTACTTCAACCGATTTGCCCCCGATGGTGAGGTTGACACATATATTAACTGGATTACCAAAGGCGAGGGTGAACCAATGCCCCTATGGATTAAACCCGCCCGCAGGCTCTCGGCCCAAGACCTTAAGGACATGATGCGTGACCACTTTGAAGGCACGCCACTGGACATGACCAAGGATATTGGCGCCGGACCATACGCCGTGCCTTATCGCTGGCGTCCGATGAGCTATGTCGTAGACTCGGTGGAGTACACCCACGAGCGCGCCATCGCTACCCAGCAGACCGGATTCTCGTTTGTCGCCGACATGAACTGCAAACGGCATGACGCAATGAAAGGCATCCTATGGTTTGGCGTCGATGATGCCAACACATGTGTTTATGTTCCTGTATTCAACTCCACACCACGCCCACCCCACGAACTCGCCCCCGGCAATGGCGACATGCTGACTCTGTCATGGGACGCCATGTTCTGGGTAAACAACTATGTTGCCAACCAGGCTTATAACCGATACAGCAAGATGATTTCCGACATACGGCGCGTCCAGACCGGTCTTGAGTCGTCCATGGCCGAGGCCGTCAACAACGCCGAGAAGAAAATCTCCAAAATGGAGTATTCCGTAGCCCAAAACTATCTCGCTGACCTCACCAACCACTGGACCGCCAAGGCCACCAAGGATTATAAAGCATTAGGAGACATGCTCTTCGTGAAATTTCTTGACGGCAATATCAAGAAACAGAACGAGGACGGCACATTCAAGCGCACCCCCGAAGGAATGTGTGCCTCTCCCGTGTTTGGTGGCTATGATGACCCACGCTATTTCCGCCAGATTGTCAACGAACAAGGCGACCGCCTAAAAGTCATTGACACCTCGCACGCCGGCATCAACCCCAACTCCAAAGTCAACAAACCTGCCGTTGCCGGCCACTAACCAGTAACAAAAAATGGAAAACAACACTTCGCAGTCCCGTCGCTGGATAGGATATACACTCAAATACGGAGTACCATTGCTGGTAACCGTCTTGCTGTGTATACTCTTGTTCAAAGACGTCAATTTCAGCGAAATGATGGATATCATCAAAAACCAGTGCTCATTTCAATGGATAGCATTGGCATTAGTCATAAGCATCTTCTCTCATGTCTTCCGGGCTATGCGATGGCGCATACAGTTACGAGCCATCGGAGTCAATCCACCATTATTCCCTCTGGTTCTCAGCATCTTTGGCACCTATGCCGTCAACCTCGTGCTACCGCGCTTAGGCGAAGTGTGGCGCACCGGCTACATCGCCAAGCGCCAGGACGCCCCGTTCTCCAAGGTCTTTGGCTCGATGGTCGCTGACCGCCTCGCCGACACTGTCACCGTTTTACTACTGACAGTGGTAACTTTTATCTTAGCGTCCACCCAGTTTGACAAATACTTCAGCGGCGAGAACTCCCAAGGGCTTGAACACATCAAAGACATCATTTTATCACCCTGGATATGGATTGCCGCATTAGCCGGCATAGCCCTCGTGTGGTGGTTCTTGACACGTAAGACCGAGAACAAGGTTGTCAATAAAATTCAGGGATTTGTACGTGGCCTGTGGGATGGCTTTGCCGCCATCGCCCACATGAAAGGCAAGGGCGCATGGCTCATCCTGACAGCGTGTATCTGGGGGTGCTACTTCTTTCAGTTATACGTTGCCTTCTACGCCTTCCCTTTCACCCGTGACATTCTCGCCGAATATGGTATACTGGCTGCCCTGGTAACATTTATTCTCTCATCAATCTCGATGGCCGTCCCATCCAACGGCGGCATAGGTCCCTGGCAGTGGTCAGTAATACTCGCCCTCGGTCTCTATGGCCTTGCCAAAGGTCCCGCAACAGCTTTCGCCAACCTCGTCATGGGAGCTCAGACTCTACTGCTCATAGCCCTCGGCGTTTTTACATTCATCTGTATCGCCCTGGACAAGAACAAAACAAAATAATACACCTCAATATATAATCGACATACACCCGCCATCAATTAAAAAACCCCAAAGATAAAAAGAATAGTATCCAATGTCAAAAGTAATCATAATCGGAGCCGGCGGTGTCGGCACCGTTGTGGCCCACAAATGCGCCCAACACCATGATGTATTCTCTGAAATAGTAATCGCGTCAAGAACCCAATCCAAATGTGACGCCGTAGCTCGCGCCATTAACAAACCCTGGGTCTCGACCGACCGCGTTGACGCCGATAATGTCGACGATCTGGTTGCACTGTTCAATCGACACAATCCCAAAATGGTAATCAACGTCGCCCTCCCGTACCAAGATCTCACTATCATGGAAGCATGTCTCAAGTGTGGCGTCAACTACCTCGACACAGCCAACTATGAACCCAAAGATGTGGCCCACTTTGAATACTCCTGGCAATGGGCCTACCGCGAACGATTTGAAAAAGCAGGCTTGACAGCAATCCTCGGTTGTGGATTTGACCCCGGCGTCTCTGGTGTATTCACCGCCTATGCCGCCAAACACTACTTCAGCGCTATGGAGACACTCGACATCGTTGACTGTAATGCCGGCAACCACGGCAAAGCATTTGCCACCAACTTCAACCCCGAGATTAACATACGCGAGATTACCCAAAACGGCCGCTACTATCTCGACAAACAATGGGTCACCACCGAGCCGCTGCAGTATCATTGCTCGCTTAACTACCCTAACATCGGTCCCCGCGAGTCATATCTACTTTATCATGAAGAACTTGAGTCTCTGGTTCAGAACTTCCCCACAATACGTCGCGCCCGCTTCTGGATGACTTTTGGACAAGAATACCTCACCCACCTGCGTGTAATTCAGAATATAGGCATGGCTCGCATCGACGAGGTTGAATATAACGGTCAAAAGATTGTACCTCTCCAATTCCTCAAGGCCGTACTGCCCAACCCTCAGGACCTCGGCAAAAACTATACGGGCGAGACATCCATCGGTTGCCGCATCTCTGGCCTCGACAAGGATGGCAAGCCAATGACATATTATATATATAACAACTGCTCTCATCACGATGCTTTCACTGAAACCGGTATGCAGGCAGTCAGCTACACCACCGGCGTGCCGGCTATGATTGGTGCCATGATGTTCCTCACCGGCAAATGGAACATGCCCGGAGTGCACAATGTAGAGGAATTTGACCCCGACCCATTCATGGAACAACTTGCCGTGTGTGGCCTGCCATGGCATGAAATCCTTAACGGTGACCTTGAAGTCCCCAATACTCTTTAACATTGATAATTTGTTTCGAGACCTCGAGACTTAGAGGTCTCGGAACTTAGATTACCCGATATAAACTCCCCCGTTTAACTAAATGGAAAATTATATAGTCTCGGCTCGTAAGTACCGACCCTCGACGTTCAACACGGTAGTGGGACAGAAAGCCCTGACCGCCACCCTGAAAAACGCCATTGCCGGCGACCGGCTGGCCCATGCCTACCTCTTCTGTGGGTCACGAGGCGTGGGCAAGACCTCGTGTGCACGTATTTTTGCCAAAACCATCAACTGCACCCACCGCACAGCCGATGGAGAGGCATGCAACGAGTGCCATTCCTGTCAAGACTTCAACAGTGGACGTTCACTCAACATCATCGAACTCGACGCTGCCTCTCACAACGGCATCGATGATATGAAAGCCCTCATCGAACAAGTTCAGGTCCCACCAACCGATGGCCGATACCGCGTGTTCATAATCGACGAGGTCCACATGCTCTCAACGGCAGCTTTCAACGCCTTCCTTAAAACCCTTGAGGAACCTCCTTCCTATGTCATATTCATCCTGGCCACTACCGAGAAACATAAGATTATCCCCACGATACTCTCTCGTTGCCAGATATATGACTTCAACCGTATAACTATCAACGATATGGTTGACCACCTGAGCTATGTAGCCCATAATGAAGGTATCACCGCCGAGCCTGCCGCTCTCGGCGTCATTGCCCGCCATGCCGACGGAGCCATGCGTGACGCCCTGTCAATATTTGACCAAGTGGCAGCATCGTCCCGGGGGAATATCACCTATGCCTCGGCAATCGAAAACCTCAACGTACTGGACAACAGCTATTTTGAACGTCTCATCGATGCCTTCAAGTCCGAGGATGTACGTCAGGCCTTGGTCGTGTACAGCGAGGTGAGAGACCACGGATTTGACTCTTTGTTCTTTATCAACGGTCTGGCTCAATACATACGCGACCTGATGGTGGCACGAGATCCACTGACAGTCAAGCTCCTCGAAGCTACAGATGACGTGCGACTCGAAATGGCCAATCGTGCCCAATCACTGCCTCCCGAATTCTTCTATCGCGCGATGAATATTCTGGGCAATGCCGACCTTAACTTCCGCTCATCATCCAATAAACAATTTCTCACCGAGTTGACACTCATCAAACTGTGCCAACTACTCAGCCCCTCGACCCCGGCGATGACGCCGAGGGGCAGTTAAAACCCATCGCCGACTTTGCCACAATACAATCGACGCCCAAGCCGAGAGTCAGACAAGAACCGACACCTACCGCAGTTCCACGGCCTCAGCCCCAAGCATCGGCCGGTGACTCTACATCCCCATCAGTCCCCGCCATGACTGCACCCGGTGGTCCTCAGCGGCGCACCTCGCTCAAAGTCCCACATCTCACACTCGGCGGACGCGTTGACAACTCAGGCAATATCGTTACTGACCATCAACCTGTCGGCAGTCACCGATCAACCCAGTTCACCGACGACGACGTCATCAAAGCCTGGCACGGCTATGCCCAAACCCACCCTACCGAGCATGTCCTCATCAATGCCATGCGCACAAGCAACCCCGTGCGCCGAAACGACTCGACAACCTTTGATGTCGTGATGGTCAATCAAATTCAGGTCGACACCATAAACGCCTGTATAACAGACCTCCTTGTCCACATGCGTGACACACTCCAGAACGACAGCTTCAACATCGTCGTCTCGGTCTCTGACGGTCCGCCATCACCCGATACATGGAACGAGCACGAGGTTCTGAAATACATGCTTGAAAATAAGCCCAACCTATCTCAATTCATTTCAACACTCTCGCTAAAACTCTAACAAAAAAAACACCCTGACGTTGAATAATTGATTGTTGGGAATATTTTATTAACTTTGTGCCGTTATAAGTCATAGATTATCCCCATAATGAACACCCTTGAGCGCATCAGTCAATTGATAGACCCCGAGCTAACCCGTCTGCGTGAGCAGATAGAGGCTCAACTTCATACCGATAATCAACTGATGCAACAGGTTATACTCAACTATCTCAAGAGCAAGGGTAAGCTCATACGTCCCATTCTTGTAATTCTCAGCGCCCGTCTTATCGGAACAGTCAATGACAATGTCATCTCGGCCGCCGCCGCTGTCGAGTTGCTTCATAATGCTTCACTAATCCATGACGATGTCGTAGACACATCCTCGACCCGTCGCGGACGCCCAACAATCAATGCCGTGTGGGACAATCATATCGCTGTATTGGTAGGTGACTTCTTTGTATCTTCATCTATGCAACAAGCCATCTCCACAGGCGACGTTCGTATCATTGACGCCCTGTGCCACCTCGGCAAACTCCTGTCAATCGGCGAACTCGACCAGATTTATAACGCCCGTTATCATAACATCTCACAAGATGCCTATATCCGCACAATCAACTACAAGACAGCATCGCTGTTTGTAGCCTGCTCACGCATGGGATGCTATGCCTCGGGGGCCGATGACAACCATACCGAAGCTCTCGCACGATTTACCGAATACCTCGGCCTCTGTTTCCAGATCCGAGATGACATCTTTGACTACTTCCCCGGCACCGACAACATTATCGGCAAGCCTATATGCAACGACTTGCGCGAAGGCAAGATTACACTTCCATTAATTCACGTACTACTGGACAAGTCCCTGCCCGACAACGAGGCAATGACAATACTTGCCAACAAAGAACAGCTATCAGAGCAAGAAATTATGGACCTGAACGCCTATGCTGTCAACAACGGCGGCATCGACTATGCCTACCAATTCATGAGCGAGATGAGAACAAGGGCAGTTAGAGAGTTGGCGATATTCCCAGATAGCCCCAATCGCCAGGCACTCATTGACTTATTTGACTACATTATCGAACGCCGATTTTAAAACATCGGCCCGATAACACGACATTTATATTCCCGCCCCACATCACTTATCCATCGAGAGAACTTAGACCGACCTCTCGAGAAGCCCCCCCAAAAAAAATTCCATTACCAATTTCTTTAAAACCAACTGTCTATGAAAAGATTGTTTACACTCTTGCTGATGGCTCTATCATTGACCGCCATATCAGCCAACGTGACATTGACAGCACGCCACTCCAACAGCCGCCTCGTCAACCCACGCGCCAAATCCCAAGAAAAAGTCATTCAACGCTCGTCAGCCACCTGGTCGGTACCCACCGGCGAGTGGACCAAACTCGGCACCGGACGCCTCACCGACGACATGGTGACAGCATGGTACCAATACCCGGCACTGACATTTGATGTCGAGATCGAGCAAAGCGTAGAAAACCCCAACTACTACCGCGTAATCGCACCCTATGGCCTCAAATTCAAGGAAGCCTTTGAAGCAGCCAACAAAGTCACCCTCAAGGATGGACAATGGGACGCCGATAACAAAGCCGTGTGGGTATTTGATGTCACCGACCCTAAAGCCGTATACTTTCCCAAAACAATGCTTGGCATCGACTGGGGTGAGGGCGAAATGTATCTCGGCATCCCCTCTACAGCCGACCCCGTATGGAACAACGGCGTCATGACTGCTCCTCCACGAGGCATAGCTATCGGTGACAACACCGGCGCCGTAGCCGTAAACATGCGTGGCCAATTCCGCCTCACCATACCCGGAACCACAGAACTCGACTACCGACTCTCACTAACTACCGATGACGAGTGTCTCTCCAACCGCAAAACACAAGGTCAGCTATTTGTCGGATCGGACATTGCAACCGTCAAGTGTGGCATCTTCAACGATGGATTTGAGGACGAGATGATCTCAATGTACAAGACCACCGTTTCCAACGGCTCGACAGTCACCTTCAGCGGTAATGTCTCTATCGAAATGGAACCCGAAGTCAACAAACTCATCATTGTATTTGTGGGTCTTGACGCATCAGGCTCTCAAGTGGCACAGACATGGAAAACATTCTACTATGTCGACTCAGCCGACAACGCCGACTGGCAAGACGAGGGTATCGCCAAGTTTACCAACTCACTCACAAGCACTTTTTATAACACTCCCGTCGAGACATACGAGTGCCGACTCCAACGACACAAATACCGTCCCGGCTACCTGAGACTCGTCAACCCATTTGAAAAGAGTCCATACAATCAAGACCGATATATGCATCGCGGTCATGACCACTTCATCTATATTGTTGCCGATGATCCCGAGCTGATTTACCTCGATCAATCACCTCTTGGACTCGACTTCGGCCATGGGCAATGCCGTGTATGGAGCGATGTCGGCTACTACCTGGCTGCCGGATTTGACCCTGATGAATGTAAAGAACTCGAGATGGGTATCAAAGTAGATGGCCAGACCTGGGTCTGCCCTGACGAACATGCCCAGTTCTCAGCCCTCGATTATGACAACGCCGACTGGTATTATGCCCCTACCGGCACCACCATCGAGATGCCCGAAAACTTCTCACTCGGTGTCAAGGACATCATCGCCAACGATGACAACACCAATGCTCCTGTAGAATACTTCTCCATCGACGGCCGTCGCATAAACCCCGCCGAGACACGAGGTCTGGTAATACGCCGTCAAGGCTCTAACGTCACCAAACAAGTCATCAGATAACCCAACAATAGCCTAAATTACCATACGTCCCGACCGTGCCTGCCCCACGGTCGGGACGTGTTTTTTTCTTTCCGTGCGACTTTTTATAACCGCCCAAATTTTGTAAAAATTTGCTAATTTGGTGGTTTAAAGTATTTTGCTTAACTTTGCCGAACATTAACCTCTCTTATTTCGTTCTCATCTCGGGATGCGTGGAGCATCTCACTGAGTTTTATTACACATTTTTATGAATAGACTTGTTACAATATTACTGACATGCGTTGCCGCGCTATTGCCGGGATTCATGCTCATGAGTTCAGCCAAGTCGTCATCCATGACTACTCCTCACCGCCCCGGAAAAACCGAGGCCCAAGAACAACATCATTACAAAATTGTCAACGGCGACACCATATATCTCGAGGTAGACCCCGAACAGCGTCACGGCCGTCTCTCAGAAGATGACTACCGCGAGGTTGCCCAAGAACTCGGTGTCGAGGTTGCCGCCATCAAGGCTGTCGTCGATATCGAGGCCGGACGTTCACATGAGGGCTTCTGGGCTGAAGGAAAGCCCCTCATCAACTTTGACCTCGCGATGTTCCGCCGCTTTGCCGCCAAAAACCGTGTCAACCTCGGCAAATATGCCTATTCTCACGCCGTAGTGTTTGCCCGGCCCAACGTTAGACGATATGGCTCCCAACAAGCCGGACAACAGGCCCGACTCGATGCGGCGCGTTCTATTCACAACCTCTCGGCAATACAAGGCACATTCTGGGGAATGTTCCAGATTGGAGGATTTAACTGGCAACGTTGTGGCACATCATCACCCGACGAATTTGTTACTCTCATGAGCCGTTCTGAGCGAGACCAACTCGAGCTGTTCGCCAACTTTATACGCAACAGTGGCCTGCTACCCCACCTCAGGAACAAAAACTGGTCGGCTTTTGCCAACGGCTACAACGGTTCAAGCTATGCCGCACGCGGATACCACACCCGATTGGCCTCTTCCTATGCCAAGCATAAGCGCTCTGAGCCTGCGACTCCCGTACATTCCTCTATCCAAAATTAACACGCTTTAGTGACCTCCTGTCATAATTATTTGTTACTTTTGTGACACATAAAAACACCCCACTATGACTTCCAACAAGACAGTACTCATCTCAGGTGGTGCCGGATACATCGGCTCCCATACAGCCGTCGAACTCATCAACGCCAACTATGATGTAATCATCATTGACAACCTCTCCAACTCCGAGCTATCGGCAATCGACGGGATTAAGAAAATCACCGGTCGACAAGACTTGACATTTATTCAAGTCGACACATGTGACTATGAGGCACTGAAAAAAGTATTTGACAACTACCAATTTGACTCGGTAATACACTTTGCCGCGTTTAAAGCTGTCGGGGAGTCAGTCGACGAGCCCTTGAAATACTACATGAACAACCTCATGTCGTTCATGAACATCATTGACCTGATGAAAAAATATGAACGCCCCAACGTTCTGTTCTCATCATCAGCCA
The DNA here is from genome assembly GCA_017621845.1 of Muribaculaceae bacterium. GTDB lineage: Bacteria > Bacteroidota > Bacteroidia > Bacteroidales > Muribaculaceae > CAG-873. The sequence goes on from JAGASI010000025.1 coordinate 10,366, forward strand.
CCGTTTACGGCGAGTCGGACGACCTGCCCGTTACCGAGGAGTCTCCCCGCATGCCGGCCACATCTCCCTATGGCAACACCAAACAGATGGCCGAGGACATCCTGCGTGACTGTGCCAACGCCTACAAGGGTCTCCACGGCATCGCACTGCGATATTTCAATCCTATAGGCGCTCACCCCTCGGCTCTCATTGGCGAGCTACCCCGCGGTGTCCCCAACAATCTTGTACCATACATCACACAGACCGCCGCCGGCATACGTGAATGTCTCAATGTCTTTGGAGGAGACTACCCCACTCCCGACGGCTCGTGTCTAAGAGACTTTATCGACATCGTCGACCTGGCCAGAGCCCATGTCGCAACTATTGATCGAATGACACAAGGCAAAATGGAAGCCCCATACGAAATTTTCAATATCGGCACCGGACGACCCGTATCGGTACTCGAGCTTATAACGACATTTGAACACGTGAACAACCTCAATCTACCATACCGCATCACCGACCGACGTCAAGGCGACATCGCCGCCCTTTGGGCCGACGTGACCCGTGCCAACGAAGTCCTCGGATGGAAAGCCTCTCGCTCCCTCGACCAAACACTTTCAGCGGCTTGGGCATGGCAAAAACACCTCGCCCAGATATAAGAGCTTGTACCTGACAGATTGCACATCCTATCGCCTTGAAGCGAGAATACCAAGCAATCGGTGTGTAAACTGATAATTCTTCAACCCCCAGCGGGGATATATCAATAAATCGGCCGGTGACTGGGAGACAAATCGCTCTATAGCTATATCCTTTCTCAGCCGACCTATAATCGTTGCACACAAGTCAAGATACTTCTCTACTGTCAATTCCATCATTCCACAACCCTGTAAGCCTCCACTCTCATACATCCTTGCCAACCGGGTTCCCTTTACCACCTGCAACTGATGGAATTTCACGGTACTCACCGGCAAAGTATTAATTCGCTCTATAGTCTTGAGTATCATCGGCTCCGTCTCGCCCGGCAACCCCAAGATAAAGTGCAATCCCACGTCAATACCGACATCACTCGTCCGCATGACGGCATCCTCGGTCACCGCCCATGTGTGACAGCGATTTATACGAGCCAGCGTTTCATCATGACTCGACTCAGCCCCATATTCTATTATCACACGCTTAGCTCCACCATTAAGTATAGCAAGTTCTTTCAATAGTTCATCGGGCATACAGTCGGGTCGCGTGCCAATTATCAACCCTATCACATCATCTACCTCCAGAGCTCGACGATACATAGACATCAGCCGGTCCATATCACCATAAGTATTGGTATACGACTGGAAATAAGCCAGGTATCTCATGTCGGAATACTTACGTCCAAAAAAACACCGCGAGGCTTCCAACTGATCTACAATATCATCACCCACACCCATCTCGGGCGAAAAAGCAGTGTTATTGCAGTAAATACAGCCACCGCGACCGATGGTTCCATCCCGATTGGGACAACCAAGACGCGTGTTCACCGTAAGCTTCTGTATCTTGCCGGGACCAAAAGTATCGGCAAGATAATCAGAATAATCTCTATAATAGGAATTCATATCCGAGAACTACGACCAAGAAGTACAGCATCCAATATGGTCATCGCAGCCATCGCCTCGACTACCGGTACAGCTCTTGGCACCACACATGGATCATGACGCCCGCGAGCCCGTAGTTTGACATCTACTCCATCACGGTCTACCGTTTCCTGCTCACACAATAACGTTGCCACCGGCTTAAAAGCCACTTTCAGATATATCGGCTCGCCATTGGAGATGCCACCCTGTATGCCCCCGGAATAATTAGACCGGGGTGTGATACCACGCGGGTCGTGAGGATTACTCATCCATGTGTCATTTACCTCACTGCCACGGTGACGCGAGCCTTCAAAGCCCATGCCTATTTCAACGCCCTTGGAGGCATTTATCGACATCATGGCCATGGCAAGTCTCGCCGAGAGCTTGTCAAAAATAGGCTCACCAATGCCGGCCGGGACTCCGGTGATGACACATTTAACAACTCCGCCAACGGTGTCACCTTCACTTTTGACCCGTCGTATCAATGCCTCCATCTCGGTGGCCTTATCGGCTACAGGACAACGCACAATGTTAGATTCTATATCGCCTTCTTTATAAGTGTACGGTTCTTCAAGTGAAATATCCCCTATCGAATAGGTATAAGCCTCTATCTTGATACCCATCGTGGCAAGTGCTTGCCGTGCCAAGGCTCCCCCCACAACTGCAGCAATGGTAACACGTGCCGATGACCGTCCACCGCCACGATGATCTCTGAAGCCATATTTGGCATCATAAGTATAATCGGCATGGGATGGCCGGTAAACATCCCTGAGATTATCATAATCTACCGAATGTTGGTCCTCGTTCCTGACGATAAATCCTATTGGCGCTCCCGTCGAGCGACCCTCAAAGATGCCCGACAACAACTCCACGCGGTCTTTCTCGTCTCGGCCGGTGACTATGTCTGACTGACCGGGACGGCGGCGTCCAAGCTGATATTGTATAGCATCGGCATCTATAAGTACTCCGGCCGGCATACCGTCGACCACACCGCCGATTGCCGCGCCATGACTCTCGCCAAATGCTGTCAGCCTGTATATCTGTCCTATCGTATTCATTTTATCAAATCTGTTACCGTAGCTCCTACATAGTCTGCCAAATCCTTGGGTGCAATCTCAATCTGCAGTCCACGTTGGCCGGCACTTATAAATATCGTTTCATACTCCATTGCCGACTCATGGATAAACGTCGGAAACGGTTTTTTCATCCCTATCGAGGTGCAACCGCCACGTATATACCCGGTCAACGGCAACAACTGCTTCATCGCGATCAGGTCGGCCTTCTTGGCACCGGCAACCTTGGCGGCCTTCTTCAAGTCAACCTCGGCATCTCCCGGCACCACACATACAAAATACCCGGCGCGATCGCCTTCAAGTACCAATGTCTTGAAAACCCTCTTTATATCCTCGCCAAGCTCCTCGGCTACATGCGTGGCCTCAAGATGGTTTTCATCAACCTCATATGGCACCAACCTGTAATTAATCCCGGCACGGTCAAGCAATCGTGCCGCGTTGGTCTTGGAAATATCCTTACTTTTCTTATTCATTAACTATATCTTATTCTTATGTAAGTTGTATAAACAATAGTGCTGATTATGTACACGATGACCCAATCATTGCTTATACGACCCATTTAAAACACAAAGGTAATGAAAAAACATGATTTTTTTATATCTTTGCCATCATGAAAAAGTTATTCCTGCTTGATGCTTATGCGCTAATATATCGCGCCTATTATGCCTTGATACGTTCACCGCGTGTCACTTCTGACGGACGCAACACCTCGGCCATCTTTGGTTTCTGCAACACCCTCGACGATATTCTCAAAAAAGAAAACCCGCCATACATCGCCGTGTGCTTTGATCCACCGGGTGGTCACACCTTCCGTCACGAGATATATGACCAATACAAGGCTCAGCGCGACAAACAGCCTGAGGATATAACCATGTCGGTTCCAATCATCAAGGATATAATCCGAGCCATGGGTATTCAGGTTATCGAGGTCGAGGGATATGAGGCTGACGATGTCATCGGCACTCTCGCCACCCGCGCCGCCGCCCGGGACATGGTGACCTACATGATGACACCTGACAAAGACTATGGACAGCTTGTAACCGATAACATTTACATGTACCGTCCGGCTCTTAAAGGACGTGACTTTGAGGTAAGAGGGCCCAAGGAAGTGTGCGAGCGATATGGCATCAGCTCACCTTCTCAGGTCATTGACCTGCTGGCCCTCGAGGGTGACGTCAGTGACAACATCCCGGGATGCCCGGGAGTAGGAGAAAAGACCGCCGTAAAACTCATCAACGAATATGGCTCGGTCGAAAACCTGATTGCAAACGCATCTGCCATCAAAGGCGCGCTCGGACGCAAAATTGCCGACAACATCGAACAGATTAAATTCTCCAAATTCTTGGTGACAATCAAAACCGATGTACCAATCGAGGTCACGCCAGAATCTCTGATACGTGGCGATGTTGACAACAAACGTCTTCTGGAAATATATAACGATCTGGAATTTAAATCCTTTGCACAACGCCTCAAAGGAGACAGCACCTCCACAGCCTCCACGGCACCAACCACGGCTATACACGACACCAACTCCATGGGATCGCTGTTTGACATAGACAACGACATCACAGCCGGCATACAACCCACAACATCAACCCCGGCTATCAATCCCGAGGATGTTATAACCACCACAGACAATAGTGAGATTACACGATGGTGTGAGACTGCCGCCAATGGGCCGAGACTGGGACTGTGTGTACTCGCCGACGGAGAGGAAGCCATGAACGCCTCCATCAATGGTATTGCCATGTCTGACCACAATGGCAGTCTTATATATATACCTGTCACCGACAACCGCTTGTCCGGTGAAATCACCGACACTCTGGCCGCAGTACTCTCACGGCCTTCCCTAACTATAATATCCCACGCCCTCAAGCGTGACATGATATTGCTACACCGTATGGGACTACTCATCACAGCCCCCATATTTGACACCGCCGTCGCTCACTATGTGTTACACCCCGACAAAACCCATCTGTTGACCGACATCGCCATGGCCATGCTCTCGGTAACCACCGGTGACTATGCCCTCAGCGCTCTGGAACGGCGCCGTTATCCTCTGGCGACCGGACACGACGCGGCTCCGGCGGCATGTGAACGGGCTGACGTAGCACGACGCCTCATGCTTCCATTGTCCGACGCTCTCAGGGATACCGGACAACTTGCCCTCGCCACTGACCTGGAATTCCCACTAATAGGCGTACTCGCGCGCATGGAATGGACCGGAGTGCGTGTCGACTCTCAAGAGCTTGCCAACATGTCTATAGCCATGACCGCGACTCTCCACGACCTCGAAGAACAGGTATACTCCCTTGCCGGCTCGCGCTTCAACATCAGCTCGCCTTCTCAGGTGGGAGAAATCTTGTTTGGAAAACTTATGATTGACCCTAAGGCCCGGCGCACCAAGACCGGCCAGTTCTCGACTACCGAAGAAATTCTCGAGAAACATCGGCACCAATGGCCAATCGTCGACCTTATACTCAAGATACGCGGCCTCAAAAAACTGCTCACAACCTATATCGACGCCCTACCTCGATTAGTCAACCCTTACACAGGCAAAATCCACACCACCTTCAACCAGACAGTAACTGCCACAGGACGTATTTCTTCCACCAACCCCAATCTACAAAATATTCCTGTACGCACCGACCTCGGTCGCGAGATACGTCGTGCCTTTATCGCCGACCCCGGTGACATGCTGCTAAGTGCCGACTACTCTCAGATTGAACTACGACTGATGGCCCACTTGTCCGAGGATCCTACAATGATCGAGGCCTTTAACAATGGTGACGATATCCACCGCGCCACAGCGGCCAAAATATACCACCAACCCATCGACCGGGTTACCGATATCCAACGACGCAATGCCAAGACGGCCAACTTTGGTATCATCTATGGCATCTCTCCTTTTGGTCTCAGTGAACGCCTCGGAATACCCCGCGCCGAAGCCAAACAACTAATCGACGGATACAAAACCACCTATCCTCAAGTGACCGAATACATAGACCGCGTCACCAATCAAGCGCGTAAAGACGGATATGTCAGCACATTATTTGGCCGACGCCGATACCTGCCCGAGATTAACTCGCGTAATGCCGTAGTCCGTTCCTATGCCGAGCGTAACGCTGTCAATGCTCCCATTCAAGGCTCAGCTGCCGACATCATAAAACTCGCCATGGTCAAGATTGACAACGAGATAGAACGACGTGGACTAAAATCGCGCATGATACTCCAAGTCCACGATGAACTCATCTTCAATGTCTCTCCCGACGAGCTACCCATCCTCCAGACTCTCGTCACCGACGCCATGGAACATGCCTTCCTCGCCCGAGTCCCTCTCTCTGTATCATCAGGCGTTGCCACCAACTGGCTCGAAGCTCACTAGTCGACAGCCTGAAAACTCCTTGTCTATCAAGAAATATTGCCACTCAGATTACCTCACAGACGAGTCAGTATTACCTTGACTCGCCTTTGTCTCGTCAACCCGGTTTTTTTTGAAGTACTGAATTTCATTTTTTGCTATGACAAAAAAAATGCCTACCTTTGTGGCCCGTGGACAAATTTGGCTGCTTGCAACCACTCAAAAAAATGCTAAAACTGCTCGATGTACAGTCTTTCGATACCGCTATGACACGAAAGACTGTCTCCGACCTCCAAACATAGAACACGCGTTTGAGAGCATTTTTTTCAGCAGTGGTCCGTCACGGTCTATCCAGTCGGTCCACTTCTTTTTTTTGAATTAATAAAAACTCAATCCACACTATGAACAGACTATTTACCTCTGAATCAGTATCAGAAGGTCACCCCGACAAAGTCGCCGACCAAATATCCGACGCCATACTTGACGAATTTCTGGCACGCGACCCGGCATCAAAAGTCGCATGCGAAACCCTCGTCACCACCGGTCAGGTCATCATCGCCGGCGAGGTCAGCTCCAACGCTTACATCGACCTCCAGGGGGTTGCTCGACGCGTCATCGACCGCATCGGTTATAACCGTAGCGAACTCATGTTTGACGCCAACTCCTGTGGCATCCTCGCCGCTCTCCACGAGCAGAGCCACGACATCAACCGAGGTGTAGACCGTCATGACCCAACTACACAGGGCGCCGGCGACCAAGGCATGATGTTCGGATATGCTTGTAACGAAACTCCCTTATATATACCCTTGTCTCTGGCCCTGAGCCATGCACTGGTTGCCAAACTCACCGAGATACGCCGTGAAGGCAAAGTCATGACATACCTGCGTCCCGACGCCAAAAGCCAAGTAACTGTCGAATATGACGAAAAGGGCAAACTCGTAAGAGTCAACACCATCGTCGTGTCTACACAGCATGACGAATTTATTAAAGCCGAGAACCGCACGCAAGAAGAAGCCGATGAACTGATGGTGACAACCATCAAAGATGACGTCAAAAAATATCTAATCCCACGCGTCAAAGCCTCAATGCCAACCGAGCTACAACGACTCCTTGACGACAACTACACTCTACATGTCAATCCAACCGGAAAATTTGTCATCGGTGGCCCTCACGGAGACACCGGCCTGACCGGTCGCAAAATCATCGTGGACACCTATGGTGGCCACGGTGCCCACGGTGGCGGTGCTTTCTCTGGCAAAGACCCCTCTAAGGTTGACCGCTCGGCTGCTTACGCCGCACGATATATCGCCAAGAATATCGTCGCCGCAGGTCTCGCCGACCGAGTCCTTGTCCAACTCGCTTATGCTATCGGCGTCGCCCAACCCGTCAGCATCAATGTTGATACCTACGGTACAGCTCGGGTAAATCTATCGGATGCCGAAATCTCTGATAAAATCGCCAGCCTGTTTGACCTAACCCCTTACGGCATCGAAAAACATCTCAAGCTACGTCAACCCATATACGAGGAAACCGCTTCATACGGACACATGGGACGTACTCCACACACCATCACCAAGCACTTTGAACTCACACCCGGCGTCACCACGCCCGTTCAAGTAGAACTCTTCACATGGGAGAAAACCGACGCTGTCGACACAATCCGCTCGGCCTTCAACCTCTAACCTGCCACAATCCATACATCATACCCCTAACCTGTCCCCTTGCTACAATCGGCGTGAGGGGACTCGTTTTTTGTTTGCTATTTCAAGAAAAAAAGCTAACTTTGTGCGATTATTGGCTATGTGTAAAACCTTAGTCAAGCCAATCTTCACTCTAATCCTAAATCAATCAATAGATTAGACCTTGCAATATGGAGAGTCACGCCTCGCGTTTTTCTCCTTGGTTTTTCGATAATTATAAACTTAACTCTTAAATATCAATGGCAGTACTTGAAAAAATCAGAAGCAAATCGGTGTTGCTTTTCACAATCATCATCGTTGCACTTCTTGCTTTCATCCTGGGCGACTTCTTAAATTCAGGATGCTCACGTCGTGGCGACACTGTAGCTGAAGCCGCGGGCGTCAAAGTCAAATATGACCAATACAATACCACACGCGAGCAGAACTCCGAGCTGTTCAAACAACAACTTGCCATGGCTCGCCAACAGAACCCCTACCTCCCCGGCGTTAACGAGGACGAGGTTTCGGAATATACCATTTTCAACCTTCTCTCCCAAGGCCTTCTCGATGAGGAATTTGACCGCCTCGGCATCGAAGTCACCGACCAAGAGCTCTCGGCCTTCAACCTCGACCCCAAGAACAACGCCATGGTGATGTCAATGTTCGCCCAGAAATTAGGCGCCGACCCCACCGCTCTCGCCCAGATGGGACTGGCCAACGTCAACTCTATACTTGACGCACTCAAGAACCCCAAACAGTACCAACTCGACGAGCGCTCTCAACAGATGTTTGAAAACGCTTGGAAAAACTATGAAGACGAGCTTGCAATCCAGCTCAAACGCAAACTATACATGGACCTGCTCGGTGGACTGTTCACCGCCAACAAGATTGACGCACGCAACACCTATGACGAGCGCAACACCTCAATATCATTCCAGTATGTAAATGCCGACCTCGCTTCAATCGCCGACGACAAAGTTAAACTTACCGACGCCGACTACGAGAAAGTTTACAACGAGTACAAGGGTCAATTCAGAATTTACGAGCCTAAACGCTTCATAAATTATATCACCGCCAACATCGCTCCATCTGACGCCGACCGCACCAAGATGGACGCCACCGCCAACAAGCTCATCGCCGACCTGAATACTCTCGGTGGTGACTCGGCAATGGCCAAGAACAACACTTTTACCCATCAGACAGTAACCCTCACACGCGAGAACCTCTCGAGATTTGATGACGTGCGCACCCTCGCCGCCAACATCGACTCTATGGCTGTCGGCTCGGCCAAACAGACCTTAGCCCTCGGAAACCACTATGCCATTGCCAAGCTCCTCGAGAAAGGCACCGGCATCGACTCCGTGTCATGCTACCTCATCCCCGTTGAAAATGTATCCAAACTCGACTCTGTAGCCGCCACCTACACCGTTGCCAACATCGACTCCCTCGCTGCCAACGCCAAGCTCGAGACTTCGCTCATCAACCCTTCCATCCAAGGCATGACCGACCGCATCAAAGCTCAACTCGAGAACGCACCACTAAATCAGATTGTAACATTTGTTGACACTATCCAGACCCAACAAGGCAAGACCCCAATGGGATTTGTATTCAATGTCACCAAACGTTCACTCCCTGTCACCACATACACGCTTCTCGTTGCCACAGCCGACCTCACTCCCTCCGATGCTACAATCAGCGAAATATCCCAAAAACTCCACAACTATATAGCCAACAACAGCACCGCCGCCGACTTTGAGAAAAACGCCACCAAAGCCGGTTATAACGTTGGCAAGGCTCTCGTCTCAGCTTCCGATCCCATCGGATTTGCCGCACCAAACTCAATGGTCGCTGTACGATGGGCTATGGTAGACGCCAAGGTCGGACAAGTATCAAACGTATTCTCGCTCAACCTCCCCGAGGCTCAGAACGGTACATCTCAATACTTCCTCGCTGTCGCTGTAGCTGAAGACTATGATGACGACTTCATCCCCGCCAACAGCCAGTATGCAAAAGAAGTCCTAAAACCCATTTGCATGCGCAATAAGAAAGCCGAAATGCTTGCCACTCAATATAAAGGACAAGCCGGCTCACTCGAGTCTCTCGCATCGGCCCTGAAGACCCAGGTTAACACCGCCAACTCTTCATTCGGAGCAAACGCCGTTGCCGGTAGCGCCAACGCCAATGTACTCGCTGCCATCGCCACTGCCAAGCCCGGTACCGTTACCGGCCCCATCACCGGTGATAACGGCGTGTTCTATATCAAGGTTCAGAACCGTAAGACCGAAGGTCGTCCTTATGATTTCCGTGAGAATGCCAACACATTCCTCGGTCGCGTCCTCAACTCATTTGTCGAGCAAACTATCAAGGGCGAGATTGTTCCATCATTCCAGCTCCTGAAGGGTGACGACGAGATCGAGAACAATATTCTCCAATTTACCCGCGCCGAATAATTTCACTATAACAATTATTTGCCAATCCTCATAGCAGAGGCTGACCCCCATATCCGGGTCAGCCTCTGTGCATTTAATACACCACACACAATATTAACTTCACGTCTCGCCGGCATATATCAACACCTGACAAACAGGCCCGGGTCGAAGCCTGTCAGTGATAAACAATGGGTCAGCTGACAGGAGCAGTTGGTAGCCCCCCCTGATTGAACAGCAAACTCCCAGACACGGAATGTAGGCGCGGAGAGCCTCAGTCACCACAACCCGACCCTCAGGGCCTAAGACAATAACACGTTAAAGTAGGTTAAAAACACACAACGGGGGATTGCCCCGTTGTGTGTTTAAACGGAAAGTTGTACTTTTGCCACGGGTAAGTCCTACACGACCAGCTCCCTCCAATCCCCCAGGTCCTGACCGAAGCAAGGGTCCGAGGTTGTAGCGGTGCGATGTAGTAAGCTTACCCTTTTTTTATTCCATACACATTCTCTCCATCTGTTGCCAACTTATGCCCCCATGAGATTACTCATATCATCAATTATCCTGTTTATAGGCGCTGTAGCATGCTCATCAGCCACCGATAACAAACCGGCCACCGATGCAACCAAAAATGCGCCAAACAGCCACCAATCCCCCTCAGAGTCATCAGCCATGACCTTCAATAAAGACTCGGCTTACAAATATGTCGCCGACCAGGTAGCCTTCGGCCCACGCGTCCCGGGCTCACCGGCTCACAAAGCCTGTGCTAAATACCTCATTGACCGACTTTCGGGATATGGCGTGAACGTCGAGACCCAACGCACCGACCTCACCGACATCTCGGGCAATACATTTGAAATGATCAACATCATCGGGCATATAAACCCCGAGGCCTCAAAACGCATATTACTACTAGCCCATTGGGACTCAAGACCCTGGGCCGACAACGACCCCGACCCCGCCAACCACAAGACTCCAATCGATGGTGCCAATGACGGCGCAAGTGGCGTGGCTGTAATCCTCGAAGTTGCACGCCAACTCCAACTCTCCTCCCTTGACAACCTGGGTGTCGACATACTACTGACCGATGCCGAAGACTCCGGTCTCTCAGCACCTGAGGACGCAACCCCCGACCAGGTACAACAATATGAAAATTCATGGTGCCTCGGCACACAACACTGGATTAAGTCCAACCCGTGGCGCGACACCCCACGTCCTCAATTTGCCATACTTCTTGACATGGTAGGCGGACGTGACGCCACATTCCCCATCGAATACTTCTCTTACCAATATGCCCCCGACATCGTAAACCTCGTCCTCGAGGCCTCACGAAAGGCCGGTACTACCGACCGATTTCCAACCCAAATTGGAGGTGCCATTAACGACGACCACATACACCTTAACTCGGCCGGAATTCCAACAGTCGATATAATCCAAACTTCTCACAGTGGTTTCAACCCCACATGGCACACCATTCAAGACAACCTATCCAATATCGACCGCGCCACACTTGCCGCAGTCGGCCACACTATCCTGACTCTCCTCTTACAACAACAATAAAATCTTTCCCAAATGACTATAGACGACAAACAACAAGAAATCATTGACGAATTCAGCGAAATCAACGACTGGATGGACCGCTATGGCTACATAATCGACCTTGGCAACAGCCTGCCACCCATAGACGAAAGCCTCAAGACTCCCGACCGACTAATTGAAGGCTGCCAGAGCCGGGTATGGCTCGACGCAACTGTAGACAACGATGGCAACATCCACTTCAGCGCCGACTCAGACGCCATAATTGTCAAAGGCATCATTTCCCTCCTGATAAGCGTTCTCGACAACCACACACCTGACGAAATCATGGGTGCCGACCTCCACTTCATTGACGACATCGGCCTTGGTGAAAATTTATCACCTACCCGCTCCAACGGACTATTAGCAATGATTAAACAAATCAAAATGTACGCCATGGCGTTCAAAGCCAAGCAACAATCCTAATCCACCCTACCACTCTCCTCACTCTCTTTTTCACTCACCCTACCCCTACACATAACCAATACAATTTTATTACAATTGTGTGACACGAGCAACCGCTTTCCTCCCTCAAAAACCAATATTTTTGCCAATGTAACAATATCGTAACAAAAATTCAACAACTTACACCTTTGGTTTACAGCTATTTATATACCCTAAATTCATGTTTTACGGTTTTTAACATAAAAAGCATTGACACGCCGCTCATCGAGATATAATTTTGAGATGTCAATAGATGACAACACATTTCAACCTACTGACATACATTCACCCCGACGAACTGATCCCTCCGGTCTTTTAAGAATTCCTCTTCCTCTACTCCTCCAATTCTACATTGACACCCTATTCCAACGCTCCAAAGCGTTAACAACAAGAGCTTTTAAATACTACTTCCCTAAGCTTTAGGACCAACCTTAAAGCAGTTATAAAAGCCACTACAAAATTTTATTACTCACAAGCTTAAATTCTTACTACTATGGCTACCTCTCAGTTCCAAAATTCACTAATGGCCCTACAGGACAACCTCCTGAACTTTGCATACATGCTTACATCCAACCGTGATGACGCATACGATCTCCTCCAAGACACCACCCTCAAGGCGCTTGACAATGAGGACAAATACACAGCCAATACCAATCTCAAAGGCTGGGTGTTTACCATCATGCGCAATATCTTTATCAACAATTACCGTCGCACCACACGTGCCGCCACAATCATCGATACCACCGACAACCTGTATCACCTCAACCTCTCCCAAGAATCGGGACTCGACTCTCCCGAAGGCTCTTTCGGCGCTCGCGAAATAACCGAAGCAATCAACGCTTTCAGCGACGAATACCGCATCCCGTTCTCAATGCACGTTGCCGGATACAAATATAACGAGATTGCCGAAAAAATGAATCTTCCTCTCGGCACCGTCAAAAGCCGTATCTTCCTCGCCCGCAAACGCCTGCAGGCCCAATTCGCCGACTACAGGTAAACACCCCGCCTGAGAGGCAATGACCTCTTGCCTCTCAGCCACTCACCCTCACAAGAGAAAAACTTCACCAAACTTTTTCCAACACCATTTGTTTAACAATATATCAGGTGTTTAACACAATACACTGACTACTTACCCATAAACATTCACAATACACACTCAACTAACACAAAAACTTATTTATTGAATTAATATTTGATTGATTGGTTAATTGTTAATTAAGATTAAAACCACAAAATAATACCACAAAAACATGTTATATAACATAAAAATCACTATCTTTGCAACGTGTTTTTCATGGTATTAGATTTAAGGTTAAGAAAGGTTACCCGTCGTGATGACGAGTAATTTTTTTTTGCACCTAATCCACCCTTCACAACTCATACGGGCGACAGAATTGCCTGTTGATTAAAATATGATGCTTAAGGACGGGACGGCCGAATTGTAATTAATTGTGATTAACTGCGTGTGTAAGGTCGGCAGGCCATCGTCACTAATGACAAAACTAACAACAAAATCCCACCATTCTAAACATATAAACCACTAATTTTCAGTCCATTTTAGCCCATTTTACCCCCTACCCGAGCCACAACTGCGCATGTACCTCACCGTGGCGTCTCTACTGATAGCCCCGTATGCCGGTCGCCATATAGTGGTGTATACCAGCACATCCCCATCCCGTGCACCGCTTCGTAGTGCACCGGGGTTAACCATATAACAATATTTTGTATAATCTAATTCCCTAAAGCTCCTGATTAAAAGCCTGTCTAAAACTTAGGCATAACAATAAGTCGAGCTTTGGCATTGTCCATCTTAGGCATAGTAGTACCTATACCGGCATAAAATATCGTTGGGTCGCAAACAGTAAATTTTCTTCCATCCACCATGATATATGACCCATTGATAGGCTCGGTAAAAGACACTGCGGCGGCTAAATGTCCCGGGTAGTGTATCAAGGCTGTGGGCAGATGCATCAAATCATTGACAATTCTAACAAATAAAATAGCGTGGTCCTCACAGTCGGACTTATGATAATGTAAAGTCTCCTCGGGGAAGAACGCTCTATCATGCCCCCACATCTTGTCATCATATTCATAGGGGAAACTCTCGACAAAATCAATGATGATATTGGCGGCATCACGTTGTGATTTTCCGGCTATAGCATGTCTAAGAGTTGGATAAATCTTATTCAACACATTGACTGACAGAGGGGTCATTGCATATTTACCCCAGATATTATAATTCCCCATTGAGACAGTACCGACCGGATAATCTTCAAAAAATTTCATCAGATTGCCATCTGTGGTGTAATTGCACACTACCGACGGATAATGTACCGCTGTGACTGTATGGTTTTGGATTATACCTGATGCAAGCAGAGGTAAATGGTTAATACCCAGTCTCATCGGTGAGGTATTGGGATAAGACATATCCATGATATAAAGTCGGTCCGGCGTGGTTTCAAAGGGAAAATAATGTCTGCCGTTCACCTCATAATAATCAGAGCGCTCCAATATAATCTCATCAAAAGCCACCATGGAGTACAATCGACTATTGGCCTGAGCGAACCTCACGTCATACCCTGCCTGGGTAAGAATATATCCTTCCAGCACACGAGCTGTATTATCGCCATCGGTCACTTTTTGAGCGAATGTGCGCACCAATTTGAACACCATCCAATCAGGCAGATTGGAATTGTCTCTAATGCTTAAAATGCCCAAAATTGCACGGTCAATCTCAACATTATCAGCCATTGCGCTCCAACAAACACTTACCACCTCAGGAGAGACGCCTCTGAGAGGGACATCAACATGACCCGAACAAGGTACCTCAAACTTAGTACCATACAACATAACATCTACAAATAAGGGTGTCTGCTGAGGTACAGGCTGTAGAATAGGAGCCGGGGGAGTGGGTGCAGGACGTGGTACCGGGGTTGGGGGAGCCACCGGTATAATTATAGGCGTATCCTTGAGTGGCGTGGGGTTATCTTCTCGAGGTATAACAAGCGGCGGGACAGGTTCTTCGTTAGGTTTAATATCGGCCGGTGTTATTAATTTGAACGTCCAAGGCTTGGAGAGAAATTCGGCATACTCACGGTTCATCTGTTGCCTGAATGTTTCCATCTCCTTGTCAGCAGCTTCTACAAAACCCTGTAAATCATTCCCCGCTTTTTTCATAAAATCGTCAATTTCATCGGCTCTCAGCCACAAGGCTGAGATACCGACAAAACATAACGTTATCAACTTTTTCATAAAAGACGTTTTAGGAATTAAGCTAACAAACCGTCATCTTGTAAATGGCAATGTCTACCAACTGTTAGAACATTACTCCTAAGTTGACGGTCATTTTGCGCTGATGGCACTTAGCCTCCTCAATAACCATATTGGGATTATTCGTCAAACCCCAACCATAATTAAACGAACACTGTAAAGCCTTAAATCTTAAGCCGACCTGAACCTCGCCATTAAGTTGAAACGCATTCCATAGTCCATATTCCTTACGATCAATATCATATTTTTCGTCTCCATACTCGAGTTCAAGGCCCAAACCTATATCCATACCTATACCACCGGTAGCATATATGGCAAAGTTACTTGTAAATGGTAATTTATATCCAATCTGTGCCGGAATGTACAAGTTATACTCTGTAAAATCCATTCCGTCACTGCTGCTAAAATAAAATTCAGCAAACAGACCGGTATTAACAATAAAGCCTTTGCCCAGCTCAGGCATGATGGGTACACCTATTTGAACACCATTGAGCGTTTTAACAGGATCCTCCCATAGCAATTCCAGTGTCTCTTTACGCGAGTCCATCGAACCGACATATTGCTTGCTGACCCAAGCTGCCGACATACCCCAAATACGTTTTTTATAATCAACGTCGAGAGGATTCCACCGTTCACGACGAGGAGTGAGTGCCATTGTAAAATCTGACGGAGTAGCCTGATTTACTTTAAGGGTTTTGGTGCTACGTGAGCCTGCATAAACCATCTCAACCTTATACTTACCATAAGGGAGGACGCGTGTGACCGGGGTCTGTCCTATCTCAGTATTCTTAAAACCCTCCTGGGGGTTAGTTATCGTTACATTGATGCCCGATGTCGGAGTGTTGGCATAGATACCGCTGAACTGAATAGTACGTGTCTGCGAAGCCTTGATATTAAAATAGTTTTGAGTGGGAGTGACAGTTATAGGTCGCTCAACACCACCTTCCCCACCTTGTTTCAGTGAACGTACAGTAACCGTATGTTTACCTTCAAACAACTTTAGAGTATAGACTCGGGTTGTCGGGAAATAAGCTTCAGGCTCATTATCTATAGTAATACCGGCTCCGGCCTCATCAGTCTCAAAAGTCACGTCTATTGGCGTGCGCGTATCGGCATTGAACGTGGTGGTGTGTTTGGACACTTCAATATTTTCAGTCTTTGAACGACCGTCTTTCATATACTTGACAGCATGGCTGCCAAGATTTATATTATTGACAGACAGGGGCTCGCCGGCTTTAGTGACACCCACGCTTTTGCCGTCGAGTATAACTTCAGTTCCACCAATAGGGTCTGTAAAACTTATAGTTGTCAAATCGACTCCCTCAAGCGTGAGGGTATACATCTGTTCCGATTCATAGTCATACTCGGGGACACGCACCTTGCCAAGGCCGTCAATCTGATCAAAATCTATCTCACACTTTCCGGAATCAAAAAATATCCAATACTCAATTTGGCCGTCCCACTCATGGTACTCCGTCTTGACAACATGTTTGCCATTATTGGGTGTTGCCCTAAATTTGTCACGTATATCACTAAACGCCAATGTCTTAAATTTCACTCTCAATAAAGTTGTTTTCTTGTTACCATCATGATCCATTGGGAAGTCCACCAACGACGAAGCCATATTAGTTTGTCCAAGGTCATTCTTGGTCTGCTTTATGTCCGAGCTGTTGGTAAGTCTTAACGACCCATTCACATACTTTATTTCTGCATGAGCGCCTAAAGTAGAAAGCGCTATAATTAACAATGCGATTATATTTTTAAATTTCATGATTATTTTATTCTGGTTAGGGTTAAAATATTTTTTTACTAACATAATTTATACTTATTGTCAAACATTTATCAATAAGTTTGAACCTGTTTATTCCACGGGGTAGTGACGTTTTAAGAGTTCAATATCAAATTTTTCAGGTAGCCATGTGCGCACCCTGATTTGAGGGTTCTCTCCACGCATATCAAGCATTAGCGCAAGATAACCTATGTCAGAGTAGTTTGATGAGTTATAAAACTGCTTAAGTTGGATCCAATAGATATTATTGAACATACAGGCAACAGACTGTATCTCGTTTTCCTCAAACTTAATTTGAATATACTTTTTAAATTTAAAGTCATTGGACAGCTTTTTCATATATGAATCCTTGGTATAAGAGGTATACTCAAAACCACCATTGCTGAGTCCATCCACTCCATTATCAAGTCGTCGGCTGGCTGATTGTTGGGGAGTAATCCTTTTACCGGTGATAATTATGGCTCCGTCTGAAAATATACTCCGGATATAATCCTCACGTTTCAAGGCAAAAGCCGTCTGATAGTCTTCCATAAACTGCTTGATGGCATACCTAACATCCAAGCCCCAGCTGTTATCTCTAAAGATGTCTTGTTCAGCACGTTGACTTAATGCAAAAGCAACACTCTGAATTTTGTTCTCAACATTAAATCTCAAAACAATGCGCTCGTTAACCTTATGCCCTGAGGCATATTGTAATTGCACCGGTATATCCTTGGCGACAATAAAGTTGCCCGACTGCTCTATTGTTACAGGGGTATTTAGACCCTGGCTGAGTATAACTCTACCCTTACGGTGATTATTTTCATTTACAGCTGTCATCATTTTCAGAAACAAGGCATAACCCTCAGGAGTAAAACTGTTTTTGACAGAGCTATAATCACCTGACCTTATAGCCGCTTTAACCATCTGCACAACATCAATCATAGGCATAGCTTCTGTTGTGTCCATTGCTTGGCGGTCGGTAGTCTGCTTGCGGGGAGGCGCAACCATTGGAGATACTACCGCTACACCTTTCTTATCGGTGACACCCTCGGCAACATCTTTACCGATTTTAAACTTCTTTGTTATCGTGCCCGAGCATTTCACCTCATGATTGGATTGTGAAAACGTTGGAGTCGGCTTGACCGGAAAAATTGATTTAAGATCCTCGTCCATGTTCATTCCTTCTTCCTCATATTTATATCTATATTGGAGGTCAAAATTTTTGGGAAGAGAAGGGAAAGCAAGAGTTGCCTCTCCATTGGTGGCGTGCATGTTTTCAATTTTTTTCAATCCATTATTGTAAGAAAAATCGAGGTCAACAACCGGATACCCACCATAGGTAAACTTTAGGGTGACAAGATAAGGGTCAAGTTCTCCGGGCTGTTCTATGACATCTTGCAATGAAACATGTATGGATGACAGTATATCAGAGATATGTGATTGCAACCACACCTTGGCGGTCACTGACTCTCCACCCACATCAATCTTGATGGCCTCGGGATGCATACGTGCGATGGCATACGCCCAATTGAAATATCTTAGAGCCGAGGCCACCGCTGCTTTTTGTTCTTGTTTAATACCCTCGGCCGCATACTCTTTTACCCGGTCGGCAAGATAAACAAATTGTTCTTGGACATCTGTTTTGCGCACATACCTGAACACCACACAGTTAGGTTCTTCGCTCAGAACAATTTCCTCAGTAGGACCAAGAAAAGCAACTGACGAGATGGTCGTTGATGAGTGCATCTCCTCGACATCACCTTCGGCTCCATCCGACAACTTTTCAGAATAATTTGAGTAAATCTTTGCATTTACACTGCGGGCAAGATTAGCAAGAGCCTCCCTGTCTGCATCATCATGGGTCACGCCCGACCCCTGTCCATAGTAATAAATGTTGGAGGAATTTTTAATTTTCTCCACAAGACTTTGTGCCAAATCATTATTAGCCCGAACGTTATAATTCAAACAGCAAAAAAGCATCAAGGACACTATTGCCCTTAAAAGCCTACAGATTTTATATTTATACTGAGAATGCATAACGATAGACATTAAAATAAAATGTTAACTCTAAAACTCAATTTGAGCTATCATCGTTAATCCATTCCTCTATAGAGCGAGCAACTTCTATCGCAAGTTTTTGTTTTTCGGCCGTTTGTTTAAGGGCTCTTACAGCCGCTGAGTTAGCTTTATCAATATCCACGACAAAAAACACTTGCACGTCATACAAGCCATTTCTTTCGCGCACATATTGCAAAGATTGTTGCAACTCACCTTTAATCTCGGTTGTATATAGTGCGGTAAAGGCATTCATAAAATTTTCAATCTCCACCTCACTCATATCGCCTACAGCATCGGTTATTTTCCCTTTAACAGCCATGTGTTGCTCTTCAGCATATTTACGCACAGCCTCGGCACGAGCCTCGGAGACTGCAACACGTACCTTTTTCTTACCCATGACTTCACCAATAACTTCTGTACCGTTACCGCCAAATTCAGCTAATTTCTGACAATGTTTAGTGAGAGCAATCTCGTCGTCAAGACTACCTTGGACCTGCCACCCCTCTTTTTTTAATTTTTTTGCTCGTTTTTTGGCATTTTTTTGAGCATCCTTGCGATTTTGTTTTTGCTCTTTGGCAACGTTATCGGCATTTACTGACACCGGTAATACTGTTGCAGCGCTCATGATGATAGCGAGTGCAAGAATTAGTTTTTTCATAATAATTGGTTTTATTTGTTAATGAATAAAATTAATGTCATTCTTGAGGGCTGACCCCAAGCCCTTAACTCATTAATTTTTGACATTAACATATATAAAACCAAAATGCGTGGGATCCTTACCTTTGCCCGTCTCCGGGTCGAGAGGCCTTCGCATTGCCCTATGCCTTGGAGACGAGCAACGCAGAAGCCCACGCTCTGGTTATATAAATAAACCTACCCAATATGAACTTTTCTGTAGCCATCATCGGCTTCAGGCGGCTCATATATGTCAGGGCGGCTCTTTAGATACCAGCCATGAACATCTATCGTTGCCATGTCCTTGAAGGCATTTTGTGAGGAAGTTGCGAAGTTTCTCAATCCCAAGAACAAAGCGCTGATAAACGCTATTTTATGATATGTCCTATCCCACCAGCTCACAGTCCCCGTGGGTTCTGCTTTAGGTAAGATGTCACAAATTTAACAATAAAAATATATTTCCACAAAATAATAAATATATTTTTCTTTTTGCTCAATAATATCTCTCAATAATACACCAAATAGTGGTTACAAATGTGCGCCGGGCTTGGTAACACAGTGTTTACCAAGCCCGGCGCTCAATGTTTATAAGTTTAAGCTACGGATCAATTGATGACGACAATCTTGGTGACGGCGGCCGAGGAGGAGCCGTTCTCGTTCTGGGAGGCAAACACAAGGTAGACACCTGTGTGAACACGATTGCCGGCGGCATCGCAACCATCCCACGCTATCATGCCGCCTTCAGAACGGCCTTGGTACAACACATTACCGGCGGTATCGGCAATCTTGACAAGTGAGTTGTCCATGAGACCGGTGATTGTAATCCAACCCGTATAGTCGGGACGAACAGGATTGGGGTAGGCATATACTTCAGAATAGTCTTGATGGGACGGTGAAGCGGTCGAGGAATAACGCACCAGACCGGTTGCCAGTCCGATATATACATAGTTGGACTTGGGGTCACATGCTACAGAATATACCGCGTTGGAGGGTAATGGTGAGTTATCGGCAGTAAAATGCTGGAGTATCTGGTCTCCATCCTCGCTGACAAGATAAAGGCCCGAGCTCTCGGTGGCAATCCACTTGCGATTGATACCGTCAACGGCTATACAGTTGATTTGGTCGGTCGACAGCAGGTAGTCGGCCAGACCGGTACCGTCGTTACGGGGTACTTTGAGACGTTTGACGCGAGCTGTAGCGTTGGTAAAGTCATCCGGGCGGGTGAGCTCGACTATACCGGTGGTTGAGCCCAACCACACACGGCCTTTCTGATCCTCGACGCCACAAACCCAGTGTACAGGGGCAAAGGTATTACCATCCTGGTCGGTAAATGATTTCCATGACATGAATGTATCATCACCGGTATTGGTATATGTACCCTTGGTATCATAGGCATAGACCGGGAAACTCCAACCGCCGTCCCATATAATAACCATATTGGATTTTTTACATATCACCGAGCCCATATCCTGAGCTCCGATATATGTTCCGGCGAGCTTGGTTTTAATCCAGTCATCCTTGGTTACCTTTGACAGGTCGCCACGCACTTTTTCGCGTGGCAGGATTATGTATGACGGGTTATTGGTGTTATTAGGGAACCAGCTGCCTACCCACAGGTTGCCCTCGGGGTCAAAGTTGACATCATATACACGAGGCGTTGGTGGACGGTTGACTGTCCACTGTGCCAACATAGGCGTATTAGATGAATTGAAATATTGTATCTCTTTGCCATCTTCACATACAAACAATCCCTGGGTAGCATTGCCTTGGTAGTATCGACGTGGATTCTCGGGGTCGACAGTCAGTCGTGAAGGTCCACCGAACATATACTTGGTATTAGTCGTTGCCTGCATATCGGCGCTACTTCCGGCCTGAGCATTGGTAGCTTCTGTAAGAGCGACACTGAAAGGCCGACCGTTCTCAATACAATCGGCATACTGTCTCAACCAGAGTGCACCGCCGTTCCATCCAACAGTTTTGAAGCCGGTATCGCCGATATTGGATGCATAGATGCGTGACCCGTCGGCCGACACATTAAGATAAGCAACCTGGTCTACAGTGGTGGCTTCGGGTTTCATCTTGTCGGCCAGCAAGGTGGGTGTACCACTTGAGAGATCATAATTGGCGACGCCCGAGGCATCAATACCCCAAACCGAGTTGAAGTCTTTATTCCACACCAACAACTGATTCTTGACTGTGTCATCAAGACTTTTGCGTGCCACGATATTACCTGTCCTGTCAAGAGTAATAATCTCGGTGTCGGTCTGGGTATGGATATTACCATCGGCTCCTTCCTGTAGATATTTACCGCCCAGAATTTCAAGGGCTGTACCGTTATAATCGCTCATATCGGCAGTCACATCAATATAATACAGGTTATTGTTAGAGCTGTTGATGTAATAAAAGTCATCGCCTGTCGTGATAAAGCACTGGGGGGACATGCCATACCATTTATTAAAGACATCCCAGGTATTATGACGTCCCTCAATTGGAGCGCGATATATAGTATAGCTTTCACGGGGATAAACCATGATATTACCATTGCATATAAATACAAACTGTAAATCTTGATTGTAGACTCCCGACTCGATGACCTGATGTTTACGGCTATCAAATATTACAAGGCCAAAGCTTGTAGCGACATATATTTTACCATCATTGAAAGTCACATCGTTAACTGTCTTGACAACCGACAATGCCGCATCCTTGATATCGGGGAGGTTGACAACACGACCGTTATCATACACCATGTCAATGTTGGCATTGTTGTATACCACCAACAGATATTTTTCTTCAGGGTTATATTTGGCAAGCGTGATATTGGTATCAGCGAGCTTGTTCTGGGTCGAATAGGTATAAGACTCGTTGGTGTCTTTATTATAGCTGTAAAGACTGCCACCCGAGACATAATAGACCATAGACTGTGTGTCATAGAATGACTGAACCTCACCGGTGAAGCGGGGGAACACATACCACTCGCCTACACTCTGTCCCTGAGAGGATTGTGCCAGGGCAACAATAGCACATAATGTTATTAGGACTTGTCTGAACATGTATAGTATTTATTGGTTTTATTATTATTCTTTGGTTTGATGTTATTGAAGTAATGGGGAGAGAATAGTAGGTCAAGTTGACAGATAGGCGACGAGACCGGCCGAAGCACGCGCGCGGTGGGATATGGAGTTTTTCATTTCGGGGGATGCCTGACCAAATGTTATCTTCCAGTCGGCCGGGCGGAATACCGGGTCATACCCAAACCCGCCTGCTCCTTGTGGAGCCTCGGTGATAAAGCCTTCGACACGGCCCTCAAACAATTGTGGGTCACATCCATGCTCAATAAGCGCGATTACAGTGCGAAAACGCGCCGAACGGTCTTGATCTTTGACGCCCTCGAGATTGTGCAACAACAGTCGGGTATTGGCCTCGGCATCATGTCCTGGACCGGGAGCATAGCGAGCCGAGTGAACGCCCGGTGCTCCGCCAAGGGCATCAACTTCAAGCCCCGTATCATCGGCGATACAGTCGAGATTATATCGCTCGGCAACCCAGCGGGCTTTTATCACGGCGTTTTCTTCAAGAGTAGTGCCATCCTCGGGGATATCTACCCGGCAACCGATATCGGCCAGCGACAACACCTCATAGCACTCGCCTAACAGGGAGCGCATCTCGTCGAGCTTATGTGTATTGTTTGTGGCAAATATTATCTGTCGTGCCATAGCTTATCGGTGGATTTTATTCTATCTATATTTAACGTCAATATCAGGTGGTTTATTGTATAATTACAGTCGTGTCAAAATAGTCTGTCGAGGCAGGTTATGACGTCTTACCGTCAATGCTACTCCGGCTCGTGAATCTATCGTCATAGCATTGTAACCCGGTGCCTGTACAACTGCGTTCCACGACTGCCGCCTCAGATGTCGGTTCAACCCTAAGGTTATTGTCCAATTGCCCTTGTTGCTGTGGGGCCGAGAGACCGGCAATCCGGGTATTTTGTCGGCATCTATTATTGTCATATCGGCATCATCAAGCTCCACTCCTGAATAGACAGTCACGCGACAATTTTCAGACACAATTGAGGATATGACTGTCAGCCATGCAGTGACATGTCCGGGATTGTCACATACCAGCACCACCGATTGTGGACTACGCGCCGAGACTAATCTATAGGCGACTCTCACGTCATGTCTTTTAAGATGTCTTATCACCTCGGTAGCGGCCTCCTCATAGTAATAGCAGGCATAACGGTCACGCACCACATTTTTTATCAAGTGGTAGGCCAACGGAGAGTGCACCCCGAAGCCGCGCCCATGACGCCACATTTTATATGACCGCCAGGGATTGAACATTATTTTTCAGATGAGTTGTCATCATTTTTACATGCTGCCTTGTCTGACGGCTTTGCTCTATCCTTGGATAAAGGTATCAGCCCGGGGCATAACAGAGTAAACAGATATCCCAGCACCAGGAGATATATCAGTGTCACCGCACCATACGCCATGTTTGTGGTGACATGTATCGAGTCGGGGTCAAATGTCATTGACACCTCATGGGTCCCGGCAGGGATTTTCATGGCTCTCAGGACATAGTTGACACGTCCCAACTCGGCAGGCTTGCCATCGATGGTAGCTTTCCATCCCCAGGGGAACCACACCTCGGAGAATACCACGACACCACCCTTAGCGGTAGTAACCTTATAGGATACCGTATTGGGGTTATAGGATGTCATGACAACAGTATCGCCGGGAACACGCGAAGGACAATTTGTACCCAAGACTTCTTGAAATTTCTTGTCAGCGACTGCAACACTCTCGGGATCTATTGTCTCCAGGGCGTTAAACTCGTCATCGGCCTTATCGACCCATTTCAGTGAGTCAATAAGCCATGCCGGTCCCAATGCCGATTCATTAGGTATCACCTGACCTCCTTGGATAAAGTAGCGAGTATTAAGCATGTCAAGAACACGGCCCTTGGTCAACATGCCACGATCAATCAAGTCGTTGTAACGATTGAGCTTGGCAGCATGATAGCCGGTGACCATGTGATGATGGAATGAACGGGCCGCTCCTCCGGGATTGTCCATGTCGAGGACTCTATAATATCCTTTATCGGCCGATATAGCCTTATCTATTTCATCGGGGGCCAAGGGGTCGTTGAAAGTCATTACATCCTTGACAAACGAGTCTGACGCCACATAGCGTTTGTCAACGCTCCACAGGTCAAACGTGGTAATCACGCCAACCGAGGCCACGACAGCCACGCGTCTCACCCGGCCCATGGCTCCAAGCACAATAATGCCACCACCCAAGAGCAGTATCAACAGCGAGCGTCCGGCATCGGCACTTATCATCTCGCCGCGCAACTCCCTGGCTGCCTTGATGGCATCAGGTACCGACTGCTCGATAACTGTAAGGGTCTGCCGCACATCGGCCTCACTGATTTGGCCATATTGGTAAGCCATGATATATGGCTGTGCGGCTTGAGCCAATACATTATCAGGATTATCGGCTCTCTCATGAACCGGGTCACCCAGGAACGAGGGTGCCATCCACAGTATCATGCATAAAAATGCCGGAATACCCAACGACAATATCACCTCCTTGCGGTACACCTTGAAAGCGTCGGGTGTAGACAATAACTTCTGTAAACCGAGCATACCTACCAACGGCATCGTCAGACACACGATTATCAATATCGTCTCGGCTGCGCGGAATTTATTATACATCGGCACATAGTCAATGAACAAGTCGGTAAAGCCCTGGAGATGGCTACCCATAGCCAGCAACACAGCGATAATTGTCACTGTCAGCAACGCCCATACCTCAGGTCCTTTGACAATACAGCATCCGAGGATAAACAGCGCGAATATCAGCACCCCGACATAGAATGGGCCATTGGTGCCACCGCTGTCCATTTTACCGCCAAAGTATTGGGGCATAGTAGAAAGTATATAGTCTACGACTTGATCATTACTCTCATAAGAATCACTTTCCTTGGCTATCTTGTCAAGTCCTTCACGTTGCATCTGACCTTCAGTCAGACGTCCTGAAGCACCGCCCTTGAGGTTGGGGATTAGCAGGGTGAATGTCTCGGATGGGGTATTGCTCCAGCCACATATTTCGGCCCGCGGGAGGCCTCCGGTGGGTTTTTCAGTGAGTTTACCTTCATCCTCGGGGTTGACAACAGGTGTCAACTCGCTTGCCGAGCGCTTGGTTTCCTTGGCATATTCGTATGTGTTATAAAGGCTCGGGGCGTTGGCCGCGAGTCCTAACAGACCGGCTCCCAGGCACACGGCCGAGGCGGTCAGCCATTGTTTCATCTTATGCTGACGTATTGCCTGCACAAGCCAGCCGATGACCAACGCCAACATGATGAATGTCGAGTAATATGTAATCTGGGGATGGTTGGCATTAAGCTCAAGCATTGACATGATGCCCATGAGGGCCGCGCCCGAGAGATAACGTCCGCGGTAAGCGAGGGCCAAGGCACCGATTGTGGGAGGCACATAGGTCAGCGCCATGAATTTCCATATATGACCGGCTCCGACAATGATTATAAAATAGGATGACAAGCCCCATGCCAAAGCGCCAACAAGCGCATACCACCATCTCAGTCGCCAGCAATAGAGCATGATAAGCATGCCCATCATCATCATGAACAGCAAGTTGGAAGGCGCCGGAAGGCCTAAGCCATAGACCGAATTAAGCCAGTCAAACAACGAGTTGGAGTCATAGGATGGCGAAATCTGGAATGTAGGCATACCCGAGAACAACGAGTTGGTCCACAGTGCTTTTTCACCGGTTGCTTCCTCATATGCACGGCCCTCCTCGCCATTGGCGGCGCCTTGTACCATATCATTCTGGGACAAGTGGTTGCCCTCAAAGTTATCAGGCATAAAGTAACCCACCGATACAATGGCCATAATCGTCACCGATACCATAAATCCCCACACCTGTTCCTGTTTAAGCCAGGCTAATAACCGGGTGGATAATGTCTTATTGTCGTTCATTGATTAATATTTAAGTCTTATTTTTAGCAGTCGTGTAATCAAGCTTTTTGACTCAACGTCAGATTGTTAACTTAACAAAGTTGAAAGAGCAGGTATTTGAGCCTCGTCGGTGAGTGCATCTTCCTTCTCATCCCAGCCACGCCCCTTAATCCAGGCGGTCTTGCAACCTATCGAGCGGGCGGGGAGTATATCTTTTCTCAGAGAGTCTCCCACGACGAGCACCTCGTCGGGATTGAGTCCGAGAGCTACCACGCCAAGCCTGAAGATACGTGCATCAGGCTTTCTGACACCCACGACAGCACTCTCTATAATGCCTTGGAAGTACTTTCTGATACCGAAATCACGTATCACTTCGTCAACATTGCCATAAAAATTGCTCACCAATACCATAGGATAACGCTCGGCCAGACGCTTGAGCACTTCGGCAGCCTCGGCGACACACTCGTGGGCATATTCATAGCAATACCCGGCAGCCACCCGGGCCTTGGCCTCAATTTCATCAGAATCAATACCTCCCATCATGGCGAGATGTCTGAACTCAATGACAAGTTTCTTGTCCATCAGAGCCGAAAAGTTGTCGCCGGGCAAGATGATACGCTCACGTGCCAAGGCACGCTCGCCCTCGACATAACACACACGGAAAGTCTCATCATCAGCCTCGACACCGGCACGTCGCCAACCTTCTCTGATAACATGGCTCCAGTGGTCGCCACGTGTGTCGATAGTGCCACCGTAGTCAAAGATGATGCCTTTGATTTCTGTATCACTGAGTGGATTAGTATTTCCCATCTTTAAGCTCTAAGGTAAATTTACGGCATATCTTTTCATGACGCACAACCATATATACAAGCAGTGTATTGAACACTGTCAACTCGGCCGCAAAGTACAGCCACGGCATCTTGAGGAACAAGGCTGTAAACAGAGTGATTGTACGCCAGTTAAAAGATAATATGTTGGTAAACTTCATCAACGGTAATGATGCACGGCGGAAAGCACGGCGCATGGCACTCGAGGGCGTTCCCCCGGGCCAACGGCGGGCTATCTCGGCACGCAATGATTGCATGGCAGGTGTCATCGCTTCTTGACTTACCGTATAGTTGGTATAGAAAGTCAGCACCAACTTACGGAAAAAGTTTTTACTCCATGACAACGATGCAAGCTTAGTCTTGAGATGTCCGGCATTTTCCAACTCACTACCATCACTGCCTTTAAGAAAGTATAGATGGAATTGACGATAATAGTCGGCCATGGCCGCCTGCTTGGCGTGACACATGCCGGTAACTACTGCCATCACCCATATCACCCAGCTGTGGTCCATGAAGAACTCGCTGGTAACATTCTCACGCAGGCATATGGCAACATATATCGTGGCAAACCATACATCTCCGGCCATGCCATCGAGAATACGGCCTATACGTGAATACTGCTTGGTCATGCGGGCAAGCTGACCGTCGGCACTGTCAAACGAGTTGGCCCATATCAACAGCACCATACCCAAGACGTTGATCCAGATATTATCAAAGTAGAAAGCCACACCGGCACCTATGCCCAAGAATATCGAAGCTATAGTGATCGCATTGGGAGTCACGCCAAGGCGACGGGCAAGACACGCCCACCCATATCCTATAGGCCGGTAAAACGCCAGGTCTATATGTTCCTCGGTATCGGCACTTTTAAGTGTATCGCGATAGGAAACGCGTGTTGACGATTGCTTATCAATACCGCTCATTTCTTTTTATTTTGTTTGATTGCTGAAAGTATACATTTGGCGATATACGGCCCGGCTTGTTCGCGGCAGGGGGCAAATGACGGCCAATCATTAAAATCGATTATACGTATCTCACCCTCTGATGATATGATGCAGTCACCGCCATATATCTTGACGTCAAGCTCTTGACATGCGCGCGCACATATATCCTTGAGCGCGTCTTCACTGAATTTGATGCCACGGGCGGCACCGTTGATAGCCTCATGACCATATTTGCTGTGTCCGGCCTCAAATGGATAGAACCAATAGAAGAAGTCGGTATCGGCCACGCCGTAAAACTTGATAAGATCACCCTCGAGGTGTCGGTTGATGACAGCACGTTTAATTCCGCGCAAAAAATATTCCTGGAGTACTTCCTGGGCCTCGTCGGCATGACGCACAAATGACACATCTTCTTTGTGCATGGCATGAAAATCGCCACGTTTAATCCATACCCGGTCCATTCCAAGACGATTCATGGCATCGATGACCCCCTCGTTGGTATTGACCATGAGTGACTCGGGATAAGGTATATCGCTACCTATAAGGATACGAGTCATGCGCTCACGGGTACAATTCTCGATACCATAACCCGAGTTAATCACCAGACAGCCCGCGTCTTCAAGTTGTTGCAACTTGGCTATAGACTGCTGTTCCCGGCACATGTTGACGATGATTTTCTCTTTTACCTCACCGGCGATAAACTGCTCCTCGGAATAGATACTTACCTCACATCCGCGTTTTCTCAATTGATCGGCAACTATATTGAATATTGCCGCATCATTGCCGATATGATTGGGAGAGTAGGCACCGGCTCTCATAATGCCGGCAATCTTGATATCTGCCATTTTATGTATAGATTATTAGAGATTGTTTCAGAAATTATTTAATAACAGGCACCTCAAGACGGCGGGTGGATACCTGGGCATCCTTATCACCCGCAATCACAAATGCCGAGTAATGACCATCGGCCACGAGCTGACCGTCATTATTTTTGAGATCCCAACGATAGGGGAACGTGACACCCTGACGCGACAGCACGGTGTTGCCCAGCTCATCCTCAATGACAAGACGTGGCGAGACGAGCGAGACTGCCGACTCTACATTCAATATGATGTATGAGCGGTCGGCGGGGTCGACAGTATCCATACTGAGAGTTGCTTGGCCTATCTCGGGGGATACTACAAAGTTGATAGTTCGCTGAGCCGAGCGATTAGCATTATCTTTAACTGAGAATGTCAATGAATGTCTACCGGCAGCAAGCGATGACAATGGCATGTTCAAAGTCCATATACCATCATCCTGAGAGTCCATTTTAAGCGAAGCATCAACGCCATCGACATTATTGACGTTGTCAAGAATCAAGCGGGGGGCACCACCAATGGCAGTACCGAATTTTAGACCTATATCGCTGACCTTGACCTTGGCGACAAGTTCTGCGTCAGATTTCACCATATCCCCATCAGTAAACAGGGGGGTATCGAGATACATATCAGTAATCATCGGGGCATCACCCAAGTCTGAAACTTCACCGGCATCAGCCGCCACCTTGACCAACGCCGTAAGACCGGCCGCCGAGAGGGTTTTGGAATCATCATATGTAGCAGTAACAACTATACGGTTGGTCTCACCGGGATAGGACGGGTATCCTACTGTCACCGGCACTTCAAAGTGTCCATTGACAACACGGCCTTGGGCTTGGGACAAAATCTCTTGGTCAAGAGTAAGCTCCAGACCCGTCTTGTCATTGCTGTCAGGCGAAATAGTTGTCTTAACCTGAGTCTTGGTAGCTATAGGTGACTCATAGATTGTTACTGTTAAATCTCCGTTAAATGATCTGATTACATTACCGTTACTGTCTTTGACGTCACCCTTTATAATGTATTGTGTCAAAGGATTGATAGTGACAATCTCGGGATCGGGACCGCCATACACCGGATAATCCGGCAGTACTTTATCCGAGACACCATTGATAGTGATTCTATAAGTAGGAGCCGAGACTTTCAACGCCGGGTCTCCACACAAGTTGTAACAAAGGGTGTTGACTCGGCTACCCTCGGTATATCTATTAGAGGTGCGCACCGAGTTGGATGCTTGTCGGAAAATTTCACCGATTGTTGTAGTGCTGTTGGCATTGGCATATGCCTCAGCCACGGCGAGGTTCAAGTGTTGGTTATAGTCCATATATACGGGGCGACAGGCAGCCACCGCTCCTATCATGCCTCCATTGGGTTGAAATACCATCAGTGAGGCAATACCGAGGTCGGTATCGGGACGGTCAAACTCATAGGTGGTACACGTTGACAATAATGCCAATGGCGGGACATCATAGGAGGTATTACGCACATTGGAGCGACGCCACAGGTTTTCACCCGAAAATCCATCATGGTCACCATGTCCCGAATAGGCAAACAGTCCGGCACCTCGTTTCAACTGATTGGAGACGACCTGCCTCAATACCTGGGCATCATTATTGGTCCATGGATAGACCAAATTATGACCTTGGGTCATAGTCATAGTCGGACGTTTGTTAATCATTTTGGTTATTAATTCCCTTGATTGCGTGAAATGGGTATTACGGTCTCCATCATCACTCATGGCAATGATGTTAAGATAATTGTCGACCGATGGTGGCGTCTCAAGGTACTTGGCAATCTTCTTATTGACCTGAGCTGCCATAGTGGGGTCGGACAAAGGAAGACGGCCAACTGCTATAGTCTGGGGCTCAGAACTGATTGCAGAAATTCCAAAGTAGTCACTAAGCATACCGAAAAAGCCGTCATGGGTATAAGAAGTAGATATACGGCTGGCATAATAAGCATTGTGACACTGGAAAGTCAACATATGATCGTCATCGGGTAAGACGATGTGTCGATTGTCCCATACTCCGGCTCCATATATCAACAGATATTTAAATATGTCGGGGGAACGGTCATAGAACATCTTACACAACTTGGAGTAGGCAAAGGCATGAGGAGTACCGGAGGAGAACTCAT
Organism: Muribaculaceae bacterium; assembly: GCA_017621845.1. Classification (GTDB taxonomy): domain Bacteria; phylum Bacteroidota; class Bacteroidia; order Bacteroidales; family Muribaculaceae; genus CAG-873. The sequence continues at coordinate 42,039 of JAGASI010000025.1, forward strand.
TAAATACATCATCTTGGGTGAAAACTATTGTTTCGACACCATGGTTAGTGTGTATGTCAGCCAGTTCCTTGGCTTGCTCAAGAAGACGCGGAGTGGTGATGATGACCATTTCGGGTGTGCCTTTGCCATGAATATTCTGGTTGGCAACCTCGCCGATGATGACAGGCTGTTTAGACACCGATGAACGTCTGAAAGCAATCAAGCGGCAGGGGTAATCGCCGTAGCTGGGACAACGTTCACTAAAACTGCCGGTGACCTCTCGGGTATCACTATTATAATTCAATTGGTGGAAATAGGTATTATAGGAGTCTGACACATTGACCACCATCACATCTTCGTCGGCATTGCCAATCGTAAAGTTGTTGCTGTCCGAGATGTCTACATATTGTAACAACTTAGGAAGTCCTGTATTGTCTAATCTGGCATACTGAAGGAATGAAAAGCCGACATAATCCACACCAAAGTAACTCTGTCCGAGGAACGTTTTGTTTTTTAGCACAAAATCATAGGTTCCGCCTTCACTTATGTCTCCCTCGGGCACAAAACGTGCGTTGGTTGACACCACGTTATACACGATACCGTCATAGGAGTTGTTATCAAACGTGGTCCTGCCTACTTGTTCCTTGCTGAACTGCTCGGGACCTTCGAGACTTACCTCGGGCCCCTGAGACGTGCATTTGTAAGCAAACGCGGCAGTCATCCACAGCTTGTTATTGCTATCCATGACATAGCCTGTCATGTCAAGAGGGAAGGACATGCTTTCTCCCATCTCAAGCTCCCGGCCCTGGTAGTAGGTGCCGGCATTTGAGGGGTTCTGCAAGTCTTCTTCATACCATGTTGTACTCAAGTGGGTATTTTTGGTCGCTGACTCGTCTCTCTGTGTCACGGGGTATGTGACAGGCTCCTTCTCGACAGGAATATCTGAGAGGAAATAATAGCCGGCCGTGTGGTACATATTACGGCGAACAATGATTTTCTCGGCGGCCGATGCAATCACTCTGCAGTCTCCCTCGCCATAAAAGTAGAGTCGTCGGCTTTGGGGATCATTATAAGAGGCTGTCAACACCATATCATCGGAGTTATCTTTATAGAACGCATAGTCTGACAGCGCATTACCGCCCCAACCATAGACATGAACTTTCTCGGGCTCATTAAAGCCCAAGTCGATAAGCTGGTCATAATCCAGCGTGTATATATTTTCTTCTTTAACTTGAATTTTAACCCAATGTCCTTGGGCGAGCTTGGACCGGGAGGCATACTTATCGGACGAAAACGAGTAAGCGTCATTGACTGACAACATCATGGCCGCGAATACCAGAAGGGCGTGCCTGAGGATGATCTTCTTTTTCATATTGGTTTTTGTCATCAGATGATTGGTATCGACTTCTTTTAATTTTAGGATTACGGGAGTAACCATAATCATACTCCCGATTGTAACTGTTTCTTTTTATGACTTTGGCGAATGTATCGATATGTACTCGTGGTACACCTGTGAAACATTCTTGTTATTTACATTTATCTTGTTTTAAACAATAGGCAGTGTTGGTTGTCGATATTGATATCAACATCGATATGAAGAGTCAACGGGACCACCGGAGCAATATTGAGCGGGATGGCAATGATATCACCGGTCTTGACTGTATGGAGATCTGAAGCAACCCCAAGAGCATGGTCAACGGTATTTCTGAGCCAATCGGCGGCGAGTGTCAGTCTATTCTCCCCGTCAGCCGAGACAGTAACATCGTCCAAGGTGAGAGATACAAATTTACCACACATGGCTGCACCGTCACGGCTGAACTCAGACTCTGTGTCTCCCTCAACATGCGAGGGATGCATTATGATGGTCACTGCGTCATAGTAGCGAGAGGCAAACTTCTCTGCAATCTTCATTCCCAGGCGACAAACTCTGACTCCAAGCCACCATGTGGCTTGCCACTCACGCTCATCGGGCTTGAACCATGGGTTATCTCTGAGTATCAGCGAGGAATCGGTGCCCACATCGGCAACTTGGTGTTGGTCAGCTGTCATCCAGAATATCTTCATACCTGTCTTTGTCACTGTTTGAGTCGATTATACATCACCGCCAGGTGGGAATATATCGACGTATTCTGCACTACAACATTGGGACGCACCATAATACGACATGGTGTAAAATTCCATATCGCCCGTATACCAACATCCATAATAGTGTCAGCCACCACTTGAGCCGCATCTACAGGCACAGTGACTGCCGCTATATTGACCTGACGGTCTCGGGCTATCTCGCCTAAACGGCTGATATGATAGATGGGAATACCTCGTATCTCGCCTCCTACAATCTGTTCATCTATATCAAAAGCGGCTACCAGATTGAGCCCATACCTTAGCAATCCCGAGTCTCTCATCAACGCCGAGCCCAACGATCCCGCACCGATAATCACGGCATTATGTTGTTGGTCAAAACCCAGAAAATCTCTTAATCGACTCTCCAGACGCGCGACTTCATATCCAATACGCGTCTTACCCTTGATATTCAGGAATGACAAATCCTTGGCTATCTGGGACGCATCGACACCCACCTCGGCCGAAATGCGTGTCGATGAAACATATTCTACATTTTCCCGACGTAACGTCGTGACGTATGCCAGATACCACGGCAGTCGCCTCAACGTGGGCTCGGGAAGTCCTGTGGCTGTGGTGTCCATCGCGGTATTGACTGGCGTTGTTTGTTGCTTATTCATTTCAAAGCACAAATTTACAAAAATTTTTCTTAGCAATCCCAACTTGCCTTATACAATGGACTGACAATGTATAGACGCTCAATCGACAATAGTCTGCACCTGATATTATTCGGCGGCTACCGCTATTCTCTTGGATGCGGTCGAGTATGTCACTCCATCGGTGGTAATGGCGGCACGATACAGATAGATGCCACGTTCCACGCGATGTCCGGCGTTGTCTGTCAAATCCCACACCACGGGGCTCGAGGTAAACATATCGGCCGGACCGGTAGATGTTCCTGTCCAAACAGGAGAACCGTTAAGGTTGTAGACAGTTATCGACACTGTAGCAGTCTGGTCAGGACGGTTGTGACTGACATAAAATCCGGCTGTGGTGGTTGCCGGATTGGCATCGGTCCACACATCATATATCGTTGGCGCCATATTGGCCGAAACCACAAACGATATCTCAGCGGCCGCTGAATTTCCAGAGGTATCCCACACCCTCAATTTCAAGGTATGCGGTCCTTCGGTAAGCTCGTCCATAGGATAGGTGATTGTTCCCTGGGGAGAGCCGTCTGATGAGGGTTGCCAGTAAGACACCACGTTATTGTATGTTTTCTTGCCATCAAGCGTCAAGGTCATCTGATGCCCGATACCGGCTGTCGAAATATTGATACCGATATTGTCGCTGACACGTGCCAAGACGGTAGGTGTGGCGTTGACAACACCTCCGTCGACAAATGACGAGTGATTAAGCACAAACATGTCTATATCCGGAGCTATCGTATCGGGAACCTCCGGGGTATGATAGCCATACACATAGAAGCGATTATTGGCTCCTGAAGCTTCCACAGCGGGCGTTGATGTGCTGTAGGCATACATGCCGGCAAATGCCGGACGGAAATTCTGGGAAATTTCAAACGGCATGTTTACCGTTGTCTTCCATTGGCCGCCCTTGACTTCGGCGACACCGGTATATAACTTGCCGCCATGCCTGTCATAGAGGTCTTTGTTGCCTTGTTCACCATGACCCTGGGTCTCGGTCGTATAGGTGGCATCATATATGGACAGTGTCAAAAGCCCGTCAAAGTCGGTCAAGGCGTTACCATCGGCATCTGAGACATTTCCACTGAAAACTGCCGGCTGGAGGGCCTTGACTACAGCTTGTTCGCCATCTTCTCCACTATCGGCCGATACATCAACACCATCAATGCTCAACAAGTTGACGCGATTATAGGGCATCGCAATCTTAAGTGCCGGGTCTCCCATGAGGGCATAGCGCAAACGATTGGAATTGGACTCATGCTTATTGTCTGAATTGCGTATATCGTTTTTGGCTTCACGATAGAAATCTCCCACACGTTGCATTGTCGGCGACGAGCCCAAATTGGCAAATGAGCGGCCTATAGCTGCGGTGAATTTTCCATTCTCGGTGATATATACCGGACGTGTAGCACTTATCATACCGATGACTCCTCCACGGGTGTTGTGATACATAATCTCGGCACCACATTCTTCGCGGGAGTCCCATCGCTGGAAATCACATGTGCCGGCAAACACAAACGGCCAAGCTTTATAGTACAAGCGGTTGTTGATATCGTTATAGGTCAACTGGTGTTCGTGACCCCATGAAGTAGGGTTGGCATGTCCAAGGTATATCCACAGCATGGTGCCATCGTCCAAATTCTTGAACATTTCTTCTCGAGCCAATGGGAAAGAGCCGTTAACCAGATCATAGGCATCAAGATATATCTTATTGATAACATATCTCGGTGCTGACTCGGGATTAAGGTAAGACTCAAGACTCTCGGCTTGTTTGAGATGCTGGCTGCTGTCCTGGTCGTCGGCTACAATCATTACTTTGTTATGCCACTCGTTATTAGGCATGGAGTTGACATAGTTTAATATCTTGTCAACGTTTTCCTGGGCCTGACGGGCCGAGGAGACGGGAATACGTCCCACTGCTACATTGAGGTCATCATAGGCCATATCATAGGCACTGTTATCTTCAAGCATACTGAAGAAATCATCGCCGGGATATCCTACATTATCGCTAAGCGCATGGGACATCATTGACGAGTACCATGTAGGCAGCGTCGTGGAGGCATATTTGGCGCCACCCTCAGTCTTAAAACGAGTGTCGTAGGTGATGTCCCCCATAAGCAAGACATATCTCAACGGACTACCCTCGACCTTGGCTCGGTCATAAATCATCTTAAGATAGGCCCGGATTGCCCATGGGTCACCTGTTCCTGACCCAAACTCGTTGTATATCTCGTTGGCATCAACCACCGTGACAGTCAACGAATCGGGTTGCTCTTTGCGATGCAACTCAGCGAGACGGTTGGCCTGGGTCTTGAACTGGGGCAAGGTGACAATCACCATATTGACACCCTGATGGGAATGGAGGTCCTGGTTGGCGACGACACCTTCTACTACAGGCTCGGGTAAACGCGCGTTATCAGTCCATGCAACGTATGTCGCAATGTTGTTGTTATCGGGAGTCCATGTCACCGCTCCATCCATGACTTCACTGACATTGACGGTCTTGACATTCTCGGGGTCTGTGACATCCCACACATGCACTCCGCCTGTTCCAACGCCCGAGAGTCGGCGCGCCCCATAGGAGACACCATTGTTGTAAATTGTAAGATAGCCTGTCGACGGCATCTGTTGACGACGCAGGTAATTGATCGTGATATAGTTGAGCCACGCGCCATGAACACTCACCGGTGAACTGTGTTTGATGCCCAGGGCAAGTTTCTCGCCACTGAGAGTCAGCCTGCGTCGTCCTATGCCTTCTTGACCATGATAATGCTCGTCATTGGCTGTCGAGGCTATACGGTCACCTCCAACCATGGGCAACTTGATGCCATTGGCGGTGACATCGATTATTGAGCTCTGTCCAAGCGTGCGGGCGACAAAAGAGATTTCCATCCAGGCATTTTCGCCCTCGGGATTTTCCACAATACCGGGGAGATTGAAGTTGAACGTGCGCGAAGGCGTGAATTTAAAATCCTCACCTACCAACTGGGCCCCGGACTCGCCGGGTGACACAAGGTCTACCTCATGGTGAACACGCTCCCAATATGTATCATGGACAAGTGTAACCTGTGCGCCGGCTCGTCCTGTAGTATTCATCGGACGATTGGCAACACTGTCAGCAACCTCGGTAACATAATAGACGCCCTTGGTCGCATAGAGGTTGTTCTCGGCCGTGAAATAACCCGATTGACTCATGCGCCATTGATAATAGGACTGCCCATAAAACACCACTGTGCCGTCGGGACGAGTCACACTCTGTACCATCGGCAGATCATCGCGATAGGTAGTGTGGGCCAAACGATCGTTCTTAACAGGCGCTCCATAGCCATAAATTCTCACTTGCTCGGGATTATTAAACCCCATCGAGCGCAGTGTCGCGCGACTCAAGCCATACACTCCATTATCGGCAACTGTAATCTTAACCCAACGGCCGTCGGAGAGCACCGATTTAGAGGCATATGTGTTGAGCGGAAACGCCACACCGGGCATTTTAGCCACCATCAGCAATATCAAGAGTGATAAGAGACGAGCTATTTTGATGATATATCGGTTCATTAGTCAGGTTTTCTTTTTAAATCAATAGACTTACTGCCGGGATAACGACCTTGTCGCCACCTCGGCTAATAATCTAACGCTGATTTAACATATTTATTGCATCTTACACGATTTCAGATAAAAGTTTCTATCTTTGTACATTATCATCAATCTTCACATTAATGAAACATCTTATCACTACAATCGCCATCGGTTTTGGTCTGCCGATGAGCCTCCTCGGCGCTCAAGGCATCGATGCTGTGCGTGTCAATAATATCGGCTACCTCACCGATGACATCAAAGCCGCCGTCTTAATGCTCCAAGACCCCTCCTCCCCGGTCGGAAATATCATGATTGTCGATAACAATGGCAACAAATTCAGGCCTGACTCTATAGTATCCAAGGCTTCATGGCAACCGATGGGGGCCACCTACCGCATATATTTCACCTCACTCACCACTCCCGGCTCATACCGTGTGATATCTCCCACCGCCTCATCTCCCGAGTTCAAGATTGGTGACGAGATATACCGTGGAGCAAACGAGATTCCTCTCAGATACATGCGTCAGCAACGATGTGGTTACAATCCTTCATTGGATGCTTGCTGCCATCAGCATGACGGCTATATAGTGATATGTGACTCTCTTGAGGGGAGACATATAGATGTTACCGGTGGGTGGCATGATGCCAGTGACTACCTGCAATACCTCACCACCTCGGCCAATGCTGTCTACCAGATGCTGTGGGCCTATCGCGAAAACCCGACAGTGTGGGCCGACACTTATGACGCTGACGGACGTCCCGGAGCCAACGGTATACCTGACATCCTCGACGAGGCTCGATGGGGTTTGGAGTGGATGTTGAAGATGAATCCCCACGAGGGGTTATATTTCAACCAGATAGCCGATGACCGCGACCACCGCTATGCCGGGCTCCCGGCCGGTGACAATGTGGACTATGGATGGGGTCCCGGTAACGGACGTCCGGTATATCCCTGCTCGGGCAAGCCATATGGTCTCATGGATAATAAGAACCGTTCACGAGGCCTGGCGTCTTCGGTTGGGAAATTTGCATCTTCGTTTGGGCTCGGAGCTATTTTATTCAAGGACCACGACCCTGAATTTGCCGCGTTGCTTTCCGACCGCTCGGCCAAGGCCTATGAAATCGCCGCCGCCAATCCCGGTGCATGTCAGACGGCTCCATGTGCCTCACCTTATTTCTATGAGGAGGACAACTGGGTCGATGACATGGAGTTGGCTGCTGTCACACGTCACTTACTCACAGGCGACATCTCGCTCAAGCGTGATGCTGTCAACTATGGCCGTATGGAGCCGGTCACACCCTGGATGGGAGCTGACTCGGCACGTCATTACCAATGGTATCCGTTTGTCAACCTCGGTCATGTCCTGCTATCTCGGGATGCCGACCCTAAAGTAGCGCGTGAGTTTACCGCCAACATGCGCTCGGGACTCGCCCGTATCCTGGACCGCGCCGGGAATAACGCCTTTGTCTCGGGTGTCCCCTATATATGGTGCTCAAACAATCTCACCGTCGCCCTTGTCACCCAAGCCATGCTATACCGCGATATCACCGGTGACACGCGTTATCAGGAGCTGGAAACTGCTGCCCGCGACTGGCTGTTTGGAGCCAATCCTTGGGGCAAATGTATGATTGTAGGTCTTCCCTCATCCGGTGACTATCCTCGTGACCCTCACTCAGCACTAACCAATCTAGAGGGCATAGAGGTTACGGGTGGCCTCGTCGACGGTCCGGTATATGCCGGCATCTTCAACTCGTTGCGCGGTGTACACCTGCGCAATAAGGACCGATATGCTCCCTACCAAAACTCCACCGTGGTATATCACGATGACTACCACGACTATTCTACCAATGAACCGACAATGGATGGTACTGCATCGTTGTCCTATATGCTCGGGCGTCTCGCTTCATGTGCTTCCAAATGATTTTCATGTGAGTGCTTGATTGAGTAGAGAGTTTAGACTTTAATTTTTTTGTAATCTATAGATAATAAGTAAATTTGTAAAAAATTTCATCTATGACTTCCACCACTATTCATATTCCCACGCTCGAGGCTCTTCCCGAGGCAGCACGCGAGTTTGTCGCCGCCATGGGAGACAACACTGTATTTGCATTTTATGGCGAAATGGGTGCAGGTAAAACCACATTTATCGCCGAGTTAAGTCATGCTCTCGGCGTCGAGGATGATCCTACAGGGTCGCCCTCGTTTGCCATCATCAACGAGTATCGCTCCGACACTACTGCCGAGCTTATATATCACTTTGACCTCTATCGTCTCGAGTCGCTCGAGGAGGCATACGACATAGGCATCGAGGATTACTTTGACTCGGGAGCGTTATGTCTGATTGAATGGCCCGAGCGCGTCGATACCATTCTTCCTGACGATACAGTGCGTGTTGATGTGAAAGTCAACGATGACGGCTCACGCACTCTCACCCTTGGCCCTCTGGAATAATCATGTTGACACCTGATAATAAGGCACGCCTCATCGGGGGCGTGCCTTGTATCATACGAGCCACATGTGAGTCAACCTCATCAGACGAAGCCGTTCTGGCGGCTGACGCGCGTCACTCGCTTACTGTCGCCACCATTGAGCAGACTGCCGGGCGAGGTCAGCGCGGCAATAAATGGGAGTCGGCTCCTGGTATGAATCTGTCATTCACCACAGTCCTACGCCCCGACACAGTAAATCCTCGTGACCAATTTGCCATCTCGATGGCTGTATCTTTGGGTATTGTCGATGCTATTGATCCACTGCTGACCGAAGCTTTAGGAATTGGCGCCTCTTCCCGCCTCAAAATCAAGTGGCCTAACGATATATACTATAACGACCTCAAACTTGCCGGTATTCTTATCCAGCATAGCATCTCGGGCTCAGTCATTGACCGCACCCTTGCCGGCATCGGTATCAACATCAATCAACGTGAGTTTACATCTCCGGCTCCCAACCCGGTGTCGCTGTCTATGATTACAGGTAGGGAGTATGAGCTGGATGAATTGCTCGGACTGGTATTAAAGTCTATAATGGGCCGTATCAACATGCTCATGGCGTCAACAGCCACGTCAATCGACAATCTGCTTGATGATTATCACCGGCGGCTATGGCGCCATGATGGTAACAGTTACCGTTGGCTGGTTACAGCCGACTCTTCAATCATCACCGGTGCTCTCGACCATGTGGGCCGCGATGGTATGCTCCATATCTCAGGACATACGAGAGTCTTTGCGTTCAAGGAGATACACCCTCTGTTGGGTTAGCATGTTATATGGTAAGTTGCTGAGCCTCAACGCAGTGACCCATAAAAGGCGTTGCCAGATGTCCAAATGCTTGGGCATCTCCCGTGGTATAGAAACAGCAGGTACCACCATTGGACAAACGGTTATCCATCTCGGGATGACGCCTGAGATAATCGGCAAGCGACTGTGCCACAATGGCTCCTTGGCTCAGCAATGTGACGCCTTCGGGTATGACTTTCTTGATTTTGTCATACAGCAACGGGTAATGTGTACAACCAAGGATTATTGTATCTATCTCCGGATCTTCCTTAAGCAATGAGTCGACCTCGACTTTCACCAAGATATCAGCCTCGTCACTATCGGCCTTCCCCGACTCTATCAACGGCACCCATGTTGGACAAGCATGTCCAGTGGTCTTAAAACTCGGACATTGATGGGCTATTTCAATGTCATATGAGCCTGAGGCAATTGTTCCGGGCGTGGCAAACACGCCTATATGGCCGGTATGTGAAACAGTGCCTAAATATTCGGCCGTAGGCCTTATTACTCCCAATACGCGGCGGGAAGGGTCTTCACTTACCGGCAGGTCATTTTGCTGAATTGTTCTCAGGGCCTTGGCCGACGCAGTGTTACACGCCAGTATCACCAAGGGACATCCCATTGACTGCAACTTATTGACAGCCTCGAGCGTAAAACAATACACTTGGTCAAATGTCCGCGTTCCATATGGAGCACGTGCATTATCCCCGAGGTATATATAGTCATAACCCGGCAGCACATTTCTCAGGTCTCTGAGTATAGTAAGTCCCCCATAACCCGAGTCGAAAACTCCTATCGGGCCACGGGGGACTATTTTATTGTCATGTTTTACCATGTCACGTCATGTGATATATCTATTTTAACGACATCGATTGTCATATAAGACAGATTATATTATCTCGATACATCACGATTTTATCAGTTTATTCAATCTATTTATTTCAAGCGCTCCTTGATAGCTTCGGTCTCAGCCTCATAGCCGGGCTTCTCCAACAGCGCAAACATATTACGCTTATAGTTCTCGACACCGGGCTGATTGAAAGGATTGACACCAAGCAGGTAACCGCTGATACCACAAGCCTTCTCAAAGAAATATATCATCTGGCCCAGATAATACTCGTTAAGAGCGGGGATAACAATCTGGATATTAGGCACACCGCCATCGACATGAGCCAGACGGGTACCCAGTTCGGCCATCTTGTTAACTTCATCTACATGTTTGCCTGCTATATAGTTAAGTCCGTCAAGGTTGGCATCGTCCTTAGGTATGATTACTGAATGACGTGTCTCCTCGACTGACAGTACTGTCTCAAAGATAGTGCGTTCGCCATCCTGAATCCATTGTCCCATCGAGTGCAGGTCGGTGGAGTTGTCAACAGCGGCAGGGAATATACCCTTGTGGTCTTTTCCTTCCGACTCGCCATAGAGCTGTTTCCACCATTCGCCGAAGAAGTGGAGCTTGGGATTATAGTTGACCAGAATCTCTATTTTTTTACCGGCACGGTAAAGGGCATTACGAGTAGCGGCGTATAGGGCGGCAAGATTGTCTGTCGAGTTATTGACGGTACTTTTCTGCATCCGTGCGGCCCCTTCCATGAGCTTGGCTATGTCATAGCCGGCAACAGCGATAGGCAACAAGCCTACAGGTGTAAGTACCGAGAAACGACCACCTACCGAGTCTTCGATGACAAATGTCTTATAGCCTTCTTCGGTTGCCAACTGACGCAGAGCGCCACGGCGGGCATCTGTGATAGCCACAATGAGTTGGGATGCACGCTCGCGTCCTACCTGTGACTCAAGCATCTCCTTGAGCAGACGGAAAGCGATAGCAGGCTCGGTAGTTGTACCTGATTTGGAGATGACGATGATACCAAATTTCTTACCCTTGAGGTAATCCATCAATTCATACAGGTAATCCTCACCGATATTATGGCCGGCAAAGAAGACCTTGGGATTATTATTGGGCAGATAAGCGTCAAACGTGTTATTAAGAGCCTCGATGACGGCCTTGGCGCCAAGATATGAGCCACCGATGCCGACACATACAACGGCCTCACATTCGTTGCGCAGTCTTTCGGCAGTGTCTTTGATATCTTCAATCAGCGACTCGGGTGTGCGTGTAGGCAGGTCGAGCCATCCCAGGAAATCATTTCCCAGGCCTGTTGCATTATGTATTTTAGTTAATGACTCGGCTACTTCCGGGTCGAGAGTGCGGATATCGGCCGGGCTTACGGTCTGATATACGTTTTGGATGTTAACTTGAATTTCTTTCATTTTCGTTATTGTGTTTTAATATTGTTATACTATTTGTTCTATTAGAAGTTATTGTTAAATGGGACACGGTGCTGTCAGCATCACCGCTGTGTCAATTGACTAAGAGAATGTTTCGGACATGGCTCGCAGTGCCTTTGCGGCCGACACTCTTCTGTATAATATGTCATAGACACCGTCAAGTATTGGCATCTCTACCTCATATTTCTTATTGATGTCATAGATGCACTTGGTACCATAGTATCCCTCGGCTGTCTGTTCCATCTCCATCTTTGCAGCAGTCACTGAGTAGCCTCGGCCAATCATTGCGCCAAAGTTATGGTTGCGTGAAAACCGTGAATAGGCAGTCACCAGCAGGTCACCGAGGTAGACCGAGTCACATATCTGACGTGGGCGGGGATATACTGCATTCAGGAAGCGGTCCATCTCTCTGACAGCGTTGGATACCAGCATCGCTAATAAGTTATCACCCGACTTGGAGCCATGAACGATGCCTGCGGCGATAGCATAGATATTTTTTAGCACTCCGGCATACTCGATGCCGTCGACATCTGACGAAGTGATTGCCTTGGCATTTTTGGCCGTGATACGGTCGGCCATAGCTTCGGCACGGCCCATATCGGTGCATCCGATTGTCAGATAGCACGGACGTGACAGGGCCACCTCCTCGGCATGACATGGTCCACTCAGCACAAGCAGATTGTCGCGCTTGATGCCAAATTTACGCGCCATGTAGTCTGTAACCAATTCGTTGGTCTCGGGCACCAATCCCTTGACTGCTGTCACTACTGATTTTTGGGAGATGTCTACTTCAATCTTATCCATGTGGGAGGTAAAGTAGGGTGACGGCACGGCCAACAATAATGTGTCGCATCGCTTACACGCTTCATTGATGTCACTCGAAAAATATATACGGTTGACGTCAAAGTTAACGTCTGTCAGATAGGCCGGATTATGCCCCAGACGTATGAATTCTTCGATACGGTCATCACGGCGCATATACCAGTGTATGGTCTCACACCGCTGCAACAGCAATTTGGCAAGCGCAGTAGCCCAACTTCCACCGCCTAATATACATATTTTACCGGGAAATTCCATGGTAGTGTTTGTATCAGTTAGATAGAAGCCCTGATTATTCTGCTGAGGCTGCTTTAGTGGCATTATCAATCCACTCTTGTACAACTTCAACCTTAACGGGTGTAAGTTGTAACTTGTGCTTCTTATTAAGGCCACAGATGTCTTGATGCAACTTTCCGGCAGTTGCTTTGGAAAGGGTCTCAACCGTGAGTACACCTGCCTTGGCAAGCACCGGTACCCAGTCGGCCTCGACACCAACGGCGGTAAACGCTTGTTCAGGGTCTCGCTTGGCAACCTTCTCGGGGCGCATCTGGGGGAAGAATAATACCTCTTGTATGGTGGTTTGTCCGGTCATAAGCATCACCAGACGGTCCATTCCTATACCCATGCCCGATGTCGGTGGCATACCGTATTCAAGAGCGCGTATAAAATCTTTGTCGATAATCATTGCCTCGTCATCGCCCTTTTCTCCTAAACGCATCTGCTCGACAAAACGTTCATATTGGTCGATAGGATCGTTAAGCTCTGAGTAGGCGTTGGCAAGTTCTTTGCCATTGACCATGAGCTCAAAACGCTCGGTAAGTTCAGGATTATTGCGGTGACGTTTGGTCAGAGGTGACATTTCGATGGGATAGTCGGTAATAAACGTTGGCTGGATATACCGGCCCTCACATTTCTCACCAAATATTTCGTCAATGAGTTTTCCTTTACCCAATGAGTCATCAACCTCAATGTCAAGTTTTTTACATACCTCACGCAACTGGTTCTCGTCCATGCCTGTAATATCAATACCTGTATACTCTTTGATGGCATCAATCATGGTCACACGCTTGAACGGGGCCTTGAAGCTGATGACGTTATCGCCAACCTTAACCTCGGTCGAGCCATTGACCTCAAGGCATATACGCTCGAGCAGGCGCTCGGTGAAGTTCATCATCCAGTTATAGTCTTTATAGGCGACATAAATTTCCATACACGTGAACTCGGGATTGTGGGTGCGGTCCATACCCTCGTTGCGGAAATTTTTGGAAAACTCATATACGCCATCAAAGCCACCAACAATCAGGCGCTTGAGGTACAGCTCATCGGCGATGCGAAGATACAGGGGTATGTCGAGCGCATTATGGTGGGTGATGAACGGACGAGCCGAAGCTCCACCGGGGATAGACTGCAGTATCGGAGTCTCCACTTCCATATAACCATGCTCGTTGAAGAAGTTGCGCATCGAGTTATAAACCTTTGTGCGCTTGATGAATATCTCTTTTACACCATCGTTGACGACCAGGTCAACATAGCGACGTCTATAACGCAACTCGGGATCATCAAATGCATCATATGTCACGCCGTCCTTTACCTTGACTATAGGCAGTGGGCGCAGTGATTTACTGAGTACAGTGAGCTCTTGGGCATGAACTGTAATCTCTCCTGTCTGGGTACGGAACACATAGCCTCTGATGCCCACAATGTCTCCTATATCGAGTAATTTCTTGAACACGACGTTATAAAGGTCTTTATCTTCACCGGGGCATATCTCGTCACGTGAGACATACACCTGAACACGGCCACATGAGTCTTGCAACTCGATAAATGAGGCCTTGCCCATGATGCGACGCGACATGATGCGACCGGCAATCGACACCTCGCGCTTGGGCTCGAGGTTATCATCAAAGGTCTCTTTAATTTCTACCGTGTTGCCGGTGACGGGAAATTCAGCTGCGGGATAAGGCTCGATGCCCATCTGGCGCATTGTCGCCAATGACCCGCGTCGTATAATCTCTTGTTCGCTCAGTTCAAGTGGATTCATATATGCTTATATATTTAAATGCTTATTGTTCAATGGTGAAGCTATACATAATAGCTGGAGTAAGTGCCTATCACGGCAATTAACCCTCAAAGGTACAAATTTTTTCTCAACTTGTCAAGTCTATACATAATGTCAACGGCGTGTCCTGTTTAATGGGACACGCCGTTGGTAGTATTGTTGGCGGTTGGAGACCGACTTTAAAGATACTCTTGATTAAGAGTGTGTTTAAAATTCATGCTGTATTATCACGTGGTCTCCATACAGGTCATGCACGTGCTTTCTTAGCGTTGCGACGGGCGTCGGTGAGGTATGCAACGGGGGATGCAATGTAGATAGTGGCGAGTGTGCCTACTATAACACCCATAATCATTGCAAAGACAAACGAGCGGATTGAATCTCCACCGAGGATAAAGATACACAGCAATACCAACAGGGTCGAGGCCGAGGTCATGATTGTACGGCCAAGGGTTGAGTTGATAGAGCGGTTGATGGTGGTGAAGAAATCTTGTTTGGGGTAAAGACCGACATTCTCACGCACACGGTCAAAGACTACCACGGTATCATTAATCTGATAACCGATAACGGTCAGGATTGCCGCGATAAATGTCTGGTCAATCTCCATGGCAAACGGGAATACACCCCAGAAGATTGAATAGAAGCCGATAATCGAGAAAGCAGTGAAGGCCACAGCGGCAAGCGCGCCAATCGAGAAGGCCACGTTACGGAAGCGCAACAGGATGTACAAGAACATCGCTATCAAGGCGAGAGTAACGGCGATATATGCATCGGTGCGCATATCGTCGGCCACTGTAGGACCTACTTTTTGGGATGACACGATGCCATGGTCGGTATCGGCCGAGTCAAATTGTTTCTCGGTCATATCCTTATCGATAAAGCCACCTTTCTTGAGTCCGTCGAACAACATCTTCTGGATCTTGGCCTCGGTCTCGGGGGTGTCATATTGTTTCTCAATCATATAGTTGGTTGAGATACGCACCTGATTGGAGCTCTCGATAGTGATAACTGAAACTTTACCGTCAAATTGGTCAGAAAGTGCATCCTTGACTTGTACGGGATCAACCTCTTTTTCAAATTTGACAACATAGTTGCGACCACCCGAGAAGTCGATGCCGGGGTTAAGGCTCTTGGTGAAGAGTGATACGGCAAATGCGGCTACAAGCAGTGCAGCGATGGTGAAAGTCACCTTACGTTGACCAAGGAAGTTAATCTTGGCGTCGGTAAACATCTTGCGGGAAACAGCGGTTGTGAAAGTCAGGTTCTGCATTGCCTTGGTCTTGCCAAACCAGATAAAGAACAGACGGCTCAGATATACTGCTGTAAAGAACGAGCATACGATACCGATGATAAGGGTGGTAGCGAAACCCTGGATAGGACCGGTACCAAACTTCAAGAGTATCAGACCGGTGATGATTGATGTCAGGTTGGAGTCAAAGATGGCCGAGAAAGCGTTGCTGTAACCGTCGGCAATAGCCTGACGTGAATTCTTTCCGGCACGGAGTTCTTCCTTGGCACGCTCAAAGATAAGCACGTTGGCATCCACTGCCATACCTAACGACAGCACGATACCGGCAATACCAGACATTGTAAGCACTGCCTGGAATGAGGCAAGAATACCAAAGGTAAAGAATAGATTGAATACCAAGCACAGGTTGGCTATCATGCCGGGAATGACTCCATAGAACACACACATGAAAATCATCAACAGCACGAGAGCTACAACAAACGATATCATACCATCGTTGATAGCCTGTTGACCCAGCGACGGACCAATAACCAAGTCAGACACCACGTTGAGCTTGGCGTTCATCTTGCCGGCCTTAAGCACATTGGCAAGGTCCTTGGCCTCTTCAACAGTGAACTCTCCGGTAATTGATGAGCGTCCACCGTCAATCTTACCATTGACGTTGGGTGCCGAGTATACTTGGTCGTCAAGGACGATGGCGATAGCCTCTCCAACGTGGTCGCCGGTGATGCGTGACCACTTGGAAGCTCCCTCTGAGTTCATGGTCATGGATACTTCCTGACCACGGAAGCCTTGCTGGTCGTAGTCGGCTGATGCGTCAACCACTACATCTCCACCGAGAGCGGCTTGGCCGTTCTGGAGCTTAAGTGCATAGAGAGCATATCCGAGCTCGGTTGTCTTGGCGTTCTCGCCCTCGCCCTCAGTGCGGGTTTCAGGTTTCACGCCCCAGCGCAATACCAGATCGGGGTGCTGGATTTGGGTTTTATAACGTGTGAACAGTGAGTCGAGATCTTTGGTCTCTTTGGCTGTGGGAACATAGCCAAGTACAACATAGTTGGGGTTGATTTGAGAAGCCGAAGCCATCAACTTGCCCATGACACCGACAGCGGGATCTTTAGCGGCCTGGGCTGCTTGCATGACATTGGCGAGATCGCTCTGCACCTCGGCTGCACGGTAGGTCAGATAAAACTCAAGGTTGGCCGAGCGTTGCAACAGGTCTCGAACACGTTGGTGATCCTTAACACCGGGAAGTTCAAGAAGTACTTGACCTACCTTACCCTCAAGTACCTGAATATTGGGTGATACCACACCAAACTGGTCGATACGTTTTCTCAAGGTCTGTGTTGCCGAGGTCTCGGTGACATCTTTAATCGCGGCCTTGAGGCTCTCAGCTGCCTCAGCGTCACTATTTTTCTTTACCACATTGGGGAAGATTACGGTAAGGTCGCCGGTAGAGTTGACTTTACGATACTCTTGTATGAAATGTACAACATAGTCACCGTTAGGTGTATCTTTAATATATTCCTCGGTAGCTGTTATTGCTTTGTCAAGCTTCTCGTCGTTCTTGACCGAAGCGAGCTGACGTATCATGTCGGCCATGTCTACCTGCAAGGTGACACTCATACCACCCTTAAGGTCAAGACCGAGGTTTACGCCCCATTTACGTATTTCCTGGAGTGTGTATCCAAGATAAACTTTTTCGTTGGCCAACGAGTCCATATAATATTTATAGGCATCGTTGTAAGCCTGGTCGGCATTGAAGCCGGCCGACTTGACATTAGCAGCCTTCTGTACATTAACCTGGGTCTTGGCATATTCGTCAGCCTGGGTCTCATACTTGTCATTGACAAACGTGAATGATAAGTAGAAGCTACATACCAGAATAAGGAATATGGCAATCACTCCGGCCAGGATGCTGCCTAATTTTCCATTGCTTTGCATGTTTAGATGTATGTTAAAATTAGTTAATTATTATTTTCGGATAGATTTCAGCGTGCAAATATACAATTAATTTTTCTTAAACACCACGTCTCGGCCCATTTTTAGTGGTTTTTAGGGATAAGAGTCTCTATTTTTTCATCAATAGCATCGAATATCGCGAGAGAATAAGGCAATAAACACAAGCTGAGGACGAGCAACTGTGCCTCGAACCTTGGGTCGAAACCTTGGTGAAGCGTAGCGACACCGTGATATTTCAATAGCTTTATCAGAATTTATAATTGACACCTACCAACCCGTTTATTCTCTGCGAGGCAACAAGCGAGATGTCAATATGACGACGACACAGCAGGTTGCCTACCCTACCGAACACACTCAACTCGGGACTGAAGCTATATCTACCTTCAACAGAGAGGTCGGCGATATTTCCAAGGGTCATATAATCATTGGCCTCATACCAGGCAATAGGCAACACGTCGGTAGACGCGGAGGTGAGTATCCACGAACGGCGAGAAGTGGCGAGCTTATAGGCCAACGTTACTTCAAGAGCACTGACAGGACGAGCCGTCACCGAGGCATCAAGATGATACTTGGCACGATCGGCCCACAGATAATATCCTTTATCGTAGTCGCCATGACTTGCTCCCTCGACACCCAAGCTGGCTGTCACCTTATCCTGCCAGTCATAACTCAATTTAACTCCATAATGAGCGCCTCTCATGTCTGTGGCTCGATAGAGTGCCGTTCCATCAACGATATATGGCATCAGAGCATTATTGACCACGGCATATCCTCCAAACAATTCAGCGCTAAATCCATTCCACGGACCAATATTGATACCGGCATCGGCGATAACCGGAGCATAGGTCGAGGTGTAGGAGTAAACCGATGGCATCCATGGTGACTGATGGTATAGTTCATTGAACCGCGTAGGTGCATCACCGCCTCCGGCCTTAATCCATAGCGAGAACGCTGAGGCCGGAGCCCAGTCCCAACGCACGGCCGGTGACAGATGTATGTGGTTGTCGGGATCATTCACAACCCACGCCACATTCAGACCAAGTTGCAATCCCCATTTTTCACGGTTGATTTTATAGGATGGAGTCAACATTATGATACCGGTCGACAAACTACCCTCGCCTAAAAGCGCATTATAGCTGTCGGTAGCTCCATTGAGCGATGGTGCCGGCAACAGAGTGGCCCGGTGGTTGAGATTGGCAACAGAGGCATCCAACGCTATATTGAAATTGGAGAATGTCACATCTCCTGTCAAGGCAATAACCGACTGTTTAATCGGCTTGAACTTTTCTTGGGGACTAAGTCCGGCCACAGGTATAATCTGTTTTTTGCCATAGCCGAGATAATCCAAGTCAAAACCAACATTCCATGACACTCTACCTGTATTATGGTATCCTATCGTCAGGTCAACGATGTTAGCACTCTGACCTTGAGTTTTTAACAGTGCCGCCAACGGAGTGGTGGTTGCCCCATAGGAGTAGGACATAGACATATCGATGGCATTGGTCTTGTTGAAACGATGTCCTGCGTCAAAGCCTACTGTAGCCAAGTGGAGTGCCGCTGTCAATGACTTGTCATCACCATCGGGCAACAAGGTTCTGAACCCATGATGAGACTCACCGTCATACTGCAAGAACACCCCCAGGCGAGTGTCACGACTTGACAACAGGCTATAGCCAGCCGACACGCCGAGATTATAAGTCGGGAAATAACCAGCTGATACATAACCCTTATATGGTGACACATCAAATGTATCGGCATAAGCTGCGGGCTCAAGTCGAGTAAGTGTCCGTGTCAATGTACCACGGCCGGAATATTCGGCACTTTTAAGGGGTGTGAGCCTTAACTTTGGGACATAAGGGGTCGGGGTCACACCCGACATACGCGTAGCCATGCGTGTCGCAGGCTCAATTTCGCGATCTACCGTAACCTCTCGCTGGAGATCCTGGGCTTGGGCGCCGAAAGCACTCAGGGCCACGGCACACACATATATATATCGTGATGACTTCATAATATTTTCTATTTTGTAGACAGACGTTCTTCAATCATGGTGAATATATCGGTCTCTGTTCCGGGATAATTGGTTTTCAATGCCTTAAGGAATGCATCAGCCTCATAGGTATTACCTTGGGCTCGCGATATATCGCTAAGAACGATAAATCCACGCGCCAGCCAATAGGTCTGGGATGTCCCGCTATTTACAAATTTCTGGGCCACTTTTCGCCCCTCGGCAAGTTGCTTGTCATCAAGAAGGCTTTGGGCCAGGAACACCGAGGCACGGGCACCATAGGCATCTTCGTGGAGAGATGTTATTGATGACCATTCCTGACGGGCGCCGGCGTTATCGCCACGAGACTGCAATGCCAAGCCCCGGGTAAAGGTAGCCTCAGTACGATCGTTCTGTTCGGCGGTAGCCGATGCCAATACTTCATTGGCTCGGGTCATCATCTCATCGGTATCACCCAAGTCACGCGCGATTCTCATAAGGCCCAGGCGAGCCATATCGGCATTTGAAGCTGTTGAGGCACGGCGGGCAAGTTCGTTCCAGGAATCACGAGCATCAGCCGACAGACCACGGTCATATTCGATATCGGCCTTGATTGCCAAGGCGTCTTCAACAACCGCATTATCAGGCCAGCCTTCAACTATACGTGTGGCATATCCCAAAGCCGCATCATCATCGCCCTGTTGGTCGGCATAATCCATGAGGTAGGCGAGGGCTCTTACCATGGCTTTACCTTGGGGATAATCCTGAACATATTTTTTCATCAAGGCAATATTGTCTTTTTCAAGCCAAGCCTGTTCGGCGGCATCAAAGCTTATACGGTCGGCTTCAGTTGTGTCCACCTTAGGTGCATCAGCCTGGGAATTGGCCCATGTCATGAGCTCGTCCATAGTGCCGGCGGCAGCAGCACGTCGCTTGAGGATTTCAAGAGCCTGTGCAGCCTCGTCACTCGTGGGATAGGTAGTGATGACGCGACGATAGGTCTTGTTGGCATTTCCCTCCTGACCAAGTTGCTCCTGCACCATGGCAAGCTGTATCATCGCCTGGCGCCCCTGGGCAGTCGAGCCATACTTGGAGATTATATTGTTAAGTGTGGTGACAGCCTTGTCGGGATTATCCAATCTCAGATAGCTCTCGACACTCTCAAGCATGGCCTCGGGTACTAATGCCGAATTGGGATACTTCTCGGTAAGTGAAGTCATCTTGGACAACTTCCCGCTGAAGTCTCCCTGATAACCGTCAATCACACCCTGTTGAAAAAGCACATAGTCACTGACAGCAGGATTTTTCTCAGCGGCATGGGTATATGCTTCTTGGGCCCCGGTCCAGTTTTTACTATAAAAACGACAGTCGCCAAGTCGGTTATAAGCATCGGCGATAACATCATCTGACAATTTTCCGGGGTGTTTGATAAGCCGTTCAAAGTTTGTCGCGCCCTTGCTCCAGTCTTTCTGTCCCATACGGGCATATCCGAGGTCATACAACGCGACAGCACGGTTGGGATCATTCTCGGATGTTGCCTCAAGGTAATCGAGCAGATGTTTGACGGCCTTGTCGTTTTGTCCGTCACGCACATAGGCTTCACCCAATGCCAGACGGTTGTATCGTGCCACCTCACTATTGTGAGCACTCAGTGCATCCGCTTGTTCAAGTGACTTGATAGCTTGTTTGACTCGACCGCCCTCAAGGTCTCGGCTACCAACAGCATAGAGCACCTGTTGCTTGGCAACAAGTATCTTATTGGTAGGATTTTGGATACGATTGATAGCTGTTAACGCGGCATCATAATTGCGATCGGTCATATAACCTTCTACCAGATATCCGCGCACATCGTCGGCATAGGTGCTGTTGGGATAAAGCCTCAGGAATTCCTCAAACGTGTTGACCGAAGACCCAAAGGGAACGCTTCCACCCATATACCGTGCCACAGCATAGTTATAGTAGGCATTCTCACGTGCCTTGGGATCATAATCAAGTTTCAATGCGTTGTCAAAAGCCATGATGGCGGCATCTTTTTCGCCAAGCTTCAACATTGCCTGTCCGACATATACCAACGCGTTCTGGCCCATCGATGACTCTTGGGAGGTCACCGCATTGAGCGTATTGGCGGCATCCTGGTACAGGCCCTGCTGATATTCGCTCAATCCAAGGATATAAAGAGAGGAGAGCTCGGGAGTTTCAACAGCCTTGACATATTTTTTAAGATAGGGTATAGCCTCACCGGCATTGTCCGTGAGATATAACGACTCGCCGGCCAGACGGTTGGCCTCGGCCTGGAACATAGGGTCTATACCCGACCGGCTGAGCAGACGCCGTGTCATAGCCAATGTCTTATTATATTCACCACGACTATAATAAATCTGAGCTAAGTAATAGTCAGACATATTACCCGGAGCCTCGTTGGTATTTACCTTGCTGAACAGACTGATGGCCTTGTCATAGTCTTTCTTGACATAAGCTACATACCCTTGATAGAACACTGCAGCCTGACCATAACGGGAAGTATTTTCGAGTTGATCGAAGATTGCCAATGCCTTGTCATATTCGCCCAACTTGAGATAACAATACGCCGTACGGTAATTCAAGTCGAGACGGCGCGAAGCATTAAGCGCCTCGGGATTGACCTTGAGATATTGGGCCAACGCCTCGGCATAATTCTCGGTAAACAAGCAATCACCAAGATACATACGCGCATCCTCTCGTTGTATCGAAGCCGGATAGGCCGCTAAAAAATCAACAAACATTTCACGAGCCTCATCATGATGACCGAGGTTGAACGCCGACAGAGCCCTATACCACCGGGACCGTTCCTGCTGCTCACGGGTGAGACCCGCATTTTCAGCCAACGTCAATTGGTCGATACAACCACGATAATTGGCATCCTGATACATCCCTACCGCACGTGAAAGATAATCACCGGGCTTGGCACCATTATTATCGGCAACAGCCGAGGCCACGGCACTCATCATCAATGCCGTCACCACTACGCGGGCTCCATGCCCTATATTGCGATTGGTTCCTTTAGCCATTCTACAATATTCTTTTTTGTTCATAAAACTATTTTAGAGAGAAAATTCTTTATTTTAAGGACCATAACGTCTTTAATATTATTGTTTCAAACCCATAAGCTCTAAAGCCGGAGCCCAATCATCCACAATAACTCACAAAGGTAAGAAATTCCCCCGATATTCCACCACCCCACCCCTCACCTTTTTCCATAACAAACATCCAGGTCATCCACACTACGACATCCACAGCACACAGTAACCATCTGAATTAAGACGCCTCTTGGTAATAAAGAATCTCGGTAGTTAATCTTGAGATTATTCGATGTTAAAAAAAGACTTATTTCAGATGGTTACGCTACACCTCTGACAATCCCATAAGTGACGCGTGCCTGACATCCCTCGTGATTAGGATGTCAGGCACGCGCCTATAGGTATGATAACCGCTCGCGGTTATTATTCAGCTTTGGATTCCTCAGCCTTGGGGGCCTCGGCGGCAGGAAGTTCAGCCTCGGCTTTGGGGGTAGCTTTGCGGCGTGAACGACGTGTCTTAGTCTTAGCCTCTTTCTTGTCACCGAGCATAGCCTCGTTGTAGTCTACGAGCTCGATAAAGCAAGTTTTGGCGTTATCACCAAGACGGTTGCCGGTCTTGAGAATACGTGTGTAACCACCGGGACGGTCGGCGATTTTTTGAGCTACATCATTGAAAAGTTCTTTGATGGCCTCTTTGTTCTGGAGATAAGAGAAGACCAGACGGCGGTTGGCCATGGTGTCTTCTTTGGCGCGGTTGATCAGGGGCTCAGCGTATACGCGGAGGGCTTTAGCCTTGGCCAGGGTCGTGAAAATGCGTTTGTGCATGATCAGCGAGACGGTCATGTTGGCGAGCAACGCGTCGCGGTGAGCTTTGGTGCGACCCAGGTGATTAAATTTTTTATTATGTCTCATCGTTGTTACTCTTTATCTAATTTGTATTTTGAAATATCCATTCCGAACGAAAGGTTCAGGCTCGAGAGGAACTCGTCGAGTTCTGTAAGGGATTTTTTACCAAAGTTACGGAATTTAAGGAGGTCATTTTTATTGAATTGCACGAGCTCGCCGAGAGTCTCGACTTCGGCACTTTTCAAGCAGTTGAGAGCGCGCACCGAAAGGTCCATGTCAACCAATTTGGACTTAAGGAGTTGACGCATATGAAGTACTTCTTCATCAAACTCTTCATTCTCAGCCGTGTCAATGGCCTCATGTGTAATCTTCTCGTCTGAGAAGAGCATGAAGTGGTGGATAAGAATGTGAGCGGCGTCCTTAAGCGCGTCCTTGGGATGGATGGAGCCGTTGGTTGTAATTTCAATAATCAGCTTGTCGTAGTCGGTTTTCTGGTCTACACGGAAGTTTTCAATCGTGTATTTGACATTTTTGATAGGGGTGTAGATTGAGTCGATGGCGAGGATGTTGACATCATCGGTAGGGACATCATTTTCCTCGGCCGGGACCCAACCGCGACCTTTGTTGATAGTCAGTGCGATTGTAAAACTTGCCTCAGAATCCAAGTGACAGATGACGAGGTCGGGATTGAGAACTTCAAACCCGGTGAGAGCCTTGCCAATGTCGCCGGCCGTGAACTCCCGGGTGCCCGACACGGTGATGGTAGCCTTTTCTGAATCGGTATCTTCGACAATTTTTTTGAGGTCAACCTTTTTAAGGTTAAGGATGATATTGGTGACATCTTCCTTAACACCGGGGATGGTATCAAACTCGTGTTTCACGCCATCGATACGTATCGATGAGATGGCATAGCCCTCAAGAGACGAGAGCAATACACGACGCAGGGCGTTGCCCACGGTGATGCCATAGCCCGGTTCCAAAGGTTTGAACTCGAATTTGCCGTAGAAGTTGTTGGCTTCCAACATGAGCACTTTGTCGGGTTTTTGGAATGTTAATATAGCCATGGATCTGGTTGTTTATTAGTTTATTATTTAGAATACAACTCGACAATAAGCTGTTCCTTGATATTCTCGGGTATGTCTTCGCGAGCGGGGAGGTGAAGGAATTTACCACCTTTGAGGCTCTCGTCCCACTCTATCCAGGGATATTTGGTGTGGTTGAAGCCGGCGAGGTTGTCGTTGATAACCTCAAGTGATTTGGATTTCTCGCGAACGGCAACTACGTCACCGGGTTTTACCTGATAAGAGGGGATGTTGACGACTTGACCGTTAACAGTGATGTGACGGTGGAGTACTATCTGACGGGCGGCAGCACGTGTGCGGGCCAGACCCAGACGATATACTACGTTGTCGAGACGTGACTCCAGGAGTTGGAGCAGAATCTCACCGGTAATACCTTTCATTGAAGATGCTTTTTCAAACAGATTGCGGAACTGTTTTTCGAGTACTCCATAGGTATATTTTGCTTTCTGTTTTTCGCGGAGCTGAACGCCATACTCTGATGTTTTACGACGTTTGTTCTGTCCGTGCTGGCCTGGAGGGAAGTTACGCTTAGCGAGAACTTTGTCGGGGCCATAGATGGGTTCGCCGAATTTACGGGCAATTTTGGTCTTGGGACCTGTGTATCTAGCCATTGTGTTTGTTAATCAGTTTGTAGGGGTAATAAAGCCTGTCGACGGTAATCACCTGGACGATTGTCGGCGAGCGTTAGATTTTTCTCGCTTTATCGGTTGGCCGGTGATGACGGGTAGTTGGAATTGTTAGTGCAGCCGCGACCATTGAGAGGTGATGTTTAATGGTCTATTCACGTTCTAATTCCGGTGGCCCGGGTCATCATTTTGCTTTTTGTTATCTGGGAGAGTCTTCTCGAGGCTTTACGGCTGTCGCCGCGTTTACCCTTTTGGTTGATGATGTTATGTTGCTATTTACTAAAAGTAGTTAGAGTCTCTCGCTCTGTCTCACCTTCCTTGGGGTGTCTGACACCGGCCTCTTTTACGAGTGCCTGAAGGACGTGATTGTCAGTAGGATATTACTGATCAGGAGCTTTAAGGCTCTTTTGGATAATCCGGAGACGGGGATTATACGCGACGGCGTTTGGGAGGACGGCAACCGTTGTGGGGCAGTGGAGTGACGTCGATAATCTCGACTACTTCGATGCCGGCACCATGCACGGTGCGTATTGCTGATTCACGGCCGTTACCGGGACCCTTGACATAAGCCTTGACTTTGCGCAAACCGAGATCATAAGCGATCTTGGCGCAATCTTGGGCTGCCATCTGGGCGGCATACGGTGTATTTTTCTTTGAGCCACGGAAGCCCATCTTGCCGGCCGATGACCAGGAGATTACCTGGCCCTCGCTATTGGCTAAGCACACAATAATGTTGTTGAAAGATGAGTGTACGTGAAGCTGGCCCTCGGCCGATACTTTAACGTTTCTCTTCTTTGCTGCGACTGTCTTTTTTGCCATAATTTCTGATTATGTTTTTTATTTGGTAGCTTTCTTCTTGTTAGCAACGGTTTTCTTGCGGCCCTTACGGGTGCGAGCGTTGTTTTTAGTTGATTGTCCGCGAACGGGGAGACCGTTACGGTGGCGCACGCCTCTGTAGCAACCGATATCCATCAATCGCTTGATGTTTAATTGGATCTCGCTACGGAGGTCACCTTCTACTTTGTAATCGCTGCCGATGACTTCACGTACTTTGGCTGCCTGGGCATCTGTCCAGTCTTGTACTTTGATGTTAACGTCGACACCGGCCTTCTCGAGGATGGTCTTGGCGGCGCTACGTCCGATGCCAAAGATGTAGGTCAGGGCGATTTCACCTCTTTTGTTCTGGGGGAGGTCAACTCCCACAATTCTTACTGCCATATTAATTCTTTAGGTATTGACTATTTTTTTTGCAAAAATAATAAAAAATTATCCTTGACGCTGTTTATACTTGGGATTTTTTTTATTAATCACGTACAGGCGACCCTTGCGACGAACGATTTTGCTGTCCGGGGTGCGTTTTTTGACAGAAGCTCTAACTTTCATTTTAGTATTTTCTTTTAGTAATTTGTTATTCTATGTCTATTATCTGCACTTTTTACACGTCAACATGCTCGCCGATATGCCATAAATAATGACACATTGGCCAAATTCAATATTTTCAACTGTTGACTCGTGTTAAAAATACTTATTTATATCTAAAAGCAATGCGTCCCTTGGACAAATCATACGGCGACATCTCTACTCTTACTTTATCACCGGGCAGGATTTTGATGTAATGCATTCTCATCTTGCCTGAGATATGGGCTGTAATCTGATGTCCGTTCTCGAGTTCAACGCGGAACATGGCGTTGGACAATGCCTCGACGATAGTTCCGTCTTGTTCGATAGCTGCTTGTTTTGCCATAAAGAGGTTATAGTGTTTGTTTGATTTGTTATAGGTGTATTGTTTTGCTTAAAGATTATGTTTTCGGTGGGAGGAATGGGTTGCTTCACTTAGGGAAATCCATGTCAATATGTGATTATGGCTTCTCGGGGAGTGTCAATATCATATAAACCGGTCTCCCAGGGCTTGTTTGATATAGTCAAACGTGGTGAGCACCTCGGTCTGTCCATCGATGATAGCCAGGGTGTGCTCATAGTGTGCCGAGGGTTTACGATCTTTGGTACGACAGGTCCAGCCATCTCGCTCGATGACTATATTACGTGACCCGAGATTAATCATCGGCTCTATACACAGGCACATACCGTTACGTATCACCGCTCCGGTACCGCGGCGGCCATAATTGGGCACCTCGGGGTCCTCGTGCATCGAACGTCCTATACCGTGACCACACATTTCACGCACTACCGAGTATCCTCTATGCTCACAGTAGGTCTGTACCGCGTTTGCAATATCTCCGATACGATGTCCGGCACGACATGCTTCGATACCGACATAGAGAGACTCCTTGGTGGTAAGACACAGGTCCAGCACTTTGGAATCTACATCTCCTACAGGGAACGTGTAGCACATGTCTCCCATAAATCCGTCCAGCTCTACAACCAGGTCTACACCGACTATGTCGCCCGACTTTAACTGATATCCCGAAGGAAAACCATGAACAATAACATCGTTTACCTCGATACATACAGCTCCGGGAAAACCTTCATAACCAAGGCAGGCGGGTGTGCCACCGTTATCGCCGATAAATGTGCGGGCGACTTGGTCAAGATGAGCGGTAGTGACGCCTTCCTGGACGTGACGGGCAATCTCGCCCATAGTGCGCGATGTGAGTTCACATGCTCGGCGCATCTGTTCCATTTCGGCCGGTGTTTTAATGTATATCATTGTCGCGGATTGTGTCGGTCAGCAGTGACTGAAGTGTTGGTTTTTAGTGGGGGATGTTGATGGAATATCAAGCGAAGTATTTCCCACCGCGTTGGCCACGACGTGTCTTGGAAGCGTCGTGGCCTTGGGTGGCTGTTAGGGAATTCCGAGGTCATGCCGACCTCAGGCTATAAGACCATTGATGATGTCGAAATCAATATGCCGAACCGGTTGTGCGACCTTTA
This sequence comes from Muribaculaceae bacterium, assembly GCA_017621845.1. Lineage (GTDB taxonomy): Bacteria > Bacteroidota > Bacteroidia > Bacteroidales > Muribaculaceae > CAG-873. Next base: position 70,496 of record JAGASI010000025.1, read on the forward strand.
ATCTTGCCTTCTTTCATCAGGCCGTCATAGTGGTGCATCATCAGGTGAGACTCTACTTGCTGGAGGGTGTCAAGAACAACACCTACCATAATCAGCAGTGATGTACCGCCAAAGAATTGAGCAAAGCCGTTACTGATACCAAACATGCGGGCAAATGCAGGCATGATGGCTACCAAGCCCAGGAAGATTGAACCGGGTAAAGTAATACGTGACATAATGGTGTCGAGATACTCGGCTGTCTTTTTTCCAGGTTTGACGCCAGGGATAAAACCATTGTTGTGCTTCATGTCTTCAGCCATCTGGGTAGGACGTACTGTGATGGCGGTATAGAAGTATGTAAACGCAACAATCATCACAAAGAAGATGAGGTTGTACCAGAAGCCGTTGATATCAGTCAGTGCACCGACAAATCCTCCGCCCTCGCTGGCAAAGCCTGCAAGTGTGATTGGGATGAACATGATAGCCTGGGCAAAGATGATGGGCATTACACCGGCAGCATTAACCTTCAGGGGAATATACTGACGGGCACCACCATATTGACGGTTGCCGACTATGCGCTTGGCATATTGTACGGGCACTTTGCGTGTACCTTGAACCAGGAGGACAGCTCCGATGGTGACAGCAAGTAACAGTACTATCTCAATGAGGAACATTACCAGACCACCTTCTGAACCTTGAGCTCCAGGCATACGAGATGTAAGCTCATAGAAGAAGGCTCCCGGGAGACGGGCGATAATACCTACGAGGATGATAAATGAAATACCGTTACCGATACCGCGGTCGGTGATACGCTCACCAAGCCACATGATAAACATGGAGCCAGCGGCAAGGATGACTGTCAGATAGGCAATGGTCCAGAATCCAAAGGCTACATTGGCACCGTGTGAAGCTTGTGCAAACTGATATTGAAGGTTGGCAAGGTAAGCCGGTGCCTGCATCAACAGAATAAGAACTGTGAGATAACGGGTGTACTGATTAAGTTTCTGACGTCCGCTCTCGCCTTCACGCTGCATTTTCTGGAACGAAGGCAGTACCATACCTAACAATTGTATCACGATGGATGCAGTAATGTAAGGCATAATACCAAGGGCAAAGATTGAGGCCTGTGAAAAGGCTCCGCCCGAGAACATATCTAACAGCTGCATCATGCCGGTCTTGTTTGTAAAGTTGGCCAGGGCATCGATGGCTGCCGGGGAGACTCCGGGAAGCACCACATAACATCCCAATCGGTAGACAAGTACCAATAGGAATGTTATCATAAGACGCTTGCGAAGCTCTTCGATAGTCCAGATGTTTCTTAATGTTTCGACAAATCTCATTATAATTATACTTTGACTATTGATCCACCGGCTGCTTCAATTGCCTGTTGGGCTGCCTGGGAGAATGCGTTGGCTTCGACCGTGAGTTTAGAGGTGACGGCTCCGTTGGCGAGGATTTTCACCAATTGGCGTTTGTTGATATAACCGGCCTCACGCAGGTCCTGAAGAGTAACTTTCTCGAGGTTGCGAGCGGTTGCCAGACCTTGGATAAGGTCGAGATTGACGGGTTTATATTCAACACGGTTGATGTTCTTGAAACCAAATTTTGGGAGACGGCGTTGCAGAGGCATCTGACCGCCCTCAAATCCGATTTTGCGAGAATATCCCGAACGTGACTTGGCACCTTTGTGACCACGGGTCGATGTGCCGCCTTTGCCTGAACCGGGACCACGACCGATACGTTTGCCGGTCTTTACTGAGCCCATTGCAGGTTGGAGATTACTTAAGTCCATTATATTTAATCGATTGGAGGTGATTAATTTTTGTTTGTTTAATTAAGTCAGGGGTAAGTGCGGGAGGATGCTGAGCCTTTTGAGGCTGTTGCTCTCTTTATTGATTAACCCCTTGATGAATGAGGGGCTAATACGGTTTTAATCCGGATTATGCGTGCCCCTCGATGTTAGGCGTTGTCTCAGGCAGGAGTCACCGTAACGAGGTGGTGAACTTTCTGGACCATACCCATCACGCTGGGTGTGTCTTCCTTGACCACAGTGTGATTCATCTTTTTAAGGCCGAGAGCGTCGAGTGTGCGTTTCTGCACGGCAGGACAATTGATACGGCTCTTGGTTTGAGTGATTTTTATTTTAGCCATTGTTGTATTATGGTTTTATTCAGTTGGAATGGTGATGGGGTTAACTCTTAGCCTTTGAATACCTGTTCTACCGATATACCGCGGTTCTGGGCTACCTGGGCAGGTGAGCGCATCTCGCCGAGGGCAGCGATAGTGGCCTTGACGAGGTTGTGGGGGTTGGAAGAACCCTTGCTCTTGGCCAGAACGTCGGTAACACCTACGCTCTCGAGAACGGCACGCATAGCGCCACCGGCTTTAACACCGGTACCGGTCGAAGCGGGTTTAAGTATAACACGTGAGCCACCGAATTTGGCAACCTGCTCGTGGGGGATGGTGCCTTTGTGTACGGGAACACGGATAAGGTTTTTCTTAGCGGCCTCTACGCCTTTGGCGATGGCGGCCTGAACTTCGTTGGCTTTACCAAGGCCCCAACCTACGATGCCGTTTTCGTTACCGACTACGACAATAGCGGCGAAGGTAAATGTGCGACCGCCCTTGGTTACTTTGGTAACGCGGTTGATGGCTACCAGGTGGTCTTTGAGTTCGAGATCGTTGGTAGATTTTACTCTGTTATTTCTGTTTGCCATGATGATGCTTAGAATTTTAAACCGCCTTCGCGTGCTGCGTCGGCCAATGATTTAACACGACCGTGGAAGAGATATCCGTTGCGGTCAAATACTACTTCGTTGATGCCGGCTTCGAGGGCTTTCTTGGCGATAGCCTGGCCAACCTTGGCGGCGATTTCGGTTTTGGTGCCTTCTTCGATGCCTTTGGATGAGGCTGACACCATGGTGGTACCGGCGAGGTCGTCTACGAGCTGAACATAGATTTGCTTGTTGGAGCGAAATACGGTCATGCGGGGACGCTGGGCGGTTCCTGAGATTTTACCGCGTATGCGGGCTTTAATCTTATTTCTACGTTGTATCTTAGTTACCATGATTTACTGCTTTTAGGGGTTATTTCGCGCTGGCCGATTTACCTGACTTACGACGGATAATCTCGCCGACAAACTTGATACCTTTGCCTTTGTAAGGCTCGGGCTTGCGGAGTGAGCGTATTTTGGCGCACACTTGACCGAGGAGCTGTTTGTCATCGCTGTGAAGGATGATCAGGGGGTTCTTGTTACGTTCGCTCTTGGCCTCGACTTTTACTTCGGGGGGAAGTTTGATATATATAGCGTGTGAGAAACCGAGTGAAAGCTCGAGTACTTGGCCTTGAGCTGCGGCACGGTAACCTACACCTACGAGTTCCAATTCTTTGGTATAGCCTTCTGAGACGCCAACAACCATATTGTGGATTAGGGCGCGATAGAGACCGTGCTGGGCGCGGTGTTCGCGGTCGTCGGTGGGACGGGTCACGGTGATGTGACCGTCTTCTACAGTGACGGTGAGGTCTGAGTTGATGGCTTGGCTAAGTTCGCCTTTGGGGCCTTTGACGGTCACGACGTTGTTGTCAACCTTCACGGTCACTCCGGCGGGAATGGCGATGGGAGCTTTTCCTATTCTTGACATAATTTATTTCTCCTTGTGATTAATGGTTGATTAATAAACGTAGCATAACACTTCGCCACCGATTTTCAGGTCGGCGGCCTTTTTATTGGTCATCACGCCTTTGGATGTCGAAAGGATTGCGATACCAAGTCCGTTGAGTACACGGGGCATGTCTTTGTAACCGGTATACTGACGCAGACCGGGACGTGAGACGCGTTTTAGGTCTTTGATAGCGTTGACACGGTCAACGGGATCATACTTGAGGGCTATTTTGATAGCGCCTGCAGGGGTATCTCCTTCTACAAACTTGTAGTTGAGGATATAGCCCTGTTCAAAGAGAATCTTAGTGATTTCTTTTTTCAAGTTTGAGGCGGGAATCTCGACAACACGGTGGTTGGCTTTGATGGCATTCCTCAATCTTGTGAGATAATCTGCAATAGGATCTGTCATTGTTTTTGGGGTTTAAATTGATTGGGATATCCCAACAATATTTAATATCGATTTCTTTATTTGGGGTCGAATTGTGAGACTCGGCAACCGAGGCCAAGTCTTATGGGGGTGTTACCGGTCGATAGCGGCTCGGTGGGTAGAGTGTGGGGCAAAGCTCGCGGGGTTACGGCGGGGTCCTGAGAGGAATGGGATTAGGAGTAATCCGCCGGTCGTCCCACAGCTTTGGGGCAGCAGTCGGCATGACTCTGCCCTCGTTGTTGTTGGCGTCTCGAAATGTTCTGGCGCCATTCTCAGTTTAACGTTGTCAACCGAGGTTTTATTGTGTAAGGGCGATGTTTTTTACCCTGAGGTGTTACCAGGAAGCTTTTTTCACACCGGGGATGAGACCGGCTGAAGCCATCTCACGGAACTGTATACGAGAGATACCAAACTGGCGGATGTATCCTTTGGGGCGACCGGTAATAGAGCAACGGTTGTGCATGCGCACATATGAAGCGTTCTTGGGGAGCTTCTGGAGCTCTTGGTATATCTCATAGGCGCTTTCACCCTTGAGGTTGAGTTCTTTGGCGGCTTTTTTGAGGGCGGCTTTACGCTCGGCATATTTCTCTACCAGACGTGCGCGCTTAACCTCGCGGGCCTTCATTGATTCTTTTGCCATATTCTCTTGGTGGATTAGTTTTTAGCGTTTTTAAAGGGAAGGCCAAACTCTTTGAGCAGTGCATATCCTTCTTCGTCGGTGTTGGCCGATGTAACAAAGGTGATGTTCATACCCATGAGCTTGTTGATGTTATCGATATTAATCTCGGGGAAGATAATCTGTTCGGTGATACCGAGAGTGTAGTTGCCACGTCCGTCAAACTTGGAGTTAATACCCTTGAAGTCGCGGATACGGGGAAGAGCCACACGCACCAGACGCTCCAGGAATTCATACATGCGCTCGCGACGGAGTGTTACACGCACACCGATAGGCATTTTTTTACGCAGTTTGAAGTTAGAGATATCCTTCTTGGAGAGGGTCTGTACTGCTTTCTGACCGGTGATGGCAGTAAGCTCGTTTATGGCGTTATCGATAAGTTTTTTGTCCTGGGTGGCGTCGCCGAGACCTTGGTTGATGACGATCTTCTCGAGGCGGGGCACCTGCATAACGGTGGTATAGTTAAACTGTTTCTCAAGGGCGGGGACAATGCGCTCCTTGTAATCTTTTTGAAGAGTTGTAGTGCTCATTATTTAATCTCCTGTCCTGATTTTTTGGAATAACGTATTTTTTTGCCGTCCTCCATGCGATAGCCTACACGTGTGGGCTTGCCTGACTTGGGGTCGATGAGGGCGAGGTTGGACAGATGGATAGGTGCTTCCATCTTGATAAGTCCGCCCTGAGGGTGTTGGGCTGATGGTTTGGTAGCCTTGGTGACAATGTTGCAACCCTCGACGATGGCGCGCATCTTGGTGCGCTGAACCGTCAGGACGCGTCCTTGCTTGCCGCGGTCTTCGCCGGCGAGGATATAAACCTGGTCGCCTTTTTTAATGTTTATCTTGCTCATTGTGTTAGATGCTGTTGAGTTGATAGTAATTTAAAATGGGGCACTTAATGTGGGTTTAGAGTACCTCGGGGGCCAATGAAACGATTTTCATGTTGGTGGCACGGAGTTCACGAGCCACGGGACCAAAGATACGTGTACCACGGAGCTCACCGGCGTTGTTGAGCAATACGCATGCATTGTCATCAAAGCGGATATATGAACCGTCTTGACGGCGTATTTCTTTTTTTGTGCGTACTACCACAGCCTTAGATACAGTGCCTTTTTTGACATCTGAGCCGGGAATGGCGTTTTTAACGGTAACGACGATGATGTCGCCGACCGATGCGTAGCGGCGGCCTGTACCACCGAGGACATGGATGCACAGGACTTCTTTGGCGCCTGAGTTGTCTGCTACGTTTAATCTTGATTCAGTCTGTATCATGGGTGGATTATTTTACTTTTTCAATAATTTCAACAAGTCTCCATCTCTTGGTTTTGCTCAAGGGACGTGTCTCCATCAAGCGAACTGTATCGCCTACCGAGCATACGTTGTTTTCGTCGTGAGCATGATATTTCTTTGTCTTGTTGACAAATTTGCCGTAGATGGGATGTTTTTCTTTCCACTTAACGGTGACGGTAATGGTTTTGTCACCTTTGTTGCTCGAAACAACCCCGATACGTTCTTTTCTTAAATTTCTTTTCTCTTCCATTGTGTTGGGATTATTTGTTGTTAAGCTGGCGTGCGCGGAGTTCGGTTTTAACGCGAGCAATCATTTTACGGTCGGTTGTAATCTTAGCCGGTGAGTCCAGTGGTGATACAGCGTGGTTAATCACGAGTTGACGGTAGTCTTTTTCCATCTGGGCCAGGCGTTCTGTGAGGTCAGCAGTGCTGAGCTCTTTGATTTCTTCTTTTTTCATAAGGGCTTAGACGTTTTGAGAGGGGTCATAGTCTCTGCTGACTACAAATTTTGTTACTACTGGAAGTTTCTGAGCAGCCAGACGGAGTGCTTCTTTAGCGATGTCATAGCTTACACCTTCAACCTCGATAATAATGCGTCCGGGTGTTACCGGAGCTACGAATCCTTCGGGCGAACCTTTACCTTTACCCATACGCACTTCGGCAGGCTTTTTGGTGATAGGTTTGTCGGGGAAGATGCGTATCCAGATTTGACCCTGGCGCTGCATATAGCGGGTCACCGCGATACGGGCGGCCTCAATCTGGCGACCGGTAATCCATTTGGACTCGAGGGTCTTGATGCCAAATGAGCCGAAGGCAAGCTGGTTGCCGCGCTGGGCGACACCTTTCATGCGGCCTTTTTGTTGGCGGCGGAATTTGGTTTTTTTAGGCTGTAACATTGTTTTTAATGTTTGCTTGTTGAGTTGAGTTCTTTGATGTTAAATATGTCTTGTTGATAGTCGTTTAAGCCGTTTTTGTCCGATGGAGTGACTATTGCCACACGGGGGATGACCAGGTGCTTCTTGCCGGGAAATTGAGTGGAAGGTGTGAGTAACAAGGCAAGGCGCCGTGTCGCCGGCGGTTATCGTCGCTGTCCGATTGGCCCGTTCAATGACTATCGTTGGGTGATGGGAGGATGAGTCCCATCGATGTTTCATGAGGCGTCCTCCCGTCCTCTTTCTGAGGGGGAGGAGCGACATGATGGGGTATTAGCGGTTGTTTTTCTGACCGCGACGGAAACCTCCGCGGCGGGGAGAACCCTCGCGACGGCCATTTTCCTTGGGAGCGGCAGTGAACTGGGGTGCCAGGTCACGCTTGCCATAAACCTCACCGCGGCAGATCCATACTTTAACACCTACGACACCTACTTTGGTGTGTGCCTCGACCAGTGCATAGTCGATGTCGGCACGGAGGGTGTGCAGGGGTGTACGACCTTCTTTAAACATTTCGCTACGTGCCATTTCGGCGCCGTTGAGACGGCCTGACACTTGTACTTTGATACCCTCGGCACCGGCGCGCATTGTAGACATGACGGCCATCTTGACAGCACGACGGTAAGCAATCTTACCTTCAATCTGACGGGCGATGGTCGAGGCTACGATCTGGGCGTCGAGCTCGGGACGTTTAACTTCAAAGATGTTGATTTGGATGTCTTTGTCAGTGATTTTCTTAAGTTCTTCTTTGAGTTTTTCAACTTCGGCACCACCTTTACCGATGATAAGACCGGGGCGTGAGGTGCACACGGTGATGGTGACGAGCTTAAGAGTGCGCTCGATGACAATGCGTGAAACGCTGCATTTGGCCAGACGGACATTGAGGTATTGGCGGAGTTTGGAGTCCTCCAGGATGGTGTCGCCATATTTTTTGCCGCCATACCAGTTAGAGTCCCAGCCACGGATAACGCCGAGGCGGTTGCTGATCGGATTTACTTTCTGTCCCATGATTAAGCTTCGGTGTTTTTAGAGTTATCGATGGTGTCAACGACGACAGTAACGTGGTTGGAGCGTTTGCGGATGCGGTATCCACGGCCTTGGGGGGCGGTGCGGAGACGTTTGAGCATCGGAGCGGGGTTGACAAAAATTGTAGATATATACAGTTGGCCTGACTCGGCTTTCTGTTCGTTTTTAGCTTCCCAGTTGGCAACGGCCGAACGGAGAAGTTTTTCTAAGCGGGCAGCAGCTTCTTTATTAGAGAATTTGAGGATGCCCAGGGCGCGGAATACTTCTTTGCCGCGAACCATGTCAGCGACAAGACGCATTTTGCGCGGAGAAGAAGGTACATTGGTAAGTTTGGCAAAAGCGATGTGTGCTTGTGCTTCCTTCTTCTTTTCGGCTGAAAGTCTTTTTCTTACACCCATTTTATTTGGTTTTGTTTTTTTCTTGATGAATTAAAAAATACTGGGGACCCTGATTATTTTTTCTTGTTACCGGCGTGTCCGCGGAATGTGCGGGTGGGAGCAAATTCGCCGAGTTTGTGACCTACCATGTTTTCAGTTACATACACGGGGATGAATTTGTTACCGTTGTGAACAGCGAAGGTGTGGCCGACAAATTCGGGAGCAATCATCGAGGCGCGGCTCCATGTCTTGATGACGGCCTTCTTGCCCGATGCGTCCATGTCAGCGACTTTCTTCTCGAGTTTAACGCTGATAAAGGGTCCTTTTTTAAGTGAACGACTCATATAATTATGCTATTTTTTTCAGATTACTTCTTTCTTCTTTCAATAATATACTTTGAAGAGTGTTTTTTGGGCGCACGAGTTTTGAGACCCTTAGCATAAAGGCCTTTGCGTGAACGGGGATGTCCACCAGACGAGCGACCTTCGCCACCACCCATTGGGTGATCGACGGGGTTCATGACGACGCCACGGTTGTGGGGGCGACGACCTAACCAACGAGAGCGACCGGCTTTACCTGAGCGCTCAAGAGAGTGCTCGCTGTTGCCGACAACGCCGATGGTGGCTTTACATGTGGCAAGGATTTTGCGGGTTTCGCCTGAAGGTAATTTGATAATAGCATAGTCGCCTTCGCGAGAGATAAACTGGGCGAAGGTGCCGGCCGAACGGGCGATAAACGCGCCTTGTCCGGGACGGAGCTCAATGTTGTGGATTACAGTACCGACGGGGATTTTGTTCAGGGGAAGGGCGTTGCCAATCTCGGGAGCTGCGTCGGGTCCTGATACAACGGTTTGACCTACTTGTAAGCCGTTGGGTGCAATGATATAGGCTTTGGCACCATCGACATAGTAGAGAAGTGCGATACGAGCTGAACGGTTAGGATCATATTCGATAGACTTGACTACTGCGGGGATGCCGTCTTTGGTTCTCTTAAAGTCTATGATACGGTATTTGCGTTTGTGACCACCACCAAGGTAGCGAGTGGTGAGATGGCCCTCGGCGTTGCGGCCGCCTGAGGCACGTTTACCGACTGTAAGAGATTTTTCCGGTGTAGTAGCAGTGATGGTACCTTTGAATACACCGATAACTTTGTGTCTTTGGCCCGGGGTAGTGGGCTTGAATTTTCTTACTGCCATTTTATTTAGATATTGCTAAAAAAGTCAATATTTTGATCGTTGGCGATAGCGATGTAGGCCTTTTTCCAGCGGCTGGTTTTGCCACGGAGCAGGCCTGACTTGGTCCAACGAGATTTATTTTTGCCGCGTACTACGGCTGTATTCACGCGCACGACTTTAACGCCGTAGAGTTGTTCAACGAGCTCTTTAATCTGATACTTGTTGGCCTCGGGCGAAACGCGGAATGTGTAAAGGTTGAGCTTCTCGGTGAGACGGGTGGCCTTTTCGGTAATGATGGGTTTGATCATTATTTCCATTGTGAGTTCCTCCTGGGGTTTTATAGATTGTTAATGATTTCGAGCGAAGCCTCGGTAATAACTATAGCGTTATGATTCATAACGATATAGGTATTAAGGTCGGCTGCGTTGACTAATCGTGTGTTGGGCACGTTGCGAGCTGACAAATATAAGTTTTTATTTTGGTCTGCTGAAACGAGAAGCACTTTTTTACCGTCAACTTTAAGATTTTTAGCAATTTTTACATATTCTTTAGTTTTAACGGCGTCGATATTGAGGTTTTCGACTATGATTATCTCGTTCTGGTTGGCTTTCAGTGAGAGAGCCGAACGACGTGCGAGTTGTTTGGTTTTGATGTTAAGCTTAAAGCGGTAGTCACGTGGACGGGGACCGAAGACGCGGCCACCACCAACGAGTACGGGTGAGTTGATGTCACCTATACGTGAACCGCCACCACCTTTTTGTTTGTGGAGCTTACGGGTAGAGCCTGAGACTTCAGAGCGTTCTTTAGACTTATGGGTTCCCTGGCGCTGATTAGCGAGGTATTGCTTGACATCGAGGTATACGGCATGCTCGTTGGGTTCAATAGCGAACACCGAGTCATTAAGGAGGGCCTTGCGACCTGTATCTTGTCCTTCTTTGTTATATATTGCGAGTTCCATATTACTTCTCAATTGTTATGATTGAACCTTTGCTACCGGGGATTGAACCTTTGAGCATGATAAGATTGTGTTCGGGGATGACCTTGATGATCTGGAGGTTCTGAATGGTAACTTGTTTGTTACCTGTCTGGCCGGCCATGCGCATGCCTTTAAATACTTTTGCGGGATAAGAGCAGGCACCGATTGAACCGGGAGCGCGGAGACGGTTGTGCTGACCGTGGGTGGTCTGGCCTACACCGCCAAATCCGTGACGTTTAACAACGCCCTGGAATCCTTTACCTTTAGAGACGCCTACGACGTCAACAAAGTCGGCTTCTGAGAACATCTCGGCGGTAATCACGTCACCGGTCTTGTATTCTCCTTCAAAACCTTTGAACTCGGCCAAGTATCTCTTGGGGTCTACACCGGCTTTTTTGAAGTGGCCGATTTCGGGCTGGGTGAGGTGTTTTTCTTTTTGTTCACCAAATCCGAGCTGGAGGGCGTTATAGCCATCGGTCTCTACTGTCTTAACCTGTGTAACCACGCAAGGACCTACTTCGATAACAGTGCATGGAATGTTCTTTCCCTCGGCACTGAAAACGGATGTCATTCCGATTTTTTTTCCTAATAATCCTGGCATTTCTGTTTAGTTTATTGGTTGGTTAATAGTAAATTGGGGTTATTTATTAAGGTCATCATCGTGGCCGGTGGTCAACGGGTGACCACCGGGGTCTGAATGATGATTGTTTAGTTATGTAATTGTCCGGGGTGTAGGGGTGTTACACCTTGATTTCTACTTCTACACCGCTGGGGAGCTCGAGTTTCATCAGGGCGTCGACAGTCTTGGCTGTAGAGTTGTAAATGTCGATAAGACGCTTGAATGATGAAAGTTGGAATTGCTCGCGAGATTTTTTATTTACAAATGTCGAGCGGTTGACTGTGAAGATGCGTTTGTGGGTGGGCAGGGGTATAGGACCGCTGATGACCGCACCTGTAGCCTTGACAGTCTTGACGATCTTTTCGGCCGATTTGTCGACGAGGTTGTGATCGTAAGATTTGAGTTTAATTCTGATTTTTTGGCTCATATTGTTTGTTTTTTTTATTTCAATATTTATTTGATGAGGTCAACACGGCCCTGGCACTCGGTCAGGACATTGCGTGCGATAGAGCTTGATACCTCGGCATAGTGGGAGAATGACATGGTTGATGTAGCGCGACCTGAGGTGATGGTACGCAGGGCGGTAACATAACCGAACATCTCGGCAAGAGGAGCCTTGGCCTTGACGACGCGGGCACCTGAACGTGATGTTTCCATGCCTTCTACCTGACCGCGGCGTTTGTTGAGGTCTGAGATGACGTCACCCATCGACTCTTCAGGAGTGACAACTTCAATCTTCATGATAGGCTCCAACAATACGGGGCCGGCTTTTTCAGAGGCTTTCTTGAATGCTTGGATAGCACAGAGCTCAAATGACAACTGGTCAGAGTCAACGGGGTGGAACGAACCATCGATGACGGTAACCTTAAGTTGCTCGACGGGGAAGCCGGCGAGAACACCGTTCTTCATAGCTGTCACAAAACCTTTCTGGATTGAGGGGATAAATTCCTTGGGAATGTTACCACCCTTGACCTCGTCAACAAATTGGAGGTTGCCATCAAAGCCTTCGTCAACGGGCTCGACGCGCACGATGATATCAGCAAATTTACCACGACCGCCGGTCTGCTTCTTAAAGACTTCACGCAATTCAACCGGACGGGTGATGGTTTCTTTGTAAGTAACCTGAGGACGGCCTTGTTTACATTCGACTTTGAACTCGCGTTTGAGTCGGTCGATAATGATATCGAGGTGAAGCTCGCCCATACCCGAGATAACGGTCTGTCCGGTTTCTTCGTTGGTCTGTACACGGAATGTGGGGTCCTCCTCAGCGAGTTTCTGAAGACCGACACCAAGTTTATCAAGGTCTTTCTGGGTGAGGGGCTCGACAGCGATACCGATAACGGGATCGGGGAAGTCCATGGCCTCCAGAACGATGGGGGCGTTCTCGGCACAGAGTGTATCACCTGTGCGGATATCCTTGAAGCCTACACCGGCACCGATATCACCACATCCGATTTTCTCCTTGGCATTCTGCTTGTTGGAGTGCATCTGGAACAGACGTGAGATACGTTCTTTTTTACCTGAGCGGCTGTTGAATACATAAGAACCGGCCTCAATGTCGCCCGAGTAAACACGGAAGAAGCAGAGACGGCCCACATAGGGGTCGGTAGCAATCTTAAATGCGAGGGCACACATAGGAGCATCGCTCGAGGGCTCACGTGAAATAACCTCATCGGGATTACCCACAGCGTGGCCTTGTACTGCACCGGCGTCAACAGGGCTGGGAAGGTAAGCACACACAGCGTCAAGCAGGCATTGCACACCTTTATTCTTAAATGATGAACCACATATCATGGGCACGATGTCCATTGACAGGGTAGCCTTGCGGATGGCGGCTTTAATCTCATCGACAGTGATGGTTGAGGGTTCATCGAAGTATTTCTCCATGAGAGCATCGTCAAACTCGGCGATTTTCTCAAGCATCTTGTCGCGGTATTCCTGAGCCTCATCTTGGAGAGCGGCGGGAATTTCCTCTACGGTATAGTCAGCACCCATTGACTCGTCATGCCAGAAGATAGCCTTCATGGTAATCAGGTCAACAACACCCTTGAATGTCTCTTCAGCACCGATAGGAATCTGAATGGGACAGGGATTGGCGCCGAGCACTTCACGCAATTGGCGCACTACTTCAAAGAAGTTGGCACCCGAGCGGTCCATTTTATTGACATAACCGATACGGGGAACATTGTACTTGTCGGCCTGACGCCACACAGTCTCAGACTGGGGCTCAACACCACCTACAGCACAGAATGTGGCAACAGCACCGTCAAGGATGCGCAGTGAACGCTCTACCTCGACAGTAAAGTCAACGTGTCCCGGAGTGTCAATAAGATTGATTTTATACTTGTCGTCTTGATACTTCCAGAAAGCGGTGGTAGCAGCCGAGGTGATAGTGATACCACGCTCTTGCTCCTGTTCCATCCAGTCCATGGTGGCGGCACCATCATGCACCTCACCGATTTTATGTGTCAGACCGGTATAGAAAAGAATACGCTCTGAAGTAGTGGTCTTACCGGCGTCGATGTGTGCCATGATGCCGATATTACGAGTATATTTAAGTTGTTCGTCAGATTTTGCCATTGTTGTGTTATAAATCTAAATCCTGTTGAAATATTAGAAACGGAAATGGGCAAATGCACGGTTGGCCTCAGCCATTTTATGCATGTCCTCTTTACGTTTGAATGCGCCGCCCTGATCATTGAAAGCATCGACGATCTCTGCTGCGAGCTTGTCGGCCATGGTTTTGCCACCACGTTTGCGGGCATAGAGGATAAGATTTTTCATGGAAATAGACTCCTTGCGGTCGGGGCGGATTTCAGTAGGCACCTGGAATGTAGCGCCACCGATACGGCGTGACTTGACTTCTACCTGGGGAGTCACGTTTTCGAGAGCTTTCTTCCATATCTCAAGAGAGGTAAGCTCTTCATTGGGGAGTTTAGACTTCACAGTCTCAAGTGCATCGTAGAAGATGGTAAATGCGGTGTTCTTCTTTCCATCATACATGAGGTGGTTGACAAACTTTGTCACACGAACATCGCCGAAAACGGGATCGGGGAGGATAATCCGTTTTTTAGGTTTAGCCTTTCTCATTTTTCTTGTAGAAGGGTTTGTGTTTCTGAATTGCTTGGTTGTGCTTGCTTGTGTTTCGGGGAATTTTCTTCAGTAGCCTCCGCTGAGGCTCTTACTCAACCTTTATGTTTTAGTCAGCTTTTTCAAGTGGATTCAAAAACGAGTTTAAAAATTTTAGGTTTAAAAATTTAATCTCGCGGTGCTATAGTATTTACTTCACCTATTGTCGTGACTTTGTGGGGAAGGGCGACATGACCTTACATCATTCACACACGTGCGTGCGTTATATAATTAATGTGTCGAGTCTTTAATGTTTCACCCGGCCCGTTGCTTATCACTTCAATGATTACTTCTTGGCAGCACCGGCCTTGGGACGTTTGGCGCCGTATTTGGAGCGACGCTGAGTGCGATCCTTAACACCCGATGTATCGAGGGTGCCGCGCACGATGTGATAACGCACACCGGGAAGGTCTTTTACACGACCACCGCGCACCAGCACGATTGAGTGCTCCTGGAGATTATGACCCTCGCCGGGGATATAAGAGTTAACCTCTTTACCATTGGTAAGTCTTACACGAGCCACCTTACGGATTGCCGAGTTAGGTTTCTTGGGGGTAGTGGTGTACACACGCACACACACTCCACGGCGTTGAGGACAAGCATCCAGGGCAGGAGACTTACTCTTGTCTTCCAGTGCCACACGTCCTTTTCTTACTAATTGCTGAATTGTAGGCATCTTAGTTCTTTAACGTTTAACTTTAGGTTTCTTAATCTATTATTCTTGTTTTTACATTCACAGTTTACACACCCCCTGACACAATTCAACCTACTGACGCACAGCGCCTTAGACCGAATTATAGCCCGGAATGTCTTTATTGCGACCACAAAATTAGACATTAATTTTCTAATTACCAAACATTTCACTACTTTTTTAACACTCTTTTTTCGCCCCCGTCACACCCTCCGCCAACACTCCAATCACCACAACATGACACACCGCTTTATCCAACCCCAACACCACCCCGACCCTGTAAACCAACACACACAAAAAAAACAACCTCAGCCCACTCCACCGCCCCTCCTCATCTTGTTTTTTTGTTGTTTTTGTTTATTTTTTTTGTGAAAAACTTCAACTTTCACTTAATTTATATCCATTTTATTACTAACTTTGCACAAATTTAGGCCATAAATCAATCAGCATCTACACCAATCCTGCACTCTACTAATCTCTCCACGATACTACTCTGAATTCTAAAAACCAACCGATTTAAACCGATTGACATGGTAGCACCTGAGTCCCGTTCTTTTGAGCCAATTTACCATCCGGCCCTGTAAAAACCGAGAAAATCACCACCAACCCAAACGACAACCCGGCAGAGACAAGACCATCAGCTACATGTCAACATGTTATAATCAGTTTATCATATCAAAAGCATTAAAAATCGCTTAACAAATAAATTAGACCAGATAATAAATCAGTTCATCAATTTCATCCAATCCATGAAACGTTTATTTTTACTATTCACCTTATGCGCAGCCATCGTGTTCAATTCCCAAGCGGCCACACCTATCATAGGCAAACCCAACGCCAAGGCTACCGTTGACCGCATGTATCAGTTTGGTCTCAGTAAAGGAGCCGGCGGAGGCAACTCCAACAACTTCAACCGTGAGATATGCCAGGCCTTCTATGATCTCGGACATAAATATGGCATACGTGGCGATATCGCTCTGTGTCAATCATTTATAGAAACCGGATGGTTTAAATATACCGGTGGCACCGCCATGAGGTACTATCATCACAATTACTGTGGTCTCGGAGTTACCGGTTTAGGTGTTGTAGGATGTACATTCAGCACCATCCAGGAAGGCGTTGCCGCCCAACTTCAACACCTATGGTCCTATGCTACAACCCGGGCTCTCCCATCAGGATGGACACTGGTTGACCCACGTTTTAACCACGGTTACCGAGGCAAAGCCCCCAACTGGGAAAACCTCGGTAGCGGACTGTGGGCTGCCGCCTCGGGGTACGGCTCATCAATCCTATCGATATACAACGAGATGATGGCCTTCCAGATGCCCGAGCCCAAGATTACATCTTCCCAGAACACCATCACCTTCACCGCCGAACAAGGTTCAACCCCTCCTTCAATCAGCTTTAAAATCACCGGTCAAAACCTCTCGGCCAACATCGTTTACAACTCATCTACAAGCTCAATAAAAGTCACCACCTCCAACTGGGACAACACCGCCGGTGGCACCATGACAGCCACTGTCGACACATCCAAGGCCCCCGGCTCATATAGTGGTATCATCGCTATTCAGTCAGGCTCGGGAGATAACAAGGTGAGAATCGAAATACCAGTCTCGGTTACAATCACCGCCAAGCTCGAGCCCTCAATCACAGCCTCGCCATCGTCATTGTCATTCTCAGCCCAACGTGGCGAAACCGTCTCAGCCAAGACAATCAACGTCTCGGCCAAAGACCTCTCGACCGACATGGTATATGGCTCCAACACCTCAATGATTACTGTGTCCCCCGCCTCGGGATGGAACGCCCGCACCGGTGGCTCTCTCAACGTCACCATCAATACCGACCGTGCGGCAGGCACATACGAGGGATATGTCTACGTCCAGACATCATCATCACTGCGCCAACAGATTGCGGTCACCGTCACCATCACCTCAGGCACCACCATTGACCCCGTTGACCCCACTATCAACGTAAACACCAATTCACTATCCTTCACCGCCAAGCAGGGCGCCAATGTCGCCTCTCAGGCTGTCACCGTCACCGCCTCCAATCTCACCGCCGATATGATATATGGCACCAACTCGTCTATGTTCACCGTAACCCCGGCTTCGGGTTGGAACGCTCGCACCGGTGGCACACTCAACATATCAATCGACACCAACCGCGATCCGGGCACATATACCGGCTATGCCTACGTCCAGACATCATCGTCACTGCGCCAACAGATTGACATCACGGCCACCATCACCGCCCCCTCCACCGACCCGATTCCGGCTCTTGACTTTGTCCAAATCTGGAACAATAGCCAACAGTCAGGCTCCACCACCGTCGATGGCGTAGACTTTACCAAAATCCGTAACATGGACTACATGGACGGCAAACTATACTGTGTCTACAACACCTCCGAGATAATAATCCTTGATGCCCACACCGGTAAAAAACTCGGCACCCTCAACAACGGTGACATCGTCAAGGGTGGCACCCTTACCCTCTGTGGCATCAAATGTCACGACGGACGTGTATGGGCCTGCAATCTCAAGGGTAACGACAACACCGAACTCAGGGTATACTGCTGGGACAGCGATGACGCCAACCCAATGCTCGCCATGTCCACGACATCCACCCAAGGCGTCAGCCGCCTTGGCGACTGCATGTGGGTAACCGGCGACTACGGCTGTGACCTGTGGCTCTCATTTGCACGTCACGAAAACTCAGCGACATCCATTGTCGAGTTTAACCGCAACTGCAGTGGCAACTGGACTTCCAAGAAAGTCAATGCCACAGCCTCAGGCTCAAATATCGCCGCCGGCGCCTCAGCCCGTGTCAAAGCCACCGGCCAAGGTTACTGGCTTGATGGTCAGTTAATACTCCCCACTTATCTCGGACTCGACGGTGCCAAACAATATGCCCTCACCGGTGAAGCCGTCACCTCAGGCAACGACTTCGACACGTTCACATACAACTCTCGCCAATATGCCATGGTAGCCTCTTACCTCAACCAGACAAGCACTTATACCGAGGGCATGATGAGACTCTATGACATTACCAATGGATGGGACAAAGCATCGGCCATCGCCGCCTACCCATCCTCAGGCTTAGGCTCCACACGTAACACCAACTGTGCCGGCAGCGTCATCACTCAAGCCTACACACGCGCCGCCGAAGCATGGATTCTCACTGCCGGACAAGGCATAGCCTACTTCCGATCGGGCAAGGCCGAAGATATCGGCGATACAGTTGACCCGGTACCCGATGACAAACCCACCGACCTCCCCGATAAATTTGCCAACGACTGGTGCTACTCGGTAAACAACAAGGTGATATCGGCCGACTATATCGACCTGTCGACTTCCCAACCATATACCCGCAACATGGCCCTTTATGGCGACAACCTGTATATTGTACAACGCTCAGCCTCCGACGCCAATATCGTCATTGCCAATAAAGACACCGGCAGAAAGACAGGCACACTTCCTACCGACGGCATCACACCCTCAGGCTCTTGGCGCTTCTCGTCAGTAGCTGCTATTGAAGACGCCATTCTGGCTTGCAACCTCGCCACTTCAGCATCAAGCACACTATACGTATATGCTTGGACATCTGGCTCATCCAATCCGACCCAAGTACTTGCCACCACTAACCACGGTGCCCGTGCCGGCGACCTCATCTCAGCTTCAGGCACGCTCGCCAACGGCAAGATATACTTTGCATCCAATACCGGATATGCCGGAAAAATTTATATCTACACCATCACCAATGGAACAGCCAACGCCACACCTCAGGAAATAACACTCAAGGACGCTTCAGGAACCACATACGACCTCGGTGGCGGATTTGCTGTCATCGACATCAAAGCCAACGCCGACGGCACTTTCTATGCCTCAGGCAAGGGCGATCGTGGCGGTCTGTTCAACGCCGACGGCACAATGATTAAGCAATTCAACGCTACCGCTACAGGCAATAATACATATGGCTCATCATTCTGCCCCGTAGAGTTTGGTGACTTCACCCTCGGTGTACACACCTCTTATGGAGGCAAAGACATCGACCAAGGATACCTCAACCTCATCAACATCACCAACGGCATAGACAACGCTTCCATAATCAAATCCCACGACAAACTCTCCAACGATGCATCAGTGCGCAACACCACATTTGTCACCTCGGCTATCGCACGCTCCAAAGGACGCGAGATCTCAATGTGGGTACTCATCCCCGGTCAAGGTATCGCCAAATATGTTGCCGGACAAGGAAGTTCCACAACATCGGCCGGCTCGCTCATCGAGGGTACCAAGCCTTACATCATGCTCGATGGAACAACTGCACGCGTCCAAGGCGCTGAGACTGTGAACATGACAGCTTACAATCTTTCGGGAATGGCAATAATCGGAGGAACCGACTCCTTAGATACATCAGCCCTCAATCCAGGCATGTATATCATCATGGCCCGTCTCACCGATGGTCAGGCAATCACTACCAAAGTCATCGTAAGATAATATCCCCCCCATCCCATACTACAATAAAGGAGCGCTACTCGGTCGAGCAGCGCTCCTTTATTGTTTATGGCATTCAAGACTTCGACGTTTCTATGTGTCGAGGCACCATGTTTCAGAATGTCGCGACAATAGTAAAACCCTTATATTGGGGTGTGATAGCCGGCATCACAGTCAGCGATGTACCGGCAGCAGCCTTTTGCTTGGCCAACCGACGAGCATCGTTGCCACCAAAAAGTCCAACAAACTCATTGACCGGGTCTACAAAGAAACCTACGATATTACCCAAAACAGGTGACCCTAAAAGATGATAATCATGGTCAACAAGATAACGCTTCACCTTATAAAAGCCTTCACCTATAAGACTGCCCACCAACGGCGTGATCATCAAGTCTTGATAAGACGGACGCTCCATGAAAGCCTCAATACCATATTCCCATCCCACGTTGGAAATCAACGAGCAATACAACAACGACTGCCATGCATTGAACCCACACGACCGAGCCGCCATATAATAAACCGCACCGGCATAAGGATGTAACACATAGTTGAACACAAACTTATCATGATCCCACTCAGGACCCTCCTTGATGACATGATTATGCCAACGACGGCCAAGCGGAACATCCTGCAACTCAGCGCGATTCCAGCTCGTGGCATCCTCGGGAAGACACTCCAGAACCGCTAACGTCCCGACAAAAGCCCCAACCAAAACTCCGGTATTAATCCACAGACGTCGCCAGTTATAGGACCGACCAGTAACCGAATATGGCAAATCATATATTGACGGACGAGTCCCCTTTGTCCCAAATCGTGCCAACCCACAACTTAACACCGTGTCAGGCAACTCAGGAGGCAACACCCTCTCAATACCATCAACATGTACCAACGACGGCAACTCGAGAGGCTTCATAGACTCCTCCCTGAGCGAATCAACATCGACTCCGGCAACCGTTGCCAGCGTACCGATGAATATCATCGCCAGTACCATAAGTTGATGAATATGCCTCATAGTCATGTGTGTATCTTTTATTATTTGCTGATTTAAAGGTATCCTTGGATATTCCTACCCCGAAATAACCTTTATTTTCTCGACAAAGGTATTGATTTTAAATTTTAACAAAAAAACCGCATTTGGGTTTTAGGTAGTTCAGACCAATTATTCTCCCTTTTTTCATAACAAATATACCTTTAGCATATTTTAACGTCCTATGTCGTTACTTTTATCTTTACACAACGTCTTATTATCATATTTTTTACACTTTTCGGTAATTATTTTGCTAAAAAGATTGTCATATACTTAAAAATATAACAGCTTGAAACAAGCTAATAAACACATAATAATTCCAATTCATCACACACAACACATTTCCAATAATCTCACAACATCATGAATTTTAAGACCCTTATCGTGGCATTGTTCATGCTACTGACAGCAACCGGTGCTTCAGCCTTCAGCTTAAAACTACGTGCCGTTGACTCCCAAGGAGACCCTGAGGCATACGCCACATGTCGCATATACAGCGCCACCGACTCAACACGGTCCGTTGCCGCCGGCATCACCGACTCTCTGGGATACTATAAGGCCACACTACCCTCGGCAGGCAATTACCGCGTAATCCTCGAGGTTCCGGGCAAAGACGCCGCCGCACGCCAATTCTCGCTCTCCGACACCAACCCCGATACCGACCTCGGCGACATGACCTCGGGTGTCTCAGAACTCGGCGAAATTGTAGTCACCGCCCAACGCCCTCTCGTGGTAAGGGAACTGGACCGCATTGGATATGACGTACAAGCCGACGAAGACTCCAAGACCGTAACTGTCAACGAAATACTCAAGAAAGTCCCGATGGTAAACGTTGACTCAGAAGGAAACATAACCATCAACGGCTCATCAGACTTCAAGATATACAAGAACGGTCGGCCCAACTCATCGATGTCCAAAAACGCCAAAGAGCTATTCAAAGCCCTCCCGGCATCCATGATTAAGAAAATAGAAGTAATCACCGAACCGGGTGCCGCCTACGATGCCGAAGGTGTAGCCGCCATCCTCAATATCGTCACCCTCGAGAATACTGTAATCAAAGGCGTCATGGGCACTGCCTCGGCACACGCCTCAACTCTCAATCCACTGAACGGCGCCAACCTATGGCTCACATCACAAATCGACAAAGTCACATTCTCGCTCAACGGAGGAATGTTCCACCAAAACAAAAAAATATCAGACCATACAAATACCGAAGACTATATCTACGATAACGGCTCTCACCGTGAATCTACCAGCACCGGAAACACATCGGGATACGGCGGATACGGTGGACTGGAACTCTCCTGGGAGCCTGACACCCTCAACCTGTTCACCATCGAAGGCAACATGTTCTCATACGGCGTAAAACCCGAGGGAGCCGGTTCTATGTCATTCACCGATGCCGACGGCAACATAATATCAAGCTACAACTCACGATACTACTACCCAAAATACAAATACATCGACCTTGACATGACTGCAGCATACCAAAGGTCGACACGCCGCAAGGGAGAAACTTTCACTCTGAGCTACCAACTCTCCACCAACAACAACTCTTCACTTCAGAACACCGAGTACACCGACATCATCGGTTCTTCTATACCCTACACGGCCATATATAAAGACTATAAATTGAATTTTATCGAACACACATTTCAATTTGACTGGACACGTCCCATTTCTAAAATACACACCCTCGACGTCGGCGCCAAATACATCGCCCGACGCAATTCATCCAAGGACAACAGCCAATATGTGGGATGGCAAGACAGATTCACCGACTTCCGCCACATCACCGACATAGCCGCACTATATGCCCAGTATTCGGTCAAAATCAATAAAGTATCCCTCCGTGCCGGTCTCCGATATGAATTCTCAAAACTCAAAGCCTCATACCCCTCCCCATCGATACCGGCCGGCAACGACAAGCCATACACGTCCAACCTCAACGACTGGGTACCTACCGTCGCTGCCTCATGGAATATCAACGATGCCAACTCGCTGTCACTCAACTACTCGACTCGTATCAACCGACCCGGCATACAATATCTCAACCCTGCGGCATCAATATCGCCAACCGAAATTTCGATGGGCAACCCCGATCTCGAGAGCGCACGTCACCAGTCTTTCAAACTCCAGTACATGCTTATGCGGCCCAAGGCCACAGTTAACTTCTCGGTGCGCTACTCATGGACCAACAATAGCATATCGTCTCTGGAATACCTCAAAGACAACATTATATACTCGACATATGGAAACGTCGGACGCACACGCGACCTGACTTTCAACGGATTCGGTCAATTCTCGTTCGGCTCCAAGACTCGCATGATGATTAACTTTGCCATAGGTCGCAATGACAACCGCTGGGATGGATACCGACTCGCTCGCTGGTACTACCGAGGATGGTTCTCTCTTACCCAGAAACTGCCATGGCAGATCGAGGCCGAAGCTTCACTATGGATACAACCTCAATGGGTCGATGGTGTATACTCTTACAACTCAACGTCTTTAGGCAATCGTTTATTCCCCTCTCTAAGCTTCAAACGCTCATTCCTCAAAGACAACCGACTGAGCGTGCGTATCGGCCTTCATAACATCACCGGCAAACGCACTTCTACTTATTCCTATATCAACGGCCCATACACCGGCAAGTCTACCTTCCGTAACGAAGCAGGTATCACCGGCATGTTGAGCATAAGCTACCGATTCGGCTCGCTTAATGCCCAAGTCAAGAAAGTCAAAAATGCCATCTCAAACGACGACCTCGAAGGTCAGGGCAAAAAATCAGGAGTAAACTAACCCTCAAACAACAGGACAATAAGAGACATCACGATACATCACGGTATAACAAGATGTATCATGATGTCTCTTAATATTTTACAAATGACGGCCGGCCTTATCTATCAGCCACCGCCGCGCATGTCGCGCCCATGTCGCTCCATTCATTGACGCCTCATTCTCAAGTATCGACAGCGCTTGCCAGAAACACACGGCACCTGCCGCAACCTTCATCAGCGACAAGTCAACGCCTCCCACCGTAATCACTCCGGCACCCTCAAGAATAGCCTCATCGACACCGTGAGACAACAACAGCAACGCATACACCTTGCCCAACGTCACCGGCACGCGCCCCAGACGACGCGATGACAACTTACCGACATCACGGGGCGCGTCCTTGACACGTCGTCTGACACGCCGCGACAGTCGCCACGCCGTCACACAATCGGCAAACACCATCGCCGTGCATATCGCCGCACATGGCAGTGCCGGACCCACAAAATTCCACACCACGCCACCAACACCGGTTGCTATGGTTTTAATAACATTGTAATTCATAGTATCAAGATTTTTTTAAGTTAAGATTGTGTTTAAATTTAAACCAAGTTACCAATACCATCGATATAATCAACAGCATCAAACCCACCGGCCACCAGTACGAGACCACTCGTGTCTCGGTCTTCTGATGACGCTCGACATACACTGTATCGGTCTTGATTAGAGCCAAAGTATCGCGATGACTTACCATAACCGATGACCCGGCCTGCCGCCCTCGTGTCAGTGTCAACGACCGGGCACTCAACATCACCGTGTCCCCCGACGCCCGAGCCAATGTCAACACCGGTGCCTCGACATACACCGTCATCGTATCGGTCACCGTGTCACGATGACTCCCGGTCTCCATCTCAACAGCTGTCATACGCGTGTCGGCCACTTGGCTTCTCACCTCATCCCTGGCCGACCGACAGCAGGGCATCATAACCCCCGCCGCCAACATAAATAGCAACAGTCTCATAGGTCACGGTATTCTCGGGTTGCATCAAATGAGGGACATGCCTTGGCAGCATAGTCGCGATGCCCTGCAATCTTTACACCCGGAAATTTGTTTTTGAGCTCTCTCAGCAATAGTACCAAGGCCTGACGTTGCTGAGGCGTGCGCGTGTCTTTTGGCCTAAAATTGGTGTCACACCCACCCACATAACACACCCCGATAGACTCGCGGTTGTGACCCCGACAGTGGGCTCCAGGCTCTTCAAGACACCGCCCGGCTTCAATACTACCGTCAAGTCTCACAAGATAATGATAGCCCACATCCTTAAAGCCACGTTGCAAATGCCAACGTCTCACATCATTGACCGTTACATCTCGGCCCTCGGGCGTCGCCGTGCAATGCACCACGATAAGATTGATTTTTCTCATAATAGTATTAATTTAAGATAAGGTTAAAAAATAATAGATTGGTTAATACGCCACAAAATTACAATTTATTTTTAAATTACACCAATCTTTACATTGTTTTTTTATAAAACGGTCCACTCTCAATTTTTGGTGCAGACAAGGTCTACCCCCCCCCCGTTGTCTGTCGCCCACTACTCACTATATCATTACTGAACTTGTATTCAGGATTTTTTGTTATCTTTGTGGCGAGAAAGGTATGTACCCCTGACAACACATGCCATAAGCCATCTATACAAGATATTATTTTACTAACACAATAACACAACTATGGACAATCAGAACCAAGAACTTGACCGCATAAGCTATGCACTCGGATTAAGCATGGGTAACAACTTCCGTGCCTCGGGTATTCAGAAAATCAACGTGCGCGACTTTGCCGATGGCGTAGCCGCAGTCTTTGACGGACTTGCTCCCCGCATGAGCTATGACGAGGCCAAGGCCGAAATACAGCAATTCTTCGGTGAAATGGAGAAAAAACAACAAGCCGAAGCCGCCAAGATGGCCGAGGTAAACAAGGCCGCCGGTGAGTCATTCCTCGCCGAGAACGGCAAACGTGTCGAAGTCAAGACAACACCATCAGGACTTCAATATGAAGTGCTCACCGAAGGCGACGGACCACAACCCAAAGCCACAGACCAAGTCGAGGTACACTATACCGGCCGACTCATCGACGGCACTGTCTTTGACTCTTCTGTAGACCGCGGAGCCCCAGCCACATTCGGCGTTACACAAGTTATCCCCGGATGGGTAGAAGCTCTACAACTCATGAAAGCAGGTTCTAAATGGCGTCTGTTCATACCATCCGACCTCGCTTACGGCCCCAACGGTGCCGGTGGGGTAATCGGACCCAACCAAACATTAATATTTGACGTTGAACTCTTGAAAGTGCTATAAACCATCTCGGCTCACCTCGATTAACAATATCAAATTATGAGAACTTTACTAACGGCATTGGCAATCATGGGCGCTTTTTTTATGGCGCCCGGCGCCATGGCTGAAGACGCCAAGCCCGCCATGTCTCAAGGTCAGACCGACTCTCTTACACAGGCCGCAGCCACCATCTTGACCCAAAACATCCTCGGCTCGCTCGACAACCTCAACAAACTCGGCGTCAAAATCAACCGCGACGACTTCATACTGGCTCTCAGCTCATCTCTGGCCGGAGGCAACACAGGATTTACAGCCGAAACCGCCGACAAATATATCGGTGACTACATCGAAAGCCTTCGGCCCAACCGCCCAGACACCGTACCAATGGCCGGCGAAATAGCTTTCATCAAAAAAGCCGCTGCCATCGAGGGTGCCCAAACACTTCCCTCAGGTCTCGTCTTTCAAGTTATAACCGAGGGCGAGGGAGTACATCCCACTGTCCAAGACCAGGTTATAGTCAACTATACAGGTCGTCTCAGCAATGGTGACATATTTGACCAGACCGATGACCAACCCGCCACATTTGATGTCACCCGCGTCATCCCCGGCTTTACCGAGGGCCTGTTGTTGATGAAACCCGGTGGAACATACCGTCTCACCATTCCGGCCAACCTCGCTTACGGGACCAAAGGTATTCCCGGCATTATCCCCGGCAACTCGGCACTCGAGTTTACCGTAACACTCGAAGGTGTTCAACTCCCGGCCTCGGAGAACGGCACGGCCCCTTCCAAATGACATCCATGACATTCAACGACCTGACATCCCTAAAACAGGCTCAACAGATTGTTGACCAATGGATAATGGCTACTGGCCAAGGTTATTTCTCTCCCCTGACCAATATGGCCATGTTGACCGAAGAAACAGGCGAAGTCGCCCACATCATAGCCCGGAGATATGGTGACCAGCAACCCAAGGCCTCAGATAACATCTCCCATGAGGCGCTCGCCGACGAGCTCGCCGACCTCCTGTGGGTAACTCTCGCCATCGCCAACCAGACAGGCGTAGACCTGACCCAAGCCCTCGCCCGCAACCTTGACAAGAAAACCCGCCGGGACGCCCACCGCTGGGACTCTACTAAGTAATAGTGAGTAATGAATAGTGATTAGGCGATGTCGTTTTAATCGATTCATCCGACATATTCTCGCTATCCTCTCGACATCCCCTCAATCCCCCCAAAAAAATTAAATATAATTCAACCATAAAAATTTTTAACCATGGCAGACAAATATCATGATCAAATCACAGCCTCCCGCGTCACCACTGACGACGCAGAGGTTAAATCCCAAGTAGAGAAAATTCTCGCCGAACACCAGGCCGAGAACACCAATACCGAGGTATACAAATTCCTCCTGAACACCGTTGACCTCACCACCCTCAAGTCTACCGACTCACCATCCTCGGTAGCAGCCTTCACCGAGCGTGTCAACGCATTTGACGCCGAGTATCCCCAACTCAAAAACGTTGCCGCCATCTGCGTATACCCCAACTTTGCCGGTGTCGTACGCACCGTCCTCGAGGTGGATGCCGTTGACGTTTGCTGTGTCTCGGGATGCTTCCCCTCATCCCAGAGCTTTATAGAAGCCAAGATTGCCGAGACCGCTCTCGCTGTCGAGGCCGGCGCCGACGAGGTTGACATCGTCCTCAACCTTGGCAACTTCTTTGATGATGACTATGAGGAAGTGTGCGACGAAATCTCCGAACAGAAACATTCGGCTCGTGACGCACGTCTCAAGGTTATCCTCGAGACCGGCGCACTAAAAACCGCCAAAAACATCCGCGACGCATCTATACTGTCAATGTACTCGGGTGCCGACTTTATCAAGACCTCTACCGGCAAAGAATATCCGGGCGCCTCGCTCGAAGCCGCATACATCATGTGCCAATGCATCAAAGAATACTATGAGCAGACCGGCCGCATGGTAGGTTTCAAAGCCGCCGGTGGCGTGGTTACTTCTGAGGAAGCAGTCCAATATTACACCTTGGTCAAAGAAATTCTCGGCGAACAATGGCTCACCAACGAATACTTCCGTCTTGGAGCATCACGCCTCGCCAACAACCTGCTGAGCTCTATTCTCGGTCAGGAAACCAAGCATTTCTAATAATTACCATCTTCAATATGATGTCTCATGATGCAACTTGATATATCTTGTTGCATCATGTTACATCTTGAATTATCTCGGGGCATCACGATGATTTTTAATGCATCGGGAGTTAACACATATCACTTATGCAATTCTACATCTACAATAACGGCCCTCAAGGCCCTTTCACCCGTGAGGAGCTCATGGGCATGAACATCACCGAGGACACCCCGGTGTGGTATGAAGGTCTCGAAGATTGGATGCCGGCTTCGGTTGCTCCGGAGACAGCGTCTTTATTCCGTGGCATCAGCGTCGAGGACCTGGCTCCCCGTCCCAACCACGAGCCCGAACAGAATGAAAACACCGGCCAACAGCCCAATGAGCTTCCCTACGGCCAACAACCGATGGAGCAGCCACAAGGTCAATTCCAAGGACAACCGATGTTTGGTCCTCAAACAGGGAGTTTCCAAGGCCCTCAACCTCAATTCCCCCACCAACCTCAGCAGGTCCACTATGTACCTACAGGTCAGCGGCCGGTTAAACGACCCAAATCTTATCTCACGGCATCCATCATTGTTACCATCCTGTTTTCAATCATAGGCATTGTGGCTGTCGTATATGCCTCTCGCACACGCTCGGCTATCAAATACGGCGACTTTACCGAAGCCGACAGACTATCCCAGCGCTCCCAACTATGGATTATAATCTCAATTGTTGTCGGATTGGTCGTCGGATACTTCCAGTTTATGTATCTCATGGGCTCGAGCCTTGGCGGAATGGCCTGACCATATCCGACCCAATCCACGAATTTTAAAACACAGTGTCAACGTATACACCAACAACAAGACTGCCATCGGCAATGTGGATACAAACAGTCGCCCGAAGTCGGCGTATGCTCCGACATATATAGAGATATAACCACCTGACACCAACAGATACAGGAACAGCCGATTATAATCAACAACCGTCCGTCGCCTGAATATCGCATAGACAAAATAACAGCCCCACCCTGACACCAACAGAAATATAACCCAAAACGGTATACTCAGCTTGTTAAAAACCGTCAGGGGACGCGACTTGTATGTCGGATATCTGTATGCTTGACGTGCATCAGTCATATATTGGGAAACCGCGACTCGGGCCTTATATTCCTTGAGAATACCACCATGTGAAGTACGTTCATTAAACAATCTCACCGCCGATTCGCTCATCCCTTTAACCATCCTGACTGCAACACGTCTTATTTCCTTCAATCTGTTTCCCGACCATATCGAGTCGGCTATCGACTGATAACGCGCCGGCTCGTAGACATTGTGCAACTCATAGAACTGATTATACTCATTCCACGGCAAATATCGGTTGACCTCCATTTTTTCAACCAGCCACCTATCCTCCTCATTCCACAATTCAGGTCTCAGAGATACTACTCCCGGGGCAGCTAATATACGGTTAATCGACACTACCAATGTACCATATCTCAATCCATATACGCTCTTGATATAAGCGTTATAACCCATAACAGCACCTATGGCAACTATAGCCGGCACCGTCAACATACCGGCCAAACGCCGCTTGCTATGGCATTTCAATGCCATAACAGCCGACAGCACCACAAGCACTACCGGAATAAAGATAAACGCCGGCCTTATCGACAACATCACCAACAGCAAGACAGCGACCCTACTTACACCTCGCCACGAGGGATTACCCATCAACGCGATTATATACCAGGTCATTATCACCGACAACGACACCGAGGGCGCCTCACTGCACACCCCACTCATCATTGTCGGGAACGTCGGCCACAGGATATAAAACAACATCACCACACGACCCGGCCATTTCCCAAGTCCGAAGACTCCAACCAAACGTCTGAACATCACTACCGACCAACAATAGAGAGCCGTCTGTATAACCCATAAGGCAAGACCGGCCCCATCTCCCATCCAATCACATATCCACAGAATAAAAGGATAGCCAGGCGTGCGCAGTTTGTCCGCGACTCCCGACTCAAACCAATTTATTGCCGCCACCTTATATGAAATCGAATCATACAGGTCATAACACCCGTCAACTGCCAGAAATGTCACCAACGATGACACCAGAGCCAACGTTGCCCACCATACTCCCGGCAACGACACAATACGCTTAAGTCTCTTATCTTCCACAGCTTATCTGTCTTATTTAACTCTCGTTCTGCAAATATCGGTTATAACACATTCCCACCAATATCACTATCGGAATCATATATGGCGAAAAAAGTCGCGCATAGTCGGCCTGAGCAAGCGTCAACATCGTTGCTCCTCCTACTGCCACCGTCATATATATCATGACCTCAGCAACCGACATATACCTCCGGCGTCTCATTCGCTTGACATAATAAACCATCAGCCCCAATACAAACATCACTCCCATCCACATCGGGATATGGATATTGTAGAGGAAAAAACCTATCGGCGTCTGCGGCGGATAATACATCAGATTGGCATTCATGCTATTAATAATCAACTTGGCCATACCACAGACATACTCTCCACCATGATCATTCAACAGCTTATCAGCCGCCTGCTGGATATGACGAGGCTGTAGTTCTGTGTCATTACCCTCCCCTGAATACCACTCTTCAGCCAATGGTTGAAGACGTTCAGGAATTACCAGATGATCATAAACCCCCGTGTTGATCATTTCCCATGAAAACAACACATTAAATGCAACAACAACAGAGCCCGACTTCACACCATACTTCTCCCACACAGCGTGATTATATCCCATCAACACAGCAACAGCTACCGCCCCGCTTACCACCAATTTTACCGCACCTCGCCTTACTCCAATAACCAGTCCATATAGCCCCGCTATTATCACGGCCATAACCAACGACAACATAGCCGGACGCGTCATTAACCCCATGACCATCATCAACACTAATGGTACAACGCGGCCCCACCCTCGACCTTCATATACTCGCCAACTCTCATCAAGGATGATCAGCGTCATCGATATAGCCAATGACTCGGTCATCAGCTCACATGTCTGGAGCTCATATTGAAGCGACAGCACATAGAACAACAATATCACGCGACATATAGTATCTCTCAATTTAAGTCTTTGCAATATCTGCCACAGACTATTGATACTCACCAAGAATACTGCCAACTGTATTAAAAAAACCACCCAAAATCCCTCTTTATACCCTATATAGCATATCAACGAATATACCGGCGGCCTAAACGAGTCTATACTCCATTCTTCAACCAGTCTTCTCCCTGCTCCTATATATGTGGCTTCGTCAGAACCCTCTATATGACCCCACAAAAGGTAAATCGCGACACTTAACACTGCTGCTACTATAATCATCAGTCTCTCGGGATGATAGCGCCACATATTAGCGATGCCACATGCCTTCCCCACGACACACGTCAATGAGTGTCCCACGTGATAAGTATGGGGGTCAAGCGTCTTGACAAATAGCGTCACCGCCATCGTCTGCAAGGCTATAAACTTGAGCTGATAAGCCTCAGAGGCAAAATATAGCATCACACATCCCAACAGCATGGCTCCACACATCACCATACAGTATCGATCTACCGGCTTATTTTTCCATCGGGCATAGATGAAATAAGCGCCCCACCCGGCCACAGACATATATACCATCGAGAAGTTTATCGAATATATACTTAGGTAGTGATATAATTGCCCTACAACATTGGAGGCCCCCTCAAATTGTGGCACATAAACTATCGACTCATGACAAGACCTGAGCACATTCAGCACCGCATCTTTAAACCCGGGGAAATTATTATCCGACCACAAGGGTACCATATACACCGCCATGTCTATCACCAAAAACATCAGCCAACCCAACTTTCCCCATCCGGGCTTCTTGATCATCGAGACTGCCAACCAAACGGTTATAACTCCAAGCGGTGCCAACATTCCCTCGGGTCCTGACTGACACGTCAACAGGGTGACCGACGGCCATACACAATAGTACACCATCAGCAACCGGCGGGGCCATCGGCTTAAATCAAGCATCTCCAACAATCGACCGTAAAATACCACCGACAACAGATAAACCGTCAAGGACGACATGTCAATGGTCAAACCCAACAGGCTGGCCGGCGCCACCACAAAAAACAGCGCTAATATCAACCATGTCTCCGTTGGACGAAGGTCTAACGTTAAGTTGACTTTATGAAAGCTCATATACTTGTTTTTGAGTAGGGATGCCTCCATGAGACTCTTTAAACTCGGCAAGTCCGACGTTAAGGACACCGTTCTCTGAGCTCGGCCCGGCATCCACAATACTTACCCCAATGTCTCGGCACCACGCCATTACCTCAGGTACCAACCGCGCCATAGGCCTCACTTCTCGTCTCTCATCGGGGACATTGCCCCAGTACACTACTTGCATGACTCCCGGGGTCACGCGATGCATCTGCACCGCTGCCAAATCTTTACCCTCGAGCGACAATACACCGAAGTGGCCGTCTACTACAGGAGCCGTACGGACAACCTGCTCTAATGTCATTCTCAACGGATAGCCTCGCCACGCACGGTTAATCCTGATTACCTCGTAGGCACGTGCTATATCATCGGGATTATGACCGTCGAGCCTTATAAACCGATAATCCAATGGCAAGGACAGCTTATAATTATGCCTGGCACTACGATGCATCACCTTCAACGGGTCATCGTATGCCCTGATATCAATATGATGATTGGTGTCGGTATACAACAGACGTCCATAACGTGCCATCGCAGCCTCCACCAAGGGTGCCGGCTCGGGATAATATAGAGCCGGGGGTAGCGTCACCCTCACACCAAGACCTCGTTCGCGGCCATAACCGACAAGAGCCTTGACTGCCTCCTCAATATCTGCCTCCCCGGGCCTCTCAGGACCATAGACCGGACCACCAAAAGGTGCCGAAAACGGCGACAGCAACAGTCCGTCACGCTCTCCCAATATCCATCCGACCTTCCCGGCCGACAGATAATATACCTGACGACAACGTCCGGCATTTAGCTCATTGAACGATACCGTGTTATATATATGGTTGTTAGCTGACGTATATAGTCGGCCAAACTCGTCTGAGGTGACTCTGCTTATTATCATGCCACAAAGTTAACCAATTTTTTATTAACTTTGTGGTCTCGTGGACTCTATTGCCACTATAACCACTATGGACACTGATATTAAACAACAGATACTCGATCTTAAACGTGAGCGCGGTGCCATAATCCTCGCCCACTACTATCAACGGCCCGAGATACAGGACCTCGCCGACTATATCGGTGACTCGCTGGCCCTTGCCCAGATTGCCACACGACTCAAAGAGGACGTTGTGGTAATGTGTGGAGTACACTTCATGGCCGAGACGGTCAAGGTATTATGCCCCGACAAGACCGTACTTATCCCGGCTCCCGAGGCCGGATGCTCGTTGGCCGACTCATGCCCGGCCGAGGATTTTGAAGTTCTGGTCAAAGCCCACCCCGATGCCACCGTCATCTCTTATGTCAACACTTCAGCCGAGGTCAAGGCTCTCAGCGACATCCTTGTCACCTCGTCCAACGCTCTGAAAATCGTTGACTCTCTGCCCAAGGACACCAAGATAATATTTGGTCCTGACCATAATCTCGGCAACTATGTTGCTTCTCAGACCGGCCGCGACATGATTATATGGGACGGCGCATGCCATGTCCACGAACAATTTTCGCTCTCCAAACTCATCGAGCTCAAAAAAACTCATCCCGGAGCACGGGTTCTGGTTCACCCCGAGTGCCCGCGTCCAATCGTGATGCTCGCCGATAAAGTAGGTTCTACAGCCGCACTGCTCAACTACGCCGCCGAGAGTGACGCCCATGAATTTCTGGTGGCAACCGAGAGCGGCATCCTCCATCAGATGCAACTCAAATGCCCTGACAAAACATTCATACCAGTGCCACCCGAGGACGGCACCTGTGCCTGCAACAACTGCTCGTACATGAAGCTGATAACCCTTGAGCGACTTCGCGACTGCCTCAAAAATCTTACCCCAACCGTTGAGGTAGACCCCGCAATCGCCAACCGTGCACGACGTCCTATCGACGCCATGCTTGCACTCAGCTGACATCCCTCAAATATTTAAATCACCAATTACCAATCCCCAATGGAATACAATCATCGAGTCATAGAACAACGCTGGCAACAATACTGGAAGGACAATGCCACCTACCACACCGTCATCGACAACTCTCGCCCCAAATACTATGTCCTGGATATGTTCCCCTACCCCTCGGGGGCCGGACTACACGTCGGTCATCCCCTGGGATACATCGCCAGTGACATCTACTCTCGCTACAAACGCCTCCAAGGATTTAACGTACTTCATCCGATGGGCTATGACGCATATGGTCTTCCTGCCGAACAATATGCCATCCAGACAGGCCAACACCCTGAGATTACAACTCGCCAAAATATAGCCCGCTACCGCTCCCAGCTCGACAAGATAGGATTTTGCTATGACTGGGACAGGGAAGTGCGCACATGTGATCCTCGTTATTACCACTGGACTCAGTGGGCCTTCAAACGTATGTTTGACTCTTGGTATGACAACACAGCCGACAAAGCACGGCCTATAGCCGACCTCGAGTCTTATCTCGCCGAACACGGCACCGAGGGACTAAACGCCGCCGCAACCAAAAAGTTAAACATCTCTGCCCAAGAATGGAATGACATGGACCCCAAAGCCAAAAGCGATACTCTGATGAACTATCGCCTGGCATTCCTGGCCAACACCATGGTCAACTGGTGTCCCAAACTCGGCACCGTCCTGGCTAATGACGAGGTAAGCGAAGGCCTATCGATACGCGGTGGATACCCCGTCGAGCAACGACTCATGTATCAATGGTGCCTGAGAGTCTCGGCTTACGCCGACCGCCTGCTACGTGGTCTTGACCGCCTCGACTGGAGCGACTCTCTCAAAGAGACACAACGCAACTGGATAGGCCGCAGCGAAGGCGCTCAACTCAACTTCCACGTCGCCGACACCGATATAGACATGACCATATTCACCACACGCGCTGACACAGTCTTTGGCGTGACTTTCATGGTATTGGCTCCCGAGAGTAAATATGTAGACATGATTACCACGCCCGACCATCGTGCCGAAGTCGATGAATACGTCGCCGCCACCCGGCGCAAGACCGAGCGCGAGCGCATGATTGACAAAAAAGTCTCAGGCGTCTTTACCGGTGCATATGCCATCAATCCTCTCTCGGGGAAACGTATTCCCATCTGGGTCAGCGACTATGTCCTCGCCGGCTACGGCACAGGCGCCATCATGGCCGTGCCTGCCCATGACAGCCGCGACTGGGCTTTCGCCAGACATTTTGACCTTCCCATCATTCCTCTCATCGAGGGTGCTGACGTCTCTGAAGCCTCTTTTGACGCCAAGGAAGGTATAATGATTAACTCCGAGGGACCCGAGCTCAACCTTAACGGACTCACCGTCAAGGACGCGATCGCCCGCACCAAAGAGTTTATCAAAGAAAAAGGTATCGGCGATGTCAAAGTCAATTACCGCCTGCGCGACGCCATCTTCTCGCGTCAACGCTACTGGGGCGAGCCTTTCCCTGTCTACTACAAAGACGGCATCCCCACGATGCTCGATGACCGAGACCTCCCGCTGTTGCTACCCGAGGTCGACAAATACCTTCCCACCGAGGACGGTCAACCTCCATTGGGACGTGCCAAAAACTGGACAACGCCCGAGGGATATCCTCTGGAGCTTAACACAATGCCGGGATTTGCCGGCTCGTCAGCCTACTACCTCCGATATATGGACCCTCACAACGACGAGGCCCTTGTTTCGACCGAGGCCAACAACTATTGGCGGCAAGTAGACTTGTATATCGGCGGCACCGAGCACGCTACCGGACACCTCATATACAGCCGATTCTGGAACAAATTCCTCTATGACCTGGGGCTCGTGGTCGAGGATGAGCCATTCCGCCGCCTCGTCAACCAGGGCATGATTCAGGGCAGGTCCAACTTTGTTTACCGTATCAAGGACACCAATACCTTTGTCTCCCACGAACTTAAAAAAGACTACGACACCACACCCATACATGTCGATATCAACCTCGTATCAAACGACATCCTCGACAAAGAGGCTTTCAGACAATGGCGTCCCGAGTTTAATACCGCCGAATTCATCACCGCCGACGACGGCATCTACCGCTGTGGATATGCCGTCGAAAAGATGTCCAAGTCGATGTTCAACGTCGTCAATCCCGATGACATAGTAGAGAAATATGGAGCCGACACCCTGAGACTTTATGAGATGTTCCTCGGCCCGCTACAACAAAGCAAGCCCTGGGATACCAACGGCATCGACGGCGTCAACCGCTTCCTCAAAAAACTATGGGGTCTATTCTATAAGGGTGATACCTTCTTGCCTGACAACAGCGAGCCATCTCGCGAAGCACTCCGTTCTCTACACCGCCTCATCAAAAAAGTCACCGCCGACATCGAGAACTTCTCCTATAACACCTCTGTCGCAGCCTTCATGATATGTGTCAACGAGTTGTCAGCCATGAAATGCCACTCTTCGGAAGTCCTCTCTCAACTCCTGATACTCTTGGCCCCGTTTGCTCCACATATCACCGAACAGCTATGGCACGACCTCGGCAACGAGAATACCATATGTGACGCCACGTGGCCCGTCGCCGATGACAAATACCTCGTTGAAGACTCGGTAAACTATGCCGTATCATTCAACGGTAAAGCCCGCTTCAACATACAGGTGAGCCCTGACACCCCATCTGACGAAGTGCAGGCCCGAGCTCTCGCCGATCCCGCCGCCGCACGCTGGCTTGAAGGCAAGACCGTCGTCAAAGTCATCGTTGTCCCCCGCAAAATCGTCAACATCGTCATTAAATAGTAACAAGTGTCGAGACCATGAAGTCTCGACACTTCGATGTTTCGGAGCTTTGAGACTACGATTAATCGTGTAGTCGAGCAACTCGACTATCTCCAATTCCCAACTTCCAATTCCCAATGACAACCACCCTACTGTTTGATCTCGGCGGAGTCATCATGGACATTGACCGCCATCGATGTATCGAGGCCTTCGAGGCTCTTGGTATGCCCGACATAGCTGATTTTCTCGGTGACTACAGTCAATCGGGGCCCTTTGCCGGTGTCGAGGACGGCTCGGTATCGCCTGCCCGATTTCGCGACATTATACGCCGGCATATCCCCCACCCCGTCACTGATGACGAGATTGACAGGGCGTTCTGCCGCTTCCTCATTGGTATACCACGTCACCGACTCGTGACCTTGCGTGAACTTGCCAAACACTATCGCGTGTGCCTCCTGTCCAACACCAACCCCATAATGTGGAACTCGTTCATAGCCGACCAATTCACCGGTGAGGGCCTTACACGAGAGGATTACTTTGACGGCATGGTGACATCGTTTGAGGCACATGCACTTAAACCCGCGCCCGAGATTTTCAATTACACCGCCGATAAACTCGGTCTGGAACCATCCGAGACCCTCTTTCTCGATGACTCCGAGGCCAACTGTGAGGCGGCGCGCCGATGTGGCTATCACGCCGCACACGTCGCTCCCGGCACCGAATTCACCGACACCCTTAAAGCCCTTGAACTCATCTAATGTCCGATAAGATTATAGCATCCATAGGCACATTTGACGGTGTTCACCGTGGCCACCGCTTTTTACTCGACCAACTCAGACAACTGGCACGGGACAACGGCGACGCCACCGTCATGGCCGTGACCTTTGACCGGCATCCGTTGGCACTCATCGCTCCCGAGCGCCAACCGGCACGCCTCACCCCCAATGACCTCAAACAGCGGCTGTTGCTCGAAGCCGGTGTGGACCGTGTCGAGATTTTTGAATTTGACCGTCAAGTCAAGGAGATGACTGCCGGTGAATTCATGGCATTGCTCAGAGACCGATATGGTGTAACACGCGTTCTCACCGGCTATGACAATTCTTTTGGCAGTGACCGCCCCCATGGTATCGAGCAATACCGCCATATAGCTCCGGATGGCGTCACAGTAGATGTTGGCCTTCCTCTCATCATCAACGACATTCCCGTTTCTTCAACACGCATACGACGAGCCCTCAGCGAGGGAAACCTCGCCGAC
This sequence comes from Muribaculaceae bacterium, assembly GCA_017621845.1. GTDB lineage: Bacteria > Bacteroidota > Bacteroidia > Bacteroidales > Muribaculaceae > CAG-873. The sequence continues at coordinate 108,371 of JAGASI010000025.1, forward strand.
GCCAATCTCATGTTAGGTCGGCCCTACCGCGTCTCAGGCACTGTCACCCACGGTCAACACTTAGGACACCGCTTGGGCTTTCCTACAGCCAACCTCCAAATACCACCGCACACACAAGTGCCCAAAAACGGCGTCTACGCCGCTACAGCTACCGTTGACAGCAAATCCTACCCGGCAATGGTCAACATCGGTCTGAGACCAACCGTAGAGCCCTCAACGGGCTTATCTGCACCAACCCCCACTATTGAGGCCCACATCATCGACTTCGCCGGCGACATATATGGCGCGTCGCTATCACTCGACTTTATCGCCCGACTACGCGACGAGCAACGTTTCCCTTCCCTCGACGCCCTCACGGCCCAACTCAACGCCGACCGCCGAGCCACCCTCCACTGCATTGAAAATTGGAATTTGGGATTAGGGATTAGTGGCAAGCTGTGATCGTTTATGTCGTTTATATCGTTTATATCGTTTAACTCGATAATACCGCGAGCCAATCACGAGCTGATATTCTCGACATACCATCGCCACTCACTATAACTTATCCCTCATAAAAATAACCCAAAATAAAAAAATCTCCAACCCATCGGGCCGGAGATTTTTTATCGTCATTATAGACCGGATTAAAGTCCATAATAAGAAGCGGCTTGTTTAGCAGCCTTGTCGTAAGCATCAGCGGCTTGTTTAGCTGCCTTGTCGTAAGCATCATTAGCTTGTTTAACAGCCTTGTCGTAAGCATCAGCGGCTTGTTTAGCTGTGGTACCGTATACTTCTTCTACAGCCTTGCCGTAAGCATCGGCAGCTTCTCTTACAGCATCACCGTATCCAGCAATAGTATCTGCTCCAGCGGGTGCTTCAGCCTCGGGCACCACGGTGTCGGCAACATATCTATCCTCAGCTTTGTCCATTGCCTCTTTAAGAGACTTAAAAGCTTCAGAATCCATAACTTTAGCCTTATCCTCGGTTGAGAGGTTTAGAGCTTCAAGTTCTTTCTCGATATTCTCCATGATAGACATAACTTCCTCGACCGAGGTTGCTTTTTCAATCTTGACCTGTGCATCCTTACAAATCTGTTCAGCTTTCTCAACGGGAGTAAGATTTGCTGTCTCATTTGAACTTGAACCACAAGAAACAGCCACAAAGCCTAAAACGGCGATGAGCATCAATGCTAATTTTTTCATAACGATTTGATTTTAAAGTATTTATTTATAGACCAAGGGCTTCACGGCCAAGCTCGGTAGTTTTATCTTGTGCAGCATCTGAAAAGGCTTTCTCAGCGGCCTTTAATTCTTTATTATCAAGATCTTCATCTGTAAGTTTCAGATCAGCAATTTCTTTTTCCACTTCGGCTGTGACAGTTGTAATGTCGGCAAGATTCTTGGCTTCTTTAACTTTCTCTGTTGCATCCTTATAAACATCAACAGCCTTCTCAGCGGGCGATGAACATGCAACAACAAACAGGCCGAGAGCGGCCACCATTGTTAAAAGTACTTTTTTCATAATTAATTGGATTTTTAGGAGTTAATAATTTGTCCCAAAATTACGTCAAACTCAAAAATAAAGCAAAATCCATTTTAGTCCATTTTTCACGCCTCTACTATACAAAAAGTCTTCGCCCCTTACGAGTCGAAGACTTTTTACTTTACTACGTATAAATTATTTAAATTGATATTTTGGGTTATTCTATTGAGAATTTTTCAAGATCATCTACCGAAACACTGCCATTTGCAACCAGTTCCATTGCTTTTACGGTAGATGCTTTTTCCAATTTTTCAAGAGCAGCCTTGACTTCAGGATCTTGCAACATCTTCTCTCCTTCTGCGGCTGAAACCTTGAGGTCCTTCTCTTTTTGGGTTACATCATTGGCTATTTTCTCCATTTCTTCCAATGACGTGGCTTTTTCAATTTGCTCAGTAGCATCATTGATGATGTCAACATATTCAGCTTTGGGGTCTTTGGAACAGGAAGCGACACAAAGTCCGAGGGCGATAACGGCTGTAAGGATAATTTTTTTCATAACGATTTGGTTTTTAGTGAGTAAAATAACAAATAAGGTTTTCTGTTTTACAAAATTAGGATTTATTTTTTTAACAAAAAAATCCACTCGAGTTTTTTGGACCAAAGTGGATTTTTTTGGACTATTTTGAAATTTTACATTGCTTCGGTGTTAACGCACCATCTTGATGGTGGTGACGGCGTCTCCCTTGAGGGTGACAAGGTAGGCACCCTGTGTGAGGTGACTCAGTGAAAGGTCGTTGGCGCCATCGAGAGTATAAGTAGCCACGAGTGCACCGGCAAGGGTGTATACGCTTACTTCCTTAACATCCGAGCCAAAGTGGAGAGTGCCCTCTGAGTCAACATAAATTGCTACCTGTGCATCACCAACAATGTCATCGACTCCCAAGTTGCTCGAGTAGACAAATGAATAGACGGGTGAATAAGCGGTATACTTGGTAGCGGTTGAGCCCGTCACATTATATCCACCTCGGCAACGCGTGTAGTAGGTCGTTCCATCAACCAAAGGCTTGGACGAGAGTTTTATATAGCTGAGTGATTCGATAGCGGTAGCGAAGTCACTGAGAGTGCGGGATGTTGTCGCGCCACGCACGGGGAATGAAGTCGATGTAGAGAGTTCGATCTTGACATTACGCATACCATCCCAAGGCTCGACAGTAAGTGCCTGATCGGTATACACGGTAGTGCCACTCTCGGCCGAGGGAATGACAAATTTTGGCGCCGTGTAATCGGTACGGTCAAGCGTTGAGAACTTCACAACGTCCGAGGTAACTGTAGTACTGCCCAATACAGCTGTCACACCGACATAGTAGGTTGTACCTGAGCTCAACGTAGCACGCGGCACAGTGGTCGTGGGGGTGTTTACCTGAGCCGTATATACCGGGTTAGCAAGACTGGAGCTGTTGGAAACTGTAAAGGTATATACCGTACCCTCCAAGCCGGCATCGCATGACAACGTTGCGGCATTATAGTCAACGCCGGTAGCATTGTTGGACGGTGCAGTAAGGGCAAATTTGGAAGCCACGAAAGATTCCACCGCCGATGTTACCTCGTGAGCATTAGGTGTCGATACCCTCACACGCCAGTAATATGTATTGCCGTCGGTCAAGGCGGTCAAATCGGTTATATTAACCGTCGGGGTACAGGTCTCGACTGTCGAGATGATATTGTCGAAAGCCTCATCTGTAGCCAATTCCAGGATAAATCGTGATCCTTGACCCTTCCAGGTAAAATCGGCCATAAACGGTGCACGCTCGCCCCCGACAGGATATATGAGTTCGGGAGCAGCTACTGCCGTGGCTGTAGCGCCCTCAAACAACGGTGAGTACTCGTTACCATAGCGGTCATATACGGCTACTGCCCATTTATAACCGGTGGCTTTGTCTGTAGGGATGGCATAGGAATTGGTATAGCTTACACCGTCAAGAAATTCGCGTTGACAGCCAAACGAGGCCTCGGTTCCTTCGGGCACGGCATAAACGGTATACCTCATGCCCTTAACTTCGTCCCACACGAGATTGCTGCCATCGCGATGCACATTGGAGGTCATCACCGGTGATACACTCTTGGTCCAGGTGCGCAACGGTGTCAGAGCCTTGGTAGTGAACACGCCACGGGCAAAGTTGTCGGGCATCGTCATCGACTTGTCATATACCTTCTCATAGTAGTTAATGAGGGTTCCGTACTGGAAGAATACAAAGCCCGAAGCATCGGCGGGATTCTGCTCTCGTACATACAATGCCTCGCGCATAAATTCCTCAGTACCGTTATCCAGTGTCGACAGGTCTACCGAGGGTAGGTTATGTCGTCCAAACTTCTGACAAGCCTTGCTCCACCACGAGGCAAGCTCGTCCCAACGGTTGGGCCAATATATCTGAGGCGATATGAAATCAATATCCCCGGCGGCAAGCCACGACAAGGGATCGGAGTATATACCGTCGTATTGCCAGTCTCCCGACACCATGGGAAGACCATATTTTTCAGTAGTACCGGCGGGACAAGCCACACCTGCAGGGGAGATACCAAAATTCAGGTATGGCTTAATGGACTTGATAGCCACATTGACACGGTGTACCATATCATTGACATTGGCACGGCGCCAGTCGGCCAGCGACATAGGCTTATCACCGGCTCCGGCCTTATAGGCATCATATTCAGTCTTGTCTAGAGATGTTGACATGCTGTTGATATAAAAATAGTCATCATACAGCACGCCATCGATGTCATAATTTTTAGCGACCTCTGAAATGACATCGACAATACGCTGTGTCACCTCGGGTTTGCCGGGATTGAGGATGATGTCATCACCCGACTTGCACAGCCAGTCGGGATGGGTAGTCTCATAATTCAACTCACCGGTGCCGTGGTATCCGTTGGATGAGTAACGGTAAGGATTTACCCAGGCATATACTTCTATACCGTTGGCATGAGCAGCCTCGATAATAATCTCCAGGGGATCACCGACAGGTGTGCCGCCACGTGTGCCCGCAATCTTGTATGACCAGGGCTCGTATGAAGATTTATATAATGCATCGGCAAAGGAGCGCACGTGATAATAGACAATGTTGATGTTCTGCTCCTTGAATTTCTCCATACGACTATTGATTATACGTCTGGCATTAGTGACCGCAGTCTCGGAGGTAAGTGGCGATGAAGGCCAGTTGCCGGTGAGATATGGAGTGACCCACACCGCGCGATGCTCACGTGTAGCCTCGGCACGCGACGCATCCACCGTTGGTGTCACCAAGGCGACTGACGCCAAGGCCAATATTGTTTTCTTGATATAATTCATGAATTAGGATTGAGATTATGAACTGATTTTAAACTTATTGATATACATAAACCATAGCTGATTTAAGAAAAACATCAGGAGGTCGCCGGCCGCTTGACGGTCAGCGACCCCCTGATTATTTATATCACTGCTAACAGTTTATATATACACGTCTATACTGTCAGCCATTTCAAGCACCCGTGGTGCTTGAAATTTTTAGAATAGCTTGGTCTTGCGGGGGTTGATACAGATAGCGGTAGCGTTATCATTGGCGTCACCATAGTGGTAAACCTTCTTGGTCGACGGGTCATAGTAAGACACACCGGCAGGGAGAGTCTTGTCACCATCGGGACGGAAGCAGAAGAATACACGTCCCGACTCCTTGTCAAGAGCCAACTGACAAACATGAATACCCTCATCAGAGGTTGTATTCTCGGCCTTGGCTGTCAATGAGATTTTGGCGTCATACTTCTTTGAATCACCGGGGTCGTTAACATCGGGAAGCGGGAAAGCATAGAAACCCTCATCAGAGCCTAACAGATAAAGGTAGAGAGCCTGACGAGACTCGTCGATAGCCATGGCTCGGGGTTTGATACCCGGCATTACAATAGGATAAGGTGATTTGACCTTTTCTGCCTCAGCTTGGGTTTTATATATGTCACCATCCTTGAAACGGTAGATACCATTACCCGAGTAGTTCTTGGCCCACCACCACATGCCTTTAGAGTCACGCTCCATAGCTGTATGGATTGCACCATAGGCAATGCCGCGATTATAGTAGGGGATTGTAGTATTCTGCCATACATATTCGTCACGGTTGTGTGCTGAATTCTGCTCCTGAACAGCACCACGTGTTGTAAGAGAAACACGCGACACACCGGTGTTACGGTCTGAATAGTAAAGGTAATCTTGATATACAAAGCCCTGGAACGGGTCATTGAAAGCTGCACCGCCAACGTTGGTAATAACAGTGTTTACACCGGTACCGTCACAGCGCATGGCATTAATCATGCCATCACCGAGAATACCGTCCTCGTCATTGATGTAATAGTATTGTTTGCCGGCATCAAGGATGTAAATCCAGTCCTCTTCAATATTGTTGCCTTCCTCGTCTTTAACAGTGACGGGAGCATAGCAAATGTTAAATACATTGTTTCCTGAAGCAACACCCATGTCATAGGGAAGTATTTTTGTACCGGCAGGTAGTGTCGAGGAATCAACAAGCTTCATTGCCTTGATATTACCACCACGCTCGGCATAGTAGATGGTTGGAGCCGGAGTAGAGACGCCAACCTGAACATTGAGGTAGGTGTCATCGAGGCGACGGTTCTCGCCGTCAAGGTCAAACCATGATGAAATCTCGATACGTTGGGAACCAATGTTTGAGAACTTTACAGCTGCAGGATAGTCAACAGAACCGTCCTCGTGAGCATAGCCTACAAACTCGGTGACAGGCTGGCCTGTAGCCACATCGATGGTGCCCTCGGGGAAAGACCATACATATTTCACCTTAAGGTTCTCGGGGTTGGGAAGCTCGAGACTAAATGTCATCTCAGTGTTATTAAACTCTACGATATCGGTCGACTGGGAGTCAACACTGAGCACAGGAACTATATCATAGATGAGTACAGGATAGGTCTTGGAACCCACGCCGTCGATAGTGAGGGTAACACGGTATACACCGGCCTTATCATATTTATGAAGAGGGTTGGCCTCAGTTGAGGTAGTACCGTCACCAAAGTCCCAGTGTATTGGACCGGTTTTGGATGACGTGTTATTAAACTGTACGGTAGACACGACATAGTAGTCGAGGACATATTGATCACCATCGACGTTATATGTAAAATCTACATCAGCGCTGGGAAATACCTGATAATCGGGATCCTTGTCGACACAGGAGGTAATCGCACCGACAGACATCACAGCAATCAGGATTTTGTTTATTAATTTCATAGTCTGATTTTTTATCGGAGTTGAAGAAATAACGTTACCATATTGTCCCATCGACCGGGAAGCGAGGTGAGTTGATATTGGGAACTACTCACCTTCGCTCCCGTTGGGGCTATGATAATTTTAATTAGTTGATAGAGATTTCACGGACATCGGTAGCAATACCTTCTTGGCCGTTGGAGTCATACACGCGGAATTGGGTAGACAATGAGTACTTACGGGAGAAATCTACGCGATAGTACTGGTTGGAGCTGTCATATATCCACTCTGAGAAAGCTATCTGGGTTAGCAAATCCTTGAAAGCAGGCATCCACTCGGGCTTGACAGTCGAGATTATTGAGCCGGTGTTATCGTCATAACGGCAAAATACCCAATCGGCGGCATTATAGGTAGGATAGACACGCACTCCATTGTAGTACATACCGTCTTCTCCCTCTACAGCATCTTCCTTGGCAACCATACGGTAATATCCGACTTCGTTAATGGTCTCGATATAGTAGTATCCGATGATGTCGGCGTCAGAGGCGACAGTGGTGTAGAACCAGGCATCGGAACGGTCAGCAGCACCACCGTCTTCCTTGGTGTTATCTATGATAGGGAGGTTCACACCATACTTAGCGTTGACTGCATTAATCTGTTCTTCAGTAAACGGACGGTTGATATATACAGTTCTGAGAGCTGAATAGTAGGTAGAGTCCTTAGTAAGAAGGTCTATCACCGCGTCATTAAACTCCTGGGCAAAACCGGCAGGATAGTAGGAGTCAAATTTCTCTTGGTCCCATGTAGGGATTTCTTTCCATGTAACCGGAGAGAGAGTGCGTGAGACAGGAACTTCACCGCTTACAGCCCAGTTGTGGCCATCTACCCACTGTGCAAGTGAATGTGAAAAGGTTACAATGGGCTGATAGGCACGCATGGTATCATTGGCCGAATAGGTCTTGGAGTAACTCATAGTGGCTCCGGCAAGGGCCACAGATGCAGTGGCGGCATCCTCGCGGTTTACTCTATACCAAACGATACTGTGGTCGGGGGTAGCTCCTTCGTAATCGACTGTATACTTGCCTTGGAAAGTGAATGATTCACCGGCCTTGCACACGGTAGATCCTACTTCCCAGTAACAGGTAGGAACTTTCTGTCCTGGAACGGCAATCTCTCCAATAATATCGTGTTTGGCACACGAGGTCATTGCGGCGCCGATACCGAGTGCAATCATTAATGTTTTATAATTGAGTTTCATATTGAATTGGGTCTATTAATTAATACTGTTTAAGGTATTGATAAATTGCTTACTCGGCAGTAAGTGAAGAACGCTGGCCATATTCGAGAGCCCAGTTCATGGGCTTACGCAACCACTCATGGTTGTTATAAGCACCTAAGCGGATAAGTTCTTTCATGTTGTACTTAACCTCTGTCTCAGGGTCATAATTGATACGTTGAACCCAACAATTTTCTTTCTCATCATTGGTCAAACCGTCAATCCAGAAGGCCTGATAAAGATTATAGGGGCGACGCAGACCGGGATATACGATTTCTTTCTGGTCACCGATACCATATCCGTTACGATTGTTAGAGTAGTGGTAACGACGGAGGTCAGTCCATTGCTCGGGTTGCATATACATGGCTATATACTTCTGCATCATCAAGTCAGAGAGTTTATAGTCTGACGGATTGAAGAACCAGTGTTTGTTACCGATAGCTGTACAAGGCTTGGTTGTACTAACTTTTTCATTCTCAAAGAAAGCGGTCAACTGACGCTCAAAGCGAGTTTTGTCCGATGCAGTGCCAGGTTTACCTTCCGAGGCCGGATAACTACCGTTGTTATCGGCAAGGAAACGGTCAAGGTGGCGTTGGATATTCCACTGTGTAGCTTCTTTGGCGAGCTCACATGCCTTAACTTTGTCACCCATCCAGTAGTAAGCCTCAGCCTGGATGAAGTAGAGTTCCTCCATGGTGAACAAGGGGGTATAGGCATCGTTACCACCGGCATACGCACCACAGTACAGGATAGGCATGTGTGTAGCTTTGTATGTTGAGCCGGCACCGATGTTATTCTCAAGATAACGGAGCATTACACGGTTTTGAGTGGGCTTTGAGGGCGAAATAGGACCGTTGCGAGGTTTAAACAACAGAGCCAAACGGGGGTCTGAGCCATAACCGTTACCACGATCAAAGAATCCTTGTTTCATCTCATCACCCGGGAAAATTACACCCAGACAGTTCTCCATGAAGAACTTAGAAGGAACAGCATCAGTGAGTTTGTTGTCACGAGACTCCCAAGAATTAATCTTGGGCTGAGCCTCAGACCATTGGGCATTCTGTTCGCCAGTGCCACCGTCAAAGTTGAATCGGGGTTCATTGCCAAACCATGCGCCATAAAGCAGGTCTCCTGAACGCCAGGTATCAATGGCTTTTTGGGCTGTATTGATGATTTCCTGACATTTGGCAGAAGAACGGTCAATATTGGGGATATTTCTCAGCAAGAGACGTGCCTTGACAGCATATACGAGACCTTTCCACTTGTTGAGGTCACCCTTGTAGATACGATCCATCTTGGATGTAATCTGGTAATTGTTTTCGGGCGCTGTCAACGCTGGGTCTTCATACATTTTGATGAGTTCGTCAGCTTCCTCAAACATCCACTTGTATATTGATGCTTGGGTATCATAGGTAGGCGAGTTGCTCTTGTAAGCCTCGCTACGTGGCATATCACCAAATGCGTCGGTAGTCAACTGGGTTGACATGAGCATGATAGTACGGGCTATAAGTTCAAAGTTTGGAGAACCCATACTCTGGGAGTTCTTGATGAGTTCGTTACCATTGACACCAATGTCATAGAAATGACGGCGCCACTGGGGATGACGGTTCATAGTCAGAAACTGCCATCCTTCTTTATAAGCATATGTACCGGTCTGGCTCTTACCCATGGTGGTAAGGCACTGGGACAGATAGATATTGTATTCAGCGTGGTCATATACCGACTGGGATGCATAGAATACCAGGACGGGGAGACCAAGCTCGGCTGTATTTTTATGAGCAACATCGGGGTTGACGTTGTCAAACAGCTTGTCCTCACATCCTGAGAGCGACACGCCCATGAGTACAGCCAATGCTATTGATTTCAGCTTTTTCATATATTAAAATATATCTTGTGCGTTATTGGATGAATAAATTAGAGTCGCTATCAGAATGAGATATTGACGTTAAAGTTAAACGAGCGCATGGTGGGCACTGAGTAGTTATCAATACCCATCGAGCCTGTACCGTTAGCAACCGAAGGCATAACCATGGGGTCAACACCGGTATACTTGGTCAACAGGAAGAGGTTGCGGCCGGTCAGTGAGCATTTGATACCTTTGATAGGATTGGACGAGCCGAGTCGTTTCAGAAGGTCGGCAAAGTCGTATGCCAGGGTGACATAGCTCAAACGCAAGTATGAACCATCCTCAATAAAGTTGGAAGACACATTGTAGATATAATTGTTAAATGTAGTCTGGTCGAGGATAACAGGTGTGGAATTGGGAGTGTATGTGCCATCGCCATTATCGTGAACACCTTTGAAGACAATCTTACGGTTGCGGTAGTTGACAAGTCCCTGTGAGCGACCGTTGGACATAAGACCTCGACCGGTAACATTGGCAACATCACCGCCTACACGGCCATCAAGCAGGAATGACAGCGAGAGGTTTTTCCATGTGACGGTTGAACCGAGACCTAACAGGCACTTGGGCTCGCGGTTACCAATATATGTTTCTTTCTGGGGTGAAATCTTGGGATAACCGAGTTCGTCGATAATGATTGAACCGTTGGGAGCTCGCTCATAGTCGATACCGGCCAAACCGGTAGTTGACTCGCCCTTATAGGCTACAGTATAGATATCTCCATATTGGCTACCCTGGATAAGAGCTACGTCTGAGGGAAGGTCTTTTACTTTACCTCGGTTGAATGAGAAGTTAAGTACTGCATCCCATGTCCAGTCCTTGGTTTTTAGAATCTGCTGGTTGGCAGTCAACTCAAGACCTGAGTTCTCGACAGCTCCTTCGTTTCGGGTCTGGAGTATTGAGCCTGACGATGGTGATACACGCACAGTCACAATCTGGTTGTCTACAGTCGTATTGTAGTAAGCCACGTCCAAGCGGGTGCGGTTTTGGAAGAAGCGCAAGTCGAGACCAATCTCCCAAGATTTGGTCATCTCGGGTTCGAGGGTGGTAGCCTTAGAGATGGTGGGGTTGACACCATAGCCACCGTCGGGGAATGTTACCCATTGTTTGTAGTTGTCCGAGAATTGGTTGGCGGGAGCGTCTTTACCTACCTTAGCCCAGTTGGCACGCAGTTTACCGTAGTTAAACACGGGTGATTGAATCTTGAACAATTCCGAGAAGATAATACCACCGGTGAATGAAGGATAGAAATAGATTGTACGATCTGCCTGACGCAGTGTAGATGAGCCGTCAAGACGACCGGTAACTGATGCTTGGATAACGTTCTTGTAGTCAAAGCGAATTTCGCCAAAGTAACCGAATTTGTTACGTTTGCCATGATTTAGGGCTACACCCGTCGATGAGTTGTAGAATAGAAAATCGGGGTCGAGGTTGTTCATTGACTGGAAGTCGCCGTCAAGAACAAATTTGTAACCACCGAGACTGGCTGAATAGCTACGTGTCTCGGAGTATTCACCACCGACAAAGAAATTTAAATTGGACTGGTCGTTAATCTTCCAGTAGTAGTTACCCAGGAGTTGGACAGTAGTACGTTCTGAACGTGAGGGTTGAAAAACTACCGAACCTAAATTCTGACCAAACAGTTTCTCAAGTGATTTGGGGAATTCATAACCGACGATATTACCTTTGTCGTCATATATTGGGTCATATATAAACTCGGTACCATTTTGGCTGAAACGTGGATTGGAAACTGACTCAAAGCTTGACCAACCCTTATCATAGGAGTACTTGCCGGTGAAGGTAAGGTTTTTGATGGGCTCCCATTGTATCATGCCGTTGATAATAACACGTGAACTCTCGGTCTTGGATTTGTCCATATATCGTCCGTAGTAAGGCGACGTGGTAGCAGTAAGACGTTGGTTGTTGGTTAACAGATCCCAGTCATCATATCGGCAGCCCCAGTTGGGAAGACCATTCTCAAGACGGTAATCGGCCATATTGCGGTTGATAGCCCAACCATAGACGGTTGACATAGCGTTACCGAAAGCACGGGCATTGTTGTCAATAAAATTGGTTGACAATACAATCTTGACGCTCTTGGAGGGATTAAACTCGCCCTTGACATAGATACCCATACGTTTCTTGTAGTCATTGGGAACAACACCCTGGTTGTCCATGAAGTTAGCCGAGGCATAGGCCTTGAACAGGTCGTTACCACCCGAGATTGACAGGTCATACTTCTGCATGAAGCCTGTACCGAGGAATTCGCCTACATTGTCATAATAAGTATCGTTTTCGTTGATACGGGGACCCCAGCCACCGGTAGCATTGGGTACCCATATACCGTTGGCTCCACCGATGTACTCGTTCTGCAAGTTGGGGGTACGCAATGCGTTGCTGATTTCCCAGCCACCGTTGACGGTAACATTGACTTTGCCGTTCTTACCCGACTTGGTAGTGATGAGGATTACACCGTTGGCACCTTCCTGACCGTAGAGGGCCGAAGCGGCAGCGCCTTTAAGTACCGACATCGTCTCGATATCGTTGGCGTTGATATCGCCGAGGGTCGAGCCACCACCACGGATAGGCATACCGTCTACTACCAACAGTGGCTCGTTGGACTGAGCGTTGTTGACTGAAGATATAGCACGTATCACAATCTGGGTGCCCGAGTTGGGCGAGCCACCTGAGTTGGATACCTGGAGGCCCGAGACCTTACCTTGCAGTGAGTTGGCAAAGTTGGCCGACTGGCCGGCCAAGACATCGTCGCTCTTGAGCTCCTGGACGCCGAAGTTAAGTTTACTCTTCTCCTGGCTCTGTCCCATAGCGGTGACAACAACCTCACCGAGGGTCTCGGTGTCTGGTTTCATCGACACGTCTATCACCGTGCGACTGCCTACTTTGATTTCTTGTGGCTTACAGCCGACATAGCTGAATACCAACGTGGTATTATCGCCGGGAACATTAATTGAATACTTTCCGTCAACATCGGTCGATTGTCCGACTTTCTGTCCTTTGATTGTCACTGACACGCCCATAGCGGGATCGCCAAACTCGTCGAGTACCGTTCCGGTTACGACGCGTGCCTGAGTAATCAAGGCCACGACAGAAAATAACAGTAGTAATAGCTGTTTTTTCATAATTACATCATTTGTTTATATTCAAGGTTAATTACAAATTTTTTTTTTGACTGGTGTGATAATTAAGCTTATTTCCTAAAATAAATATGTGAGAATAAAGTGATTGTCCTGTTGATACACCGAGAGTGTAATTTAAATTGTATCTGCTTAACTTTGAGACATGGTTTAAATTAAAGCATACTATTAGTGATTGAAGATTCTTTCTGCCGGTCAAGTCCCATTATATTAATATCGGCATTGTTTTACTGACGGTATCGATATCGGTAACTCTTTCGGCAAGTTTTTCATCATGACTGGTGCCAAGTTTTTATTCTCAGCTTGATAGTCCGCCTACCAATGGCCTCATCTTGCAGCTCATTGCCTTTAAGCTCGTGACTATTGATAGAACAAACTAATTATTAGTGATTTAAGTGGCCGCGGTTGTTGGATGATGTGCAGGTAAATAATAATATTGATGACTGTGGTCCATTGCATGTCCACGATGACTTTTTTCATCATCCGATTTCTGGTATCTACAATTTCATACAAACTTAATACATTTTTTGATACCACGTGAGTTTTGTTAATAATGTTTAGCAGTATTTAAATATCGGAAACACATTTTAACTTAATTGACAACAGTTAATCTCTCACACTGCCTTTTGTCATAATCATCATTTAATAAATAATGTGTAAATTTGTCCCCATACCCCCAAATCTGATTACGCTCAAAAAATTATGAGAATTGATATAATCACCGTCCTCCCCGAGATGCTCGAGAGCCCCCTGGGATGCTCAATAGTAAAACGGGCATGTGATAAAGGTCTTGCCGAAATCCATGTCCACAACCTGCGCGACTACACCACCAACAAACACCGCAAAGTCGACGACTACCCATTTGGCGGTGACGCAGGCATGGTCATACAGATTGAACCCGTTGACCGATGTATCTCGACCCTAAAAGCTCAACGCAAATATGACGAAGTAATCTTCACTGCTCCGGATGGTGAGATCTTCAACCAACGCATGGCCAACTCGATGTCCATGCTCGAGAACATCATCATACTGTGCGGACACTATAAAGGCATCGACTACCGCATACGTGAACACCTGATAACCCGCGAGATATCTATCGGTGACTATGTCCTCACGGGTGGTGAGATGGCAGCGGCCATCATCACCGATTCAATCATACGTCTACTGCCGGGAGCCATGGGTGACGAACAGAGCGCCCTGACCGATTCTTTCCAAGACAATCTACTGGAAGCTCCTATATACACACGCCCGGCAGAGTATAACGGATGGCGTGTCCCCGACATTCTTCTCTCAGGCCACGAAGCCCGCATCGATGCATGGCGTCACGAACAGGCACTCGAGCGCACTCGACGGCTTCGCCCCGACCTTCTTGCCGACTAACAACCATCAAGCCGACTCACACCGACATCGACATATACTGCTCCACCGCTCACATTTATTTTTAAACCCACTCTTAATTTGCTTCCTTCAAGATTAAATATATGCTCCCTCGAAGCGGGCTGTGACGAAGCCGGCCGCGGTTGCCTCGCGGGCCCGGTTTACGCTGCGGCCGTAATACTGCCCCACGACTTTTCAGACCCTCGTCTCAACGACTCCAAGAAGCTCACCGAGCGCCGCAGGCTTGAATTGGTACCTGTCATCAAGGAGCACGCCATTGCCTGGGCTATAGCTCGCGTTGAGGCCAACGAAATTGACCACATAAACATTCTTAACGCCAGCATACTGGCCATGCATCGGGCTTTGGACCAAATCGCCGATAGCGGCATCTCTCCCGAGTCGCTGGTAATTGACGGAAATCGCTTTAAGCCATGGCGTGACATACCCTATCAGACTGTAGTACACGGCGATGCACGCCTGGCTGACATCGCCGCCGCCTCTATCCTCGCCAAAACAGCTCGAGACCAATACATGAAAACCATTGCCGAGGATTACCCGATGTATAATTGGGATATAAATAAGGGATACCCCACGCGCGATCACCGGGAGGCCATCGCCCGATACGGGGTCTCTCCCCACCACCGTCTTTCGTTCAGACTATTACCTCCCCCTACCATTCCCGGTCTTGAATAGTGCCAATCATCGTTACCTGCGATACATCCCGGGCTGGAGTGTTTACTCAATGATTAACATTGAGGTTTGCGCCCGACTATCCACCGGGCTATTCTCTGACAATAGTATATCCATACCCCGACTTGTTAACTATCAACCCTCCGGCATCACCAAGTTTCTTCCTGAGACGTGATACATTGGTATCAACGATGCGCTCGTTCTCGGTACGCCCTATCTGTCGCCACACCTGGTCAAATATCTCTCGGCGACTATAGAAATGATCGGTGTTCTTGGCCAACAGAGCAATAATTGCATATTCGGTAGGTGTAAGGTTTATATGTTGGCCGTCTACACTCACCCGCTTGCTCAACAAGTCTATATTTATAGGGCCAAACACCATATTCAACGACGACGATGACGTGACTGCGGCTATAGGACGACGACGCAGCACCGACCTGATACGAGCCACCAGCTCCCGCAGGGAGAATGGCTTGGAGATATAGTCATCAGCCCCCGCGTCAAAGGCCTCAAGAATGTCATCCTCTGTATCTGAATGAGCCACGATAATCACCGGGATATGTGCTGTCACGGGACTACTCTTAAGGTCATGGAGCATATCAAGACCGGTATAACTCTGGCTCATCGCATCGGCGAGAATTAGGCGCGTCTCAGTAAGATCGTGCTCCATAACCTTTGAGGCTTGGGGCTCAACCGATACCAAGAAGTGCTCACTCTCGAGATTAAACGTGAGCAGGTCTGAAATATGCTCTTCGTCATCGACAAGTAGGATATGTCTTAGTGAATTGCTATGTGATAATGGCGTGGCCAAGGTAACTTGCTAGGATGTCTTTATATTTTATATACAGCGAAATTAAATAAATACCATTTACCGGACAACCCTTTAACAAAATTGTAAATATTTTGTCTCAAAATTTTATAGGCTATGCAATATAACCACCACAAAACGGCTTGGCAAACCTATTTTCTGAGGTTTATATTGCTTCATATTCCATCTCTCGACGTTATCGCGGCTATAAGCATGGTGGGACAATATCGCATGAAATAACGATATTGCCCCACTCATAGTTCATTCATTATTATTTATGAGACAGCAGGCCCTGTCTGTACACACGTCAATCATGCCGGATGGCGTTCTCTGAATATGTCTTTGACCGTGTCTACAACATTAATGATATAATCTCCGGTGCGTTCTATATCACTTATAACATCCATATAGTAGATGCCGGCCTGATATTGATAGCGGTGATCATTGATATTAGCGACATTGGCTGTACGTAGCTGATTGCGCATGTTGTTGATTTCGCGCTCTTTGTTATATGAGTGCATGATAGTAGCCGTGTCGGGCGTCTCTATATTCTGCAACAAATCGAGCATCAAGTTCTTAGCTTCTCTGAGATAATGATACATTGAGTCTATGTTCTGATAAATCTCATCAGTAAACTCGGCGCGCGACTCGCGTTTTCTGACCATAATCTTGCCTACTCCATAACAGCAGTCAGCTATCGACTCTATCTCTGAGATGATATTAAGCATACCGGCAATCTTCATCTTACCTTCATTGGAAAGACGTCCCTCGGCACATTTGTTCAGATAATTGGCAATCTCCAGTTCCATGTTGTCCGAGATGTCTTCATATTTTTCGATACGCGACAATAACTTGTTGAATTCTTCTGACGAGTCCTTAGTGTGGATAAGTGTATGAGCCATATCTATCATGCGGCCCACACGCTCGGCATAGACGGCAATCTCTTTTTCGGCCTGCGCTATGTTAAGTTCTGACGAGCTGAGCAGACCGCGCGATATAAACTTGATGCCAAATTCTTCCTCACTCTTCTTGCGGGCCGGTATGAGCCACTCTACAACCTTGACATACTGCTTGGTAAACCATATCATGATTGAAAGGTTGATAAGTTTATATATGGTGTAGAACAGCGAGAGGCATATCGATGCCGATGCTTGTAGAGCCACCACATGAGCCCGGGCCGACCCCACACGGTCATGAAGGGGATGATCAGAGGGTAATGTTCCATTAAACAGGTTGTTATAGATATCAGGATCGGTCTGCTGAAGTGTAGTCACGTATCTATACAGCTCATTAGGATCTCCAAGGCCCATTCCTTCACACACGTTGATAATCATCGTCATGAAGGGATAGAACAATGCCAGACACCACATTGAGCCAAGTATATTGAACAGCAAGTGTCCCATAGCTGTGCGCTTGGCCGACACATTTCCCGAGAGTGAAGCAATGATTGGGGTAATGGTTGTACCAACGGCCGAGCCCAATACCACCGCACTCGCCAAATCAAAGCCTATCCATCCCTTGGCAAACATTACCAAGCAGATTGCAAACGTTGCCGCCGAGCTTTGGATGACCATCGTCACCACCACTCCAACAAACCAGAAAATGAGTATCGACCCAAAGCCCAAACTGGTATAGGAGTTCAGGAAGTTAAACATGTCGGGGTTCTTCTGCAAGTCCGGAACATAGGTGCTGATCAGGCTAAGACCCATAAATAACAGTGCAAATCCTACCAAAAACTCTCCAATCGATTTCTTGCGTCCCGAATTGGTGAACAACAACGGCACGGCAAATGCCAATAACGGAATGGCTACTGCCGAGATATCTACTTTAAAACCTAATAGCGAGATAATCCACGTGGTAAATGTGGTACCAAGATTGGCTCCAAAGATAACTGCCATAGACTGAGCCAGGGTCATCAATCCGGCGTTCACAAAACTTACCACCAAGGTAATAGAGGCTGACGAACTCTGAATTAGGGCTGTAATCGAAAATCCGGTCACAAGACCCATCAAGCGGTTGCGGGTCATAGCCGACAGAATGTTGCGCAATCGCTCGCCGGCTGCTTTCTGGAGTCCTTCGCTCATAACCTTCATGCCATACATAAACAGGCAGACGGCGCCGAGTAATCCCAGAAAATCAAGTAATGAATATTCCATATAGGGAGGTTAGGATAGATTAGTATCGCTCAGTTGTCGAGGAGAGCATAATGATTGGTGACAGATCGGCATGGTGGCAGGCTGGAAATATTGACTGCAGGATTAGAATACCCGCCGGGGGAATTTTTATAGAATTCAATGTATCCACGTTGGAGATGAGCTGTTTATTATAACAATCAGCCAACATGGAAATATGGCTTTATGACCTAATTCTATAGATGACCGATGCCTTGATCGGTCTCTGTCTGTTTTTTCTCCGGTGCAAAGTTAAAACGATTTTTGAAATCGTCCAACAATAATTTATTAACTTTGACCCCGCGACCCATTGTCACCCATGTATCTAAACATGTTTATTCCCATTGTCATCGCCACCACACCCCTAATTCCCGCCCCATGACACCAACCATCTACCCACGTCCGCTCCAACCGGGAGACACCATAGCTATATGTTCTCCCGCCGGTCCTATTGCAAGAGACCTTGTCGAACAAGCCGCCGAGGTATTGTCTTCCCAAGGGTGGAATGTGCGTGTAATGCCTCACACCTTTGGACACTGGGGCAACTACTCAGGCACTGACTACGAGCGCTATGATGACCTCGCCTCGGCTCTTACTGATCCCCACGTGAGAGCCATCATAGCTTCGCGCGGCGGATATGGCACAGTACACATCCTCGACCGGCTCAACAACCTCGACCTCGCTGCTAATCCAAAATGGATTGTAGGCTTCAGCGATATATCGGCGCTTCATGCCTTGATGAATGTTCACGGCTTAGCTTCAATTCACGCTTCTATGGCCAAACACATCAGACGCGGTGCCGATGACCCTGACAACGCAATGCTGTTTGAAATCCTGCGCGGCAATCACAATGCCGTAACCTTGCCCACGAGTCCCCTCAACCGCCACGGCTCAGGACAAGGACGACTACGTGGCGGCAATCTTGCCGTCCTCGCCGACCTCATCATGACCCGATATGACATGATGATTCCGGGGTCTGTACTCTTTATCGAAGACATAGCCGAACCTATATACAAAGTCGAGCGTATCCTATATCAGCTCAAAATCGCCGGAATACTCGGCTCGCTCAGTGGCCTCATCGTCGGTCAATTTACCGACTACAGACCCGATAAGTCTTATAACACAATGGAGGATATGATCAGCGACATGGTTTCAGACTATAACTACCCCGTCGCTTTCAACGCTCCTATTGGACATGTCGATCACAACATCCCTGTCATTGAAAATGCCGACGTAACATTGACAGTCTCGCCATCAGGCCCCACTCGACTCATTTATAATTAACTACCACCCATTTTCTGTACTATACTCTTTGATATACCCTCTCTCAATCCCCAACTTTTATCAATACCCGGTTGTTATCAATACATTATGATGAAAAAAATTCTGTCTCTGCTATTAGTAGCCATCGCTATCACCACCAAGGCCTCAACCTCGGCTGACAGCGCTCAATATCAAGTGCTGTCCCAAAAAGCCGACATGTACGTCTCCAACGACCAATGGTCCAATGCCACAGCAATCTACATCACCTTGCTCGAGAAATTTCCCAAACTCGCCTCGGACTATGGCAAAGCCATGACCGTGATGACTCTCGCCGGTGACACAACAATGGCTGTCGGATACCTGGAGCATGCCACACGCAACCTTGTCAGCCCCGAAGCCGTTTTTGAGTCTATTCGTGGCAACTCGTTCTCTCTTGGTTATCCCGACATTTACCAGACATTGCTATATCGCTGCCGCGAAGCATATCCGTGGCTCGCTCGCATTGTTGACCGTTCTCTGCTATCCTACTACATCTTCCGCAATAATGGCCCGTTAATCGTCCAATTTGCCCGGGCCATGCTCGACGGACTCCCTTCGTCGATTCATTACAATCGCATCCTCGCCAATGGCCTGATGCTCTGTGGCGACACTTCTGCGGCAATAGAAACCTGGAAAAAGATACTTGTTATAGACCCTCAGAATTACGCTACAATTCTTGACCTCGCCAACTATTACCTCAGTGTCGGCAACCTTGACGCTTCATTGCCCTACTTCCGCCAAGCCTATGATATTTACCCAACACCCTATGTCGCAAAAATTTTGAACAGGGGCAAATAGGTACAAGCTATGCAGTTCACCTCTCGTCAATTGTAATTTGTCCCCTGCACACTACCACTTTCACTTTTCCAGCGCATTCTTGACCAGGCGTGCTTTGGCCGGCCCGATTACTGCAGCAACCTCCTGCAGTGGGGCTTTTTTTATCCCGGCCACCGACTTGAAATGTTTTAATAATATATTGGACGTCTTTGGCCCAATGCCCTTAATACCATCTAACTCACTAATAATCTGTGACTTAGACCTCAAATCACGATGGAACGTGATACCAAATCGATGAGCCTCATCTCTTAGCGCCTGGATAACTCTCAGTGTCTCAGAGGTTTTGTCTATATACAATGGCAATGAGTCTCCCGGAAAGTAGATTTCCTCAAGACGCTTGGCAATACCCACCACCGGCACCGTTCCTCTAAGCCCGATTTCTTCAAGGGCCTCGACTGCTGCACTCAGCTGGCCTTTACCTCCATCCACCACAATAAGCTTGGGCAATGACTCGCCCTCCTGCATCATGCGCGTATAGCGACGCGTCAGCACTTCCTTCATGGAGGCAAAATCATCGGGCCCGACCACCGACTTGATTTTAAAATGGCGATAGTCCTTTTTGGACGGCTTGGCATCACGAAATACCACACACGATGCTACCGGATTAGTTCCCTGGATATTTGAGTTGTCAAAGCACTCTATATGGTCGGGTAATTCAGGAAGGTGGAAGTCTCGCTGTATGCGCTCAAGCAACCGGCGTGTTCGCTCCTGAGGATCATGTTTGGCCAAATGTTTAAGATCATCAATGCGCTGTTGACGGGCATTTTGCTGAGACACCTCAAGTAGCTTGGCTTTATCGCCTCGACGTGGCAACGTAAACGTTATGCCGGGCATATCTACATCAGGAAGCATCTCCACCACAACCTCGCTATACTGCACACCGAGCGAAGTCCCCACTTCATCGATAGCATAGGATAGTATATCGGCGATGCTTTCATCAAGCCTACGCTTATACCTCAACGTCACCGACCGTACTACCGCGCCTCGTCTGACATGCATGTAGTTGACATAAACTTCATCGTTACCCTCGCTGTCATCAATCCCAAATACATCAATCTCGTCGATAGTCTGAGACACAATGACCGAGCGTGACCGATAACGCGCTATCAAATCCCATTTCTCTTTTATATCCTGAGCCTCCTCAAACTTTAGCCGAGAGGCAAGTGACTCCATTTCGTCCTTAAGATGGTCCATCAACTCGCGTAATTCACCCCTAAGTATTTGCTTGATGCGCTCGATATATGTGGCATATTCATCGACTGAGATAGCCCCGGTACAACATCCACGACATTTGCCGAGATGATAGTTGAGACACAGACGCCCCTTGCCTCGCCTCAGATATTCGGGCGTGATGTTCAATCGACATGTACGCACCGGATATAGCTCAGCTATCAGTTCAAGCACAGTTTTAGCTACTGCCTGATTGGTATATGGACCATAATATCGTGAACCATCTTTTACATGATCACGCGTGAGAAACACCCGGGGATACAACTCGTTGGTCACGACAATCCAGGGATAGGACTTGTCATCTTTAAGTAGTACATTATAACGGGGCTGATGTTCTTTAATCATCGAGTTTTCGAGATTAAGAGCATCTTGCTCGGTAGGTACAACGATATAACTCATATCAGCAATGGCACGCACCAGAAGATTGGTCTTCAACGAGTCATGGGTGCGATTAAAGTATGAGGACACCCGTCGCTTAAGGTTTTTAGCCTTACCGACATATATAATCCGCCCTCCGGCATCATAATAAGTATAAACGCCGGGGGTATCGGGCAGAAAAGATATTTTCTCCATCAACTCTGGAGATTTATCGTGCATGGACATGAGTTATCGAGTAGTGAGTATTGAATAATGGGACCGCCGACACGGGGCTCAAGACACTCCCGTTATGGCGACTTCGCTGATACGAGACTATAAGACTACAGGTGTCTATTAACTCATCTTTATAACAAATCAGGCGTCCCGTCGGACGCCTGATTTCATAAATAATATGTAATTAATATACAATTAACGACGAAACCTCAGCGTCAGCCGGGAGCTTGGAACGTCCACCAAGAGCGGCAAGCTCAATGATAAAGTTTATATAGATTTTCTTGGGATTAAGACTCTTGACCAACTCATATGCAGCAGCCATAGTACCACCGGTAGCAAGCACGTCATCATGGAGCACCACAATATCATCGGGTCCGATGGCGTCACGATGGATTTCAATCACATCCTTACCATATTCCTTATCATACTCGGCACGTATGGTATCAGCCGGGAGTTTTCCGGGTTTACGGGCAGGGACAAAACCGGCTCCCAGCTCAAACGCCAGAATAGAACCGCCAATAAAGCCACGGGACTCTATCCCCACCACTTTGGTGACACCCTTGTCCCGATAAAGTTGAGATAAATCCCAACCGATAATGTGAAGAGCTCGGGGGTCCTTGAACACTGTTGTGAGGTCTTTAAAAACAATTCCCTTGGAAGGAAAATCATAGACATCACGGATTTTTGACTTGATGTATTCCATATCTAAAAATAGGGTTAAGTAATTGATTCTTCATTTATTATATTGCTAATTGTTCCACGTGGAACAATTAATTGTCGTTTATGTTACACACTGTCAGCCGACACTTATTCATCCTTAGGCAACTCGGCATTTTAACACCCTCAGGACAACACTCTCGACCATATCCTCGTTTTTGCTCTCGTCTATAACCTCGATACACCATCGACATTATTTCGGTTAGCATCGATTCTTATAATCATCTCAGCTGACAGAAGGCGGTTATCACCACGCTCTATCGCCCCAGCAGTAATAAGAGGATATTGATATCCGAGGGCGAGACTCCGGGTATACGGCTGGCCTGGGCTATGGTCGTAGGTTTGATCTTAAGTAGTTTCTGTCGAGCTTCGGTACTTAACGAGGTCAACGACATGTAGTCATAGTCGGGGTTAAGTTTAATATCTTCGAGCCGATGGATTTTATCTGCTATAGTGCGTTCTCTAACGATATAGCCTTCATATTTAAGCAATATTTCAGCCGCTTCTATAATTTCGTCACGTCGGTCTACAGGGAGATGGTCGACAACCTTGGCAAGCTTGGGTATATATGGCACAAGATCTTTTATCGTGAGCTGAGGTCTCAGTATAAGGTCTCTCAACTTGACACCCTGTCTGAGTGGTTCCAGACCTTTCTTTTCCATCAGCTCGGCAACCTGTGAGGCCTTAACCGATGTGACGATGGCAAGTTGTATGATATTATCACGTAGCTGTCGTTTTTCTTCGGTCAACTTATAGCGGCGCTCATCAACAAGTCCAAGTTCATATCCAAGAGGTGTCAATCTCATGTCAGCATCATCCTGACGTAAGAGTATGCGGTGTTCGGCACGTGATGTAAACATTCTATAGGGCTCATCCACACCTTTGGTAATAAGGTCGTCAATAAGCACCCCTATATAGGCCTGATCTCGTCCGAGTATAAGCCGACGTTCTCCTTTCAGGCTCAGTGCAGCATTGGCTCCGGCAACCAGTCCTTGTCCCGCCGCTTCTTCATATCCGGTCGTACCGTTTATCTGTCCTGCAAAGTACAGTCCTCCGATAATTCGGGTCTCGAGTGTCTTATTTAATTGGGTCGGATCAAAAAAGTCGTACTCTATCGCATATCCGGGACGATAAATCTGAACATTTCTCAGAGCCGGAATAGTCTGTAATGCCTCTATCTGTATATTGATCGGCAACGATGAACTGAAACCATTGAGGTAGTATTCCTGAGTATCTTCTCCCTCGGGTTCAAGAAAAAGGTGATGGGAATCTTTGTCTGCAAATGTTACAATCTTTGTTTCAATCGAGGGACAATAACGAGGACCGATACTCTGTATCTGTCCATTATATAATGGGGAATCGGGGAGTCCACGACGCAGGATTTGGTGGGTCTCGATGTTGGTCATGACTGTGTAGCAAGGTCTCTGACTGAGCTCTCGTTCTACTTCAGGAAGATAGGAAAATTTATGGAAGTCATCATCTCCATCCTGACGCTCGACAAGTGACCAATCGACCGAGCGTCCATCAATACGCACCGGCGTACCGGTCTTCATACGGTCGGCCTTGAAGCCCAGGCTCACAAGCTGCTCGGTAAGGCCATGAGAAGATGGCTCGGCTGTACGGCCTCCTTCTATCATGGTACGACCTATATGCATAAGGCCATTGAGAAATGTCCCATTGGTGAGTACTACTCTATCGGCCTTGAAATGAGCACCGTTAAGGGTCCTAACTCCTTTGACTTTACGGTCTTCAATATCAAGAGATACTACCGAGTCTTGCCACATGTCGAGACAGGGCATATTCTCGAGTATATGTCGCCATGCTGCCGAAAATTTCATGCGGTCACTCTGGGAACGTGGACTCCATACGGCGGGCCCCTTGGAACGGTTGAGCATCCTGAACTGAATAGCCGTGCGGTCGGTAACTATACCTGTACATCCGCCAAGAGCATCTATCTCTCTGACTATTTGTCCTTTGGCAATGCCTCCTATAGCCGGATTACAGCTCATCTGCGCGATTTTGTTCATATCCATAGTTATGAGCAAGGTCGACGCCCCCAGTCGAGCTGAGGCCGCAGCAGCTTCACATCCGGCATGACCGGCACCTACAACTATAACGTCATAGTTAAATTTCATATATCATTGATTTTCACTTGTTTAGATGTATTCTCACCTTATCATCAAGCGATATTCTTTATTGGGGTTATTGTGTTTTAAGTGCTTGCAACATAGCAAGTGCTTGATTTTCATACTCTTCCATAATCTCACGCTCTCCGGGACCTTTGTCATTTATTCCACACAGATGCAACAGTCCATGTACAATAACACGTTGCAACTCAGTAGTATAATCAACGCCGAGGCCCTCGGCATTGGAACGGACCGTATCAAGTGAAATAAACATGTCACCGCTTACGGTATGACGCTTGCTATAGTCAAATGTTATTATATCAGTATAATAGTCATGTCCAAGAAATTCTCTATTAACCTCAATGATACGCTTGTCATCACAAAAAACATATGTCAGGACTCCGGGAGCTCTCCCATGAGCCATGGCGACCTGCTTAAGCCATGCCTTCATCAAATCTCTGTCCAATAATGGCATACTGACATTCTCGGTCAATAATTGTATTTCGTAATTCATAAACATTACTGATAAAAACCTATTCAGGGAAGTTAACCAACAAAATTAAAAAAAATTTCCCAAACCCCATCACACTCCAATCAGAAAAAGTAACACCTGAAAAAGCAGAGAGGTTAACAGAGAGGTTACAGAGGGGTTAACAGAGTGGCTGGTGTGACGGCTTGGATCAATGAGTGTCTTCCCCAAAAAATTCAGATTTATCAATCGGTTCACTCCATCATCGGAAAAAATTAACATTACCACACCGACCAAACATCATTGCCCTTTAATCACATCGGAGGGCGAAGGTAAAACACAAAATGAACATAATTTTCTACTTCGACAAAAATTAATTAAATAACAATCGAGACATTAATCAATGATTAACAACCTTTTATATTGAAAAAACAGGTATTTAAAGCCCCTGAGATTTGCATGAAAGAATGTTTCCGCTCACCTATAAGGATATTTAAAAGCCATAGTGTTAAATTCTATTTACCCATGTTAAATTATCTTTGATTTTATAGATGCGATTTTCTTGTAGTATATTTTACCAAAATTTAGTACATTTGTAGGTTATAGTAAAAACGACACCCAAAACCAATCAATCGGTTATGAACAGCATCTCAGCTACAATCATTACATATAACGAGGAAACAAATATCGAGCGTTGCCTTAACTCACTTATCGGCATTGCCGACGAGATAATAGTTGTAGACTCAGGTAGCGCCGATGCCACAGTACAAACATGTCAACGATGGGGATGTCGCGTCAGCCACCGACAATTCAGCGGCTACGGATCCCAACGTCAATGGGCGACCTCACTGGCATCACACACCTACATCCTTGCAATCGACGCCGACGAATGTCTCAGCGAGGAACTCAGACAACACATCATCAACCTCAAACATCATGGCCTCGAACAACACCGTGTCTACAGGATGCAAGTAGCCGAATACTATTGGGGTAATCTCGTCACACATTGCCCGATTGACTCCAAGCCCAAGATACGACTGTTCAATCGTCGATATGCTCAATGGAATATGAGCGACTTAGGAGAACAAGTCACATTTCCCGAGTCTCTAAGACCTGTCACACTCGATGGCAAACTACTCCATTATCGAGCCGCCGACTACGACGAATTCTGCCGCAAAGAAGACCTTCGCTCAGCACTCCAAGCCCAAGGTATAGCCAACTCCCAAAACAAAATAAAACCCTGGACACCAAGGATTAAAGCATGGGCCAAATACTATAACATGATGGTATCCCGCCGAGCCTGGGCCGATGGACCCATCGGACGCCTCATTGCACGACGCGTCGCCCTCTCCACCTATAAAGCGTGGTCTATGGCACGCCAAAAAAAATCTCAACAATAAACACGCCACGTCATGAGAATACTCGACATCGCCCCGGCTAACATCAACACCGACTATCTCGAAATTAAGCATGTTGACTACCTGTGGCCCAAAATCACCACATTGGTGCCATCACCTCTCAGTTTCCTCACAGCACTGTCAATTGCCGGCAATATGAAAAAAAACACCGCCGACTACCTACTTGTCCACCGCATCAAGGACTTGAGCGCCGCTGTATCGGCACGACGCATTTGCCGTGACCGCGGTATAGACTTCAAGATAATAGCCACTCTAACCGACAAGCACGCCCGACAACACATACCTCCATCCCTGGCCGCAGAGATAGACGCCCTCGTATATCAAGAACAACTGCCTACTCCACAAGGATTTAAGGGGACACCTACAATTATAGGCCCAACAATGAAAAACAAGATTGTATTAGAATATGTCGACACAAAAGAAAACATAAGCCTAATCTGGCATGGCACTCCCGATAAAAACAACAATATAGACAACATACTCACGGCACTATGGAATATCGAAGTCAACGATCCCGAGAACGCCGACAGAATACAATTCACCATCTACGGTCAAGGCAAAGCACGATACGTCATGCCTCTGGTAAGAAAAGGCCGCCTATTCAATCATATTAAAATAATATGGGCCACTGAACAACAAAAGTCACACCCCGAAGCTTATATCTCCACCCAACAACCAACAACCACCCTACCCAGGCCCACAGCAATATTTATAGGCGACCCGGACGCAAATACCGACGTAATCGCCGAAGCAACTTACCAAGCAATTCCAGTTATCGACAGCTCCGACCCTCAGAACATAAAAGAAAATATATACCAACTAATTAACAACGATCCTGAGACTATATACCAACTGAGGGTCATCTCAGACCGCATGTTCAAAACCGGATATAGCCCCATGTTTCACGTGGAACAATGGCGCAAAATCCTTATCGATTTAAAATAAATCTAAAAATGATTACCATACCAACTATTCTTCTGATATACCATGACGCCGACATGGTGACTCTGCGCACTTTTGAAGCTATCAACGCCATGGGACAGGCCCGCGTGATACTTGCCGACACCAATCCGGTTACAGCGTCATCCAACCTCAGTCGTGTCTCTATACAACCCATAAAAGGCAAACTCAACTTCAAAGCTATCAAATCATTAAAACAAGCAATCAGAGAGCTCAGCCCCGATGTCGTGTTTGCAGTCAGCACTTCGGCTCTAAGCACCGCTCTGTTCGCCACCCGCGGTACAAACACAAAAGTCATCGGATACCGTGGCACTCAAGCCCGTGTCCACCGCTTTGACCCAACCTACCGTATGGCTCTTCTTAACAAGCGTGTACATCACATTGTGTGTGAGACCCAGGACATCTGCCAATACCTATCCCGATACATACCTCAGGAAAAACTTTCCTGGTGTCCCAAACCCTACTCCACCGACTGGATCAAAGACGCCATTGTCAATCCAATGTCAGCATGGGACACAACATCCGACACCAACGAACACTTCAACCTCGTCTATATCGGTATCACTAAAGGTCGACCACACAAAGGCCTCAACTATCTCATTGACGCAATCCAAATATTAAATCTCACTCGCCCCGACATAAAACCAAGACTCACTGTCATCGGTGAGGCCGACCCATCAGATATTAACCGCGCCACTGACAACATAAAATTTACCGGCAACCGACCCGACGCGATACACTATCTTCCTTCAGCCGACCTCTTTGTTCTACCATCAACACGCGACGCATCGCCACGCGTGGTACGCGAGGCCCAAGCATGTGGCCTGCCATGTATCGTCAGCGACATTCCCGGCGCACGCGACCTCATCATCCCCGACGGTCCCAAACAGAGCGGCATCCTCGTCCCACCGGCCAACCCTCAAGCTATCACCGACGCTATAGCATATATTTATGACAACCCGACACTACACCTCAGGATGATAGACAACGCACGTGAAAACATCACCGACAATTACAACCCCGACAACTACACCGCATACCTTACAAAGGTCATGGTAAACAATGATAAATAAACAAGTTAAGCACACAGCCCGACCAAAACCACTTACTGATTTCAATTGCTTCATTTAATCAAGAATATATAATTTCCAATTCCTAATAAAAATGTCCCTTCTGTCCAAAATTAAAAAATTATTCTCTCGTC
The DNA here is from genome assembly GCA_017621845.1 of Muribaculaceae bacterium. Taxonomy (GTDB): domain Bacteria; phylum Bacteroidota; class Bacteroidia; order Bacteroidales; family Muribaculaceae; genus CAG-873. The sequence continues at coordinate 137,320 of JAGASI010000025.1, forward strand.
GTACACTTGTCAACCTCATCAAGCCACGTGTACTTACCGCCGGCGAATTGTTTGCCTGGGTTATCGGCATCTTTTACCTGAAATTTCTCATCTGGGACATTATATGGGCTTGCGACACAACCTTCTCAGGCTTCCAATTTCCACTCGGATACCTCACCAAACTCATCTTCTCCACCCTATTAGCCTTACCCCTGCTGGCATTTAAATCGCGCTGGTATATCCTGGTCATGGGTCTCATCATAGACGCCTGGCTTGTGGCCAACCTCATGTACTTCCGCACCTACTTCACCGTCATTCCGGCATCATCCTACCTACTGGTCAGCAACCTCAGCGACTTTCAGGACAGCGTGTGGGAGTCACTGCATCTGATTGACATCATATTCCCACTGACCACCGCTTGGGCCATGTTCATGATACACATGACACCAATAAAACAAGTACTTAACGGCGCTGTCAAACAACTGCTCAAGACCTCGGCATGGCTCGTCGGCATACCCTTGGCTATCGTTGCCATCCACACCGCCTTCAAAGGGGGATATAAAAAAGCCTACGAAGACCTCATGTATGACTACTCGACTTGCGGCGCCACCGTATACACCATACCGGGCGCAATGATATATGAATTCTTCTGTGGCCACGTGGAACTCACACCCCAACTTCAAGCCAAGATTGACAACTGGATAGCCTCACGGCCGGGAACAAACTTCACCTCCCCCAACAACCACCCTAACAACTTAATAATAATTCTATTAGAAAGTTTTGAAAACTGGCCCATAGGCAAGACTATCGAAGGTCAGGAAATCACCCCCAACATCAACCGGCTCGTTGCCGACTCATCCACATTCTACGCCTCACACATCCACAACCAGGTCAAAGGAGCACGCTCGATAGATGCCCAGCTCATAATCCACACCGGACTCCTGCCCGTCAAATACGGTGCCTACTCCTACCGGTTTGTACATAACACCTACCCCTCGCTCGACCGGGCATGGAAAGAAAATCACGGGCCGGGAGCCCGCTCAATGTCATTCACCGTCGACAAACGCACCGTCTGGAACGTAGCAGTCGTGGCACAAGACTTCGGATACGAACTTTACGACAAACCCACCTGGAAACTCGACGTCAAGACCGGTCCTCGCGGACGTCTCGGTGATGACTCTTTCCTGCGTCAGGCCTATGACAAAATCACATCAGAGGGCATAATCGGCAACGGAACTCACTCAATGGTCCAACTTGTCACTTACTCGGGTCACACACCATTTGTAATCCCTGACCATCTCAAGAAAGTACACTTCTCTGATGCGATACCCGAGCGACTGAGACACTACCTCGAGGTTGCCAACTATACCGACCGCGCCGTGGGCGAATTTGTCTCCAAAGTACGCTCCAACCCCGCTATGGCCGGCACAATGATAGTAATCACCGGCGACCACGAAGGTATCGGTACCGACCGCAACTCATTCATTAAAAACCCAAAGGTTGCATCATGGCTTGACAGCGGACAATACGTTCCACTGATTATTGTCAATGCCCCGGTACCGGGACGCTACGACAAAATCGCCGGACAAGTAGACATCTACCCCACCCTCCTGGACATGCTCGGACTCAAATATCACTGGCGAGGCCTCGGACAGAGCCTCCTCGACCCTTCCAAACAACCTTACGCCATCACCACCCAAAACCAAATTCTCGGTGATGCATCCTCGCTCACTCCCGACCAACAACGCCACGCACGCGACATCTTCAACATTTCAGACCTTATAATCGCTTCAGACTACTTCAAAAACAGAAAGTAGCGCATATAACAAAATGAAAAAGACAAAATACACAATAATAGTCTCACCCGAGTATGAACGCTACAGGCCACTGCTGCAGCAACTTGCCACAAACGATGTGCCATCCCGTGCACAACTGATATACCGGGCTCGCAACCGCGTCTTCACCCTGACGGCCGACGACGGCACCCTGCTCAACATCAAGGCATTCCGCTGTCCATCATTCCCCAACTCAGCAATCTATACCCACTGGCGCGAGTCCAAGGCCTCACGCTCCTACCACAACTCCCGCCGACTCATCGAGCTCAATATCGGGACAGCCATACCAGTGGGATATGTCGAAGTCTCCAAGAATGGCATGCTGACACGCTCCTACTATGTCAGCCTACAACACCCGGGAGAAACAGTACGTGACTGGCAAAATATCCCTCACAGCGACAACCTCATTGACGCCTTGGGTGCATTACTCGTCGATATGCACCGCAAAGGAGTGTGGCACAAAGACTTCACTCCGGGCAACATCCTGTTTACTCGCTCCGATAACGGACATTATGAATTTGCATTGCTCGACGTCAACCGCATGAAATTTGACATCCATGACACAACGACACTTATGACCAACTTCAAGGCCATACACCTCGATGACAAACAAATGCTCAGACTCGCCCACGCCTATGCCCGACATGCCGGTCTAGACGACTCCCAAGTGTGCAATAAAGCCCTCAAGACAGCCGAGACCTACCGACACTCCAAAGCCCGGCACCGAATACTCAAAAAAATATTTAAACATTAGCCACCAATAATCCTATCACCGCCCCCACCCCTATACCTCGATTTACTGATTTACTATCCATCATACATCTCAATTTTACCAATACACTGCCATGTCCAACACCATCACCATCAATATCATCAATACCGGCACTACAATAGAGGTAGTCGGTGGCACCACCCTCTCCCAAATAGCCGGACAACTGAACGACACTCTCGGCTTCAACCCAATCTGTGCACGCGTCAACAATAAAACCCAAGGACTTGACTACACCGTATACCAACCCAAACAGATAGAATTCCTGGACCGCACCTCAGACTCGGGATCTCGCGCATACGTGCGCTCACTATGCATGATTTTCTATGCAGCCCTGTTAGATATCAGCCCACGCGCCCGCTTAAAAATCGAGCACTCCATCGCCGGAGGCTATTACTGCATCATCGATGGCCTCGACATCAACGACTCCACCATAACCACCATCAAAGAACGCATCAACAACCTGGTATCACGGGATATCAAAATCGAGCGGCATCAACGCCCCACAGCCGAAGTCATTGACATATTCCGCCGCCAAGGCCTTGATGACAAAGCCCAGCTTCTCAGCGGACTCGGACAACTATACAGCGTCTACCACACTATCGGTGCCGTAGCCGACAGCTACTATGGATGTCTGGCTCCCTCGACAGGATATATCGATGTGTGGGACATTACACCTTACAAGGATGGTGTATTGCTACGAGCTTTTGATCCCGAAAACCCATCACATGTGGCTCAGGTCATCAGACACGACAAACTGTTCAACGCCTTTACACGCTATCTCGACTTTAACCACATCATAGGCATCAGCAATGTCGCCCAACTCAACGCCATCGACTCACGACGCTCAGTAACCGATCTCATCAACGTCGCCGAAGCCCTGCATGAAAAATATATCGCACGCATCAGCGATGACATAACACGCCACTTCCATGAGCGAGGAACACGCTTTGTACTCATAGCCGGACCTTCCTCTTCCGGCAAAACAACATTTACCAAACGTCTGGCAATCCAACTGCGCACCAACCTCCTCGACCCGGTATCCATCTCTCTGGACAACTACTTTGTTGACCGTGCCCACACCCCGCGTGATGCCGCCGGTGACTATGATTATGAGTCTTTATATGCCCTTGACCTGGAAGCTTTTAATAACGACCTCGGTAGACTGCTTGCCGGCGAACAAGTCATGATGCCAACCTATGACTTTGAGACCGGCTCACGCAAATATCGCGGCAATACCATCCAACTCAAGGACAACTCGGTAATTCTCCTCGAGGGTATCCACGGTCTTAACCCAGGGCTTACAGCCGGTATTGACGACCACTACAAATACCGCATATACGTCTCGGCCCTTACCACCATCTCCATTGACGACCACAATTGGGTGCCCACCACCGACAACCGACTGCTCAGACGCATTGTCCGAGACTACAAATACCGAGGCACGTCGGCATTGGAAACCCTCAGACGATGGCCTTCTGTGCGGCGCGGTGAAGAACAATGGATATTTCCCTATCAGGAAAACGCCGATGCAATGTTTAACTCCTCACTGCTGTTTGAACTCTCGGTGATACGCGACCGAGCCCTCGACATTCTCTCCCGTGTTCCCGAGGACGTCCCTGAATATGCCACAGCCTACCGCTTGGCCAAATTCCTCAGCTACTTCCGGCCCGTTCCGGCCGAACTCCTGCCTGCCACCTCCCTCCTGCGCGAGTTTATCGGCGGATCGGCTTTCCACTATTGATCGGCAGGCTTCAGTGCTTCAGTATTAGAATATAGAGACAATGATTAATTGTCGGTAATTAGAAACTTTTTTATAACTTTGTGGTTTACCAATAAACGACAACAATAAGTACCATGTCCCACGATAAAAATCACTCCTCATTAAAGCAACATGCAGCGTGTCCGGGCAATCATCCCGAAAACGATTCCCAATACACCGGATTGACAGTCAATGCCGGTGTCAGCCAGCCACCCCAAGTCAACCCCTATCTCAAAACACGACCCAAACGTAAACCCCTGCCATCGGTTTCAGAGCTTGTCGAGGGTATCATCAAAGGAGATATGACTATGCTGGCTCGAGCAGTGACCCTTGTCGAGAGTGTCAATCCATCTCACTATGCTTTGGCCCAGGAAGTTATAGAAAAATGCCTCCCCCACTCGGGCAACTCTCGGCGCATAGGTATCACAGGCGTGCCAGGTGCCGGAAAATCAACATCAATCGATGTCTTTGGCCTCCACGTTCTACAAGACCCCGAGGCCCGGCTCGCTGTACTCGCCATAGACCCTTCATCAGAACGCACCAAAGGATCAATACTCGGCGACAAAACCCGCATGGAAAAGCTCTCGGTTCACCCCAAAGCTTTTATACGTCCTTCTCCATCGGCCGGTTCGCTCGGCGGTGTCGCACGTAAGACACGAGAGACCATCGTGCTGTGTGAAGCCGCCGGATTCAACAACATCTTTGTCGAGACCGTCGGCGTCGGTCAATCTGAAACAGCCGTTCACTCAATGGTCGACTTCTTCCTGCTGATACAGCTTGCCGGCACCGGTGACGAGCTCCAGGGCATCAAACGTGGCATCATGGAGATGGCCGACGGTATTGTCATCAATAAGGCCGACGGGGACAACAAAGATCGTGCGTTGCTGGCCAAGGCTCAGTTTGCCAATGCCCTACACCTGTTCCCTCCAACTGCCTCGGGTTGGAAACCTGAAGTCCTGACCTACTCAGGATACTATGGCATTGATATTGACAAAGTCTGGGACATGATTGACCGTTACTTTAAATTTGTCCACGATAACGGATACTTCATTGAGCGTAGAACACAGCAAGCTCGATACTGGATGTATGAGACCATCGACGAGCAACTTCGCTCCCACTTCTACCAAAACCCGCGCGTCGAGGCCGAACTCGCTATAAACGAGAACATGGTTCTCCAAAACCGACTCTCATCTTTTATAGCAGCCCGTCGAGTGCTCGACCTTTATTTTAACAAATAAACCCAAGCGTTAAACAATGAAAACTCTCCAACGTAATATCCTCCTGACGCTGATGATTGCCATATTAGGCATCGCAAGCGTACAAGCCGGTGACAAAAAAGCACCGGCAATCACCATTGCCGAGCGCTCCCACTCCTTTGGCATAATACATGAAAACGGTGGTCCCGTGAGCTATGAATTTAAATTCAAGAACACCGGCGACGCCCCCCTTGTTATAATCTCGGCCAACGCCTCATGTGGTTGTACCCGCCCATCCTATCCCCAAGCTCCCATCAAGCCGGGAAAAACAGGGACCATCAAAGTCACCTACCTGCCCAAAGGTCGTCCGGGCGAGTTCAACAAGACCGTCAAAGTGCGCACCAACGACCCACACCACAAACGTGTCAACCTGAAAATTTCAGGCAATGTAGTGCCGGCAGGCAAGTGACCATAATCAATTCTCCAACCTCGAGGCCGCGGCAAATATCCTATTACCCTAATTAAATTAAAATGGCAGTTACTATAAAACCGGTTATACCTCTCAAAAAATACCTCAAGGAATACGTCCACTTTGGCATTGACCTTTATAAAGACAACCCATACTTTGTTCCACCGCTGATATTTGACGAGATAGACTCTCTGCTTCCTGACAAAAATCCGGCCTTTGACTTCTGTCGCGCACAGTCATTCATGGCTTGGCGGGACGGGAAGATTGTGGGCCGTATCACAGGCATCATCAACAACGCCGTCAACGAAAAGACCGGCCGAAAGACTCTGAGATTTTCTCTCGTCGACTTTATTGACGACAACGAAGTTGTAGACGCTCTGTTCCGCGCCGTAACTATATGGGGACACAACCGTGGCATGGAAGAAATAGTAGGTCCAATGGGATTTACCGATATGGACAAGGAAGGTATGCTCATCGAGGGTTTTGATGAAATGGGTACCTATGCAACCATATACAACTACCCCTACTACCCCAAGCACATGGAACGACTCGGCTTTACAAAAGAAGTCGACTGGATTGAATACCGCATGACCGTTCCCGACTCAATACCCGACAAATACATGCGTGTGGCCGATATTGTCGCACGCAAGTTTGAACTACGAGTCTATGATATTAAGTCGCGCAAAGATGTTAAAGAAAAATATGGCCGAGCTATATTTGACCTCATCAACGACACATACAAAGACCTATATGGATTTGTTCCACTTACCAACCGCCAGATTGAATACTATATAGACATGTACCTGGGCATCCTGCGCCTTGAAGATGTGTGCCTGATTATCGACAAAAACGACAAACTCGTGGGAGTAGGCATTTCCATGCCCTCACTGTCCAAGGCTCTGAGAGCCTCGGGTGGAAAACTTTTTCCAACCGGATGGTACTCACTCTGGAAAGCCATACGTGGCAAAACCGATGTCGTCGACCTCATGTTAGTAGGTGTCGCCCCGGAATATCAGAACAAGGGCGTAAACGCTCTCCTGTTTGCCAACCTGATACCCTCTTATATTGCAAACGGATACAAATTTGCCGAATCAAACGTCGAACTCGAGAATAATTCCAGTGTCCAAAAACAATGGGAACTCTTTGAGCGCCGACAACACCGCCGTCGTCGTGCATGGATTAAAAAAATTGAAATTTAAACTTTTAATCACCAAGGAGGTTATTATTACAACACTACTATCCATATATACCCAACCTTAATATGACCTTACGTTACCTGCGCACAACATTACTGTCACTCGTCACACTGCTGACAATAACCTCATCGGCCGAGGTCCCGGTACAATATTACAAATCACTCAAAGGCCTCAAAGACGCCGAGCTCAAGACTGCCATCTTCAAGTTGGTTAGAAACTTCACTGAGATATCATCATACAATGCACTACCTCAGTATTTCCAACGCACCGACGTATATCCCGAGTCCAACCGCTGGTGGGATATGTATTCCAATATTCCACTATATGCACCTTCATTCAAGGGCCTCAACCGCGAACACTCCTTCCCCAAATCATGGTGGGGCGGACTCACCGACATTCCCGCATACGTCGACCTTAACCACCTGTATCCTTCAGAGATGGCTGCCAACACCGCCAAAAGCAACTTCCCACTGGGAGTTGTTGACCGCTCATCCAAAATCGACTTTGATAACGGCGTGACAACAGTAGGTTATCCCGTAGCCGGACAAGGCGGTGGAGCTCGATATGTATTCGAGCCTGACAATGAATATAAAGGTGACTTTGCACGCACATACTTCTACATGGTCACCGCCTATCAAGACCAGACATGGAAGTACAAATTTATGGTCTCCCAGAACACCTACCCCACCCTTAACCCATGGTCTGTGGAACTGCTACTCAAATGGCACCGCGAAGACCCTGTCAGCGAAAAAGAAAGACTACGCAACGATGCCGTATACCTCATACAGAACAACCGCAACCCATTCATCGACTATCCCGATTTGGCCGAACACCTCTGGGGTACAAAAAAAGGTCAGACATTTGACCCCGGCGCCTCAATCACTCCTGTCGGTGACCCCAACCTCATAACTCCCGTCCAGGACATGGACCTCGACTTTGGAGATGTTGCTGTCGGAAGCTCAACCACAAGTAAACTGTTCTTCAAAGGCGAATACCTCACCTCAGACCTGAAAGTAAGGATATATAATGGCGATACAGAATACTTCAAGCTCTCCCAATCGACTATCGACAAGACCCTTGTCAACTCCAACGACGGTACCTGGCTGACTGTTACCTACACCCCTGCCATCGTGGGTACACATACCTCTCGCCTGCTCATCTCGGGCGGTGGCGTCAGCGGCTCACGCGGCCTTGAACTCCGTGGCAACTGCCTGCCTGTGCCTACTCTCTCGGCTCCCACAGCAACCAATCCTTCAGATATAACTGAAGACTCTTACGTGGCCAACTGGTCAATTCCCGAAAACGAGGTTGCCGACTACTACATCGTAACCCGCACCCGCTATACATCAGGCAATGCCTCGACCGAGGAAATACTCGCCGAGGAAAATTCCCTCACCATCAGCGACTTTAATGCTTCGGACCGCGAGGCTTACTCTGTACAGTCAGTGCGCCTTGGATATCGCTCTCCAATGTCCAACGTTGTCTTTGTTGAACACGGTGGTGTATCAGGTATCATCAGCGACCACCCACTGGCTATCGCCAACATCGATGGTGGCTTCCGTGTCATCGCCTCTGACACCCATACAGGACTCAACGTATATGACCTCTCGGGACGTCTGATTACCGGCGTCGCCCAAGCTCCACACGGAACTGAAATTTACATTCCCGTCGGTGTTTATTTCATCACCACCGACCAACACCATACCCCTATCAAGGTCATGGTCTACTGATTTACTTCTATTTAACACCGATTTCTCCAATAAAACCAATCTTATTTAAAATGAAAGTCACCCAAGACTCGCTTGAACGCCGCGCCAGCGCCCTTACTCTACCCGGCTCTGATGCCTCTATCATTGACCGCATAAAATATTTAATCACTTTTATGCGCAAAACCCAGGCCGAATTTGGTCGGCTCATCGATATCGATGCCTCCAACATGTCCAAGATGATGTCGGGACGCATCCCCATTTCAGACCGCACAATCAACCGCATCGTGGTTAACCTGGGTGTATCCAAACGATGGCTGGAACACGGCGACGAGGTACCGTTCCCTCGCACTCCCCAACCCTCGGCAACACCTGAATCGGCTGCCCCGGTATATGACATCGACGTCACAGCCGGACATACCGAATTATCTTCAATGTTCACCGACGAGCGCATCATCGGCCACCTCAGCCTTCCTAACGTCAACCCCAAATATCCCATAGTGAGAGTTAGCGGCGACTCCATGGAGCCTCGTATCGCCAACGGCAGCTTTATCTCGATACGACCCATACCCGCTGACGCCCCTATATTCTGGGGACAAGTATATGTTGTTGTAACACGAGACTACCGCATGGTCAAGGTCATGCGACGTCACAAGGACCCCGACAAGGTTATACTACACAGCTACAACCATGACTATGACGACATGGACCTCAACCGTGATAATATTCTGTCTCTATATTTGGTCGAGACAGTAATGTCTTATGATATTATGGGATAATTTCCCCCGACAAAATATTAGACATGTTTTCTGTTTCTCAAATCATTATCCTAATCATAGCATTGGTGTGCCTGCTGATTTCGGGCTTTATCTCTGGTAGCGAAATCGCCTTTTTTTCGCTGACTCAGTCCCAGCGCCAAGATCTCGAGGAAACACCACGGGGTTGCAAGGCCCTGAACCTGCTGGCCCAACCCGAACGCCTGTTAGCCACCATCCTTATCGCCAACAACCTCGTCAATGTGACCATCGTCGTCTTGACCAACGCCGCGCTCGGCCCTGTCTTTGCTTCAATGCCCGAGATATTGAGTTTCATACTCCAGACCGTCATCCTCACATTCCTTATATTACTGTTCGGTGAAATAGCGCCCAAACTCTTTGCCAACTCCAACCCCTATAAATGGGCACTTGCCGCCACCCCGGGCCTATCGTTCATTTCAATACTCGTCATGCCTGCCGCCAAACTACTGGTCGGTTCAACATCTTTTGTCAACCGCGTGGTCTCCAAACACACTCCTACAATATCGACAGACGAGCTGTCAACAGCCCTCACCATTACCGATGTCACCGAAGAACAAGACAAGGACATGCTTGAAGGCATCCTCAAGTTTGGCGATACAACAGCAAGCGAAATAATGACTCCACGTATCGATATCACCGACATCGATATCACCTGGACTTGGGAAAAAGTCATGGAAACAGTCATTGACTCGGGATATGCACGTCTGCCGGTATATAAAGACACTCAAGATAATATCCAAGGCATCCTGTATGCCCGTGACCTGTTACCTTACCTAACCACTCGTCCCGATGGCTGGCAATGGACATCATTGCTGAGAGAACCATACTATGTCCCCGAGTCAAGAATGATTGATGACCTGCTTGAAGACTTCCGTAAACGACGCATACATCTCGCCATCGTCATCGATGAGTTTGGCGGTACCCAAGGTATCGTCACCATGGAGGACGTACTGGAAGAAATTGTAGGTGACATAAACGACGAGTATGACCCCGAGGATAAAACTTATCGCAAACTCAGCGAGACAACATATGAATTTGAGGGTCGCACATTGCTTACCGACTTTTTCCGCATCACCGACCTCGATGAAGAGGATTATGAGGATGTTGCTGAGGACGCCGAGACTCTCGCCGGCATGCTGTTAGCAATCAAGGGTGATTTTCCAAAAGAAAAAGAACCTCTGGTATATGGCCGATGCCGCTTCCTGGTGCTTGACGTCGAGGCTCACCGCATAACTCGCGTACGCGTCAAGGTCATGCCCGAGGAACAAGTGACAAGCGAATAAAGACAAGCAATTGGGTGTTTTTAAAGCTATGAGAGTCGTTGCTTTATTATTGACCACAGCTATAATTGCTGTTTGTGGTATGACAGGGTGCTCGTCGGGCCAGGATGGTGCCGATACACCCCCTGTACCGCGTCCCAAAGCATGGCCTCGTATCGACATCTATCCCGAGACATACATCACCATTGACTCCCTGTCATTACCACTGTCGGTCAACCGTGGCTCAACCACACGTCGTGTCAAAACCGGAAATATCAATTCCGAGGCCCTGGACGTCGTTTATCCACGTTATGGAGCAACTATTCACCTAACACTGCTAAAACCGCGCCACGAGCCTCGTTTGGCCCTAAACAGAGCTATTGACTCACGCCTCCAACGTATAAACCTTAATCTTGGCGCCACACCGGCCTCTGTAACTTCCCAAACCAATACCCATGGCATAAATACAATGCTCGTCAGATCTCTCTCTGCCATACCCACCCCACTACAGGCTATCGCTACCGACTCGACAACATTCCTGCTGTCGGCAACCGTGTATCTTCCATTCCATCCCTCGGTAGGAGCCACCGACTCCCTCGCCCCGGTTATCGAGAGTCTGAATAAAGACATCACACACCTCCTGAGACTGATAAGCAAGCCATGAAACATATCAGCATCAGCCACATCGCCATTGATGATAACCGCGACATGCCACGCCGACAGCGTGAGCGCGAGGCTGTATCACGCCTGTTAGCCACCATCAACCCTGACTACAGACTCGCCCACCGACACGACGGTTCACCATTCATAGAAGACCATCCCGAAATCACTCTCTCCATCACCCACTCCACCACCACCGCGGCCGTGGCCATCACCACCCTACCCGACACCCTTCTCGGCATAGACCTCGAGTCGCCCCGCGCCGCCCTTGCATCAACTTACGACCGATGGTCCAACCCGGCTGATGTAATACCGTCAACCGATTCCCCGATGCCCCGATGCCCCGATGCTTCTAAGTCCCAAAGTAACGAAGCTCCAAATCTCCATCAACTACTGAAACTCTGGACCGCCAAAGAAGCCGCCTATAAAGCCCGGGCACCACACCACCCCGACCGTCAGATATTCCTCCCCGACATTGCCGTTGACTTGGTCTCATCCACCGCCACTCTACCCGACGGCACAACCCTCGCCCTCTCATTCCGCGCCCTACCCCCCGACCAAATCCTCGCCATAGCAACTATAAAAAAGTAGCCTCCGGAAAGAGATGCCGGAGGCTACTTTTTATAACCTTCTGGTATCATTTTTCATCGTGATGAAAAATGATTATCCTACTTGTTTGTTACAGGTCTTCCTCAATGGAATATTCGTCGAGGGAGGAATCTTGAGCAGGAGCCGAAGCTTTTGGTGCGTCGAGGAAGTCAGGAGCATCTTCAATGGCGTCATCGGCATCGTGGATAGGAGCGGGAGCACCCTTGAGGGCGGCAGCTATCTTGACTGCCAATTCGTCGGCCAACTCGGGATTGTCGGCAATCACACGCTTGGCGGCATCGCGACCCTGGGCCAGTTTGGACCCATTATAGCTGAACCATGAACCACTCTTCTTGATGATGTCATGCTCGACGCCAAGGTCAATGATTTCGCCTGACCGTGAGATACCTTCACCAAACATGATATCAAACTCGGCACGGCGGAAAGGAGGCGCTACCTTGTTCTTGACGATTTTTACAATAGCACGACGGCCAAGTACATCATCGCCATCCTTGATGGTAGAACGTGAACGGATGTCAAGACGCACCGATGAATAAAATTTCAAGGCATTACCACCGGTAGTAGTCTCTGACGGACCGAACATCACACCGATTTTGTCACGCAACTGGTTGATAAAGATACAGGTTGTATTGGTGCGTGAGATGATTGAGGTAAGCTTGCGCATGGCCTGAGACATAAGACGAGCCTGCAATCCGACGTTACGGTCACCCATTTCACCCTCAATCTCGCTCTTGGGAGTAAGAGCGGCTACCGAGTCAACCACGAGTATGTCAATAGCCGATGAGCGTATAAGTTGCTCGGCAATCTCGAGGGCCTGCTCGCCATTGTCAGGTTGAGAAATAAGCAATTCGTTGACATCAACACCGAGACTCTCGGCATAGAAACGGTCAAATGCGTGCTCGGCATCGATGATAGCGGCGATACCTCCTGCTTTCTGAGCCTCGGCAATTGCATGGATGGCGAGAGTTGTCTTTCCTGATGATTCAGGACCATAAATCTCGATTATACGGCCTCGAGGATAGCCTCCTACACCAAGAGCATGGTCAAGTGCTATCGAACCTGTAGGAATAACCTCGACATTTTCGACTGATTCCTCGCCAAGACGCATCACGGCACCGCGTCCATAGTTCTTTTCTATCTTGCCAAGTGCTGCTGAGAGTGCCTCGCGACGGGCTTTGGCCTCAGCTTCTTTGGAGTCCACAGCAACGGCTGATTTTTTGGTTGCCTTTTTGGGCTTTTCGGTTTTTTCCATAGTTATATCTTTTTTTATTGTTAATATTCCAACAAGTCACCACCGGGCGGTGGTTCAGGTAACGGAGAGAAGATGCCTGGATTACGCTACAAAGGTAGCGGTGAATATGGGCATAGAATTTGCCCAAGTGTATTAATTTAAGTTAACATAAAAACCATTTCTTGATTTTCCACGTTATAGTAGTACAAAAACTAAACAACATATTAGTTTTTTCCATTGCAAGAAATGTGATAATGATTGGTTTATTATTAAGCATGGAGACGCCGTGAGGCAGTCTCCATGTTTATTTATAGTCATCGCAACCAATCAGTTAGCAGGATTGAATATCAGCAACATAGCCAGTATTACAACCATCAATCCGAGAAATCCCACCACCATCATATACAACTTCTTGGAAGACTGTCCGCTGAGAGCAATCTGAAGACCCTGTATATCATGAAAGCGTTGTTTGGGGTCAGCAGTGACACAGTGTTCGGCGATACGTAGCAATCTGGGGTCACGGCGACCGGTTCTCTCCAATACTTCTCTAAGTATAGAGCCATAGTTGAAGATATCATCATCGGTCGACTCATGGGCCAGTGATTTGCGATGGTCAAATCCCACATCAATAAGCTTGAGATTACCAATATTCTCGGTAAAGATAATAGTCTCGGGGCGTATAGGATGGTGGGCAATATGATTTTGCTGGATATACTCCATGGCAGCCGGCAGACGAGTGAGCAACTGACTGAAGTGTTTGTCCTCCAATTTATTTTCATCCAACAGTTTTCTCAATGACAAGCCATAAACATCGTCGGTGATAATCGATCGACCTACACCGGGAACATCTTCCAGGTCATTAATCATCACGATATTGGGATGAGAGAGATTATAACGAGTGTCAAACTCCTTATCAATCATCTGCTGATACTCGGGAAGATTGGCATACTCGGGACGCAGTGTTTTGAGCATCACCCATTTGCCATATTTTTTGGCGGTATATACGAGATAATATTCCTCGTCCCACTGTGGCAGGTGCTCTATTTCAGTCCATTTGTTATTGTTATCCATAATCTGGGGGATTGGGGATTATATATTACTCAATTAAATTGAGTAAGTCGATTTAACCGTTTTAGTCGAGTAGCCTCGATTATAGCTTGTCACTTGAGATTGTTACTTCAAGTCATCAAAGTCGATGGACTTGCCGGGATTGTCATCGCGACGCGATGACAAAGGATTGTTGACCGGTCTTGAGATACGTCCTTGAAGTCCACGGTGACGCTGACCAGGAGCGCTGTTGAGACTATTGAGAGTCTCATCATCGTCCAAGTGATCGGGGCTGATTATATTGATACCGGCGCGCTTGAAGCCGGCATGTCGGTCAGGACCATACACGTCATCAATGACATTATCAACATCGGGAGTCTTGGCAACAGGAGCATTATCTTCTTTATAACGTGTTACCGTCTTAGGCTCTGTAATGTCCTTTTTTACACCGTTATGGTCGATATCTACCGAAACATCAAAACCTGAGGCCAGAATAGTAATCTTAACCTTATTCTCGAGATCGGGACTCTTATACAGACCCCACATCACATCAACATCCGAGTCAATGCTTGATACAAAGTCGGTGAGTTCGTCAGCCTCTGACATATTGAAAGGATACTTGGGATCATCAGGAATCCACAAAATCATCAGCAATTTTTTGGATCCAAGAATATCGGTATTCTTAAGCAATGGGGAGTGCAGGGCGTCATCGATAGCTCGGGTGACACGGTGTTCACCTTCCCCATAACCCGACGAAATGATAGCAGTGCCACCCTCGCGCAGTGTTGTATCCACGTCGTTAAAGTCTCGGTTGATTATGCCGCGCACAGTAATAATCTCGGTGATGGACTGAGCCGCTGTCAACAGCGTGTCATCAGCCTTGGCAAAAGCGTTAAGAATATCATAGTCGGGATAAATCTCACTGAGGCGCTCATTGTTGATTACAAGGAGGGCATCAACGCTTTCGGCCATTTTGGCGGCGCCGTCAAGAGCTTTCAGCACTTTTTTGCGACCCTCAAATAGAAACGGTATTGTGACAATACCCACAGTAAGTATACCACGTTCCTTGGCCATACGTGCCACCACAGGGCCGGCACCGGTACCGGTACCACCACCCATACCGGCAGTTACAAATACCATGTCGGTAGCTTCGTCAAACAGGTCGGCAATAGCCTCGGCGTTTTCTTCGGCAAACTTGGCGGCTTTTTCGGGGCGACCTCCTGCTCCACGGCCGGGTCCTATAACAAGCTTGTTGGGTACGGGTGACTCGTCAAGTACCTGACGGTCGGTATTGATAAGTATGAATGAAACATCCTTGATGCCGTGACGATACATATTTTCAACGGCATTATTGCCGCCACCTCCCACACCGATTACTTTGATTGACTGGGCCGGTGTTTTAGGATCGGCAAACTGATGATTGAAAGGAGTATTTTCAGTATCCATTATATTATTAATAGTCGATTGATTATGATAGAAGCAATATACAATAAATTGAGATGAAAATGACAGCTGAAGTTTTAGCTATCAATAGTGTCATCAAGTTCAGCTCCGTCGTCACCTTGATTATTGAATATATCAAAGATACCATTTTTGATGGTATTGAGACGGCTGCCAAGCTTGGTTTTCTTTTCTCTGGCTTCCCGTTTTTTTTGCTCGCGCTCTACACGGTCGGCCTCAGCACGTTTTATTTTGTCACGTTGTCGAGCCTGTCGTTCTTGGTCTCTGAGACGTTTTTTTTCAGCGATATCGTCATCCTCGAGCGAATATGGGTCATCCTCATCATCGATTTCAAATCCAAGATCAAGGTTGGAATCGTCTTTTTCGCTACTGTGTTCATTGATGACAACTTCTTTACCCAACGTACGAGACGAATTCCATTTGTCGACATCTTCATTATCTTCCCAGGAGTATTCACCGCCATATTTTAGGCCGCCAAATTCAACCTTTTCTTCCGAAGATGTCGCTTGTTGAGAATCATCCTTGGCTTTTCTGGTTTTTTGATGTTCATGCTCGGGATCGGGATATGTGTCACTGTTTTTTACCGACTCATGACTGTCAAGACCCGATACCGATGGTCTGGCATCGGGCTTGGCAGCAATATCACCAACGCTGACAGCCAAGGCCAACAAATCAAGTATATCACCATCGTCGCCGGCACTGACAGCCATACGGGGCGGACACAGCGGTGTTGCCATTCTCACCGGTATACGAGCTGTCTTGTTCAACAATGCCCCTATGTTTTTTAACCGCGAACCACCACCGGTGAGGATAATACCTGCCGGCAACTCGGCAACTGTAAAACCGGCAAATTCTATATATGCCGATATATTGGCGACAATCTCGTTGGCTCGTGCCTGAACAATATTGTCGAGGTGTATCTGTTCGGTAGTGGCGGCTATAGACTGGGATATGGCTGTACCACGGGAGATTTTCAATTTTTCGGCCTGACTGAATGTGATATTCATGGTTTGGGCTATATCCTGGGTAATGAGTCGTGAACCGAGGGGTAGGGTGGCTATATACCTCAGCGCCGAATCCTTGAACACAGCCACAGTGGTAGTCTGGTCACCGATATCGGCAATCATACATCCGGCCTTGAGATCATTTTCACTGAGCACCATTTTGGCAAGTGCCAATGGTCTTATCTGCCATCCACATATATCAAGCTCGAGACGATCCTTGATGACAGTCTCTATATTGTTGAGATTACGCGGATCACAGTACACAATGGTGTAGGCGGCCGATATATGCTCGCCGGTAGAGCCCAGGGGATTGGTTGTAGCTTGACCGTCGACTTCAAACTTCAACGGAATCATACTGAGTATTTCCTTAGACTCGGGGACGTCACGACATGCTTCCTCACTGAGTCGCTCGAGGATTTTCTCGTCAATCTCGTCATAGCCGGGCAATGACAGAGCCGCCGATGTCGAGACTGTACCCAAGGAACGTCCGCCCACGCCGATATAAACGCCATGTACCCTTATTTCGCCGGGGGCATCTTTTATGATATCGTTAATGCCATCTCCTATAACTTGAGCCGCAGCATTGAGGTTGAAAATACGTCCATATCTCACTTGTTCGGTCAAGGGCAAGCGTTTTATGGCACATATAGTGATGTGGGGCATGTCACCGGTGGCCGAGGTCTCAACTCGTGCCAGAGCAAGCTTTATGGCTGAAGAGCCTATTTCAAGTGCTATATAATGGCGGGTCATTTTTTTGTTGATGGATTATATCGTTTTTTCAGTGGTGGAAGACTCAGACTTAGTTGAAGCAGTGGTAGTGACGAGCATTGTCTCGTCATCGAGAATTTCATCTACAATACCGTCAAGCTCGGTAATTGGACGGTTATCGACAGGCTTTTTGTCACGACGGGTAGCAACTACGCGACCCGACCATTTTACAGAAATATCTTCATAGTAATCCCAACCCTTGGAGGGCATGACATTTTTATAGAATTTCTTGATACGGTCAATCTTGCTGTCAATGTTGCTTACATCACCCAATGTCACTGTATGTCCTACAACCGACGGGATAATGACAATATCACCCTTAGCGGTGATAGTGACCGATGACGCCCATGCGCTGAGGGAGGCATCACTGTTAAGCTTGGCAAACAATGGCAACATAGGCATGACATCAGCCGGTGACTTGATATGTCCCGAGACAACCGGAACATCTATGGAATGGTGATGTGAGGCATCGATACGCTTACCGCCTGCACTGACATAGTAGGAGTCGCCACCATCGGTAAATACACGCGCCACGGGTATCATGGGGGTAACATTGATTGAAAGTATACCGTTGGAAAGGATTATACAGGAGGCATCCTCTATGCGGTCACATTTTTTCAATATATTTTCCAATTCCAAGGTATTGATCTGATTGCGGGGCAGGGTGTCAAGTCGCTCCACAAGTCCTCCACATAGAGCATTAACATCGGCCGCACTCACAAAGTGGGTGTTCAACGTGTCGTTAATCTTGATGTCTATGCCCGTAAATGGAGAGGCTGAAATCGATGACCTCGTCATCGACACCGCTACCAACAAGTAGACAAGCATCAGGATTGATAACACACAACGTATTATTGCTCGGCGCGACATTGTTTTTTATTATACTTTTAATCAGGTGATTGGATATTTATATTTCATTTTGCTACGGTGTTGGCGACAATCTCGTCTATATAGTTGACTATGTCTCCGGCACCGGCTATTAAAAGAATTTCAAAGTTAAGATTTTTTATTGTGTCAGGCAAATTTTCTTTTCTTACCAACAACTTGTCCTTTATGGTGATATCATTAAGAATAATCTCGGAAGTAACACCCGGTATAGGTAATTCTCGCGCAGGATAAATATCACACAGAATTACACGGTCGGCCATCGAAAGAGCTTGGGCAAACTCGGGAGCAAAATCACGTGTGCGGGTAAAGAGGTGGGGTTGGAAAGCGACTGTCAGCCGTGAGCCGGGATATAGTGACTTTACCGAAGCTATACTCTGTCTGAGTTCATCGGGATGGTGGGCATAGTCATCGATGATGACATGACCACCGGGCATAGGCTCTTTGAGATGGAATTGGAAACGTCTCTCGGCGCCGGCAAAAGAGGACATGGCACGACGCACATCGTCATCGGTAACATCGCCCGTGAGGATACAAGCAGCAATGGCGGCAATGGCATTGGTGATATTAATCTCTACCGGCACGCCAAGTTCTATATCGGTG
Source organism: Muribaculaceae bacterium (assembly GCA_017621845.1). Classification (GTDB taxonomy): domain Bacteria; phylum Bacteroidota; class Bacteroidia; order Bacteroidales; family Muribaculaceae; genus CAG-873. Next base: position 156,556 of record JAGASI010000025.1, read on the forward strand.
ATAGTGTGGCCGGGAGTCACACAGTCAAATTTAATGGTACCATCGCCACGACGTATATTCACGGCATGGAAGTCTCCCTCATCGCGGGAGTAGGTATAGGTCTTGACCGTGGATGCCTGACGTGGATGGAATTTGAGTCCGGTGTGTACTATGAGTTTACCATCAGGTACTATCAACTCGGTAAACCGGGCAAATGACTCGAGATAGGCTTCCTCAGTGCCATAGATATCAAGATGGTCGGGGTCGGTGGCTGTGATGACAGCTATGTGGGGTGTAAGTTGATGGAAAGAGCGGTCATACTCGTCGGCCTCGGCTACATACCAGGGCGATGTTTTGCTCAATATGAGGTTACTGCCTGTATTACGCAGTATACCTCCCAAGAAGGCGTTACAGCCCACGGCAGCTGTGTTAAGAATATGTGCGGCCATCGACGAGGTTGTAGTCTTACCATGTGTGCCGGCAAAGCACAGCGACCTGCCCTCGCGTGTGATATGACCTAATACTGCCGAGCGTTTAATTGGCGTATGGCCTGTAGCCTTTAGCTTGTTGAGTATTTTATTGTCGGCGGGTATTGCCGGTGTATATACTACCATCAGGTCTGAGTCTTCTAACATTCCGTCAGGAATTGTCGCCGGGTCATCGGTATATGTGATATCGACACCCTCCTTCTCGAGAGCATGAGTCAGCGGGGTGGGGGTGCGGTCATAACCGGCAACATGGGCACCACGACTGAGAAAGTATCTTTCGAGAGCGGCCATGCCTATGCCACCGGCTCCTACAAAGTAAACGTTCATTGGTAATTGAAATTATATTTTCTATTATATCGTCTTGATCTTTTTAATCGAGTTATCTCGACATATAACGATTTATCTATATTTATTTATTAATTATTTCCTCGACTTGGTCGACGATGGTTGCGGCAGCATCGGGGAGTGCCATTGCGCGGATATTTTCTGACATTTTTTTACACTTGTCGGGATGGGCAAGTAATTCGAGCACCTTGTCGGCCAAGAGTGAATTGGCATCGGCATCAAGCACCATTACAGCGGCATGCTGATTGACAAGAGCCTCAGCATTGTGACGTTGATGGTCCTCGGCTACATTGGGAGAAGGTACCAATATAGCACATGCACCCAAGGCCTGAAGTTCAGATATGGTACCGGCGCCGGCACGGCTCACCACTATGTCAGCTCCACGGTATGCGGTAGCCATGTCACTTATAAACTTGGTAACTTTGACCAATGGATTTTTAGCCAATTCCGATTCTTCCACACCTCGGTCATAATTACTTCCTGTCTGCCATAAAATCTGTGCACCTGCATCGACTATCTTATGTCCTTGACTCATCATAGCCTCGTTGAGAGTACGCGAGCCAAGCGATCCTCCTACAACAAGCACCATCGGTTTGTCAGGGTCCATTCCAAGTTTTTTGCGGGCTTCAGATTGGGTTAACCGGCACTCGAGGATGCCGGCACGTATAGGATTGCCTGTAAGTATGATATTTTGGGCAGGAAAGAAGCGATCCATACCTTGGTATGCCACACATATTTTGTGAGCTTTCTTGGCCAGCAACTTATTAGTAACACCGGCATAGGAGTTTTGTTCTTGGAGAAGGGTGGGGACTCCGGCTCGCTGGGCGGCTTTGAGAGTAGGTCCCGAGGCATAACCTCCCACACCGATAGCGATGTCGGGATGAAAGTCTTTGATAATACGTCGCGCACGACGCATACTTTTATATAGCTTCCAGAGAACACTGAAGTTGCGCCACAATCGCTTGCGGTCAAATCCTGCTATCTCCAATCCTATTATATCATAACCAGCATCAGGCACACGCTTCATTTCCATGCGTCCTTTAGCACCCACAAACTGTATTTTGGCATCGGGATACCGACGTCTTATCTCGTTGGCAATGCTTACTGCCGGAAATATATGGCCTCCGGTACCGCCACCTGATATAAGTATATTCATTATATTATTTTTTATTGTTTTCTTCTTGTTTATAAATAGGCAATAGCCTCATCATTATTCACCTTTACTTAACTTCAAGCGGGTTATCGGCCGTGGGTACATCTGATAGTGTCGTCAACTCATCCTTGATTTGTTGCTTTCTGCCTTTACGTGCGGCATATCGGCTTACACTCAGCATTATACCTAATGCAAATGATGTGATGATTACCGATGATCCACCCTTGCTTATCAATGGCAACGGTTGTCCCGACACCGGAAATACACCGGTGACAATTGCCATGTGGAAAAGTGCCTGGAACACTATGAATACCGCCATACCTATTACCAATAATGCCGGATAGGCTTTTTTACATCGTGAGGCTATGACTCCTGCACGCGCCAAAAGCCATAGATATAGTATCATCACAAATAACCCACCAATGAGGCCCATGTCTTCTATGACTATAGCATAGATGTAGTCAGAGAATGCCAATGGCAGACGTGCCGTCTCGCGTGAATTACCAGGACCCACACCTATGATACCACCATTGGCCTGGGCGATAAAAGAATATTGCTCTTGCTGGTTATCACTTGTGATAGGCTCTTTATATTTGTCGGAGGTAAAGAAGTTGCTCAGACGATTGGCTCTTATTGCTGTACGGTCTTGTTCTACACCTGCTTTCAATTCTTTTTTCTCAGGTTCGCTACCATGAGCCATAAATTTATATACTCCATAGCAACATCCCATACCAACATATATGGCCAATACAATACCAAGTTTTTTCCAACCCACTCCTCCTATTGCCATCATGGATATAGATATGGCCATAAGTAACAGTGTATTGGTAAGTCCTTGATTTATAAGCAACATTCCAAAAATCAATACTATGACAGCTACTTCTGTCACGGCACGACGCGTTACATCCACCTTACCCTTAATCTGAGCCTTGCTCAATACCCATGCTATAAGCAATGCCGCCGATAGCTTTATCAATTCACTGGGCTGTACCGACACACCCATCAATGAGAATGAGCGTCGGGCACCGTTAATGACACTACCAAAAAATATTGTATATATTGTTGCCAATACCGATAGTCCTACTATGACATATGTAAGTTTTCCTATACGGTTATAGTGGATGCGTTGCATAACTATCATTATGATAAAACCTACGCCCAGCAACATGGCATGTCTCAACAGAGGACCAAATATATTGCCCTCTGATACTTCACGCGAACTCGCACTATAAAGTTCAATCAAGGATATACACACCAACAGAATGTATATACCCCATATCTGTTTGTCAATCGGCGGACGTGGCATCACTGCCTCAATGTCAGCTTGAGCCGACCCGGGTGCCGGGCGTTGCTTATTCCTTCCTCCTGCTGAAGGCGTCTGATTGGTATCGCTTATCAATATTTCTTTGTCGTTCATTTTTTGGCGGGAGTGAGAGAGTTGACATATTGTTTGAATTGACACCCGCGGTCTTCATATGATTTAAACAGGTCAAAACTGGCACAACAAGGTGATAATAACACGGTATCACCTTCTGAGGCCAGAGAGCGACATGTATCAACAGCTTCTTCCAACGAGTGGGTGTCTTTAACGGGTACAATTTCTTTAAAATAGTCTATAATTTTTTTATTGTCTACACCCATGGCCACTATGGCTTTTACCTTATCTTTTACTCCTTGTAGAATGTGTTCATAATCATTTCCTTTGTCTTTGCCACCGAGGATAAGCACCGTGGGTGTAGTCATCGCTCCGAGAGCATAGTAGGTAGAATCTACATTGGTAGCTTTGGAGTCATTTATATATTTAACTCCATCGAGTTGACGCACAGGTTCGAGACGATGTTCTACAGGAGCAAAATCTTTAAGGGCTTCCTTGACAGTATCTCCATCCACACCCATCAATAAGGCGGCAGTAGCGGCTGCCATCGAGTTATAGAGATTATGTACTCCCTTAAGTGACAATTCATCGACAGGCATGTCTATAGAACCACGTGGAGTAGTTACATACATCACTCCTTTTTCAACCCATGCGGTGACACCTTCACCTCGCCGTGGACCGAATTTATAACAAGTCGGGATTATTGCCTTATCTTTTAAATATTCTACAGTCACAGGATCATCGTCTCGATAGATAAAACTGTCTGTGGGGCGCATGTTCTGCAATACTCTCATCTTGGCGGCCGTGTAGTTTTCCATCTTATGATCATAGCGATCAAGATGGTCGGGTGTTATATTTAGCACCATGGCTATATCGGCACGGAAGTCATACATGTTATCGAGTTGAAAAGAACTTAACTCCACCACATATACCTTGTGAGGGTCACGGGCTACCTGACGAGCCAATGAAAATCCTATATTACCGGCAAGTGAAGCATCCATACCTCCTTTTTTCAATATATGATGGGTCAACATTGTGGTAGTTGTTTTACCGTTTGAACCCGTTATACATATCATTTTTACATCGGTTGAAGCATAACGTCCGGCAAATTCTATTTCTGAGACAACCTTAATATTTTTATCCAAGATAGCCTTCATTACCGGAGTGGTATCGGCTATGCCGGGACTTTTTACCACCAATGAGGAAGTGAGTATGCGTTCAAGAGAATGTCCTCCTTCTTCCCATTGTATGCCTTCATGGGTGAGTGTATCCTTATGTTGGGGTTTTATAGTGCCATAGTCGCTTACAAGTACCTCATAACCTTTATCATGAGCCAATAGGGCAGCTCCTACACCGCTCTCGCCGGCTCCAAGTATTGTTATTAGTTCTTTCATTGATTTTTCTTTTTTAATGTCGATTGTATATCGAGTATATGTAGAGGGTATGTCTAATGTATATAGAGTATATTTTTAATATATTCTATTTTTCTTTATTAATATTATCCATCAGTTGTGGCATCTGTATGTAACCTCGGGAATAAGAACGATAGGTATCCTCGGGTATTTCTTCTTTTACTTCCTCCAGAGGGGTATCATGGTCAATAGTCATGGCTATATACTTGATGGTAAGTCCACGGTCGAGCCATTGTTGTTCATAGTGTGTGCGTATATCAAGATTTAAACCTTTGGTGTCGGTCTCGCTATACAAGTCGGAGGTATTGAACAGCACCTTGATGGCACTATCGTTATCTCGGGCCAACAAGGTGGTATAGGTATATAGAAAAGGACTATCTGTTTTGAGGTGTATCACACCACCGGGAGCCAGTATCTTACGGTAAAGATTAAGAAAACGTGTCGATGTCAACCTCTTTGTAGTTTTTTTCATCTGAGGATCGGGAAACGTTATCCATATATGGGAAACTTCACCGGGAGTAAAAAATTTTTCTATAAGTTCTATAGAGGTGCGTATAAATGCCACATTGCTCATCTGTTTATCCAAAGCCATTGTAGCACCGGTATACATACGTGCTCCCTTGATGTCTATTCCTATATAATTTTTTGAAGGGTCACGCTCAGCCAGCCCCACTGTATATTCACCTTTGCCACACCCCAATTCCAATACTATGTCATTATTGTTTTTAAAAAATTCTTTTTTCCAACAACCTCTCAGCGGAAATTCCTCTTTTTGGAGTCTTCCCCATGGATACTGGAAAACAAATGGAATTTCTTCCATCTTTTCAAATTTTTTTAATTTATTTTTCCCCATAATAAAATTGTTGAGTGTGCCTTTATATTATAAGTGATGAAAAGGCCTGACGCCCTTTTCTAATTTATTATTTATTGTTTAAGTGCATAAGAGCAGGCTTAAGCCTGCTCTTATATTTTATTTTCTTGCTATTTTAACAGTAGCTACACGTCCATCCTTGAGCTTGGCATTTATTATATACAGACGTGTATTCATGTCAGCAGTATCTATCACTATAAGGTTACTGCCCGGATTGACACTTACAAGCAGTTGTCCGGCCGTATCATAAACATTTATCAACTCTATTTCGGTACCGGATATATACACATACATATCAGTTCCTTCAAATCGAGCTTTCAAAGGTGCTTCATCAGTGGTATCCTCTTTTATATCATCTACCACTGACAGTACTTTAAACTTAAATTCTTTCCATTGATCGGCATTGCTGTAATCATCTTTTACTTCTTCTTTTATTTCAAGTTCAACTGCCGATTTGTTTACATCTTTCCATACACCTTGACCAAGATTAGGTACCGAAACAAGGTCGAGTACATTTATCTTTTCAAGTCCGGTCATTTTCTCCATTGCACCATTACCTATATATTGTAAAGTGTAAGGTAACTTTATAGAAGTAACTTTCGATACATCCTTCAATGCATAGTCACCTATCGATGCAATACAATCTTTTATAACAAGGTTACCCTCTATACCGGTACCCTTAAAAAGTCGGGCAGGTATATTAGTTAATCCTATGGGAAGTGTGATATTCTTGAGCGAGGTATCTCCAAAATATACTCCTTCTCCTACACAGTCATCTCTTCCAAAGGCTATATCATCGGGCAAAGAAGCTGTTTCAAGATTTATACATCCCGCAAAGGCTCGTTTTTCTATTCTTTTCAAAGAGGTGTCTGTAAGATCAGCCTCAGTTATACCTGACATTTCAAAAGCACTTGCTCCAATATGTTTTAAAGAATGGCTGAATGTATAGTTATATAGCAACTTACATCCCGACATAGCATACTGCCCTATAGTAATGACATTTTCCACTCCCTCTATTGTGGTAAGTGACACACATCCACTGAAAGTATAATCTGGAATATTATTTCTTCCCGACATATTGGCTTTAGTCAATGCTGTACAATCATCAAAAAGATGGGTACCTATGCCTACATTGGGTACAACAACTTCTTTTAGAGCCTTACAGGAAGCAAAAGCTCCTTGTCCTATTGAATCTACATTGGATAGATCTATAGTTTCTATGGAGGTCCCCATAAAAGCTGCATCGCTGATAGTTACTTTTCCTTCAGGAAGCACTATATTACTTATCGCACTGCCGGCAAACACACTTTTAGGTAAAGTGGCGGCAGGATATTCTTCACTTCCTTCAAGTTTAGCTCCCTGATATTCCACTATCTTAGCTTTGCTAAGATTAAGACTTTTTAAAGAGGTAAGTTTATTGCCTATATAAAAAAGGTCAGCGGCATTTATATCGCCGGTGATATTCAATGATGTCTCTGACTGGCTCACTCCTTGTGTGCTGAGAGAACCGGCTTCTGATATATTTACATCAAGAGCCATTGCACTTGATGTAAACATTCCCAGTACTATAGTTGTAATAGCTGAAAATTTCATCTAAATTATTAATTATCAATTATTTATATTTAAATTATTATTACAGGTATCTAACAAGCCATAATAATTCACAAAGATACAATTTTTTATTAAATAGGTAAAGAGGTATTGCACCTAATTTTTAAACAACCCCTTAATGATTGTTCTATCAGTCAGGAGCCCTTTAGGGCTATTATTATTATATGAAAGTTTATTTTAAAATCTTTTCTTAATAAGAATAATAATAGGTGTTGATAAGTATGATAACTTTTTAGTGTAATATTTGTTTTTTAAGTTATTAAACTTAGGAGATATTTTATTTACATCTTTATTGACATCTGTTATACCTGATTATCATTGCTTTTATAAACTTTATTTACACTTGTCATCATCCTGGATGTAATAATAAATTTTTAATTAGAGAGAGTATTATAGTGTTGATAACCTTATCAAAAGTATATGATAATAAAATAATAACTTTGTAATAACTTTTTTGGAGGATTTAAATAGGGAGTATATATGAAATTAAATATGGAATATCCTAATAAAAGTTTTTAATAGTTTTCAACTATGTTATCAACTTGAAATTAAGGTTTATCTACAGTTTATAAACAATAAATAAGTAAAGAATAAGCGGACAACCGCTCTTGTCCGCTTATCCAAAATTCTCATATAAGTATAGATTGTAAATAAAAAACCCACTTGTATCACTACAAATGGGAAATTCAATTTTAAAAAAAATTTTATCATTATTTATGCATTGTTAGCAAGGGGAGAGGGAACGTTATATACACGTGCTGCCAATTCTTGGTCGAGCATGTATAAAGCGAGTTTATCATCACCGATGAGTTTGAGACGATCTACAAGTGAGCGAGCTGTTTCTTCTTCTTCTACCTGCTCGTTGATAAACCAGTCGAGGCGTGAACGTGAGGCATAATCTTTGGCAGCTTCGGCCTCAGCATAGAGGTTATTGATAAGGGCGGTAACTTTCTGTTCATGGCTGAGGGTGGCCTCAAATGCATCAAGTACCGACTTCCATGTTGTATCAACACCGGCGATGGGTGCCAGAAGTACACGTCCACCGCGTGAGTTGACATAATTCATGAAGATTTCGGCATGAGCTTGTTCTTCTTTGAATTGTATTTTAAACCAGTTGGCTATACCATTGAGACCTTCGTTATCAAAGTGTGTAGCCATTGACAGATATAAGTAGGCCGACCAGAATTCGGCATTTATCTGGGCGTTAAATGCGTCCTGTAACTTAGGTGTAAGCATTATATAAATAGTTTTAAGTTAATTATAATGTTATATATTATTACTATCTATGTTAGTTAACAAAGTTAGAAACTATTATCATAATCACCAATTAAAATTTAAAAAAAATTTTTTTACAACCGATGGTTACTTGTGGCGGTTACTTGTGGATATAGTTAATATGATATATAGAGGGATGATATATTATTTTCTTGTATACTTGGTAACTTTAAGGAAGAAGAATAAGAAGAGAAAACCTGCAATAAACAGTGATACAGAGAAGCTGAGAATAATACCCCAGAGACCTAATCCGGCAGTAAATGCCAGGAGGTAGGTACTCGGCAATCCAATGATTATATAGCTTACAAAAGCTATCCATAGCATTGGCATCACACGTGAAGTTCCCCTCAGAGCATTGGCAAATGTTATCTGGGTGGCATCTCCAAGTTGATATATCACCAGCGGAATGATAAGAGTAGAGGACATGGAGAGTACTGATATGTCATCGCTAAAGGCTGCCATGAGGTGCTTGCCGAGTGTAAGGAATATAAGTGAGGATATTATCATGATCACCAACATTATGTGATATCCGGCTATTGCTGCACGGCGCATGGCTTGATGAGGATTGTTATTGTTGGTAGAGGCATTGGCTACCTTGACTGAAGTGGCTGCGCCTATGGCATAGTAGATGCAGAATCCGAGAGTGCCGATGATGACTATTATCTGGAAAGATGCCAATTCTATTTTTCCCAGCCAGCCTGCCATGACGGCTGATAAGGAGAAGGCTCCGGTCTCAAAAGCCATTTGCATAGACACCGGTAAAGATGTGCTCCATATTTTGCTGCTTTTTATTCCTTGTATATGTCGGTCAACCCATCCTTGTCTATATTTTTTATATTGTTTGGATTTTATAAATATTATCAAGATAAGTAAGGCACATACCACACGTGATACAAGAGTGCTGATACCGGCGCCGGTCAATCCCATTTCGGGCGCTCCTAAATGTCCGTAGATAAGTAGCCAGTTTCCAAAAATATTCAGTGCATTGGCTCCAAGTATAATCCACATAGGCATACGGGAATTGTCCATGGCATAGCTCCACTGGGCGAACACGTTGAAGATAGAGATAAACAGTATGGATGACAGCACTATAAGATAATAGGGCTTGATGAAAGGCAATAATTCTTGGGGTTGACCCATGTCATCTATTAAAAAATATAGGATGGCCATAATCAAGGAAATCAGACAGCAGAACAAGATGTTTATTCTAAAACCTCGACGCAGTGTCGCTCCTATTTCTTCATGTTTTCCTCGACCGAACAATGCTCCCACAAGTGGAGTGATACCATAAGTAAAACCTACACAACATAGTATTGCTACATTAAATACATTATTGACAAACGATGCCGAGGCCATCGCTTCGGTAGAGTAATGGCCTACCATGATATTGTCGGCAAAGGCTGTCACTATTGAACCCAACTGACCTATCAAGATAGGTAGTCCTAAAATTATTATATCACGATATATGTTGTTGTTTTTCTTCATAAGAAGGTACTACAAAATTATATAATATCTGTTACATGGAGAAATGCTATGTTGTAAGGCAAAGTAATTTGAATAAAATTTGGTATAGGGTGGGGCAATAGGTAATGATCGGGAGCATATAAAAAAAATTGCCCTTAACTTAATGAGGGCAATTTTTTATAAGTTATGATTAGAATAGTGGTTAGTCGCGGTCGCCGAAAATTCTCAACAGGTATAGGAACAGGTTGATAAAGTCAAGATATAGGTTCAAGGCGCCGAGTGTGGCTATACGACCGGCCGAGTCGGCGGGAGCCATCTGGGCCATACGTTTGATTTGTTGGGTATCCCAGGCGGTGAGACCTACAAAAAGCAGTACGCCAGCATAGGTGATAATCCACATCAGACCTTCACTCTGGACAAAGATGTTGACCAATGAGGCAATGATGATGCCGAACAAGGCCATAATCAGGATTGAACCCATCTTGGTGAGGTCGCGGTTGGTGCAGTAGCCATAGACTGACATGGCGCCAAATGTGCCGGCAGTTATAAAGAATGTCTGGGCAATAGATGCACCGGTATATATCAGGAATATGGGAGCTAAAAGCATACCGTTAATCACTGCGAACAAGTAGAATAGCGCTGTTGCCATCATTGAGGATAACTTGTTGATACCGGCCGAAACACCGATGACGATGGCAAACTCGGCAATCACAAGTCCCCACATTGCCCATGAGTTGTTGGCAATAAAGGAAAGATAACCGTAAGAGTTTGCACAGAAAAGTGATACAAAAGCAGTGACAACCAATGCAAGAGTCATTTTAAGATAGACGCGTTTCATTACCGAGGTAACGTGGGCGTCAAGGGTCTGACCGCCCCATGCGGCTTGATAGGCGCGGGCGTCATACTGGGGAGGATAAGTGTTCATTTTTCTTATTGTTAAAGGAGAATTAATTTTTTAATGAATAGTTGTGGACTTGTCTATATAAGACAATCAAATGTCGGTAAGGTTTAAAATCAAGTTACATGCGTTGGACAACACCGATACCGAGCAGGTCGAGTGCTGAGGCTATGACACGGGCGGTCTGATCAGATAGACGGAGACGTAGCGAGCGCACTGCCTCGTCAGCCTCGCCGGTGATAGAGCAGTCATGGTAGAACTGGTTGTAGGTCTTGACCAGGTCATAGACATAGTTGGCAACCTGGGCCGGTGAATACTCGTTACCGGCTTGAGCCACAACAGCCGGATAGTCGGCAAGACGTTTGATAAGGGCTGTCTCACGGGGACCGGGAATGACCTGGGAGTAGTCACCGATGGTCATACCGGCATCGGTGGCACGGCGCATTACCGAGCATATACGTGCATAGGTGTATTGGATGAATGGTCCTGTATTACCGTTAAAGTCAATAGACTCTTTGGGGTTGAAAGTCATGTTCTTACGGGGATCAACTTTCAACAGGAAATACTTCAGGGCCCCTAAGCCGATGGTTTCACATACTTTTTCTATTTCTTCAGTTGAGAGACCGTCGAGTTTGCCAAGGTCAGACGATACTGATCGTGCCGTATTGACCATTTCGTCCATAAGGTCATCGGCATCGACGACAGTACCCTCGCGGGATTTCATTTTACCCTCGGGGAGTTCTACCATGCCGTATGAGAAGTGTACCAAGTCTTTACCCCACTTGAAGCCCAGACGGTCAAGCAACAGTGACAGCACTTGGAAATGGTAGTTCTGTTCGTTGCCCACGACATAAATCATCTTATCGATGGGGTAGTCCTGGTAGCGTAGCTTGGCGGTGCCTATATCCTGGGTCATGTATACCGATGTGCCATCGGAGCGTAGCAGGAGTTTGTGGTCAAGACCGGCATCGGTGAGGTCGGCCCATACCGAGCCATCTTCGCGGCGGTACATGATACCTTTTTCGAGGCCTTCGAGAACTTTTTCCTTGCCTTCGAGGTAGGTGTCCGATTCATAGTATATTTTGTCAAAGTCTACACCCAAGCGACAGTATGTGGCATCAAAACCGGCATATACCCATGAGTTCATCATCTCCCATAGTTGACGCACCTCAGGGTCTTTCTGTTCCCAGCGGCGTAACATCTCGCGTGCCTCAAGCATCAGTGGAGCCTGATTTTTGGCTTCATCCTCGCTCATGCCTTTGTCCATGAGTTCCTTGACTTCTGCTTTATAGTGCTTGTCAAAGAGTACATAAAAATCTCCTATGAGGTGGTCACCTTTTTTGCCTGCTTTCTCAGGAGTGATACCTTCGCCCCAGTGTTTCCAGGCGAGCATGGACTTGCATATATGTATACCGCGGTCGTTGACGATATTGGTCTTGATGACACGGTTGCCACAAGCTTTGAGAATTTGGGACAGGGAATATCCCAAGAGGTTGTTGCGCACATGTCCAAGATGTAGAGGTTTGTTGGTGTTGGGTGACGAATATTCCACCATCACCAGTGGTGAATTTTCTGTAGCCTCGATTTTTCCGTAGTTGTCGGTGGAGGTGATGTGGTCAAGTACTGAGTTCCAGTATAGTGGCTCGATGACGATGTTCAAGAATCCACCAACGGCATTGTAGCTTTTGACGGCCTTTTCGTTCTCGACCAGAAAGTCTCCAATCTCGGTAGCGACAGTAACAGGTGACTTGCGTGCAGCCTTTACCCATGGGAAGACAACTACTGTTGTATCACCCTCAAAGTCTTTACGTGTGGCCTGAAGCACAACATCATCGGGCTTGCAATCCAGCGAGTATAATGAGCCGACAGCACGGCTGACAGCATCTGATATAATATTATCTATAGACATAGTTTTTTTATTTGTTATTAATTCAGGACCACAAAGATACGAATAAGCGAGGGCAATGCAAAATTTAAGCTTGCTTAAAATTATGCATTGCCGAGCGAAAGTATCTAAGGCTAAGCCAACGATACGAATAAGCGAGGGCAATGCACAATTTAAGCTTGCTTAAAATTGTGCATTGCCGAGCGAAAGTATCTACCTCAGGGTGTAATAATAACTTGTCCATATCCGCTACCACACCCAGGCCTCCGGCCATCAGCTATGAGTCGGGGTTTTAATGCTAAATTAAATAAGTTATATCAGTCGGTCTCGTGTAGGGGATGGGGGGTGATAGCGAGAGAGTCGGGATTATAGTGTGAGCCATAGCTCAGTAGCATGCCCGCATTAAGGAGCTGGTCAGCCAAGGCAGGTTTTCCACGAAATCCATGGATTATCCAGGGAGACGATGGCTTAGGGTTGAAGCGTTTGTGCATGGCCAAGAGAGTGTCCCAGGCTCTCACACAGTGGATAATCATAGGCATGTCATTATCGCAGGCAAGTGATGCTTGGGCCTCAAACACTTGTTGCTGTATACCAAGGTCGGGATTATGCCGCCGGTCGAGACCGGCCTCGCCTATGGCCAGGACACGAGGATGGTTAATAAGTCGGGAAACAACCTGAAGACGCTCATCTATATCTTTGGCCCCGGCTTCCCATGGATGAATACCCACCGAGTATAGTCCCAGGTCGGGTACAATGAGTCCCGGCCTCGCCTCAAGATGTATCAAGGCATCTCGTGTGGGGTCGGGATTATGGGTGTGGATATCGGCAGGTAAAATCATTGGTGACAGATAGCAGGAGACGAGCTAAGTGGCTGTCAACTCATTTAAATCAATGACCTAAAGTATCGATAATGGCCATTAGAGCAAGCTTGTATGACATTGCGCCAAATCCGGCGATAGTGCCACGGCATACCGGCGCTATCATAGAGCAGTGGCGTATTTCCTCGCGGGCAGCGGTGTTTGAGAGGTGTACTTCAATAACCGGGGTCTTTATGGAGCGTATGGCGTCGGCCATGGCCAGTGACGTGTGGGTGTAGGCGCCGGCGTTGAAGATGATGCCCACGCAGTCGGGGTCGGTACCCCATTGATGAAGGGTGTCAATGAGAACACCCTCGTGGTTGGATTGAACCGTGGTGGCTTCTATGTCGTGTTTGAGGCAATTGTCAATCAGCGGTGAGAGTATATCGTTGAGTGTCTGAGACCCGTAGATGTCCGGTTGTCGTTGCCCCAACAAGTTGAGGTTGGGGCCGTTGAGGATAAGTATTTTTTTCATTGTCGTGGTGAGTAAAAAAGTCTTGGAGGGTTACATTTACTTGTTAGACAACCCTCTTAATGTTTGTCACCGGCAGGCTTCATTTTTACGGCGACAGTCGGTGGTAGCGAATTGTTGCGCTCGTTAGTGGCGTCAACTACTTCGTGGGCCAAGTGAATGAAGGCTTGAGACATTATAGAGTCTTGGGCGGCCACAGGGGTGCCGTCATCGTTATGGCGGCCAACCGAAGCCACCAGTGGAATTTGAGCTAAAAGTCTGATACCGCGGTCAGCGGCCAGTCTTGCCGCTCCACCGTTACCAAAGATGTAGTAACGCTCGTCGGGATGCTGTTCGGGCGTGAACCAGGACATATTTTCAACCATACCCAGGACTGGGACGTTGACTTTGTCGCCTGTAAACATTGCTATGCCCTTGATGGCGTCGGCCAGGGCAATCTGTTGGGGAGTGGAGACAATGACCACTCCGGTGATACCAAGGGTCTGGACCAATGTCAGATGGATGTCCGATGTACCCGGGGGCATGTCGATGATAAAATAGTCAAGTTCACCCCAGTCGCCCTGGGTGATAAGCTGTTTGAGCGCATTGGAAGCCATAGAGCCGCGCCATAGTACAGCGTCCTCTTTATTGACGAGAAAACCGATTGAAAGCACCTTGACGCCATAGGCCTCGGCGGGGATGATAAGGTCGCGGCCATCATCGCTATGACGCATGAACAGTTCCACGTCTTCGAGACCGAAGATCTTGGGCATCGAAGGACCGAAAATATCGGCATCCAGTAGGCCCACGCGGTAACCCTCACGGGCGAGAGCTACAGCAAGGTTGGCGGCAACGGTAGACTTGCCTACTCCTCCCTTGCCCGAGGCCACGCCGATGATGTTTTTGACGCCCGGCAGCGGGTTGACCTTGGCGGCGGGAGCCTGGCGGAAGGTGATGTTGACGGTAGCTTCTACCTCAGGTGAGGTGTGGGCAACGATGGCGGCCTGAGCGGCCTTGGCTACCGATCGTGCGAACGGGTCGGTAGGTTTATCAAACACGAGTGACAGAGACACATGGTGGCCATCGATGCGTATATCGTCGGCTACCATGTCAAGGCTCACGATATCGCGGCCATTGCCGGGATAGCGTACTGTCTTGAGAGCCTCGGTTATAAGAGCTGGATATAGTGTCATGTTTTAGGAAATAATGAGTAAGTGAGTAGATTGGCGTGTCAGAGCATTTTTTATTGACTCATACAGGCAGGTCTCACCCGGGTGTTTATCTGATTTTTAGTGATACAAAAGTGCAGACAGCCAGGATGATGCCTACAATCCAGAAACGGGTGACTATCTTGGACTCGGGAATTTCGTTGCGAGGAAATTGTATGAGAGCATCGATACCGTCTTTGGCCGATTTCTGGAAGTGGTGGTGCAGTGGCGTCATCCTGAAGATGCGGCGACCGTGGGTAAATTTGAAGTATCCTACCTGCATTATCACCGACAGGTCTTCGATATAGAAGATGGCACACAGCACGGGCAACAGGAATTCTTTATGTATCAGGATTGCAAATACTGCGATGATGCCACCAAGAGTGAGCGAGCCGGTGTCGCCCATAAATACCTGGGCCGGCGAGGCATTATACCACAGGAAGCCTATCAGAGCACCGATAAATGCCGACATGAACACCACCAGTTCTTCAGACCCCGGCAGGTACATGATATTGAGGTAAGACGAGTATACCACCGAGGCCCCCAGATATGCCATGACCGCGAGAGTAACGCCGATGATTGCCGAGGTGCCTGTTGCCAATCCGTCGAGCCCGTCGGTGAGGTTGGCACCATTGGATGTAGCTGTCACAAAGAATATTGTTATAAGAGCAAATACTATCCAACCTCCCAGTTGGCTATAGTCTCCCAGCCATCCTGTAATTGACGAGTAGCTGAAGTTGTGGGACTTGACAAAGGGTATGGTGGTTACCGGGGCATCGGGAATTGCTCCGTTGACCGGTGATGACATTTGGTCGTTGTGCTCCTGTTCGACGACAGGTGGTTGTTGGGAATCGGCAGTGGCGACATTATGCATCTGTGGTGTCAGATACATGGTTGTGGCCACGACAACACCTATACCTATCTGACCGATTATCTTGTATTTTCCTTTCATGCCTTCTTTGTTGTGCTTCTTGATTTTTTTATAATCGTCAAGAAAGCCGATGGCTCCGAGCCATAGCGTGGCAAACAGCATTAACAGCATATATGGGTTGGCCAGATTACTTACCAGCAGGCACGGAACCACGATGGCGATGATGATGATGATACCGCCCATAGTCGGGGTACCGGTTTTTTTCATCTGGCCCTCGAGGCCGAGGTCACGTATTATTTCGCCCACTTGCATGAGTTGAAGCCGGTTGATAATCTTGCGTCCGATAAAAATACCTATCAGTAGAGACAGCACGAAGGCTGCGCCTGAGCGGAATGTTACATAGTCAAGGAGTCTTGACCCCGGTACATTGTATTGTTCAAGAAAGTCAGAAAGATAGTAAAGCATTTTGGGGAATAGGAAGGTTGGAAATTTTTTTGTTTTTTTGTGAGTTGGTGGTGATGCTTTATAATTCAGCTCTCTGTTTAAGAGCGAGCGCCACTTGTTCGTGGTCATCAAAGTGGTCGACACGTCCACCGGCAAATATCTGATAGGTCTCGTGTCCTTTTCCGGCCACGAGGACAACGCCATCGGGTGGAGCTGTGGCGATGGCCGCAGCGATGGCCGCGGCACGGTCGAGGTTGACAATAATCTGACAGTCAGTATTTTCGGGCACACCGGCTATCATGTCATTGGCTATGTCTTCGGGGTTTTCATCGCGGGGATTGTCCGAGGTGATGAAAAGTCTTGCCGATCGTCGGGCGGCCTCGGCAGCCATCACCGGGCGTTTGCCGTGGTCTCGGTTGCCACCGGCGCCGGCGACAGTGGTGATATGGGTGTCAGGGCGCACGGCCAGTATGGTGTCCAATACATTGGCCAGAGCATCGGGAGTGTGGGCATAGTCTATTATGACGCTCAGGCCATCGGGAGCGGTCACTGTTTCAAAACGTCCACAAACAGCCGGCAAAGAGCTTACGCTACATGCCGCGTCCTCGGGCTTCATTCCCAGTGATACGAGAGCTCCGTAGACGGCCGTGAGATTATAGGCGTTGAAGCGTCCTGTAAGCCGTGTGACAAGCTCAACATCGTTAATGTTGAGGGTCATTCCAGAGAGGGCGATTTCGACAGGACGACAATGGAAGTCGGCGAGTGTGCGCAGTGAGTAGGTGAGTACTCGGGCGCGGGTATTTTGAACCATGACCTTGCCGTTTGGATCATCGATATTGATTATGGCCCAGGCATCCTCGGGCAGAAGGTCAAAGAATCGTTTCTTGGCCTCGAGGTAAGCCTTGAATGTTTTATGATAGTCGAGGTGGTCGCGGGTGAGATTGGTGAATATACCTCCCTTGAAATACAGTCCGGCTACACGGTTCTGGGCCATGCCGTGGGATGAGACTTCCATGAAGCAGTATTGACATCCGGCCTCTACCATCAGTGCCATCAAGCGATTGATTTCGAGTGGGTCGGGCGTGGTGTGGTCGGCGGGATATTCGGTATCAGCCACGCGGTTGGTGACTGTCGAGAGCAGTCCGGCCTTGATGTCTCGTGACATCATGGCTCGGTATAGGAGGGTGGCGATTGTGGTCTTGCCATTGGTACCGGTGACACCTACAACAGAGAGAAGGCGCGATGGATGACCATACCATGCTGAGGCCAGCTGGCCAAGGGCTACCGAGGTATCGGGAACTTTGACCCAGGTGACGGTATCGGCGGCATCGGCAGGTATATGTTGACATACCACTACGGCGGCGCCATGTTCGAGTGCCGACGGTATATAACGATGTCCGTCAACAGCCGTGCCACACACGGCGACAAAGATGCTGCCTTCATTTACCGCCCGTGAGTCGGCAGTTATGTCCGAGACCTCAAGGCAGTCGGGGCCTTGTATCCGGATTACTTGGATATCTTTAAGTAATGTGCTGAGTAATTGCATGTTTGTTGTAAAATAATCAATTGGTAAGAGTGAGTCTCACACGTGTTCCTTTCTTGGCTGCTGTGCCGGGAGCCGGAGTCTGCTCCTTGACATATCCGGCGCCTGAGATAGAGACGTTATAACCCGATTTCTCAAGGCAAGCAATGGCTTGTCTCACACCGAGGCCACGTACATCGGGAAGACCGTTTCGGGCGGGAGCGGGAACTATGCGGTTGACGGTGGTCACTCCGAGCATGTTCTTGATTGAATTGGTTGTATTGGCGTCTGAGGCTTGTATTGTAGGTCGTGGTCCACGAGGGGGCATGCCGTCGCGATATTCTGAATGATTGTCGAGCATGCCGCGTGAATACATTTTGAGCGCAATATTCTTGAGGACAATACCCGATGTGTTTCCCGCCGAGCGGAATTGGGGCGCCGGGCGTGAAATCATCACCATGCAGGTATATTTGGGTTTTTCATAAGGGAAGAAGCCACAGAAGGCCAGACGATAGGCTCCCTGTATATACCCCTTGGGGGTGCCGGGGATGACTTTGCCGTTTTTATCTCGTTTGACCTCGTTGGCGACCTTGGAGGTACCGGTCTTGCCGGCTATGGCGACTAAGTCGTTACGTAGCATTTTGGCAGTGCCGCCTTGGCCCGTGATTACTTGCCGCAACATGTCGCGTACCATGCGTGCATGCTCGGGTGTGCACATCTGTTCGCGCACATATGTTACCGGCAGTATTGAGTCGCCACGCGGCGTGGTGATGCAACTTACCAGACGCGGACGCACAAATTTACCGTCATTGGCAACGGCATTGTAGAAGGCACAGGTGTACAGTGGCGGTATCAGAGAGCTATAACCATAGACTTCACGGCCAAGCGACACGAGACCTCCATCCTTGATGTCAAGATAGGGGAAGAAGGGAGTACGTTCGCCGGCGATGCCGGTGTTGAATTTGTCGAGAAATCCCAGTTTGGCGAGGTCTTCTTTGAAGCCGTTGGGGTTGTCACGGTAATGGGGAGCCACGAGTTTTGTCATACCGATGTTTGACGAGTATTCAAGGAAGCGTCCCACGGGTAACGATGCCGGTGAGTGGGAATCCTTGATGGGGTTGCCACCTCCGAATACCAGCGATCCACCGATGTTGTACACTTCGTCAAGGCTCCTGACATATCCTTTCTCGAGTGCCAGCACCATTGACATTGTTTTCATTACCGAGCCGGGTTCAAATCCTAACAGGGCATAGTTCATGGCTTCGATGTACCGACCGGATGTTGAGTCTCGCTCGAGGTTGGAGATGGCTTTGATGTCGCCGGTAGCGACATCCATGAGGATGCATGTGCCCCACTCGGCCTCGGTCTCTATAAGCATCTCGTTGAGTGAATTTTCGACGATGTCTTGCATGGAGATGTCGATAGTAGTGCGCAGGGTGTGGCCCGGTATGGCCGGAACATCGGTCCAGTTCTCGATGCGATGGGTCAGCGGTACCTTACGTGCTATTCCGGGGGTGCCGTAGAGCATGGAGTCGAGGGCATATTCGAGACCTGAGTAACCACGTATCTTGCCATCATCACCTTCTGAGACACGTCCTATGGAGCGGGCTGCCATCTGTCCGTAGGGGTTGCATCGCTTGACGCGTGTCTCGCGGGTGTAGCCGGTGTGGTTGGTGTTTTTGGAGCATCGGAAGAATGGATACTGTTTGACTGCCTCGCTCTCGGTGTAGGTGAGGTTGTCGAGTATCAGTAGTGAGCGTGTGCGTTGGTCTTTAGGTTTGGCAAGCTGGGCTGTCAGGATGTCGGCCCACTGTTGGGCTGTGCGTTTGCCTTGTTTGGCAAGCTCGGCACATAGTTGGGGCATGTATATTCTGAGTGAGTCTTCCATAAGTTTGGAAGCACGCATATCCATTCTGATATTGTAGAAGTTGACGTTGGTTGCCAATACCGAGCCGTCGGCGGCGAGGATGTCTCCGCGCTGTGGGCGTATGGTGTCGATGCGTTCGAGGTCCCGATTAGCTTTTTCGTTCCACTCCTCACGATGGGTTATGGTAGTGTCAATGGCGCTATAGGCAATGGCTCCGGCAAAGAATATGATACCGAGGGACACAATGGTGTATCGCCATATTATTTCACGTCGGCGAGTGTTGTTTTTGGTGTTGCTTGATTTCAAGGAAGGCATGGTTTGTGATGAGGTTGAGGTGAGATTTATGAGATGTCGGTTGTTATCGTGTATGGGGTTATTCAAGTTTGTAAGGAGGTTGTTCCTGGACAGTGAGGCCTGGCATGACCGAGTCGGCGAGTTGTTGCATGGCCGACTCTCTTATGCGGCTCATATATGTTGAGCGTTCTCTTATGCGTTCGGTTTTCACGACTTCAAGACGGTTGTTGAGTTTTTTGATGGTCTCCATGCCTGTCTGACATTGGTATTTGGTAGAAATCATTATCATGATTAGTAGCATGAGGGTGAAAATCTTGAGCCAATGTTTGACGATGAAGTCTGAGGATATGAGGCTGCCGAAGACCATGCGTGAAGCCAATGATGGCTTTTTGCCTTTGCCGGGTCTGGTATTTTTTGGAGATGGCGATTTTGTCATTGCTTGTATTGGAGAGAAATGGGGGTTATCGGTTATATGTTAAAGACGTTGGGCAACACGTAGCTTGGCTGAGCGGGAGCGGGGGTTTTGTTCTATCTCTTGGGTTGAAGGGATTATTGGTTTATTGGTGATAATTTTAAATGGTGTATTTATGTTGCCAAAGAAGTCTTTGTCTTGCCGCCCCTCGATGTTGCCTGTTTTCATGAAGTTTTTGACCAGGCGGTCTTCAAGAGAGTGGTAGGTGATGATTGCGAGGCGCCCGCCTGAGCGTAACAGGGATGCTGAGTCTTGGAGTAGTTTTCTGAGTGCGCCAATCTCGTCGTTGACTTCGATACGTAGTGCTTGGAAAACTCTTGCAAGGTCTTTTTTGAGACGTTGTGGAGGGAGTAGAGGCCGTATTGCGGTCATGAGGTCGTCGGCCGTTGCCAGTGGCTGTAGTTCGCGGTATTTGACGATGGCTCGTGCCAAGGCATGGGCATTGTTAAGCTCGCCGTATAATCTGAACATTGAGGTGAGATCGTCGAGAGGTCTGTTGTTGAGGATTTCGGCGGCAGTGATGTGGCTGCGACGGTTCATGCGCATGTCCAGTGGTGAAGTTCCTTCGCGGAATGTAAATCCGCGCGTGGCGTCGTCAAAGTGATGAAAGCTGACACCAAGGTCACCCAAAATACCGTCTACGCTCTCGACGCCATAGTATTGCATAAAGTTGGTCAGATACCTGAAGTTGGATAATACCGGTGTCAGTCGCTCGTCTTTGGGGGCTCGTGACAGGGCATCGATGTCTTGGTCAATACCATAGAGATGACCTCCTGTGGTGGTGTCGAGGTGCTCCATGATGGCGCGTGAGTGTCCGCCGCCGCCGTAGGTGACGTCGACGTATGTGCCTGATGGCTTGATATCCAGTAATTTGATGGTGGGCTCGAGAAGTGCCGGTATGTGATAGACCTCGTTTTCTGCCATGGTTTGGGGGTGTTGCTGTTTGGCGGGTGTAATACAGTTTTGGGGAGTGTAAAATTACTGCTTTTAGCTGAAAGTTTACAATCTTAAACAATAAATTTTTTTATAAATGCCAAAATACATCACTAATATACTGGAAGACAGTGATGACCCTCTGTTTACAATCGTAAACAAGATATTTATGGTGACTCTTGGAAGTCGTAAAAAAACGTGCGCCGGATAAAACGGCGCACGTTTCAGGTAATAGGTTGGTATTTAGTTATTTAATAAATACTTTGGAAGTTGCTGAGTCAGACTTGCGTATGTACAGACCGGGAGTGAGAGCCTCGCGGTTCATCTCTATACCCTGGAGGTTGTAGTAACGTGCCGAGGTATCTCCGGCGGCTTCATCGGCGGTGATGTCGGTGATGGCGTCGGTGATTGCGATGAATTTGTTGGATTCTCCGGACTCTCCTTGGGCTGTCACAGCTGTGACATAGAATTCTTTACCGGGCAGTGGTTTATTCACGGTATAGGTGGGAGTTGTCAGGCCCGAGGTGAGCAGTTGACCGTCACAGTAAACATTATAGGTGATGTCTTCGTCGGCTTGAGTTTTAATCTCGCTTTGGGCATCGGCGGTTTTCAGGATGGCGGTAATCCACCAGTTGGCGTCTTGTTTGTATTTGTTCTTGAGGGAGTACCAGTAACCGGGAGTTGCTGATGATGAGATAAGGTCGCCATAGTTGGGTACGGCATTACCGAGATCGGTGCCGAGAACGTGGGTGCCGGGAGCATAGGTGACATAGTATCCGACGCCCATCTCGAGACCCGACTCGATAGCTACGGGCTCGTTGAGTCGTGCGTCATTGTCGCCTACTACCAGTGATTTGACGGGAACACTCTGTTTGTAGACGATATTCTCGCCCTTGGATACCAATATACCGGCATCGGTGATGTTGTTAACGGTCTCGTATAGGCCAAACGAGATATGGTCAATGAGTTTGCCGAGGTGTTGGGCCATTGTCTCGGCCGAGAAGCGTATAAAGACGTATGAGGTAATCGACTTGGATGAAGATGTCATACCGATACCGCTACGCTGGTTGTTGGTGATGTAGCTCAAGCGTGTAGAATTGGCCGGAGACTGCCAGTCAAGTTTCACGGCCTCGTCGAGAATAGTGCCTTGGAGACCAAATGGTGCTACACCTTTCTGGGCGATGGTGTTCTCAAATGATACTTCCGGAGAGGCGGGAGATTCCCAGTTGTTCTCATAGAGTGCGGTAACATAGTAGGTGTGTTTGCCAAATCGGGAGACCTTCTCGGTGAATGATTTGCCGGTAGTGTTGGCTATGACCTCGCCGTTGTGGTAAACATTGAATGACTTGGCTTTAGGAACGGCTGGAGCCTTGGCCTGAGCCTTGACGGGAGCCTGGGTGTCAATACCCCAGACGAGGTCGGCCTTGACTGCAGCCTGACGTGACAGGATGCCCAATGGCGCTACCTTGGTGATGGTCTCATCGGTCTCGGAAGGTGAGGCTATAGCGGAGATGACGATATTATAGTTGTTGTAGGTAGCGTTGATGGTGCCGAGGTTGTTCCAGGTCTTGCCACCGGTAAAGCTTACACGTGCGCCACCGGTCACGAGTGGGCCGGCATCGAGGATGATGGAGCTCTTGTTGGCAGGGATTGTGCCACTGTAGGCCAGGACGAGGTCTTGTGTACCGTCAATGGTGACGGGGGTGTCGAGGCGTACGGTATAGAAGCTCACGGGTTCCAATGTGCCGTCAGGGATATTCACGACACTGAGAGGCTCGCCCTTGGCGGTGTACACGCCGACGCTCAGGTCAGTGACTTCGTCACCGATTGCTATCTTAAGTTGGTTGATGGTAGAGCCTTTGTAGGCTTGGAGCTCGTTGGCCGAGAACTGTGATCCCCACATCATGGACATGTCTTCTTCAAAGCCTACGACATAGGTGGCCTCGCCGTAGTGGCTGAGCTCTTTGTCCATGCTCCAGGATAGTTCAAATTCCTTGGTGTCCTTGTCAAAGGAGGCGTTTTCCAACAGAGGTGCCGAGTAAGCGGAAGGCAAGGCGACGTTGACTTCGGTCACGGCGGCCATCGAGGTGCGGTCACCGGCGTGAGAGGTGACACAGTAGGTGTAGTGGCCGGGTCCGGTGACAGTGTCTTTGATTGTCATGTCGGTGGTGGCTGTAGCTATAGTCTCGCCGTCGCGTGTGACATCGTATGTGATGGCGTCGGTAAGAGTCTGTCCGCCCTCGATGTCGGCTGACAACATCCAGTTGCCGGGAATACCTCCCGAGGCAAGGGTTTTCCATGATGGGTTGGACAGTAGGAAGTCCTTGCTGTTGCATGCCGATGTCGAGAATGAGTTGCCCTTGACATTGACAGCTGTAGAGCTGTCGACGCTGATGGGGTGTTTCTTGGCGGTGTGCAGTACATACAGGCCATAGGCATAGTCATGGCCCGGCTCGAGGGCAAACGGAGTGGTGAGCTTGAATTTGTTCCACTCTTTGGCGATAATGGTGTTGACTTCAAAGGCCTCCAGAGGCTGGGAATATACCAGTGCGCCGTCTTTCATGATCCACAGTGTCACGCCCGACATCACCGACTCGGCAAAGTACATGTTGATGGCGGTAATCTTGGCATCGGGACCATAGGCATGGAGGTCGCTTGCCGAGAACATGTTGCGTACCCACACCTTGGTATTGGATGAGGCAGTGCCACCGATAGCGTTGGATTGTTCACCCTCGCTCCAGGTGAGGGTCTTGCCACCGGTCAGGGGTGCACGCAGGTTCAGGCTGACGTCAAAGTATGACACGCTCTTGCCGGTGATGTTGGGTGCCGGGAGGTAGGAGTCATAGGTTGCTGTCGAGATGGTGCGGGCTACGGTAGAGGCTTTGGACCCGTCGGCGCTGACGGCCTCTACGGCATAGGTGTGAGTGCCCGAAATATTTTCTACAGTATACTCGGTATCGGTGACTGTAGCTTTTATATCACCGTCTACAAGCACGTTATAGGAAGCAGCCTCGGTGTCGGCAGTGTTGGCAAGATGGGCCGTGATGAGGTATTCACCGGCGCCGGTGGCCACCCAGGTTTTGCCATCGGTTGACATCAGGTCGCCACGTCCCACGGCGTTGGCGGCCTCGTCCTTGATGGCTACAAAGTCGACATTGGAGCCTGCCTCATAGCGTACGACAAATTTATATTCATGACCTGCCTCGATAGTGACTTTTTTATCAAGGGTGACACGTTCCCATGTGTTTTTCTTGTAGTTGGCCATGTTGCAGTCGCCTTGGGCTACAACCACGTCATCACAGTATACCATAGCTTTGGCCGAGACGACCGGGCGATAGTGGAATACCGAGATGGCCTCGACAACGTCTCCTATGTTGTCGATGAGGTCGTCGGCGGTGAACATTGATGCTACCCAGGTGAATACTGGTTTCTGGGGGTCGCCGCCCGGACAAGTGTCTCCGTTGTAGTCTCGTCCCGAGTGCCACTTGAGCTCTTTGTCAGCGGTCGGGGAGAGCCAGCTTAGAGCCACGTTGTCATAGTTGGTGGTAACCTTCAGCGTGTGTGGAGGCTGTACACCGGCATTGGCTCCCGATGCTAATCCAAGGGTAAGCATCGCGAGCATCGTGCGTGTGAATGTCGATTTCATAAGAAAAATTTATTATTAAAAAATAGGGGATGTTTGTACCTATCTATTCACCCGATAGAGGGCGCGTGATTAAATCGGCTCAATGTGATTATTTCAGTGTATTTTGTATGTTACAAAGTTATAATTTTTGGGATGAAATTTTCGTAATTTTATTAATTTTTAATTAAAATGTCATTTTGCTATGATGCGTGTCTTATTTATTCTTGGTTGGTGGCTATCATAGTGGTCGTTGAGGCCGGGCGGCATTTTGTTGTGTCAAATTGTCGGTTTGTATAATGTGAAATTTGGTTGTGGTTTTTCTTAAAAATAGGTTTTCAGTGGTTATGGATTATCAATATCAGCTGTCAGGTGGGCATAAATATGCTATCCCTTACCGGCTTGACAGGGATAGAGGAGTGGGATATTATATATAAGATATCAGTTATGAGACAATAACTTTTTGAAAAGTGATATATATTGATTGGCGACAGCCTTGGCGCTAAAGCGGTCTTGTATATGCTCGTGCAATGCCTGCCGGCATGGCGGTGTGTCGAGAGCCCGGGACAGCAGTGAGGCTATAGTCGCGGGGGTGTCCCGGTCGGCTATAAATCCGGCGGGAGCGCCGTCGATTATGTCGTGTTGTCCACCGTGGCCGGTAGTCACCGGGATACACCCCGAGGCCATGCCTTCGATAACGGTTGTGGGCAATGTCTCAAACCGTGATGTGGATAACACCACGTCACACTGTGACATCAGACGGCCTATCCTTGCAGGGTTGTCCACCGGACCTATATATATATAAGGTGTTTTTAATTTTTCTAACAATGATATGTCTCTGATGTCTCCTACCAGTACCAATGTCACGTCCATGCGATTCAGTGAATTCATCGAGGCAATAGCCAGAGGGAGGTTTTTGATGGGGTCGTCAAGACGCGCGGCGGCCATGATGACATATCGGTGGCCGGCGGGTAGCAGGTCGCCAACACCTTGCTCGGGGATGGGTGAATAGTTTTGGGACGGAAAAGCGTTGGGGATGACGATTGTCTGTTGATTGACCATCGGTCCGACGGCTTCACACTCTCGTGCAAGCCAATGGGACACTGCCACAAATGTGATGGGGACGTTGTTATATAAATCAACTTTTTTTAGAAAAACGTTACGGGAAAGGTCCACGTCGCAGTCTCTTCCTATCAGAGTACATCGTCCACATCCGTGACTCAGACGCTGACATTCCTCGGGAACATGGTGGCACACACCGGTGCCGTTCCACCGGTCATGCATGATCCACACTATTTTTTTGCCGCGGCGGTGCAGTTTCTCAATTTCTTTAAATGACAGGGTGCCTTGATTGACCCATGCCAATATCACGATGTCGGCCTCTTGCACGGCCCGGTGGTCGGACAGGCCCATACCAAACCGTCCGGTCGAAATTTTAAATAGTGTCTTCCTGTTCCAGCCGTTATGGGCCATGATATCGATGTGCTCGCCTATAAATGCTAAACGGCGTTTCAACTGATTGCCCTGGACCACCAACGATGATGAGCCTTCTTTATGAGCTACAACCATCGTTGCTTCAACGCCTGCCGCGTTTAAAGCCTCGACCAGCCGCAGGCTCACCACTGAGGCCCCGCCACGTACATCACTATGATTTATCAATGCAATCTTCATAATACCAAGGATATCTGCAGGGGGTTATCGTCTGATGGGGAGTTTGATTGCTTCACGCGCGATGACAATGCCAAGGAAGCATAGCAACAGGACTGTCCTCAAGGCGAGTTTCAGCCACAGGTTGTCCATTGATATGCCATAGTAGCCGATGACATAGAACACGGCCGCTATCAGGCAGTAAGTGCCGATGCGTCTGAGTGGATAGCCGATGGGGTAATGAGTGCGTCCCAACTTGTAACTCAGGAGCATCATTACTGTGTAGCATCCAAGCGCGGCCCAGGCACATCCCATATATCCCATCACTGGGACAAGCCCCACATTGAGGCTCACTGTCACGCCTAAGCCTATGATAGTCAGCCACATGCCCCACATGGTCTTGTCGGTAAGTTTATACCACAGCGACAGGTTGAAGCATATCCCCATCATCAACTCGGCAATCATGATGACAGGCACCACTCTCAGCCCCGAGAAGTAGCGGGGCGATATGAAATACTTAAGAATGTCGAGGTAATACATCACCCCGAGGAATATTACCAGGCCAAAGATTACAAAGTACTTCATGGCATCGCGGTAGGACTGCAAGCGGTCTTCACCTGCTGCCTTGTCCCGGGCGAAAATAAATGGCTCATAGGCAAATCTGAACGCTTGGGTGAACATCACCATCACGATGGCAATCTTATAGTTGGCGCCATAGATGCCGAGCCCTTCCATGGCTTCGGACGGGTCGCTCACCAACGAGGGGTATAGGATTTTGTCTATGGTCTGGTTCATAATGCCGGCTATGCCCAGTACCAGCAGTGGTGACGAGTATATGAGCATGCGATGCCATAGCCGGCGGTCAAAGCGCCACTTAAAACCTCTCAGCTCGGGGATGAGCATCACCAGAGTTGTCAGCGATGCTATCAGGTTGGCAAGGAAGATATAGCCTATGCCCATTGACGGGTCATACCAGCTGTCTACAAGATAGGGGGCTGTCTTCATCAGCCACGGACACAGGAGGATAAATACCAGGTTGAGACCGATGTTGATACCGATATTGATGAGCTTGAGTGATGCAAATCTCACGGGACGTTTCTTATACCTAAGGTAGCTGAATGGTAATGCGGTAAAAGCATCTACAGCCACACACACCGCCATCATCATCACCCACGATGGGTGTCCGTCACATTCCATCCACCCGGTGATGGGGTTCAGAAACATGCCTACCAGCAGTATAAATAATGTCGAGGTCCAGGCAAGCGAAATCAATGATGTCGAGTATACTTTCATCGGGTCATTGACGTCATCACGGTTGGCAAAGCGGAAAAAGCCGGTCTCCATGCCGTAGGTCAGGATTACAAGTGCCAAGGCCACCACTGAGTAGACATAGGTAACCACGCCATACTCGGCAACCGGAAACATTATGGTATATAGTGGCACGAGACACCAGTTGAGAAAGCGCCCGATGATTGAGCTGGCACCATAGATGGCCGTGTCTTTCATTAATGATTTTATTCCTGCCATGGGTAATAGGGAATTGGATGTTGGCAATTGAGGCGAGAGAAACAACCTCTTAATCGCGTCAATCGTTTTAATCGAGTAATATAGTAACCGAGCGAGTTAATCAAAGAGGCCGCCGAGAGCATCGGGCCGAGTAGTCCCCAAGTGGGTATAGCTCAGGTCGGTGACTTCACGACCGCGAGGAGTGCGCTTGATGAAGCCTTCCTTGATGAGATATGGCTCGTAGACTTCTTCGACGGTGCCGGGGTCTTCGCCGATGGCTGTGGCTATGGTTGTGAGGCCTACGGGGCCGCCGTTAAATTTGTGGATAATGGTTGACAGGATTTTGTTATCAATCTCGTCGAGCCCATATCGGTCAATATTGAGAGCCTCGAGTCCATAGCGGGCAATCGCGGCATCAATGGTGCCGTTGCCCTTGACTTGGGCAAAGTCGCGCATGCGACGGAGCAGGGCGTTGGCGATACGTGGCGTGCCTCGTGAGCGCAGGGCTATCTCGTGGGCGGCATCATCGCTGATAGATACCGACAGTAAGGCGGCCGAGCGTTTCAAGATGCGCTCGAGTATTTTGTGGTCATAGTATTGCAGGTGACACTGTATGCCAAATCGCGCTCTCAGTGGTGCTGTCAGCAGTCCTGAGCGTGTGGTGGCTCCAACGAGTGTAAATGGATTGAGGGTCAGCTGTACCGACCGTGCCCCCGGCCCCTTGTCAATCATGATGTCTATGCGGTAGTCCTCCATCGCCGAGTATAGGTATTCCTCGACCACGGGGCTGAGACGGTGAATCTCATCGATAAACAGTACATCGTTGGGCTCGAGAGTGGTGAGTATGCCGGCCAGGTCGCCGGGCTTGTCGAGTACAGGCCCCGATGTAATCTTCATGCCCACGCCCAACTCGTTGGCGATGATGCCCGAGAGCGTAGTCTTGCCCAGGCCCGGTGGCCCGAACAACAATATGTGGTCGAGAGCCTCTCCTCGCATACGGGCGGCCTGGACAAAAACCTTGAGGTTCTCGACAATCTTCTCTTGGCCGTTGAAGGCGTCAAAATGACTTGGCCTCAATGCCCGTTCATAATCTTGGTCGCTGTCGGGGCGACGTATGTCAAATTGGTCAGACAAGGGACTGTGGAAATTGGGTTTTGGAAATTGGAAATCGGTCGTGTCATGTTCTCGACATGCCCTGGCCGACAGCTTGTAATATTCTCGTTTATCTTACATTATTTTCACTTAGCTATGGCGCTCATAACCCTGGAGGCGACGAGCTCGGGAGTGATGGAGTTCATGCAGGCCATATCGCCACGGTAGCAGGGCTTGTCACCGAATGTCGAGCATGGTCGGCAAGGCATGGTCACTTGTATGATATCGTCGGGATGATGTCGCCATGCCACGAAGCCACAGTAGGGGTGGGTCGCTCCCCATATCGACAGTGTGCGGGTGCCGGCGATGGCCGCCAGGTGCATGTTGCCCGAGTCCATGGCCAGCATTACGTCGAGATGGTTGATCAGTGAGAGCTCGCCGTCAAGACCGAGTCGTCGACCGGCCACCGAGGTGATGCGGTCGGGATAGCGGCGTGACCAGTTGCTGAACACTTCTTCCTCGTGTTTGCCACCTCCAAACAGATAGATGTGGGCATAGGTGTTGTTTATCAGGTGGTCGATAACCGCAAGCATCTTGTCGGGAGGGTAAATTTTGCCGGGGTGTGCGGCAAATGGGGCAATTCCTATCAGAGGGCCGTTTTTGAGAGGTCCGAGTATGCTCTCGACCTTGGACAGGTCGGCACGGGCATGTCCGTCATATAGCCCTTCAAAGCAGCGTGTCACTTTAAATCCGGCACGCTCGAGGGTCAACCGGTAGCGGGCGCGCGCTCCCATCTGTGGCACCATCACTTTCCCTTGACGGCGGGTCAGCTCTCGGCGTCCGCGACGGTCCTTGACCATGGTGGTGACATGTACGCCGCGAAGCCTGAGCAACATGCCCAAGGTCTTGCTACGCAGCACGTCGTGAATATCAACATAGTCGGTGATGCCATAGTCGGCGATGAGGTCGCGTGAGAGTTGACGCAGGCCTTGGATGCCTTTATACTTGCCATCGACATCGACACCCGCGACCGTGAGATTGGTGGGTGGGTTGACAAAGACGCGTGTCAACGACGGACGGGTCACCATCACTACCCTTAGCCGGGGATAGTTGTGACACAGACTGTACACCACGGGTACTGTCATGACAACGTCTCCCAGGGCCGAAAACCTCGCTACGGCCAATACAATATCCTCCATCGACCGGTCATCGGTGTCAGGCTCTATGATGGCCTGCACTATGGGGTTGGTGGGTTGGTTATCGTGGCTGTTCACCGTTGGCATACAGGATGGGGTTGGTGTCGGGATCGTTATACATCTTCATCTGACGATATACCTTCATATACTTGCGACCGACGGCGATATCGTCAAGAAGTTGGTCGATAGCTGTAGTGAGGTCGGCACGTTGCTGTGTGAGGATGTCGAGGCGTCCTGCACATTTGGCACGGTGCTCGGCCGAGGCGTCGGCACGGCTTACCTCGGCTTGCATGTGATAAATCTTGAGGGCCAGTATTGACAGGCGGTCAAGCGCCCAAGCCGGTGACTCGGTATTGATGGTGGCGTCACAGGACGGTGTCACTGAGGCATATTTACCGCGAAAATAGGTGTCCAGCTCTTCGACCATATCGGTGCGGTCTTGGTTGGACCGGTCAATGCGCCGTTTCAGAGCCAGGGCTTCGACGGGGTCTATAGCCGGATCGCGGATGATATCTTCAAGATGCCATTGCACAGCGTCTATCCAGTTCTTGGCATAGAGGGTGTGCTCGATGGTGCCGTCGGCATAGGGATTGTTTATCTCTGTGTCAACGTGATCTCCCACGTGGTAGTCGACGGTCGATTGTTCAAACACGTCATAGCATTTATTGGCAAATGTCATTGTCTTTAGATTTTTATTACTATTTAGAGATTGTTTACAATTTTTTTTAAGCAACCTCTTATTTTATCCCCAAAGTTAATAAAAACTATTCAAAGTTTTTTAAGAAAAAAATGTTTACCTTTGTCATTCAGTATTCTCCCTGTTGTAAAGTTAATCATTATTCACTATTTAATTTATATATTATTATGAAAATCAAGTCATTACTGCTTGGTCTGTCTGCGGGCCTAATGGTATTTACTTCTTGTAACGACAAAGATGAACCCGACCAGATTGCTTCGGTTACCTATAGCTTCAGTGTCGCTGCCTCTGACCTCACCGATGATGGATATTGGAACCAGGTATATAATACCGGTGTCGGTAACTCATATTGGAAGCCCGACCTCCAGCTTACCCATAAAGCAACTGAAACAGTGTATGATGGCGTGACATATAAGTCTTGGATGGGATTTTGCCCCTCGGAGTCGGCCGACACCAAGGATTACAGCGACGGTGACTGGATGGCCCACCAATGGACTGCTATCACCGGTAAGGGCGCCGGCATGACCCCGGGATATATTGTGGGCTTCTGGGATGTCAATGAGTCCAAAAACGGTATCCCCGAGCCTGTAACCTGTGGCCTCGGCACTGCCTCGACCCAGACTTTCCTGCCTCAGTCTATCTATGTCACCAACACCACATGGTCTTATTATGCCATGCTTAACGGCTCGTCATTCAATAAAAAATTTACTGCCGAAGATTGGTGTAAACTTACTATTATCGGCCTGAATGGATATGTCAAAACCGGCGAAATAGATGTCTACCTTGCCAAAGATGGTAAGATACTTGACACTTGGGAAAAGGTCGACCTGACTTCCCTTGGCGAATGTAATGTATTGTATTTCCAGATGTCATCGACCGATACCGGTCAGTGGGGCATGAATAATCCGGCCTACTTCTGTATCGACGATTTTACCGCTATCTATAGATATTAAGGGACAGGCTCTTAAAATACCGGGGGGGAGGTTCTTAGAACCTGCCCCTCATTTTATATTAGTGAATAGTAGCTACCCATGTACACAACCCTTCACTGTGTGGCCCTCAGGACCATCAGACATAACGATTGCACGTCAATCCTCACGGCCTGGAGCCGTGAACAGGGCCGTGTGAGCCTTATCATGCCATCGGGTAACGGTGCCGAGAGTCGGCGTCGGCGTGCCTTGACCGGCGCACTGGCATTGTTTGAGTGTGAAGCCGATATGCGTCCCGGACAGGAGTTGTCACGTGTTAAAGACCTCAGACCCATAGCTGTCAACTCCTCGCTTGCCACCGGCCCGGTACATGCTGCCGTAGCTATGTTTCTGGCCGAGGTCACGGGGTCGATACTGCGTGAGGGTGCTCCTGATGCCGTGTTGTGGGATATTATCGCCCGACTTATCCTCCAGCTTAACAAGGCCGAGGGTCGTGCTCTCGCCAATTTTCATCTATACTATCTTGCTGTCTTGGGCCGGGTCTTGGGTATCGCTCCCGACGTGGCGACGTGGCGACGTGGCATGTCGTTTGATCTTATCGAGGGGTGTTTTATGACCACGCCTCCCTTACATGGCCATTTTCTTGATCCCCGCGATGCCCACATGATGAGAATGTTGCTTGACCTCGCCTCTCGATGTGTCAATAACACTGCCTCGGTCGTAAGCCTCGGCCACCTGCGTCTCACACGTCTCGGTCGAGCCCGAGCTCTCGATATTATGCTGCAGTACTTCAATCACCATTATGCACCTTTGCCCACCCCTTCGTCACTGGCAGTACTCAGGATGTTGTAGAAGCGGGATTGTTGGCATGATGTGTAGACTTAGCCATTTTTACTGTGTTAAAATGGCTAATATAATGTGTCTAAATGTTAATAAAATACAAGAGGGGTGATATTTTAAGTTTTGAGAATATTATTTTAGATTAATTAACATGTTAAATTAAATTAGACGTGAATTAAGCCATACCTTTGCATTGGTTTAAGTAAATATACACTTAACAAACAAAAAGAAATCTAAAATCCTAAAATATAAAATTTTGATAGAAATCCTGAAAGTGAAATAACATTGAATCATCTTCAAGTATTGTTACCCCCCGGAGCGCCCTACTCCGGGGTTTTTATTTTGGGTCTATAGTCAGCGGCTATCGTGTGTAAATACGGGTCAGCGTACAGGAGCTGTTGGTAGGGGTCAGCGTGCAAGAAGGCTATAAAATAATGTGATAGGCATGAAAGGCCACAGTTATAGCCGTTCAATAGGCTCGTGACGAAGCCTGTCAGTGATGAATAATTCTGAATTAAGATGCGCAGGGCCGGTGGCCCGCGTTGTGATTAACTGCATGCGCAGGGCCGGCGGCCCGAAGCTTGCAGTTAATCACAACGCG